>JBGPFC010000007.1:0-134942 GCA_041483195.1 Candidatus Eiseniibacteriota bacterium
ACCCGGCGCGGCGCCGCGGCGCGCGCAAAGAACCCGGCGCGCTTCCAGCGCCAGGCGGCGCGCGGGCCGCGATGAAACTCACAGCCGGGATTGGGACAGAAGGGGGGCGATCGGGGGCTCGCGATCGGCATGCGCGATCAGCTCTGCATCCCCCGCGCCAGCTGCATTCTTCGGAGCACAACCCAAGTAGCGCGGCGCCGCGGGGCTCACGTCCCTGGCGAACGCGTCAGGCCCTCGATCCACTCGAGCTTCTCGCGGTACTGCTCGGCATCAGGCGGCCGATGGACCATCACCGGGTGCGGCATCGCGAAGAACGCGCCGTCGCCGCGCATCGCCTGCCCGCCCCCCACCTCGATGTAGCAGAAGCCCCGCCCATCGATCGCCGCGGTCGCCGGCTCGCCCAGCACCGATGCCGCGATGCGCTGCGCCAGCACCTCCCCCTGGGCGGCCGCGAACACGCCGGCCTTGGGCAGCGCGAGCGGCATCGCCGGATCGAAGCGGCCCGGCAAGCGCACGCTGTTGAGGTCGCCGATCGCGTACACCTGCGGCGCGACTCCGGGCCTGCTCACCTCGAGCGTGGCGGGATCGACCTCCACCCATCCACCGCTCTCCGCGAGCCCCGCATCGACGACGATCCGCGGAACGCGGTGCGGAGGAATCGCGATCAGGAGGTCGTAGGTCGTCTCGCTCCCGTCCTCGAAGCGAACCGCGCGCCGCGCGCCGTCGATCCCCGCGGCCTTCGAGAGCGGATGGAAGCCGATGTCGCGCGCGGCGAGCGCCTGCTTCACGACGGCTCCGATCTCCGGGCCGGCCGTCATCATCGGGGCCCGCTCGACCGTCCACACCTCGAGCGTCGTGCGCCCGCGGATGCCGCGCCGCTCGAAGGCGTCGTGCAGCAGCATCGCGGCCTCGTAAGGGGCGGGCGGGCACATGAAGGGCACGCGCGGGATGAGCAGCACCACGCGCCCGCCGTCAAACGCTTCGAGCGCGGACCGCAGACGCTTCGCGCCGTCGAGCGTGTAGAACGTGTGAGCCGCGGAAGCGAGCCCCGGCACGGCGCCGGGGTCGAGCTCGGCGCCGAGTGCGAGCACGAGGTGGTCACACAAGAGCCGCCCGGTCGCGGTCTCGGCCTCGCGCCGCGCCGCGTCGATGCCGAGCACTTCGGCCCTCACCACGGTGACCCCGTCTGGCACCAGCCGCGCCCGCGGCACGCTCACGGCTTCAGCGCGGCGCTCGCCCAGCATGACCCAGGTCTTGGCCGCGCCCACCACGAAATCGGGCGAGCGATCCACCAGCACGATGCGATGCTCGTTCGGCAGGCGCGCCCGGAGCGCGCGGGTCAGGGCGAGGCCGCCGAAGCCTCCTCCGAGGACGAGGGTGGTGGTCATCCGTTTTCTCCGCAACGCGGGGTGGGACCTAGGGGGGTCAGGCGGCCCGCACATTAGGCGCGTGGCCCGCGCGCATCAAGCACCCGCCACGCCCGCCGGCGATTCCCGCCCCGGAGATCTTCGCACTTCCCTCACGTCGGCGAATTGGACTATCATTATTGTCCTTCACTCGCGCGTGGACGGGTGTGCCCCATGGGGTCCACACCGGTCGCGAACCATTGACAGTGTCCCGGCGATGCCGGTATCGCGCGAGGTATGAAGTGAAGACGACTGCTGCGCTGCTCTCCGCCCTGACGCTCGTGGCCCTGATCGCGAGCTCCGCCCCCGCCCACCCGCGCGCGAACGCGCCCCTCACCGATCCCGCGGCCCCCGGCTATTCGTGGCCCGCCGTCGACATGGATCGCGATGGCGTGTTCGACCGCGTGGATCGCTGTCCCTGCACCCGGCCCGGGGTCGAGGTGGACCACTGGGGATGCGACATGAAGTCGAGCGCGCCCCCCGGACGAACGCGGGGCCAGGGTGAGATCGAGGACGAGCTCCTGAGCGGCGGCACCATCACGCTCGACGACGTCTTCTTCCGCACCGACAGCGCGCGGCTCCGCAAGCACGCGCGCACCATGCTCCGGGACGTCGCGGCCGTCATCCGTCGCAATCCGCGGCTCAAGTTCGAGGTCGGCGGCCACGCCGACCGGCGCGGCACCGAGAAATACAATCGCGAGCTGAGCCGCAAGCGGGCGGAGGAGGTGCGCCGCTTCCTGACGCAGGACGCGAAGGTGCGCACCATGCAGCTCGCGGTGCGCCCCTACGGCGAGACGCGCCCGGTGACGCCCGAGCGCAACGCGAGGGAGCTGCAGGCCAATCGCCGCGTCGAGTTCCGTCTGCTCAATCCGGAGGCGCTCCCCCGCGGGGCGCGGATCGCGCAGGCGCCGAGCCTCCTCGCCTACCTCTCCCGCTGATCGAACCACCCGAGGCGGCGCGTCCTCCCCCCGAGGGCGCGCCGCTCGCGTTTCCGCATCGACGGCGGTGCGCGCCCTGCCCTAGTATGCCGCCTTCCTCGTGTGCGTCCCGGAGACCCAGGCCCACCCATGACGTCCATCGCCCTCGAATGGCTCCACCTGCTCGCCCGCTGGACCCACGTGATCGCGGCCATCATGTGGATCGGCGACTCGTTCCTGTTCATGTGGATGGACAGCAGCCTCGCGCCGCCCTCGCGTCCGCGCGCCGGGGCCGTGGTGGGCGAGCTGTGGATGGTGCACAGCGGCGGATTCTACGAGGTGGTGAAGCGTAAGGTGCTCGCGCCCGGCGAGATTCCGGCCTCGCTCCACTGGTTCAAGTGGGAGGCGTACACGACCTGGATCAGCGGGTTCCTCCTGCTCGGGATCGTGTACTACATGGGCGGCGGTGTGTACCTGCTCGACCGCAGCGGACCGGGGCTCGGTCTGGGCGCGGCGATCGCCCTCAGCCTCGCGCTGCTCGCGATCGCGTGGCTGGCGTATGACGCGCTGTGGAGCTCGCCGCTCGCGCGCCGCCCCGCGGTCGCGGGGCTCGTCTCCTTCGCGCTGATCGTGGGCGCCGCGCTCGGGCTCACGCGCGTCTACAGCGGGCGCGCGGCGTATGTGGAGTTGGGCGCGATGCTCGCCACCGTGATGGCCGCCAACGTGTGGCGGCGCATCATCCCCGCGCAGAGCCAGATGCTGGCCGCGGCGCGCGCCGGCCGCGAGGCCGACGCATCGCTCGGCGCGCGCGCCAAGGTGCGCTCCACGCACAATCACTACCTCACGCTGCCGGTGGTGTTCACCATGCTCAGCAATCACTTCCCATCGACTTACGGCAACCGGCTCTCATGGCTGGTGCTGGTGCTGCTCGTGGTGTTCGGCGCGTCCGTGAAGTACGTGATGAACTTTCGCGCGCGCAGCAATCCGTGGTTCGTGGCGGCGGCCATCGCATCGCTGGCCGCGGTCGTCTCGCTCACGGTTCCGGCCCGGCATGGCGCCGCCGCGCCGGCGCGGGCCGGCGCGGGCGTGAGGTTCGCGACCGTCCACGCGATCATCGAGCGCCGGTGCGTGACCTGTCACGCCGCGAAGCCGTCGAACCCGTCATTCACGGAGCCGCCGAGCGGGATCATCCTCCAGGACCCGCGACGCATCGCGAGCCTCGCGGCCCGCATCCAGGTGCGCGCGGTCGAGACCAGGACCATGCCGCTCGGCAACCTCACCGGCATGACCGACGCCGAACGCGACACGCTCGGGGCGTGGATCGCGCAGGGCGCGCACATCGACGGCGAGCGCTAGGGCCCGCGCACCGCGACCGCCCAGTACACGGTTTGCTGCGCTTCGCCGTTTCCCACCATGCGCGCGCGAACCCACAGGACGTTCCCCGGGTGGGCCACCAGGTTGATGTCGTCGCGCTTGAACACGCCGTCGTGCTGGACGTCCGCGTACACCAGGTTCTGGTCCTTATCCAGCAGTCTCAGCTCGATGACATTGTGGGTGTCGACCCGGTTCCCCTGCTCGTCGACCTCGAGGCGCTCCGGCCACCACGCCGCGGCCTCCACGTGGAACTGGCCGATGCCGCCGATCGAGACGGGGATGTCGACCTGTTCGCCGTCGATCAGCGAGATCTTTCCGAAGTGGAGCTGTCCGGGCGGCCGCAGCACGATGCCGCCCGCGCCCATCTTCGGATCGAATGGCGACGTCTTGCGGCCCGCGAGGATCAGCTGCGCGTACACGTAGCCCGGATCCCTGACGCCGGCGGCGTTCTTGAGCCAGCCGCGCAGCAGCGCGGCAGCCCCCGCGACGTATGGCGCCGCACCGCTCGTTCCGGTGAATGAGAAGTAGAGCCCCGGTCCCCCGTTGTCCGCGGTCTCGGTGTTGGTCGGGCCCATGACGTCGGGCTTCACGCGGTTGTCGGCGGTCGGCCCCCAGTTCTGCGCGGTGATGGGCTCACCGGATGTGAACCCGAAGTCGTACGCCCCCACGCCGATCACCTTGCGCGCGTACGCGGGCGCGGTCACGGTCCGGTAGGTGCTCCCGTCGGCGCCCAGATGCTTGTTCCCGTTCGGCGCGATCACGGCCGCGCCGGAGTCGAACGCGTGGTCCGCGGCGATCGAGATCGCGCACAGGTCGGTCGAGTCGGTCTGGATCTCGGCGCAGATCACACGCCTCAGGTTGCTCACCGCGTCCTGCATCCCGTGCAGCCCCGCGGTGGAGACGTAGGTCGGCGGGCAGCCTTCGTATACCCGGAAGCAGTCCAGAGTATTCCGCGTCACGCCCCGGTAGCGACCGCCGTTGGCAACGCCGCCGGTGATGATGGCGGCGCTCGCCGTGCCATGCGCGTCGGCGCACGTATCCTCCGCATTCATCGCGGGCTTCTCCGGATCCTGGGTGATGCAGTCGGCGAGCCCGTTGACGCAATCGCCCTTGATCCCGATGTGGGACGGTTCATCGGGCGGCGGGGTCAGCAGCTCGTGCCCGAAGAACACGCCGGTGTCGAGGAGGCTCATCGGGACGGACGGCACGCCGAGGTCGAAGTAGGGGTCGCTCCCGATGCGATGTCGTCCGACGATCACCTCGTCGCCCGAGTTCGGCGTGGGCGGACCACCCCACGGTGGCGGCTCGCCTGCGTTGCGCGGCTCGACGTAGAGCACGTCGTGGCGCGCGGCGAGATTCTCGACCGCGCGCAAAGGCATCTCCACGCGCATCGCCTGCACCAGCCAGAACCGCTCGAGCACGCGCGCCTCGAAGCGGCGCCCGAGGTCGGCCTCGTCGGCCCGGTACTGGCTGTCGCGCGCGGCCGCGATCCGGTCGATCAGCGCGCGCGCGGCGTCGAGGGCGCCGGACTTTCCGCGCGCGGCGGCATCGGGCTCGGGGAACCGCGGGATCTCGACGCGATCGCGAAACGTGACGAGCAACTCCTTGCGCGTGGAGCCGAGGCTGTCGGCCAGCCAGCGGCGGAGCACCGGGTGGATGTGCGAGGGCGCCGTGGCCGCGATCGCCGGCCGGGACGGTGCGATGCGGGCGCTGGTCACGCGCGAGTAGGCCGACCGCGGCAGATCCCGCACCGTGAACGCCGCCGCGCCGGTACTGCCGGGGCGTGAGGAGTAGATCTTGTCGAAGGGGTCTTCGCCGGGCCGCGCGCGCGCGACGGGCCGAACGCTCGCGCATCCGCTGATCGCGAGCCCGAGCGCGAGCAGCGCGAGGACCGCAGCCCAGCCTATCGTCGCATCGCCGCCGTCCAGTACACGTCCTGCGGGCCGAACGGCACCAGCTCCCCGATGATCTCGAGCTTCCACGTTCCTCCCGCCCATGTTCCACCTGTCGTTTGAGTGTTCGCGGCGCTCGTGCGCTGGAACACGCCGGTCACACCGTCGCTCGTACCCCTCACGTTGCCGAGGGGATCGAGCAGGAACAGTTGAATCACGTTGTGGCTCGGGACCCGATTTCCGGCCGCGTCGATCTTCAGCTCCTCGGGCCACCATAGAGCGGCCTCGATGCGCTGGATGCCGGGCTGCGTGATCTCGATCGGAACGTCGACCACCGACCCGGACCCGATCGTCACCTTGCCGAAGCACCCCCAGCCGCTGGTGGGCAGCTCGATCGGACCCGCGCCCACCTTGGGATCGCTGAACGGAAAGGGCTGACGCCCCGAGAGGATCAGCTGCGCGTAGATCTGCCCCGGGTCCGTGATGTTCGCCGCCCACTTGAGCCAGTTGCGCAGCAGCGCGGCGGCACCCGCCCCGTATGGCGCCGCGCCGCTGGTGCCCGTGAAATTCCAGTACTGAGATGGCGTGATCGAGCTCGTCGCGGAGCCGCGCGCGGTTTCGGTGTTGCTGGGCGCCTGGATGTCGGGCTTGGCGCGGTTGTCCCAGGTCGGCCCCCAGCTCTGCTGGAGGATGGTCGCGGAGGGAGTCAACGTGACCTCGTAGCCGCCGACGCCGATCACCTTCCGCGCGTAAGCTGGAGACTTCACCATGGTGCCGGTACCCGTGCTGGGCGAGGTCTTGTTGCCGTTCGCGGCGATCACCACCGCACCGGCATCGTATGCGTGGTCCGCGAAGATAGCGATGGCGCTCAAGTCGGTCGAGTCGGCCGCGACCTCGGCGCAGATCACGCGATCCAGATTGCTTACGGCATCCTGGAACCCGTGCAGCACGGCGGCTGAGTTGAGCGTGGGCGGACACCCTTCGTACACGCGGAAGCAATCGAGCGTGCCCGCGGTGACGCCGCGATAGGAATCGCCACGCACGTCGTTGCCGACCATGATCGCCGCCGACGAGGTGCCGTGCCCGGTGCCGCATTGCTCCGCCGGGTCGAACGGCTTGAGCGGGTCGGGCGTGACGCAGTCGCCGTGTCCCAGCGGATCGACCTTCGAGTTCACGCAGTCGCCCCGTATCCCGATGTGATTTCCGGTCAGGAGCAGCTCGTGCGTGAACTGCACGCCGGTGTCGAGCAGACTCATCCAGCCGTAGGAGCTGATCGGGGGCCAGGCGAAGTACTGATCGCTCGCGATCCGCCCGCGCGCGATCGCCACCTCATCGCCGGTGCTCGGCGTCGGGCCGCCCTGGGGCGGCGGCTCGCCGCTGTGCACTGGCTGGATGTAGATCACGCCAGGGCGATTGGAGAGCGGGGTCACCTGATCGAGCGGCAACACGACTCGCAGCACCTGCCCCAGCCAGAAACGCTCGAGCACCTGAGCGCCGAAATGCTGCACGAGGTCGAGCGAGTCCGTGGTGTAGCGGGAAGCGCGGCGCCCGAGCAGTGAGTCCCTCATCGCCGCGGCGTGAGCCAGCGCGGTCAGGTTGGGAGGCGCGTTGCGCGGGAGCGACATGTCGGGTTCCGGGAAGCGGCGAACCACGACGCCGTCCTCGAAGGTCACGAGCAACGTGTCCTGTTTGGTCCCGAGGCTGTCGATCAGCCACTGCGACAGCAGTGGATGGAGGCGGCTCGCGTGCGGGCCGGGCGCAGGGCCGGACCTGCGCGTCGGGCGGGCCGGCCGGTAGGCCGAACGCGGCAAGTCACGCGTGCGGCGCGCGGAGGTCGCGCCCGCGTCGAAGCGCGCTACGGTGATCCGGTCGTACGGATCCTCGCCGGGGCGCGCGAGGTGGCGATGGGAAGCGCAACCGGAAATAGCCAGCCACGACGCGCACGCGACGAGTCCCAGTACGCAGCGCGGCGTGCCGCGCACGAAGCCATGCAGCATGCGGCCTCCTTATGTCAGGGCAGCTGCCAACACCGAGATCGCGGGCGACGGCCCGCCCGGCGCCCTGGGTGACGAGCGCCGGGATCGGGCCGCCTCAGCCCCACGATCCCGAGTCGATCACGCGGAAGCGAAGCCTCCCGAGCCTAGGGGTCCGCGATGATCGCCGGCGTATCCGGCCCCTGATTCGGCGGGGTGATCGGGGGATCGATGTCGTAATCGTAGCCACGCTGCTGCGCGGAGGAGAAGACCGTGAACCATTTCGACTTCTTCCCGGCGTTGATCTGGATCGGACCTGGCGCCTCGACGAACGGCCACAGCTGGAAGGTGAGCGTGTGGCCACGCACGTCCTTGTTCCACCAGCGAATGCGATCCTTCCCCTTCTCGCTCAGGCGTGGGAACTGCGGATCGACCGTTCCGTCTGCGCGCAGCTCGACGGTGACGTCATTGCGGGGCGGCGGCGGCGGGGGCGGCGGCGGTATCGGTGGTTTGGGCTTGTGCGGCTTGTGCGGCCTGTGCTTCTTCGGCTTCGGCGTGTTCGGACTCATGCGGCTCCCCCCTTTTCGTGTTTCGCTTCGTGAATCACCCCCGCCTGCGCGGGGCCTTCCATCATGATTTGCCGGAACTCAGGGTCCTCACGGAGCGGCGCGAGTTCCGGATCGCGCCGCAATTCCTCCACTCCGTATCCGGCTCGAACCGCCTCGCGCAACCGCGCGAGCGCTTCCTTCCGATCGCCGAGCTGATAGAACACGTGGCCCGCCCGCACCAGGCAATCCGCGCGATCGGGCGCGAGCGTGAGCGCCCTCCCGATCGCCTCGCGAGCCTCGCGCTCGCGCGCGCGATTCGCGAACCAGCCCGCGAGCCGCGCCCAGGACTCGGGCTCTTCGGCGTTGCGCTCGAGCCGCTCCCGCATCAATGCGATCGCGCGATCCAGCGCGGCATCCGCCTCGGGGCCGCGGCCCGGCATCCAGTGGAAAGCGTTCCCGAGATTGCCCCAGCCCAGCGGATCGGAGGGCGCGAGCTCGGTCGCCTTGGTGAAGGCGGATGCCGCCTCGTCGTAGCGCCCGAGATAGAAGAAGGTCGTCCCGAGATTGCTGAAGGCCACGGCGTTCGGGTTGATCTTCAGGGACTCACGATACGCGCACACCGCCTCCTCGAAGCGATCCAGGCGGTAGTAGAGATTTCCGAGGTTACGCCGCCCCTTCGCGTTGTCGGGCGTGAGCTCGACCACGCGCTGCCAGGGCTCGAGCGCCCGATCGTAGCGGCCTCCCACGAAGTGGAGATAGCCCAGGCGGCTGTATGCCCGCCAGTCGTCGGGCTGACTCTCGATTGCGCACCGGCACGCCTCCTCCGCCGCGCTCATCTTCCCCTCGTTGGTATACACACCGGCCAGCCCGAGGCGGGCGTCGATCAGATCCGGGCGTTGCTCCAGGGCCCGGGCGTACTCGGCCTCGGCCTCCGCGTGCAGCCCGGTGGCGAGGTGAAGATCTCCGAAGGCGAGCAGCACCTCCGCGGCGTCGGCATCGAGCAGCCGCGCCCGCTCGCACTCGCTCGCGGCCCGCGCTTCCCAGATGCGCTCCCGCGTGAGCTGGTACTTGCCGATGTACGCGCGGGCGAGGGCCGCATGGAGCGCGGCGCTGTCGCCCTCGCTCGCCATCAATTGCTCGAGCAGCCGGATCGCCCCGTCCACCGAGGCCTCGTTGTCGTATCGCCGCAGGTAGCCGAGCGCCTGCGCGAGGCGCTCGCCCGCCGCCGGATCGCGCGGGCGCGACGCGGGCGTGGCCGCGGCCTTCGCGGCGGGCAGGTCGAGCGCGCGGGTCACGCCGCTCACGACTCGATCCTCGAGATCGAACGGCGAGAACGCTGAACCGTCCGCCACCCCTCCCGCGAGCTGCGCGCCGCCCTCGGGATCCAGCACCGACCACGTCACGCGCAGCTGAGAGCCGGAGCGCGCCACGGTGCCGCGGAGCAGCGCGTTGGCTCCGAGCGCGCGCGCGAGCGATCGAACGTCGGCCTGGGACGCGGAGACGGGCGCGGACGACGGGATGACGTGGACGCGCCCACCGGCGAGCGCCGCGCACAGCGTGCCCGACAATCGGGAGGCCAGTGACTCGATCGCGCCATCGGCATCGGCCGCGGAGCCCGCGCGCTCGAACGGCAGCACCGCCAGGAACAGCGGGTCGGGCCGCGCGGCCGGAACGCGCGGAGGCGAAACCGAACCCGCCGGCGCCGGGTCCGGCTCCGCCGCGCGGGTCACCGCCGCGGGTTCGATGTGCGGCGTCTCGAGCGCGGAGGCGCGCAACGCCGCGATCATCTCGGCGGCGGACGGATAGCGTGCACCGGGATCGCGCGCGATCGCGCGCAGGACGACGCACTCGAGCGCCGGTGGAATCTCGGGTCGCCGTTCTCGGGGCGGACGCGGCGGCTCGTTGAGCGCGGCGTAGAGCATCGCCTCCGGCCGCTCGCCGGGAAACGGGTATCCGCCGGTGAGCGCCTCGTAGAGCACGATGCCGAGCCCGTAGAGATCGCTGCGCGCATCCGCTTCCTCGCCGCGCGCGACCTCTGGCGACATGTAGGCCACGGTGCCCATCGTGCTGCCCGAGGTCGTGAGCCGCGAGCTGCCGAGCGCCAGCGCGAGGCCGAAGTCGAGGACGTACACGCGGCCGTCGCGCGCCACCATGATGTTGCGGGCGGTGACGTCGCGATGGATCACCCCGCGCGTGTGCGCGTGCCCGAGGGCCTCGGCGGCGGCGGCCACGATGCGCACCGCCTCCGGGACCGGCATGAGGCGCCTCGTGGCGATGGCGTGCACCGTCTCGCCGTCGATCAGGGAGAGCGCGATGTAGGTGCGGCCCTCGGCCTCGCCCGCGTCGAACACGGCGACGATGCCCGGATGATCGAGCAGCGCGGCCGCCTGCGCCTCGTGGAGAAATCGCCGGCGCGCGTGGGGCTGGCCGGCCAGCGCGTCGTCCAGGATCTTGAGCGCCACCGTCCGCCCGAGCAGCGTGTCGCGCGCCTTCCAGACGGTCGCGAGTCCGCCCTGGCCGAGCGGGGCCTCGACGCGGTAACGCCCGAGCGTGCGCCCGATCAGCTCGGCGCTGCGGGGAACCGATGCGGGGTCCGGTGAACTCGAGGGGGCGGACATGAATGGATCGCTCCGCGCTCCGCGGCTCGCGACGGGGGATCGGCGGCCGCAG
Organism: Candidatus Eiseniibacteriota bacterium; assembly: GCA_041483195.1. Classification (GTDB taxonomy): domain Bacteria; phylum Eisenbacteria; class RBG-16-71-46; order RBG-16-71-46; family RBG-16-71-46; genus WS-2. The sequence continues at coordinate 10,781 of JBGPFC010000007.1, forward strand.
AGAAGAAAACCCTAAGTCTCTCGGCGCGCGCAGGTCAAGGCGTGGCCCGGGCTCCGATCCTAGGCCCGGCCGCCCGCATCGAGGGTTCGACGGATCGCCCCCGCGGCGTGGCCCCGGGCACGTACTCTGCTACGATGCGCTGCATGCTGCTGCCCATCTTCGCGCTGCTGGCGGGACTCGCAAATGCGGCGGCGTCCGCGCCCCCGCCCGCGACCGGCCCGGCGCCGACGACGCATGGGGCCTGCGTGTTTCCCTTCATCGCCGACGACTACGCGAAGGCGATCGCCGAGGCCCGGGCGCGCAAGGTCCCGCTCTTCATCGAATCCTGGGCGCCGTGGTGACACACGTGCCGTTCGATGCGGGCCTTCGTCTTCACCGACAGGTCCCTCGCGCGGCACGCCGGACGGTTCGTCTGGCTCGCGATCGACACCGAGAAGGCGAAGAACGCGGCGCTCACGAAGCGGCTCGCAGTCCACGCGCTGCCCAGCTTCTTCATCCTCGATCCCATTAGCGAGGCCGTCGCGCTGCGCTGGGTAGGCGGGGCAACGCCCCCGCAGCTCGAGAAGATCCTCGACGACGGGAACGCGGCGGTGGCGGCCGCCCAGCGCGGCGCATCGAGCCCCGCTCTGATCCCGGGCGGCGCGAGCGCGGAGGCTGATGCCGCGCTCGCGCGCGCCGACCGCCTCTACGGAGCGGCCGACTACCCCGCCGCCGACTCGGCATTCGAGGCGGCGCTCGCGATCGCGCCCGCGGGCTGGCCGCAACTCGGACGCGCGACCGAGTCGCTGCTCTACGCGCTTCAGGAGAGTGGCGGCGAGGCTCGATGCGCGGCGCTCGCGCGCGAAGCTTTCCCCGGGCTGCGGCACACCCCGTCCGCCGCGAACCTCGCGGGCAGCGGGCTCGAGTGCGCGCTGGGGCTCGACGCGGGCGTCTCCGGGCGCGACTCGCTGATCGCGGCGCTCGAAGCCGATTGCCGCGAGGTGCTCGCCGACACCGCGCTCGCGATCGCGGCCGACGACCGCTCCGGGCTCTACATCAGCCTGCTCGATGCGCGGCAGGACGCGAAGGACGAGGCGGGCGCGAGGCAGGTGGCGCTCGCGTGGTCCGCCTATCTCGACGGCGTGGCGGGGCGCGCGCCGACGCCGGAGGCGCGCGCCTCGCTCGACTCGCACCGGCTCTCCGCCTACCTCGAGCTGGGCGAGCCCGAGCGCGCCATCCCGATGCTCGATGCCTCGGAGCGCGATGCGCCAGACGACTACAATCCGCCCGCGCGGCTCGCGATCGCCTATCGCGCGATGAAGCGATGGGACGATGCGCTCGCAGCGTCCGACCGCGCGCTGCTCCATGCGTACGGCCCGCGCAAGCTCGGCATCCTCCAGGTGCGCGCCGACATCTTCAACGGGCGCGGCGATCCGGCGACGGCGAAGCGCACGCTGCGGGAGGCGCTCGATCTGGCCGAGTCGTTCGCGCCCGGTCAGCGCTCGGAATCCACCATCGGCGTGCTCAAGAAGAAGCTCGCCGCGATGCCATAGCCGGGGCGGACCCCGTGCGAGGCCCGCGTCCGCCGCTGCGGCTCTCCCCCGCTTCGGAGTACTCGGCCGATGCGATGGCCGCGCTCTTCAACCGCTGCTACGCCGGCTACTACGTTTCCATCCAGCTCGACGGGCCGGGCTTCTCGAACATGCTCGCGTGGTTCGACGTGAGCCCCGAGGATTCGCGCGTCGGCAGCGAGGGCGAACTCGCCGTCGCGTGCGCCATGCTCGCGGTGCGCGATCGTCGCGGCTGGATCGCCGGCATGGGGGTCGCGCCCGAGGCGCGCGGCTCAGGGCTGGGGCACGCCATGATGGAGGCGGTGATCGGGCGCGCGATCGCGCGCGGGCTCGCGAGCGTGGATCTCGAGGTGCTCGAACAGAACGAGCCGGCGATTCGCATCTACGAGGCGCTGGGATTTCGCGACCGGCGCCTGGTCGCGTTCTGGGGCCGCGACCCCGCGCCGCCTCCGCCCCCGCCGCGGCGGGCCGCCCTCGTGGTGACTCCCGCCTCGGTCGAGGACTGCCTCGCGTGCCACGGCGCGCTCCACGCCGCGCGCCCCGCCTGGCAGTGCGACGCGCCTTCCATCGAGCACGCCGCGGGCCGGCTCCGCGCGCTCGCGGTGCGGGACCGCGGCGCGATCCGCGCGTGGATCGTGTATCGCGCGGAGGCAGGCGCGGTGCGCATCGCCGACATCGCGGCCGCGGATGAACCCATGGGCGAGCCGGGCGGCGCGTCGGCAGCTTGCGAGGCGCTGCTGCTGGAGTTGATCGCGGCCCACCCCGCGGCCTCCATCACCCTGCTCAATCTTCCCGCGGCTCATGCCGCGGAGCCCGCGCTCACCCGCCTCGGGTTCGGCGTGCGCCTCTCGCAGCGCGAGATGACGCTCGCGCTCGCCGCGCCCCGGGGAGCGGACGGTCGCGCGGCTACGCCTCCTGCTTGATGCGGGGATCGAGCGTCATGTAGAGCAGGTCCACCACCAGGTTCGCGATCACGATGAAGAGCGCGGCGAACAGCACCGTGCCCATCACCATCGGGAGATCGCGCTGGCGGATCGCGCGCCACGCGAGCCCGCCGATGCCGGGGATGCCATATACGGACTCGGTGAGCACCGCCCCGCCCAGCAGATACGCGAAGTCCATGCCGAGCATGGTGACGAGCGGGAGCAGCGCGTTGCGCAGGATGTGACGGCGCACCACGTCCCCGGGCGGGAGACCCTTGGCCCGCGCGGTGCGCACGTAGTCGAGACGCGAGACCTCCAGCATCTGCGAGCGCGTCATGCGCGCGTACCACCCCGCGTAGAGCAGCGCGAGCGTGACCCACGGCAGCACCAGGTGATGCGCCCAGCTCAGCACCCCCGCCTCCCCAATCGTCTGATAGTCACCCAGCGGGAACCAGCCGAACTGGTCCGCGAACACGCGCAGGAACACGAGGCCCAGCCAGTACGCCGGCGCCGAGATCCCGAACAGCGCGAGCACCATCGCGAACCGGTCCCAGAGCGAGCCGGGCTTCAGCGCGCTCAGGATGCCGAGCGGGATCCCGAGCAGCAGCCAGATCGCCACCGCGCCGATGCTGAGCGAGAGCGTCTTGGGAAACGCCTGGCGAATTGCGTCGGCCACCGGCTGCTGGCTCACGTAGGAGAATCCCCAGTCGCCGCGCGCGGCGTGTCCGAGGAAGCGCGCGAACTGGACGGGCTTCGGCAGGTCGAGCCCGAGGTCCTTCTCGATCTTCGCGATCGTCTCCTTCGACGCGTACTTGCCGGCGATCAGCGCAGCCGGGTTGGTGGGGACCGCGAAGAAGATCACGAACGTCGCCGCGCTCACGATCACCAGCACCACCACGCTCCAGAGCAGGCGCCGCACCAGCTGCGCGGTCATCGCGTCCGCCGCGCGCTCGATCCGGGATCGAGCGCATCGCGCAATCCGTCGCCCACCAGGTTGAAGCTCACCACTGTCATCAGGATGGCGAGCCCCGGGAACAGGGTGATCCACCACGCGACCGTGTAGAAGCCCATCCCCTCCTGGATCATGTTGCCCCACGACGGCGTGGGAGGCCGGATGCCGACGCCGAGAAACGAGAGCGCGCTCTCGAGCAGGATGTTGCCAGCCACCGACAGCGTCGCGAACACGATCACCGGGCCCGCCAGGTTCGGCAGCAGATGGCGCGCGAGCAGCGCGGCGTCGCTGGCGCCCAGCGCGCGCGCCGCCTCGATGAAGTCGCGCTCGCGCAGCGAGAGCACCTCGGCGCGGATGATGCGCGCGAGGTAGGTCCAGTTCACGAGCGCGAGGATCAGGATCACGATCCACACGCTGCCCTGCCGCAGCACCGAGGCGAGCGCGATCGCGAGCAGCAGCACCGGGATCGCCATCATCGCGTCAACGAACCGCGAGATGATCATGTCCGCGGTGCCGCGGTAGAACCCCGCCAGCAGTCCGCCCGCGAGGCCAAGCGCGAGCGCGAACAGAGTCCCCATCAGCGAAACGAACAGCGAGACCCGCGCCCCGTAGATCAGCCGCGCGAGCACGTCGCGGCCCAGCAGGTCGGCGCCCAGCCAGAAGCGCGGGTTGGGGCCGAGCGGCAGGCCGTCGTCCGACACCACGTCGACCGCGCGGCCCGCGATCGTGAGCGGGGTCGTCATGTGCAGCTCGAACGCCGACTGGTGCAGCACGCGCGGCACGATCCAGGGCGCCGCGACCGCGAGCAGCGTGAGGACCGCGAGGAACGCGAGGCCCGCCATCGCCCACCCGTCCGCGAGGAACCGGCGCATGACCTGGAGTCCGGGCGAGGCGTCGGCGGCCACCGCATCACGGATCTGCGGATCGAGCGCGGTGACGGTCACGGGCGCGGCTCGATCCGCGCGGCGAGCGGCGCGGCCCCGGCGGGTCGCTTCAGGTAGAGATCCTCGAGCCTGAGGATGCGCGTGATGTGCCGGTACCAGCCGCCGAGGCGCTGGCTGTAGAGCCGGCTCTCGTACACGTGGACGAGCGGCATGACCGGGGCGCGGTCCATCACCATGCGGTCCACCTGCTGCCACAACCGCGCGCGCGACGAATCGCCGGGAGTGACCATCGCGCGCTCGATGAGGGCGTTGACGTCGGCGTCGTCGAACAGGCTCAGGTTGTTGTTGAAGAGCGCGGCGATGCGATGGCCGTTGAGCAGCGTGTCGAAGAAGTTCGAGGGATCCACGTAGTCCGCGGTCCACGCGTACCACCCGAACGGCACGTGATACGCGGTGTCGCCGGCCATCGACGTGTAGCCCACCGCCTCGCCAACGTCGAGCTTCGCGCGGATGCCCGCCTCCGCGAGCTGCTGCTGCAGCACGGCGAGGATGCGCGGGTAGGGCTCGGTCGTGATGCCGAACAACGTCACGTCGATCCCATTCGGGTATCCCGCCTCGGTCAGCAGCCGGCGCGCGCGAGCGATATCGGGTCCCTCGTAACGGTGCAGTTGCACGGCGCCCGGCATCCCGGGCGGCAGGAACTCGCCAGCCGACACGGCTCGCCCCGACCACACCTTGATCAGCGCCCGGCGGTCGAGCGCCCAGCCAACCGCCTGCCGCACACGCACATCGTTGAACGGCTTGATCCTCACGTTGAAGTACAGATAGTCGGTCTCGAGCCCGTCCGCGATGTCCACCTGCCCGCGCCAGAGCGAGTCCGCGCGCAGACGCACCGCCTCGGCGGCCGGGACCTCGAAGAACCCGCCGTCGGCCTGCCCGCGACGGATCAGCGCCACCGCGTTGGTCGGGCTCACCCCGAGCCGCTCCTCGATGGTATCGAGCCACGCCGGGGTTCCGCAGTAGTCAGGATTGCGGACCAGCAGCACCCGATGGCGCGGCGTGAACTCCGCCACCTCGTAGGGACCGGTCGCGACGGTGTGCTGGGAGAAGGTCGTGCGGTAGCGCTCCGCGACCTCGCGCGGCACCGGGGCGGTGAAGGTCATCGCGATCAGGAACGGGAAGATCGGGTCGCGGTGCTCGAGGCGTATGTACAGCGAATCGCCGCGCGCGATCACGCCCGGCAGCACGCTGTCCTTCCCGGCGATCACCGCGCGCGCGCCGACGATGTTGCGGTAGAAGCTCACCCCCGGCGAGTTCACCCTGAACAGACGCTCGAACGCGTACTTGCAGTCCGAGGCCTCGATGTGGCGGTGGAGCGGAGCACCGAATCGCGCGTCCGCGCGGAGCTTCATGCAGTAGAGCGTGCCGTCCTCGCGCACCTCGGGGACCCGTTCGACCAGGTCGGGGACGATTCGCGCGCCGGCCGTGCCCGGTGCGCTCGCGTAGTCGATCAGCGTGTGGAAGACCGCCTGCGTGACCGGCGCCGAGTACGTTCCGTAGGAGAGCGCGGGGTCGAGAAAGTCGGGATCCTCTTCGCGCACCAGGACGGCCTTGCCGCCGCGGCGCGGCGTCCCGCCGGCATCGGGCCCCGGTGGATACGCGAGGTCCGCCGCGCGATGGTTGCAGGCGACGCACGCGGCGCAGGCGATGATCGCGAGCAGCAGCGCCGCCGCGCGCGACGGGAGGCGCGGCGGCACACGCGGAGCGGGAAGTTGCGCGAGAGTTTCGGGCATGGAGCGAGCGCGCATTCTAACCGGGCCGCGGGGCGCGGGTCACGGCCTATGCGCGAGCGCGGCGGGCGCGGCGACCGGCGCGAGCCCCGAGTCCGGCAGGCCGCCGCGGCTGGCCTTCAGCGCGCGGCTTGGCTAGTGTGCGCGGTCCAGGGTTCTCGTCCGGCCGCGCGGTCCACCTCATTCACGGCGATCTCATGAACGGACTCATCCCCCGCGCGACGCCCGCCGCCCTGCTCGCGGCCTTCATCGGTTGCTGCCTGGTCTGGGGCAGCACCTTCATGGTGATCAGCGTCGGGGACGAACAGGTGCCGCCGTTCTGGGCGGCGGCCATCCGTCTCGCCCTGGCGTGCGTGCTCCTGACCGCGATCACCCGGCTCTCGGGTCAGCGGCTGCCGCGGGGAGCCGCGGCGCGGGCCGCCGCGACCTTCGGGTTCCTCAACTTCGGCCTGGGATTCTGCCTGCTGTACTGGGGCGAGCAGACCGTCCCATCGGGATTGGCCGCCGTGCTCTACGGCACCATTCCACTCACCACCGCGCTGCTCGCGTGGGGATGGGGGCTCGAGCGTCTGATCGCCGTCCGCGTGGCCGGGGCGATCATCGCGTTCGCCGGCGTCGCCTCGATCTTCTCGGGACAGATCGGCGGGCGCGCGGCTCCGCTTTCGATCGGGGCGCTGTTCTGCGCCGCCACGCTCGCCTCCGTCTCGGGCGTGGTCCTCAAGTCGGGGCCGCGGCAGAGCCCGATCGGGGCGAACGCGGTCGCGGCGGCCGTGGGGTTCATGGTGTGCCTGGCCGCGAGCTTCCTGGCGCGCGAGCCGCACGCGTTCCCGGCCACGTCGCGCGGGCTGTTCTCGATCATGTATCTCACGCTCGCGGGATCGGTGGGAGCGTTCGTGCTCTACGCGTGGCTCGTCAACCACTGGGCGCTGACGCGCATCAGCTTCATCTCGGTGGTCGTGCCGATCGTGGCGCTGGTCTTCGGGACCACGCTCCGGCACGAGCGCCTGACGGCGGCGCACTGGATCGGATCGCTGCTGGTGCTCGCGGGGCTGCTGCTCGCGCTCCTGGGCGGCCGCGGCGGCGCGGACTCCGCGAGGACCCCGTGAGCGGGCGGCGCGCGCTCCGGCTGCTCGCGGCGCTGGGGCTGGCGGCGTGCGCGGCGTGCGGCGGCTCGCATGCGCCGCGCGCGGCAACGCCGGAGCGGACGCCCGCCGCGGCGCCGCCGCTGGCCGCGGCCGGCGCGGAGCGCGTGCTCGAAGCGGTGCGCGCCCCCGGCGCGCGTGCGGTGATGCTCAACGTCTGGGCCACCTGGTGCGCACCGTGCCGCGAAGAATTTCCGGACATCGTGCGCCTCGCCCGCGCGTACCGCGCGCGCGGGCTGCGCCTGGTGCTGGTGTCCGCCGATTTCGAGGACGGCGCGGGAGCGGCTCGCGCCTTTCTCGCCGGGCACGGGGTGGACGTGCCATCCTTCATCCGGACCGGCGACGACATGCGGTTCATCAACGCGATCGAGCCCTTCTGGAGCGGTGCGATCCCCGCCACGTTTCTCTACGACGGCGCGGGACGCAAGCTGGGCTTCTGGGAGGGCCGGCAGACCTATGCGACCCTCGAGTCGGCCGTGCGCAAGGCGCTCGATGAAGCGCCCTCACATGATTCCACGGAGGTCAAGCGATGAAGCTGACGATGAAGACGGTGGTCCTCGGTTCGGCGATGATCGGGTGCGCGGTGGCGGCGTTCGTCGCGCCGGGCCGGGCCGACGATGCGCCGCGCGCGCTCGCGCTCGGGCAGCCCGCGCCCCGGGCCGCCGTGAAGATGATGAACGTGGACGGACGCGCCCTCAGCATCGCGGAGGAGGCCGGGCGCAAGGGCACGCTCGTGATCTTCATGTGCAACGCGTGCCCGTGGGTGAAGGCCTGGCAGACGCGCATCGTCGAGCTCGGCAACGGCTGCGCGAAGCGTGGCATCGGGGTGATCGCCATCAACTCGAACGATCCCGGGACCGTCCCCGAGGACGACTACCCGGTCATGCGGAGCAACGCGAAGGCGCACGGGATGACATTCCCCTACGTGGTGGACGCGACTTCGGACGTGGCGCGCGCGTTCGGCGCCACGCGCACCCCGGAGGCCTACCTGTTCGACGCCGCGGGCCGGCTCGTCTACCACGGCACGGTCGACGACAACGCGCATCAGCCCGAAGCGGTGAAGGCGCGCTACCTCGCGGACGCCGTCAACGCCGTGGCCGCGGGAAAGAAGGTGGCGGTGGCGGAGACCAAGTCGCTGGGCTGCAGCATCAAGTTCCGGCCACGCGGTTGACGCTCGATTCATGAGAGCCGCATTCCGAGCGGCCCAAACGCACCGAAAATTCTCTTGCCTTGCGGCCCCGAGGTGGAGATAGTCATGCGCGTCTTCGGCAGAAGGTGGACGTTTCATCGAGCGTTCAACGCCGCCAGGGACCTTCCTGGCGGGTTTTGTTTGCTCGCGATCCTCCTGTTCGAACCGCCGGTCGCAGTGACCGGACGCAGCCGTCGCGTCATGGCGGCAATTTACAGAGGGCCGTCGCGCCCTGCTTTCAAGGAGTATGTCTGTGGCTCGTGGCACGGTGAAGTGGTTCAACGAGGCGAAGGGATTTGGATTCATTTCCCAGGAGGGTGGAGAGGACGTGTTCGTGCACTTCTCGGCGATCCAGGGCGAGGGCTTCAAGACGCTCGCCGAGGGCGAAGCCGTGGAGTTCGATGTCACCCGTGGTCCGAAGGGACTGCAGGCGGCCAACGTCCGCAAGGCCTGAAATTGTCACAAAGGTTCGCCCGAGGTACCACCTCACGCACCGGGGCGGCGCTCACGCGCCGCCCTTCGCGTTGGCCCCGGAACCTGGCTCCATCCCCGGGGCCGCGGACCTCGCGGGCCGCGGCGGACTAGGGCCGCCGCGACCGCATCCTGGAATCCATGCTCCGCCTCGTGAGTCGCTACGCGCGCTGGCTGCACACCCGCTGGCCGGCCGGAACCGTCGAGAAGCTCCCCGAGGTGCGTGCGGACGGCAGCACCAGGGTGCCGGGGATCTACGTCGCGGGCGATCTCACCGGCATCCCGCTCCTCAAGTTCTCGCTCGACTCGGGGGCGCGCGCGGTGGACGCCATCGCGTCCGACCCCGCGCTGCGCTCGGATGCCCCGGGGCCGGTTGGACTGCTCGACCTCGTCATCATCGGCGGGGGGGTATCGGGACTCGCCGCCGCGATCGAGGCGAAGCGTCGAGGGCTGGCGTTCGCCGTGCTCGAGAGCGCCGAGCCGTTCTTCACCCTCGTCAACTTCCCGAAGGCCAAGCCGATCTACACCTACCCGCGCGAGATGACGCCGGCCGGCGGACTCCAGGTGCACGCCGACGTTAAGGAGGCGCTGCTCGACGAGCTGAACGCGCAGGTCGCCGCCGCCGGGATCGAAGTGACGCGCGCGCGCGCGCAGCGGGTGGAGCGTCGCGGTGGATTCCTCACGGTGCACGTCGCCGACGCCGCCCCGCGGGTCGCGCGCCGCGTGCTGGTCGCGATCGGACGGAGCGGCAATTTTCGCCGGCTCTCGGTGCCGGGGGAAGCGCTGGGCAAGGTCTACCACCGGCTGCACGACCCGAAGGATTTCACGGGGCGGCGTTGCCTGGTGGTCGGCGGAGGAGACTCGGCGCTCGAGACGGCGATCGCCCTCGCGGGATGCGGCGCCGACGTGACCCTCTCCCATCGCAAGCCGGAGCTCGCGCGGCCCAAGCCCGAGAACATCGCGAAGCTCGAGGCGCTCATGCGCGACCCGATGGCGGAGGTCGCGGTCGAGCACCCGACCTCCGAGCTCGTGACCAGCGCGGCGGGGCCCTATCTCGGAGTGCCGCACCCGCCCGGCCGCCTCACGCTGCGACCCGGCACTCACGTGAAGTCGATCGGCGAGCGCGAGGTGGTGCTGGCCGGCGGTGACGGAGTCTCCGAGACGCTCGCGAACGACGTCGTGTTCGCCATGATCGGACGCGAGGCGCCGCTCGAGTTCTTCCGCCGCTCGGGCGTGGCGATCGCGAACGAGATGACGCCGCTTCGCCGGGTGGGGCTCGCCCTGTTCCTGGCGTTCTGCGGCTGGCTCTACAACTGGAAGTCGGGCGGCGCGATGTCCGACCTCTGGTATCGGAACCACTGGTTCCCGACCAATCTGGGAGCGCTGCTCGCCGCGGCGGGGGGCGCGATCGCGTCGGCAGCTGGAGACCCGCACACGCTGCTCGGCACGCTCGCGATCAGCGCGTCGGGGCCCTCGTTCTGGTACACGCTCGCCTACTCGATCGTGGTCGTGACCTTCGGCGTGCGCCGCATCCGGAGGCGGCGGACGCCATACGTCAGGGCGCAGACCCTGACGCTCATGGCGGTGCAGGTGCTCCCGCTGTTCCTGATCCCCGAGATCATCCTGCCCCAGCTCGGCTACCACGGACTCCTGCCGCGCCCGCTCGCCGACGCGTTGTTTCCGGCTGTGACCTACGGACACGGACGCGAGTACTGGCGGGCCTACGGGCTCATCCTCGCGTGGCCGCTCGACGTCTACAACATATTCACCCACGAGCCGCTGTGGTGGTGGATCGCGATCGGTTTCGTCCAGACCTGCGTGCTCATCCCGCTCGGGATCTACTTCTTCGGCAAGGGCGTCTATTGCGGCTGGATCTGCTCGTGCGGCGCGCTGGCCGAGACGCTGGGCGACACGCACCGCCACAAGATGCCGCATGGCCCCGGGTGGAATCGCCTGAACCTGATCGGGCAGGGGGTGCTCGCGGTCGCGGTGCTGCTGCTGGGGGTGCGGATCGCGGGTTGGATCCTGCCAGACGGCAGCTGGGCCGACCGCGTGTTCGAGCCGCTCAAGGCGCAATACAAGTGGACCGTGGACGTTTTCCTCGCCGGCGTCGTGGGCTACGGAGTCTACTTCTGGTACTCGGGCCGCTTCTGGTGCCGGTTCATGTGCCCGCTCGCCGCGCTCATGCACATCTACGCGCGCTTCAGCCGCTTCGCGATCGTGCCCGAGAAGAAGAAGTGCATCTCGTGCAGCGCGTGCACCACGATCTGCCATCAGGGGATCGACGTCATGAGCTTCGCGAACAAGGGCGTGCCGATGCAGGATCCGGAATGCGTGCGTTGCTCAGCCTGCGTGGAGGCCTGCCCCACCGGGGTGCTGCGGTTCGGGCAGGTGCGCCGCGACGGCAGCCTCATCACCATCGACTCGCTGACGGCGAGCCCGGTGCTGATGCGCGAGGGACGCTAGCGCACGCTCAGTCGCCCGGGAGCTCCGCTCCCTTCGCCACCCTCACCTCGAGCGTCTGCTTGAGCGGCCTGTCCTTGCCGCGGGTGAGCGTGACGGTGTAGGTGCCGGGCCGGACGAACGCGGGCTGATTGCTCCACTCCGGGCTGTCGATCCGCTGCTTGGGTTCGCCCTGCAGGTCCCACACGACGCGATGCAATCCCTGGGTGCCGGGGCCGGTGAGCGTTCTCAGCACGGTGCCCGCGCTGTCCGCGACGCCGATGCTCACGCCCTCACCGGTCCAGTCGCGGACGAAGTAGTTCAGGTAGGCGCCGAACGGCGGGTTCTTCGCGGTGTACACGCGCTGTCCCCACACCCCTCCGATCGTGCGATGCAGATAGGCGGTCGCGGGCCGCGGCACGAAGAACGTGACGGAATCCGCGAGCGTGCCGGCGGTCCAGCGCTCGTAGGGCGTGATGTCGTCCAGCACGTAGACGCTGCGGCCGTGCGTGCCGATCACGAGATCGCGTTCGCGCGGGTGGATCACGATGTCGTCCACCGCCACGGTCGGCAGCCCCTCGCCGAGCCTGACCCAGTGGGTTCCGCCGTCGAGCGTCATCCAGATGCCGAATTCCGTGCCCGCGAACAGCAGCTTCGGATTCGACAGGTCCTCGCGCACCACGTTGACCGGCGCGGTGCGCGGCAGGTCGCCCACGATCGACTGCCAGCTCTTGCCGCCGTCGCGCGTGACCAGCAGGTACGGATCGAACACGTTGGTGCGATGGCCGTCGATCGCGAGATAGGCGGTGTTCGCGTCGTGATGCGAGGCCTCGATCCGGCTCATGTAGAGACCGGACGGCACGCCGCGGAGATTCGCGGTGAGATCACTCCAGTGGGCGCCGCCATCGCGGCTCACCCAGAGCTTACCGTCATCGGTGCCGGTCCAGATCGTGCCCTTCGCGACCGGCGACTCGGCGAGCGTGACGATGGTGCAATGGGTCTCGGCGGCCGATCCGCCGGTCACCATCTTGTCCGGATCGCGGGTCGTGAGGTCCGGGCTCGCGAGCTCCCACCGGTCGCCGCGCTCGATCAGGCGGAACAGGTGATTGCCACCCAGCCACAGCACGCTCGGATCGTGCGGCGAAACGATGAACGGCGAGTTCCAGTTGAAGCGGAACGCCGGCTCGCCTTCCTTGGCGGAGGGCCTCAGGTTCCGCTCCTTGCCGGTGCGCAGGTCGATGCGCTGCAGGTAGGCGCCCTGCGACTCGTAGTACACGACGTCGGGATCGCCGGGATCCACCGCCACGTGGAAGCCATCGCCGCCGCCGAGGCAGAACCAGTCATCGTTCAGGATCCCGTTGTGCTCCTGGTCGCCGATGAACGGCTCGGGCTCGAAGCGGGTCTTGCTCGGCCCGCCCCAGCTCTGGTTGTCCTGAAGCCCGCCGTAGATCCAGTAGGGATCGCGGCTGTCCACCGCGAGGTTGTAGAACTCCCCGAGCGCGAGGTTGTTGATGAAGTCCCAGTTCTTCGCGCGATCGTCGCTCACGAAGATCCCGCCGTCGGTGCCCAGCATCACGTGGTCGCCGTTCGCGGGATCGATCCACATCGCGTGGCAGTCGGGGTGCAGGTTGCGCGCGCCCCCCGCGCGGAACGAGCGCCCGCCGTCGTCCGAGATCCAGAGGTCGGTGCCGAGCAGGTACACGCGGCGCTCGTCATTGGGCTGCACGCGGATCTGGCTGAAGTAGAACGGTCGCGGCGTGTAGGGGCTCAGGCGCTCCCAGTGCTCCCCGCCGTCCGCGCTGCGGAACACGCCGCCCGAGCGGCTCTTGTCCTCGAACGCCGCGATGTGGCCTCCGAGGTCGGACTCGATGACCGCCATCACGACCTTCGGATTCTTGCGATAGACATCGAGGCCGATCCGGCCCGTCTCGGCCGGCAGTCCGTTCGTGAGCCTGGTCCACGAGCGCCCGCCATCCGTGGTGCGGTAGATCCCGCCGCTCGCCCCGCCGCCGGTATACGACCACGGCGTGCGCTGGCGCGCGTAGAGCGCGGCGTAGAGCACGCTCGAGTTGGACGGATCCATCGCCAGGTCGCAGGCGCCCGTGCGCGCGTCCACCTTCAACACCTGGCTCCAGTGCCGGCCCCCGTCGGTGGTCTTGAACACGCCACGCTCCGGGTTCGCGCCCCACAGCCGGCCGAGGGCCGCGACGTAGACTGTGTTGCTGTCGGCGGGATCGGTCACGATCCGCGCGATGGTTGTGGTCGCATCGAGCCCCAGATGCTCCCAGTGTCCGCCGCCGTCGAGCGAGCGATAGACGCCGTTGCCCCACGACGAGGAATTGCGACTGTTCGCCTCCCCGGTGCCGACCCACACCACGTCGGGGTTCTTCTGCCAGACCGCCACCGCGCCCACCGACGCGACGGCCTCGTGGTCGAACACCGGGCTCCAGGTCGTTCCCATGTTTGTGGTCTTGAACACTCCACCGGTGCCGAGCGCCATGAAGAAGGTCGCCGGCCGCTTCTCGACCGCCGCGAAGCCGGAGACCCGGCCTCCCATGTTCGCGGGGCCCACCGAGCGCCAGGCGATGTCGCGCACCAGCCTCGGCTCCAGCGCGACCGGCGAAGCCGCGTGTTCCGCCGCGAGGGCGGACGAAAGGCAGGATGCGAGCAGCAGCGGAGCCGCTGCGAACGACGGAATAATGGCGGGCCAGCGCATGGACGATCTCCTCGACGGGCTCAGGGGACGTTCGCGCGAGCGGACGGAGCATGCGCCGCGACTCGCGTTACTTCACGTTCAACAGCTCGAGCTCGAAGACCAGCGTCGCGTTCGGCGGGATCGGGCCGCCCGGGGTGCCGGTCGCGCCGTACCCCAGGGCGGGCGGGATGACCAGCCTGCGCTTGCCTCCCACGCGCATGCCGCGTACGCCTTCGTCCCAGCCCTCGATGATGTGTCGCGGCTGCTCGCCGATGGTGAACGAGAGCGGCCTCCCCGAATCCAGCGAGCTGTCGAACTTGGTTCCATCGGTCAACCAGCCCGTGTAGTGCAGGGTCGCCACCATGCCGCCCTCTGCGATGGCCCCATCACCCACCTTGAGATCCGTGATCTTGAGCCCATCCGGCATCGTCTTCTCGGCGCTCGCGCCCTCGCCGCCGGTCACAGAGCCCGCGATCGCGCTCGAAGCCGCAGGGGTCGCGCCGCCCGCCGCGGCTTTCGAGGCGGAAGAGGCCGAGCCGGTGCCGGAGCCGGACTGTTGACAACCCGCCAGTACGAGCGCTGCGGCGATCCAGAGTGTGGCCCGCTTCATGGAGTGTCTCCTTTCGAACGGTGAAGGGAATACCGGTGAATGAGGGCGGACGTTGCCACAATCGGGCGGAGGCTTTCAATCCCGGTCCGCGGGCGGGCGCGAGCGGTGGTGCGCGGGTGGCCCTCCGGACCGTGGCACGGGCGGGCCCGAGCTGGCGGTTAAGTCCGGGCCACGCGGGGCCGATGATCCATTGCGGAGATGGGTTCCGACCGGTCGTCGCCACGAGGGCGACGTCCCACCCCCTCACCGCCCAGCGCCGGAGGAGACTCACAGTGGCCGATCTCAACAAGGTGGTCGCGCATTCCTTGACCGGGAAGATCCTGAAGGGAACGACCCAGGATTTCTTTCCCAATCGCCCGCTGTTTCACGTCCAGCCGGTGGACGGTGGGCCGTCTGTCGAAATCCGCTGCAAGTCGCTCAAGGCGGCGTTCTTCGTTCGTGACTTCGAGGGCGATCGCCAGCGAAAGGATCTGCGTGGCTTCATCACGGGCCCGGCCGAGACGGCTCAGGGCAAGAAGCTCGCGGTCCGGTTCAAGGACGGGGAGCTGCTGTGCGGCTATTCGCTCTCCTACTCGCCGGAACGGGACGGGTTCTTCATGTTCCCAGCGGACCCGGGGAGCAACAACCTGCGCATCTACGTCGTCACCACCTCGACGGTCGAGGTGAAGGCCGGCCCGGCCGCCGAAGCGCTCGCCGAGCGCTCGATGAACGACGCGGCCTGATCGGGCGGCGCGCCGCGAGGAGCGACCTCACGGAACGGGGTCGCTCCTTGCCGTTTCGGGCGAACTTGGATAGGGTGCGTGGCCGCGCCATGCGAGCGCGCACCCGAACCCAGGAGTGACATGACATCCTTCAAGCACCGCCTGCACCGCAAGCGCGCAAAGGTCAACGCCAAGAAGAAGAAGGCCAAGGCCCGCGCCGCCGCGCGCAAGGCCCGCCGCTAAGGTTTCCCCGCCGTCCCCTTCGATCCGCGCAGCCAGTGGATGTACCCCCACAGCGCGTCCACGTCGCCCGCCTCGAGGTGTCGCTCGTAGGCCGGCATGTGCAGCACCGCGCGGCGCAGGAAGAATTGCGCGGCCGGATTCCCCTCGAAGCGACGGCTGACTCCCCGCTCGACCCACTCGCCGAACTCCCCGCGGCTGGTCACGAGCTCCGCGAAATCGCCGCCGTCCCAGGATGGCACGTAGCCCTTGAGTGAACCGGGATTGGGCCGCGCGAGCCGGCCGCCCGGGCCATGGCATCCGGAGCACCCGAGCGCCTCGCTGCGATCGAGACCGCGTTTCGCCAGCGAGTCCTCGGGGGCCGGCTCTCCAGCCATCGCCTCGACGTAGGACGCCAGGTCCTCGATCGCGCGCGCACCGAGGCGCTTGCGGAACGCCGGCATGCGCAGCGTTCCGCGCGCGCGCTGCTCGCGCCAGCTCTGGCTGTTCGCCTTCGAGGCCGGCACGCCGTCCCGGATCCACTCGCGGATCTCGTCGCGCGTCTTCGCGAACATCATGACGTCGCCTTCGAAATTGGGAACGGTCTTGTCCGAGCGCCCGGGATTGGCGGCGCCGCGCACGCCCTCGAAGGTGTGGCAGCCGAAGCAACCCGTGCTCAGCGCGAGCCGGCGGCCACGCTCCGCGGGGGGCAGCGCGGGCCGAATCGCCGCGGCCGCCGCGAGCGCGAGGCCAAGCGCGACGACGACCAGCAGGGGGCGGAGGCGCATGCGTGGATCGGGCGCGTGGGCTCTAAGCCATCCCACGCGCCCGGGTGCGGGAGCGCTACTTCGCGGAAGCCGCGGCGGCGGCCTTCACTTCGGTCACGTCGATCGAGCGCATGCCCGCGCGCTCCGAAACGACCCCCGTGATCTCGACCATCGCCGCCATCATGTCCTTGCACTTGTTGAACGGGTCGGCGTTCTCGTGGTTCATCGTCAGCAGATAGAGCTTGCCGCCGTCGGTCAGCAGGCCCATCGGCATGCCGCCGGCGACGCACTTGGTGGCGCAGCTCTTGTGCTTCTCGCCCTTCGCCTCGTGGCCCATGTAGCAGCCCATGTCCACCAGCTCACCCTTGAGCGTCATCGCCTTCGGGCCGGGATGCATCACCATCTTCGCGTCGCCCTTCGCCGTGGTGTCGTCGGCCTTCACGGCGACGGTGAACGCGACAGCGCTCAGCACTGCCAGCACGCTCAGTACACGCTTCATTGCGAGTCCTCCTGATGGATCGAACGGCTGCGGCACACGGCGGACGAGCGGCTCCATCGCCCACATCGTCACGACGGATACTTCCGAAACCCGGGTTGCGCAAGCGGAGATTGGACGGCGGACCAGACCTTGACCGCGCTTTGACAGCCCGGGCGCCGTGGGTCGGCCGAGATCGTCCGCGCGGCGAGCCTAGGTCAGCTCGAGATAGCGCAGGTCGAGCGGGCCGAACAGGCCGCCCCCCTGCCCGCCGAACAACTCGTTGCCGCGGCGCAGCGCCTCGCTCGCGATGTCCACCACCGGGAGATTTAGCTCGTCGACCGCCGCGATGCGGGGCGTGGTGGGCAGGGCGTAACGCTCGCTCGCGAGATAGTCCTCGAATTCGTCGAGCGTCCACGCGAACAACGCGTCCACCTCCCACACCAGGCGGACTTCCTTCCCGCGCGTGATGTCGGGCGGGTCGTCGGGCCCGGCGGCGCGGAGCCGGCCGACCGCGCAGCAATCGCAGCCGAACCAGAATTCGAGCTCCCCGGTCAGCTTGAGGTTTTCGGCGATGCGGGCTTCCGCCGGAGCATCCTTCCACACGTTGCTCAGCAGCTCACTCACTGCGAACTGGAACCGGAGCAGCGCCCGCGGATCGTCGTTCGCCGCGCCCCGCAGTCCGGTCGCGAGCACGCGGAGATTGCGGATCGCCTCGAGACGCACCCACGGCGAGCGGCGGTTGCAGAGCGCGGTGAGGTTCTTGAGCGTTCCGTCGAGCCGCTCGCGCACCAGGCTCAGCACTTCGGCGAAGGTCCCATCGCCCTTCTCGAGAAAATCCACGGTGCGCCGCATGGCCTGGTTGAGCGGCAGATAGGCCGAGCGCAGCGTGGACCAGTCCTCGGTCAGCCGTTGCTTGGCGATGACGTCCCAATCAGCCATGACGAACCCTCCGCGAGATCGAGCGTGGCCCTGAGCGCCGGACCACGCGGCAGGCGGCGAGTATAGCGAAGGGCCGCGCCGCGTCCAATCGCGCGGCCCGCGCGCGGCGCCGGGTCGCGGCGGGCGGAGGTTCGGCCGCTCTCGATCCGCACGTCACCCCCGCGACCTCACGCCGGAAGCGGCGCCGGGATCTCGACCGCGATGCGCGCGCCGGCGGCGCTCGAAGCTCGGGCGGCGTCGAGCGCGCTCTGCACGGCGACCGCTTCGTCGAACCCGGGCTCCATCGCGCGCTCCCCGCGAATCGCGGCGTGCAGCCGCTCGATCATCACCGCGAACGGCGCGACCAGCGCCGGATCGCCCGCGCGCGGGGACAGCTGCAAGTCATCGGGAATCGTCACCTCGGCCGGCTCCTTCCCCGCGACCAGGTGCCAGAGCCGGTAGCCGGCCTCGTCCCATCGCAGCGAAGACTCGCTGCCGTGAATCTCGAAACGCTCCCAGCGATACGGCGCGCACCCGTTGAGGTCGACGAGCCCGGTGGCCCCGTTCGCGAAATCGTAGTGCACGGTGCATGCGTCGTCGGCGGTCGCGATCCCGGCCTGCGGCTGGTCCGCGGTCGGGCCGCGCTGCGGTTGCTCGACGCGCACCGAGGCGAGTGCGCCCCGCGGCTCGCCGAAGAACAGGCGCAGGCAGTCGGTGTGATGGGAGCCGAGCGCGCCGAGGATGCCGCCCCCCCGTTCGCGATCCGAGAGCCAGCTCATGCCGCGCGAGGACGGGAGCGGCCAGATCGGGTAGCGCCCCAGGATCTCCCCGCGCCGGGGCACCCCGATCGCGCCCCGTCGCACCATCGCGAGCGCCATCCGGCGCGCCGGGAAGAATCGGAACTCGTGGTTGATCCCGGCGACCCGGCCGCGCGCCCCGGCGCGGTCGCGCATCTCGGCGGCCTGGAATCGATGGAGCGCTGTGGGTTTCTCGCACAGCACGTGAGACCCGCCATCGAGCGCGGCGATCATCATCGGGTGGTGGAGCCACACCGGCGATGCCACGCTCACCAGGTCGGGCTTCACCTCGTCCAGCATTCGCCGCCAGTCGGCGAACGCGCCGTCGATCCCGAGCTCGCCCGCCGCCCGGCGCGTCTTCTCATCGCTCGAACCCGCGATCGCGACCAGCGCGAAGCCGGGGTGGCGCTGGAACGCCACCGCCTGAACGCTACGACCGAACCCGGTGCCGATGACGGCGACGCGGAACACGTCCATGCCCGACCCTCCGTGCTATGCTGAGCGCATTGTCGACTGCGGTTTCATGGGTCCGCCGCGCGGCGAAGCCGGGCGCGGATCCGTACGCGACATACCGATCGGCCGGCGCGGGCGCCGGCCGTCATCCGCGGAGGATACCCGATGCGCGACCCGCGCAACGCGCGCCTCGCCCAGGTCATCGTGCGCCACTCGACGCGCCTCGAGCCCGGCGAAGCCGTCATGATCGAGGCGTTCGACGTTCCCGACGACCTCGTGCTCGATCTCATCGACGCCACGATCGAGGCGAAGGCAATTCCGATCGTGGTCACCCGGAGCAACGCGGTGCATCGCCAGCTGCTGCGATCCGGCACCGAGGCGCAATTCAAGCTGCAGAGCGCGGTCGAGCTGTTCCAGATGCAGCAGGTGCAGGCGTACGTCGGGCTGCGTGGCGCCCGCAACAGCTCTGAGCTCTCGGACGTCCCCGGCGATCGCATGGGGCTCTACACCCGCACGGTCGTGCAGCCCGTGCATCTCGACTACCGCGTGAACCGCACCAAGTGGGTGGTGCTGCGCTATCCGACGCCCTCGATGGCGCAGCAGGCGAACATGAGCACCGAGGCGTTCGAGGATTTCTTCTACCGCGTCTGCACGCTCGACTACGCGCACATGGCCGAGGCGATGGTGCCGCTCGAGGCGCGCATGCGGCGCACCGACCGCGTGCACATCAAGGGTCCCGGCACCGATCTGCGCTTCAGCATCAAGGGAATCGGCGTGGTGCCGTGCGAGGGACGGCGCAATCTTCCCGACGGCGAATGCTTCACCGCACCGGTGCGGGATTCGGTCGATGGCACGATCACGTACAACACGCCATCGCTCTACCTCGGCACGACGTTCACGCAGCTGAGCTTCACGTTCGAGGGCGGGCGCATCGTGAAGGCCACCGGCGACCCGCAGCCGAGGCTCGACGAGGTGCTGGGCACCGACGAGGGCGCGCGCCACATCGGGGAATTCTCGCTGGGTTTCAACCCCTACATCCTGACGCCGATGAAGGACACGCTCTTCGACGAGAAGATCGCGGGCTCGCTCCACTTCACGCCGGGACAGGCCTACGTCATCGCCGACAACGGCAACCGCTCGCAGGTGCATTGGGACCTGGTGCTCATCCAGCGGCCCGAATACGGCGGCGGCGAGATCTGGTTCGACGGCGAGCTGGTGCGCAAGGACGGGCGCTTCGTATCGTCCGAGCTCGACGGGCTGAACCCGGAGCGCCTGACGGCGCGCGCGCCGCAGGAGATGGTCGCGAGCTGACGCGCGAACGCCGCTAAGGCCGCAACAGCACGATCCGCGCGGTCCGCACCGCGCCCGGCGTGGTGAGACGCGCGAAGTAGATGCCGTGCGGCAGGCTGGCGCCGCGCGCGTCGCGCCCGTCCCACGCGATGACGCTGGCACCGCGCGGCAGGTCGCGTGAGACCAGCGTGCGCACCCGGCGCCCCTGCACGTCGAACACATCGAGCCGAGCCGGGGCCGCGTCCGGCAGATCGGCGAGCAGCGCCGTCCCCGCGCCCAACATTCCGTTGCGCAGAATGCGCAGCTTGGGCCCCGGCCCGTTCGCGTCTCGACCCTCCGGATCGCTCATCGCCGTCGGATCCGGCGTGGGCTCCGGAGGTGGCGGTGGTGGAGGCGGTGGCGGTGGTGGCGGCTCCGGCGCCGGAAGCACTCGGAGCTCGGCGGTCTCGCAGGTGCGGTCACGGAGCCGCAGCACGATCTCGACGCCCGTGCTGTCGACGCTGCTGTCGGCGAGCCCGACCGTCCACGTGAACTTCGTGGTGTCCGCGTCGAGCGGAATATCGGCCGGCAGGCCCAGGTCACCCGGCGGGATCGCGGTTTCGAGTCCGGTCGAATCCCTCAGGAACGCGTCGATCTGAGCCGAGCGTCCATACCAACCGCTGGATTGGATCAACAGCGTGAGGTCATCCCCCGCCCTCGCGAGCGGCAGGGACCAGGTCATGTGCTGGACGTGGAGCAGATCGGGCTGCGTGAGCGTGAAGCCCCAGTCCGGGTCCCAGACGATCCGCATCAGCTGGATGACCTGGCCGTTGACCACCCCGAAGTACTCCACGTCGCCGTCGCGGAAGTACTCGGACGCGAACCACGATCGCGTGTCGACGTTCAGCATGTTGGAGAGCCGCCCGCGGTAGGTCCACCCCGCGAGACCGCCGAGCGGATCGGAACTGGTGGCGAAGCTGAGCGGCTGCCCGGAGCTGGTGGTGAAGAAGAGATACGAGAGCCCGGCGTGCTCGAACAGGTGCGGGGACTCGACGAGGTCGTTGTAGCTGTACGCCGTATAGGTGATCCAGAGCGGGCCGAGATCGGTCCAGCGCGTGAAGTCGCCGTCTGAGGCCGCCACTGCGGCGACCATCGAGGCATGGTCGCTGTCGGGCGCGGTGCTGTAGAGCATGAGCCAGCGCCCCGGCACGGATGGATCGGGCATGACGAATGGATCCCTGAAGGGCGCGCCCGAGGTGGTGTCGCACCAGCACCACGGCACCCCGTCGCAACCGAGGACCGGCTGATCCATGCGATTCCACTGCACGAGATCGGTGGAGGTCGCGACGCCGATCCGCTGGTGGAGCCCGAAGCTCCCGGGCCCGTCGGCGACCCCGGTGTAGAAGAGGTAGTACACACTGTCGCGCTCGACGATGCTGGGCGCCCACACGTGGCTGCTGTCCCATCCGCTGTCGCTGACCGCCATGACCGGCTCGAGCTGGGTCCACTGGTAGAGGTCGTTCGACACCGCGTGGCCCAGATCACGCTCGGTCAGGTTCGAAGGCAGCGAGGTGTTGTTGCGGATGTAGAACAGGTGGTACGTCCCGTCGCGCTTGACGAGCGTGAAATCCTTGGCTCGAATGGGATAGGGTGCCACCATCCACGACGCCCACGAGGGGTCGGCGTTCAGAACGCCGAGCCAGCTCGCGACCATCGCGACCATGAGCCGGAGGCGGGGCGGGGAAGCCAGGTTCATGTTGGCCGGACTTTCGATCGAGCGTGGAGCGGGAACACAACCGGTACTGGGACCGGCGACCGGAGTATCGGCCGCCACTCGTCACCGAGTCAACGCATTTGCGCGCAACGCGCTGTCAGGCAGCCTTCGACTCGCACGACAGGGGTGGGCGTGATCCAGCTGCAGAAACTCCGTTACTCGATCGGCGATCGGGTGCTCTTCGAGGACCTGGACTGGGTGCTCGCACCGGGCGACCGCGTGGCGCTGGTCGGGCCGAACGGCGCGGGCAAGACCACGCTCATCCGCGTGATGCTGGGCGAGTACCAGCCGGAATCGGGCGCGCGCGTGCTCGCGCGCGGCACGCGGCTCGGCTACCTGCCGCAGGAGGCGGCTGAGCGATTCGACGGCACGGTGCTCGACCGCGCGATGGAGGCGCATCGCCACCTGCTCGGCATGCGCGAAGAGCTCGACGCCCTCCACCAGCGGCTCTCCGGGATCCGCGCCGAGGACGCCGATCTCGAAGCGCTGCTCGAGCGCGCGGGCGAGCTGCAGCACCACCTCGAGCTCGGCGACGAGCACGCGCTCGAGCCCGAGGCGCGGCGCGTGCTGACCGGTCTCGGATTCTCGAGGCGCGATCAGGACCGGCCGCTGGCGGAGTTCTCCGGCGGCTGGCGCATGCGCGCGGCGCTCGCCGCGCTGCTGCTCACCGACCCCACGCTGCTGTTTCTCGACGAGCCGACCAACCACCTCGATCTGCCCGCGATGGAGTGGCTCGAGGACTACCTCGAGGAATTTCACGGCGGGCTGGTGGTGGTCTCGCACGATCGCGTCTTCCTGGACCGCGTCGCGACCGAGGTCCGCGAGCTGGACCGCGGCACGCTCAGCGACTATCCCATGAAGTTCACGCAGTACCTGGAGGAGCGCGAGCTGCGCCGCGAGCGGCTCGAGGCGCAGAACGCGCAGGTCGAGAAGCGCATCGCCGAGCTGTCGCGCTTCGTCGAACGCTTCGGCGCGAAGAACACCAAGGCCGCGCAGGCCCAGAGCAAGCGCAAGATGATCGCGCGGCTCAAGACCGAGCGCGTGGTCATCCCGCACCGCGCGAAGAGCATCCGGTTTCACTTCCCCGACCCGCCGCACGCCGGGCGCACCGTGGTCCGCCTCAAGGACGTGGCGTTCGGATACGGCGAGGCCGACGTGTTCGCGGGCGCGCGCCTCGAGATCGAACGCGGCGACAAGGTCGCGATCGTCGGCGCGAACGGCGCGGGCAAGACCACGCTGCTGCGCGTGATCGAGGGACAGCTCGAGCCCCGCGCCGGCGAGCGTGAGACCTATCCCCATACGAAGCTCGCCTACTTCGCGCAGCACGCCGCCGAGACCCTCGACGCCACCCAGACGGTGCTGGGCGCGGTCGAGGACGTGGCGCCCGCGGAGTGGCGGCCGCGGCTGCGGAGCCTGCTCGGCAACTTCCTGTTCTCGGGCGACGACGTGTTCAAGCTGTGCCGCGTGCTCTCGGGCGGCGAACGCCAGCGGGTCGCGCTCGCACGCATCCTGATGGCGCCCGCGAATCTCATCCTGCTCGACGAGCCCACCCACCACCTCGACCTGGCGGGCAAGGAAGTGCTCGAGGACGCTCTCGAGCAGTATCCGGGGGCGATCGTGGTCGTGACCCACGACCGCTCGCTGATGGCCCGGCTCGCGACCCGCATCATCGAGGTCAACGACGGGCGCGTCGTGCTCTATCCGGGCGGCTACGACGACTACGAATCGGCGCGGCTCGCGCGCGTGGCGGGCGCCGTCCCGCCGCGGGCGGACGCCACGCGCGAGCAGCCGCGGGCGGCCGTGAAGCCCGCGGCGCCCGCGACGCCCCCCCGGAAGCAGCCGGGCCGCGGGACGGAGCGCGCCGCCCGCGGTGGGCAGCCGAAACGCGACAAGGAGCTGCTGCGCATCGAGCAGGACATCGAGGCCCGCGAGGCGAAGCTTCGCGCGCTCGAGTCGCAGCTCGCCGATCCCGACATGTACCACGATGGCCCGCGCGCGAAACAGCTCGTGACCGAATACGAGCGACTGCGCGCCGAGCTGGACTCGCTGTGGGCCCGCATGGCGGAGCTGGGATAGCGCCCTGGTAGTGGTCTAGTTTGAACACGCGGCCCCCTTCCCAAAACGGGCGTGACGTGCCACATTACGTGCATGCCTGCCCGCGCAAGAAAACGCCCTCGCGATCCGAACCGGCTCGCCTTCCAAGTCGTTCAGGAAGCTACCAAGCAAACCCCAGTGGCCCCGGACACGAGAAATCCGGCCGCCGTGGCCTTGTCGAAACTCGGAGCCTCCAAGGGCGGGATGGCCCGCGCCGCGAGCCTGTCGGTCGCGCGGAGGCGGGCCATCGCCAAGAAGGCGGCTTGGTCGCGGTGGGGCAAGAAGAAGTAGGATGTGGCGCGGTTGAGAACCAATCGAAAGGGGAAAAGCATGGCTAAGAACGAGAAAACCTCTTCGGAGGTTTCCAAGGCAGCCAGTGCCATTTTGCGCGCCCGCAACTCCACCAAGAGGGTGAAGAGCGTGGCCGGTTCGGCACTCACCCAAGCCCCGGACAAGGGGAACAAGAAGAAGCCCTGATGCGGCTGGTGCTCGTGGAATGGCTGGATTCATTCGGTTGCTCGGCAACGTGGGAGCAGCTTGATGGCTGCTCCCCGCATCTTTTGACGTGTCGATCTGTCGGCTGGCTTATCCACGACGGCGACGACTGCAAGGTGATTGTCCCGCACGTTTCGCAGCCCAATGAGGGGTGCGGGCAACAAGGCTGCGGAGACATGACGATTCCCACCCGCGCGATAGTCAGGATGGCCGACCTGTCCGAGTCCTCGGCGGCCTAGCTCGATTCTTTCTTGCTTGACTTTGCCTGCCCGAGCAAGCATCATGGCTACATGAACAGGTTGAGTGTTGAGGAGCAGGTTCGAATCGTGGCGGTGCTGGTCGAAGGCAACAGCCTTCGGGCAACGGCGCGAATCACCGGCTTTGCCCGCATGACGATTGAGAAGCTCCTGCGCGATCTCGGCTCGGCGTGCGCCGAGTATCAGGACGTGACGCTTCGCGGCCTGCCTTGCAAGCGCATTCAGTGCGATGAGATTTGGAGCTTCATCTACGCGAAGCAGAAGAACCTGCCCGAGAAATTCGCCAAGGAGCCCGGCTACGGCGACACATGGACGTGGACGGCGATTTGTGCGGACACGAAGCTCGTTCCGTGCTGGCTGGTTGGCCCGAGAAACAAGCGCGCCGCTCGAGAATTCCTCTTCAACCTGTCGGTGCGGATGCGTGGCCGCTTTCAGTTGACTACTGACGGCCACACCGCCTACCCGGATGCCGTCGAGCGTGTCTTTGGCCATGAGATTGACTACGCGACGCTGACCAAGATTTTCGGGACTGACCCCCAGAACGAAGCCCGCTACAGCCCGGCGCACCTCACCGGCACGCAAGCCGCAATTATCAGCGGCGATCCGAACCGACGGCACATCTCCACAAGCTATGTCGAGCGGCAAAACCTGACCATGCGCATGAGCATGCGCCGGTTCACGAGGCTCAGCAATGGATTCAGCCGCAAGGTCGAGATGCACCAGCGTGCGATCGATCTCCACTTCATGCATTACAACTTCTGCCGCATCCATCAGACGCTGCGCGTGACCCCGGCCATGGCGGCGGGCGTAACCAACCGGCTTTGGGATGTGGAAGACATCCTCGCCCTGCTCGACTAGGAGGAGCACATGAACAATCGCCAACGCCTTGCGTTTGCTCTCGCCTGCTGGATCGCGTGCGGGCTGATTCTGGCTCCCTGTGACCGGGCGACCAGCCACTTTTTCAACCTCCCGGACGGCTACTATCCGAACGACATGGCGATGCTGCGATCCGGCTACGCGCCGATCGCCCGGACGGTGGATCTGGTGATCGCCGCGCTTCTCGGCGGAGCCGGGCTCACGGTGCTGCTCGGTTGGAAAAAATCGAACTGATCCACTAGCCACCTTTGACTCTTCTTTTCTCAAAGTATTTGGCCATTGTTTCTCTAGCCCCCCGCTCCCCTCTTTGAGCAGCCATCCGTTCCCGCCTATATAGTCGGTCGAGGTCCTTCACCATTGGTGAGTCCGGGCCGTCGAGCCCTCGATTTCCGTCGTGGCCGATAGAGAACACGTCGGTGGCCCGCCCGACACCAGGAGCGATCTCGCCGCGCTTCTTCGCGAAGAACACGGACACAAGGGCGGCAGAGGCGGCCACTTCTCGCGTGTGGCCTTGGAGCATTAGGTACGAGTTCGCGTGCCAGCCGCCCGTTCCGATTGCCGCGAACCCAACCGAGTCCTCGCAACTGGGTGCGCCGCGCTTACCGATGAAGATGTGGGCACCAGTCGCGTCTACGCCGGCAATGATGCACCCGACTTCCAAGTCGTAGTCCTTGGCCGACTCGGCTAGACCACCAATCAGCATCTCGACAAGTCCAGCGCTCAAGTTCTGCTGCTGCTGGTTAAAACTCTTCCACGTGAGCCCGTACGGGCCGAGAATGTCTGCCTCGGCCTTTGCCCTGTAGGCTGCGGTGGCGAGTCGCCCATAGGATTCAGCTACCCACCCCACTTCTGGATCGCTTGCTTCGTCGCGAGTTGCGATCAGGCTCCGAAGCTGGCTGAAGATGCCGGACTGGATCGACACGTTCCCCGCAACCATTGCGACCAGCGATTGACCGAGCCATTCGAGTTTGGAGCGTCGAGGCTCGAACTCTATGACATCCGAGGTCAACATCTGATCGGAGGCACCTAGGACCCAGTCTTGGTATTTGGTTTGGCTGCCAAACCTGCACAGCGCTGCGACGCAGACCGTCACAACCGGACCCTTCCTTCGTGGCGGCGACAGCGTCCTGCGCGGTTTGCGCGACGGCCTCAGCCGCGGAAAGGGGCGAGCATAGTCCGTGCCTACGTGCCCGCGCAAGCAATCGGGCTGATTTGAAACTAGACCACTACCAGCGCCCTCCCCGGATTGACGCGCGTCTCCCGCCCCGCTAACGTGCCGCGGCATGGCCGACGTCACGCTGCGCAGCTACATCTTCCTCGACAGCCTCCAGCCGCAGCTCGCGGCGTTCATCGGCACCACCGCCCGCGGGTTCCTGCCGGTGGCGGGTGACGCATCGATGCTGATCGAGACCGCGCCGGGCCTGATCATCAATCGGATCACCGACGTCGCGCTCAAGGCGACGCAGTGCACGCCCGCGATCATGGTGGTCGAGCGCGCGTTCGGGTTGCTCGAGATCCACCATCGCGACAAGGGGCAGGTGCAGCTCGGCGGGCAGGCGGTGCTCCAGTACCTCGGCATCGACGAGCACGACCGGATGAAGCCACGCGTGGTCTCGGACCAGGTGATCCGAGCGGTCGAGCCCTATCATGCGCAGGTCATCAACAAGACGCGATACGGCGACATGCTGATCGCCGGCGAGAGTCTGCTCATTCTCGAGACCGAGCCGGCGGGATACATCGCGTTCGGCGCGAACGAAGCGCTCAAGGCGGCGCGCGTGAAGCTGATCGACGCTTCGTTGTTCGGCGCCTACGGGCGGCTCTACCTCTCCGGCCCCGAGGCCCAGATCGACGCGGCACGCGACGCGGCGCTGCGCGGGCTCGGCACGGTCACGGGCCGGGAAGCGAAGGGCAGCGTCTAGCGCGCCCGCGGCGGCCGCGATGCCGCCGCGGAGGGGCCCGCCGTCACCCTCCCGCGACGCCGTGGCCCGGGGCTCAGAGGTATCGCAGGGCCCCGAATCCCGCGCGCTCCTTGAGCAGGCGATACCCGCGAGCGAGCGGGAACATGATCGCCATTCCCGCGATCCAGACCAGCGCGTATCGCAAAGCATCGTGGCGCGGGGCGAGGTGCAGCCCGGCGCGGCCGATCACCTTGTAGACCGCCAGGTGGAGGACGTAGACGAACAGCGGCGCCTGGCCGAACACGACGAGCCAGCGCCCCGGGCCGCGATCGAGCGGCACCTTACCGCTCCAGAGCAGCGCGAGCGCGAAGGCGGCGAGCCCCAGATTGAACGCCATGAAATCGAGCCCCGGCGGCCCCTTGCTCATGATGAACAACGCGCCACCGCCGTGCGGCGCCAGCCGCGTGGCGAAGGTCCCGTATCCGAGATCGAGCCCGAGCGCGAGCCACGTCAGGAGCGACACCACGCCCATCGCGGCCCAGGTGAGCGGGCGCCGGAGCACGGGCCGCCACAGGTTCCGGCCGAGCGCGTACCCGATGCCCATCGGCGCGATCCAGCCCAGCACCGGAAACGCGACACCCGGCGAATGTCGCATGTCGTACGCGAGCCACATGCGAGCCCCGAGCCCGCCGTGGGCCAGCGCGCCGTGGGCGTTGGCGAGCAGCCACGGGTAGCCCGCGAACAACGCGAGCATGGACGAGACGAGAACCAGCGGCGGCAGGAATCGCAAAGCGGACATGAGCACCATGCTCACCGCAAGGGCCGAGAGCAGCTCGAAGTCGTAGCCGTACTTGAAATGATGGACGCGCGCCCACAGCAGCGGCATGACGGTGATCTCGATCGCGACCAGCACCGCGGCTCGCACCAGCAGGAACCGGGTCGTCGGCCACTCCGAGCCGAAGCGCCAGCGGTTGTGCTCGGCGAGCAGGGCGATGCTGATCCCGCTCAACAGCCAGAACATCGGGGCCGCGACGTTGGTGAGGAGCCCGATGATCTCGTACGCCGGCCCTCCCATCGCCGTCGGTCGCCCGGCGTAACGCTCGGCGACCACGTTGATGCGCGTGAAGAACGCGGAATGGTCGAGCGCCATGAGCGCCACCGCGAGCCCGCGTGCGGCGTCGAGCGCGAGGACGCGATGCGGTCGCGCGGTCGAAGGCGCGGCCGCCGGCGTCGCGGCCGGCCGGCCGGGGACGTGCTCGGGCTCGCGATGATCGCGGGCGGCGGTGGAATGCTGGGCCATGAGGGTCGCTCGCAGGACGAACGCATGCGCCAGCCGCCGGCGCTCGCGGCCCACGAGGCCGGTCCGGGGCGGTGCCTAGAAGTTTTCGGCAGGCCCCGGCCGGGAGTTGAGCACGGGCCAGAGGGCCCGGGTATTGAGCACGGGCCTCAGGGCCCGGGTACTGAGCCCGGGCCCGAGCGGCTCGCTCAGCGGGCGGTTACCACAGCTCGCCCTGCGGCCACAGCGATTTCGCGTCGACCGGGATCAACCCGAGACGCCGCTTCATCTCGTTCGCGCTGGCGGGCGAGTGACCGGCCCAGTGGTTGTTGAAGTAGCCGAACACCTCGCGCACCGCGGGCAGCACCCGGATCAGATCGCGCTCCCATGCGTCGAACGCGTCGGCGCGATCGATCTGGACGCGGTCGTAGGTCTCGATCTCGCGCCGGTCACCGAGCCAGCGCAGGTAGAGGAAATCGGCGGTCACGTCGGTGAGCCGCGGCAGCTCGCGCCATTGCGTCCAGGCCAGGGCCGCGTGCCGCGCGCGCAGCAGCTCCGCGGTGGCGGGCACGTGCCAGGATGCGTTGCGGAATTCCATCGCGAGCCGCACCGCGGCGGGCGAGGCCGCGAGGAAGCGATCGAGCAGTCCGACGTTGCCGGCCTCCCGCGTGAACTCGGCGGGCATCTGCACCAGCAGCGGCCCGAGCTTCTCCCCCAGCGGCTCGAGCGCGCGCGCGAAGGCCTGCATCTGTTCCCCGACCTTCGAGAGCCGCGCGGTGTGGGTGATGGCCTGTGGCACCTTCGCGGCGAACCGGAAATGCGCGGGAGTGTGCCGGTCCCACGAGCGCACCACGGAGGCGCGCGGCGGATGGTAGAAGGTGGTGTCGAGCTCGACGGTGTCGAACACCCGCGCGTAAAACGGCAGGTAGTGTTCCTGCTTCGACCCCGGCGCGTAGAACACGCCGATCCAGTCGGGGTATGACCAGCCCTGCGTTCCCAGGTGGATCGCGGCCCCGGCTGCGGCGCGAGCGACGCGCGCCTTGCCCGCGCTCATGGCTTCCGCGATCCGCGATGGGCCGCGCCGGCCACTCGATGGGCCGCGCCGCGCGCGAGCGAGGCGACGGCGTGCGCGGAGACCGCGGCGCCGGACCTCGCCCCCTCGCCCAGATTCGCGAGCGTGCCCTCGCCGAGATACCGGCCGAAGAATGCGAGCACGCGCCGCTCGTACTCGGCACCGTGCAATCGCCACGCCTGGTTGTGACCCTCCGGCAATAGCCAGATCTCGTCCTTCGCGCCGGCCGCGCGCCAGAGATCCCGGGCCTGCTCCGGCGCGAAGCGATCGTCCCGCAGCGCGTGGATGAAGAGCAGCGGGCGGCTCCTCAGCGACTCGGCGGCCGCGATCGCGTCGAGCGCCCCCGGATCGTATCCGGTCAGCACGCGGCCGCCCGCGCGCGCCAGCGCGGCCGCCGGCCAGCGGGGCACGTGGGCCCAGCGCTCGGTCGCGTCCTCGATCGCGCGCGCGCCGGTCGCGAACGGGCAGTCCGCGACCACGGCCGCGATCTCGGGATGGCGTGCGGCGAGCCACAGCGCCACGCTGCCACCCAGCGATTCGCCGAGCACGCCGATGCGATCCCGCCGCAGCGCGGGATCGCGCTCCACCCATTCGAGCGTGGCTTCTGCGTCGATCGACTCGTAGTGGCCGAGGGTGGTGGGCTTGCGATCGTGCACGCGCGACGAGCGAAAATCCACGGTGACGACCCCGTAGCCCGCGCGCAGCAGGAACGCGGCATAGCGCCAGGCGCGGGTGTGGTCGCGGCCGTACCCGTGAAACAGGAGGACGACTTCGCGGCGTGTTCCCCCGAACACCCAGCCATCGATCGTGTCGTCTCCCACCGGGATCGACACGCGCCGCGCGGTGCGATCGAGGTCGACGGCGCCGCCGAGGTCTCGCGGCACGCCGGGATAGAGCGCGAGCCACGCCGATGCAGCTGCGAAGATCGCGAGCGCCGAGATCGCGAAGAACAGGAAGCGTTTCATAGGTGATGCGCCGGGGCGCTCCCGCGCCCGGATCAGCGCGCGAGCGTGAGCCCGCGCGGCCCCACGTATTCGGACTGGGGACGGATCAGATGGTCCTCTGCGTGCTGCTCGATCACGTGCGCGCACCAGCCGGCGACGCGCCCGCACGCGAACATCGCGACGAAGCTCCGCGGCTGGAGCCCGAGCGACTGCAGCACGAGCGCGGTGTAGAACTCGACGTTGGTCTTGAGATTGCGGCCGGGCTTGTGCTCCTCGAGCACGCGCAGCGTGGTCTGCTCGACGGCGCGGGCGAGATCGAACAGCTTGCGATCGTGCAGCACGGCGTTGCCCATCTCCTCCGCCGTCTTGCTCAGCACCTCGGCGCGCGGATCGCGCACCTTGTACACGCGGTGCCCGAATCCCATGATGCGCCTCCCGGCGGCGAGCTCCTTCTTGATCCATGCCTCCGCGTTGTCCGCGCTGCCGATCTCGACCAGCATGTCGAGCACCGGGCCCGGGGCACCACCGTGCAGCGGGCCCTTCAGCGCGCCCACCGCGCCGGTCACCGCGCTCACCATGTCGGAGCGCGTGCTGGCGATGACGCGGGCGGCGAAGGTGGAAGCGTTCATGCCGTGGTCGATCACCGTGACCCAGTAGGTGTCGAGCGCGCTGGCCGCGAGCGGATCGGGCTCGCTGCCGTGCACCATGTAGAGATAGTTCGCGGCGAGGCCCAGATCGGCGCGGGGCGCGATCGGCTCCTTCCCCGCCGCGATGCGGGTGTGCGCAGCAACGATCGTCGGGAATCGCGCCGCCAGCATCATGGCCCGCGCGAGATCGGCCTCGCGCGCGATGTCGTCAGGATGCGCGATGTCCAGCGACAGCGTCGCGCAGGCCATGCGCAGCGCGTCGATCGGCGAGGCCTTGGCGGCCGATCGGATCACCTCGAGCGTGGTCGCGGGCAGGGCGCGCAGCGCGGCCATCTCGGCACGCAGGCCCGCAAGCTGCTCGCGCCCCGGCAGCTCGCCTTTCCACAACAGGTAGGCCGCTTGCTCGAAGCTCACCCGGCCCGCCAGCTCCTTGAGCTCGTAGCCGCCGATGATGAGGACGCCGCCGACGCCGTCCACGTGGCTGAGGCGGGTCTGCGCCGCGACGACGCCGTCGAGTCCGCGGGGCGCCGGGGTGGTGGTGCCTGCCATGCATCGCTCCTTTCGTGGCGGGATCGGGAAACGGATCGAACGCGACTATCGCATCGCACGGGCGCGGCGGGCAACCGCACCCCGGGCCGCGCGTTCAGCTCACGCCGCGAATCACCAGCGGATCGTCCGAGCGGCCCTCACGCGCCGCCCAGCGGAAGTAGACGACGCTCATCACGCCCCAGTAGAACAGTCCGCCCGGCACCCACATGATGAGCCCGCCCAGACGCTGATCGTCCACCGCCGACATGCCCCACAGCCGGGGCGCGAACGTGTACCAGTCGTACAGTGGCCGGGCCGCGAACGTGATGGGCGCGGCGACCGCCATCATCGGAATGCCGAGCAGGAACAGGTAGAGCATCTGCCCGCCGGGATTCAGCGGGCGCTCCACGGCATCGCCACCGGCCACCGGCCACCACATGAGCACGGCGGTCGCCATCACCATCAGGTGCATGACGATGTGGAAGCCGTGCTCGCGCATCATCAGGTTATAGAGCACCGGCACGTGCCAGATCGAGAACACGATGATGTAGAGCACGAATCCGGCCGGCACGGCGCCGAAGGTATTCCAGAGTCGCGCGAACGGGCGGGACTCGAGCATGCGACGCCAGAGCCACGGGGGGATGCCGAGGATGAACAGCGGCGGGAACACCTGCGCGAGGAGCAGGTGCTGCACCATGTGGGTGCTGAAGAGGTAGAGATCGCTGAGATCGTGGAGCGGACCGTCGAGGGAGACCAGCACCACCACGAGTCCCGCGAGGAACGTTGCGGCGCGCCCGGACTCGAAGCGGCCATTGGGCGCGCCGAGACGGCGGCGCAGCGGCCCCAGCGCCAGCAGGTGGAGGGCGGCGAGCAGCCCGCATCCCAGCAGCACGCTCCACTCCCACCGCCACGGCCAGAGCGCAACGCGTGGCGCCGGCTGATCGCGGAACGGATACACCGCATTGATCGCGATCGCCGCAGCGCCCGCCCGCCGCCACACGTGCGCTCGAATCGCGAAGGTGTCGCCGAGCGCGTCGAGGAATCCCTGCCTGGGATCCTCCCAGTGGTTCTGCCCGATGATGGTGTAGAGCTTGCGCTGGCGGATGTCGAGGAAGTACATGCCCTGCTCGACCCGGCCGCTCACCATCGCGCACTGGCGCTGCGCGACCCCCTGCATGCCGTGCTGGAAGATGCACACCGGGTCCACGAACTCGCCGACCAGGTAGATGCTGTCGGGATTCGCGTCGCCGGGGCCGGCCCACGCCGGCGCGGCGAGCGCGCACACGAATCCCAGCGTGATGAGCAGCTGGCGCACGTTCAAGGTCCTCGGTCGATGGCGGGCCGCCGGCGGTCGCCGGGTCCGGGCCGGCATTGTAGTCGAAAATCGCACGGCGCGATCAGTCCCCGCCGCTCAGCTCCTCGATCAGCGCGACCGGGCTCAGCGTTTCGCCGGTGGCCCGCTTCAGCGTCTCCCGCCAGTCGAAGAGACGCCCGCTCCGATAGAGCTTCGTCTTCAGGAATGATCCGACCTCCGGGCTCGCGACGTAGCGCTGCCACGCGCCGGCTCCACCCTGCAGCACCGTCCGCAGGATGTGGCGTTGGAGCTGCGAGGCCATCATCTCCCCGAGCATGTAGTTGTGGTAGTAGACCGGAGCGATGCTGAAGTGGATCTTGCTCGCCCAGTCGGGCGCGTGGCGTCCCTCCGGGCGTTTGAGCCACTGGAAGCGCTCGACCAGGTCCCACCACAGCGTCTCAAGATCTTGCCCTGGATCGCGATAGAGCGCGCGCTCCATGTGACACATCACCAGGCACCAGCGGGTCTGCACCAGCAACTGGCCGCGGATCGAGCGCGCGACCGCCGCGGCCTTCTGTTGCGCTTCGCTCCCATCCACCCCCGCGTAGCGTGCGAGCCACGCCGCGTTCTTGGTGAGCCGCCCGAACAGCATCGCGCTCGCCTCGGTGCTCAGCGTGTGCGCAGGGGCCCGAAGCAGGAACGGCAGAGCGGCGTCGATGTACTTGTCGTACACCGCGTGCCCGAACTCGTGGAGCATGGTGCCCATCCAGCGCTCGTTGGATTTCAAGTTGCAGAGCACCCGGATGTCGGGACCGTGGTCGACGGAGAGGCAGAACGCGTGCTGGCATTTCCCCGGCTTCTCGTAGAGGTCGGCCCGCGCGAGGAGGTCGTCGATCTCGAAGCCGACCGCCTGGTAGAAGGTCCGGGTCAGATCCTCCAGCGAGCGGCCCGCGAAGCAGGGATCGAGATCGACCTCGGCGGCGGGCGCCTCCTGGAAGAAGGGATCGCTGTAGTGCCAGGCCCTCAGCTCTCCGGGCGCGACGCCGAAGCGCCGGGCGAGGCGCTCGTCGAGGTCCCCCTTGTAGCGCTCGAACAGCGGACGCGTGCCGTGATCGAGCGCCTCGAGGATCGCGAACAGCTCGCTCTCGTCGAGCTCATCGAGGGTGAGCCTCATCGAGTAGTAGTTGTCGAACCCCAGATCGCGCGCCGACTGGTTCCGCAGCGCGACCAGCGCGAGCAGCTCGCCGCGCACTTCGCCCCCGATCTGTTTCGCGGCCTCCCACGCTCGGCGGCGCCGCGCCGAGTCGTCGGAGTCGCGCAGCACGTCGTGCAGCTGATTGTCGGTCACGCGATCGCCGTCGAGCGTCGCGCGGAAATTGTTGAAACGGCTCTCCAGGCTCTTCTCGAGCTTCACCATGCGACCGATCAACTCGGGCGGGATCTGATGCGCCTGGAACTCGTGAAGCAGCAGCACCAGCTGGCGCTGGAGCCGCGGCTCATCCACCCCGCCCGCGCCCCGCAGCGCGCGCAGCGTGCGATAGGGCTCCGGGCGCGCGAAGATCATGCGCAGCTCCGCGTCGAGCCGCGCGCTCTCCGCCTCGTGCACGGGATCGCCGGTGATGTTGGCCTGCCACACCGCTTCGTTGTGGCGGCGATGCAGGGGCTCGACCTCGCCTACCAGGTCATCGATCAGCGCGGCGAGCGCGGTGCTGCGGTCTTCCGGCGAGGCGTACTCGGGCACGAGGGAGTCTCCGGGGCGGGTTCGAAGCCTGCATCGCGTGAACCGCGGGACGAGACGGTCCCGGGTCCGCCGCGACGATTACGCGAAGGCGCGGCATTATAGATGGGGGTCCGCCGCCGACACAATCCGCGCGGGCGCCGCGAAGCGCCCCGCGAGAAGCCGCGGCTCCGGGCCCTAGTCCTCGCGCGCCCCGGCGCGCGGCGCGACCAGCGTGCGATAGAACCGCGGGCGCCGCGACCGGAACAGATGCGTGATGGCGGTCAGCGACTTGTCGCGGGACAGCGCGAGATCCGCGGTCACGGCATGCGCGCCGGTCTCGCGCTTGCCGGCCCGCGCCAGCACCTCGCCCCCCGGCGCGACGATCTGGCTGCGGCCGGTGAATGGCACGCGTCCACCCGCGCGATGCTCGATGCCGGTGCGGTTCGCGGTCACCGTGAACACGCGGTTCTCGATCGAGCGGGTGAGCATCGCGGTCTGCGCGTTCGCGAACACCAGGTTCGACGGATGGGCGATGACGTCGGCACCGAGCAGCGCGAGCGTGCGCGCGGCCTCCGGAAACCGCCAGTCGAAGCAGATCATGAGCCCCACCCGCGCCGCACCCACGCGGTGCACAGACCACGGCAGGTTCCCGGGCGCGAACCACTCCTGCTCGCGCTCGAACAGGTGGAGCTTCCGGTAGACCGACTTCACCCCGCCCGGTCCGACCAGCAGCGCGCTGTTGTAGAAACGCCCGCGGCTGCGCTCGGGAAATCCCGCGACGTAGTGGCGGCGCTCGCGCCGCGCGGCCGCGATCAGCGCCCGCGCGGTGGGCCCGCTCGCGGCGTCCTCGGCGAGCGCTTCGACCTCGGCGTGGGACGAGAACACGTAGCCCGAGCTCCACAGCTCGGGCAGCACCATGAGGTCGGCATCGACCGTCGCCGCCAGCGCCAGACCGCGCTCGAGGTTTTCCGCGGTACGCCCGAAGCGCGGCGCCCCCTGCGCGAATGCCACACGAATGCTCGCCACGCGCGCACCGTAGCCGGTTCGCGCGGACCCGACAAGCCGCGCGCTCAGCCCGCCAGGCGGTCGATGGTGCTGTCGCCGCCGGTCAGCGGGGCCCCCGCGCTTTCGGCGAGCCCGAGTTGCGCGACCGATGCCGCGTTGAGCAGGTGCACACCGCTGGAGGTCAGCAGCACGAAAAAGCCGGAGCCGAGCTGATTCATGTAGTCCGAGACGCGCTGACTCTCGCGCTGCAGCGGCATCCACACCCGGCCCATGAGATTCGTGCCGTCCACCAGCAGTAGCTCGACCTCCTCCTCGCGCCACGGCAGGAAACTGCGCGAGTAGACGTCGCTCTGGATCACCGTGCGGCCGATCGTGACGCGGGTCAGCGCAGCCTTGTTGAAGAGATGCGAGCGCCCCTCGTCCCCGATCGCGACCGCGAGGAAGCGCGCCGACTCGTTCAGCTTCTCGACGATCGTCTGGTGGCGATGGTTCTCGGCGTCGAGATCGAGGAAGATGTGGCCAGGGACGCCATGCAGCGTGTTCGACCACAGCGTCACCGGCACGCGCCGCTTCGGAATGTAGTGGTCCATGAATGTCCTCTCGGCGCGACCCGCGTCGCACGGCACGATTCCCGGCGCTCCGCCGGGCAGGCCCGCCCGATCTTCGAGCGGTCGGCTGAAACCTGGCGGCGCGGAATCGGCCACCACTAAGCAACACCTCGGCCGGAGCGCATCAGGGATCCGGGGCCCGCCGGGCCCGCCGCCAAGTCGCGGCCGGCGCGCGCGGGACGCGTGCGAAGCTGCGCGGTCACGGCGGGATGTTCCCCGCGCGCGTTGCGAATCGCACGGCACCGGCGCCGCACGGGCCCCCTTCTGCACGGCGGGCCGTGCCCGGCACCTCTGCTACACTGACCGCAATGCTCGAGCGCGCCCAGACTCATGCCCGCCGGCTGCGGCCCGAGGACCGGCCTCGCGCGCGTCCCGGCCCCTGGCTCGCGTTGTTCGCGGCGGCGCTGCTGGTCCGGGTGCTGTACGTGTGGATCGCGGCCGGCCCCGCCGCGACGCCCTCCTCGGACGCGCTCGAGTACGACACCGTGGCGTGGAATCTGGCGCGCGGCGCGGGCTTCGCGCTCGACGGAGCGGGTGGGCACTACCCCACCGCGTTCGTGCCGCCGGTCGTGCCATGGCTCGTGAGCCTCACCTACCGCGCATTCGGCCACCACTATTTCTTCGCGCTCCTGCTCCAGTGCGTGCTCGGCGCGGTGGTTCCGCTGGTGCTCGCGAGCTTCGGCGGCGCGGTGTTCGGCGGGGGCATCGGGCTGCTCGCGGGGTGGCTCGCGGCGCTCGATCCGCTGCTGGTGTTCTTCTCCGGCTACCTGCTCACCGAGACCACGTTCACCGCGCTGCTGCTGGTCGCGCTCGCCGTGAGCGCGGCCTGGGTCAAGACCCCGCGTTCGGGCCGCGCGCTGGGCGTTGGGCTCGCATGGGGCGTCGCCTCGCTCGCGCGCCCGACCGCGCTGCTGCTGCCGCTGGTGGTCGCGTTCTGGGGGTGGGTGCCGCTGGGGCTCACGGTGCCAACGCGTGAACGCGCGCGGCAGATCGCGCTGCTGCTGCTCGGGCTCGCGCTCGCGATCGGACCGTGGACGATTCGCAACGCCCTCACGCTGCACGCCTTCGTCCCGGTCACGACCGGGGGCGGACGCGCCTTGCTCGACAGCAACAACCCGATCGTGTGGAGCGATCCCCTGATCCGCGGCGGCGCGATCAGCACCACGCACGTCGAGCCCTATGCCCGCGACGCGGCGGGTCGCTCGGAGGCCGCAGCCGACGCGATCGCGCGAAGCAGCGCCCTCGAGTTTCTGAGCGGCCATGTGCGCGAGTGGCCGGCGATGGCGCTCGCCAAGCTGCGCCGGTTCTGGCGCGTCACCGCCGAGGGCGGCGGCACCGGCACGTGGCAGCGGCAGGGCTCACCGCTCGGCGGTCTCGCGCGCCGCATCGATCCGCTCGCGGCGTGGTCGTTGCTCGTGCTGCCGTTCGCGCTCTGGGGCGTCGCACGCACGCTGTCGGGGCCACGCCGCTGGTTTCAGTCGCTGTCCCTGCTGGTCGTGATCTACTTCACGCTGCTCTCGCTCGTCTTCTGGGGCGCGCTTCGGATGCGCGTCCCGGTCGAGCCGCTGATCGCGCTGTTCGCGGCCGTGGGATTCGAGGACGCGCGGCGCCGCGTGCGCACCCGCGCGCGCGGGCTGCGCGTGATCGAGGGCCGGCGCTGAACCGCACGGCCGCCATTCCACCGGACGCCGGCGCGGAGCGCGGGGCGCTGGCGCTGTGGGCGGCGCTGGTCGCGCTCACGCTGATCCGCGCGCTGTTCGCGCTGCTGCCGTCGATGTTCGGCTGGGGGCTCAACTATTCGCGCTTCATGGACCCGGCCGCAGCTTGGGCGCTGTGGGCGGTCGGCGCCATGGCCCTGCTGCCTCCGCTCGCGCGACGCGCGACCGCCCGGCTCGAGGCGCCGGGCGCGACCATCGCACGCGCGAGCTTCCTCGCGTACGCGATCCCCGCGCTCGCCGGCGCCGCGCTCGTGCTCACGTTTCCGGATCGCGTGTGGTTCGTCGGCGACTTCCTGCTCCGGGCCGGCATCCTGCGGGAACCCGAGGGCTTCACGCGCACGTTCCCGCAGGCGCTCCCGCTCGACGTGTTCATGCACTACACCCTCCCGCGCGCGGCGGGCGCCGCGTGGCACGTCGATCCCAATCAGGTGGCGCGCGCGCTCGGCGTGCTCGAGGTCATGGCGCTCGCCGCGCTCGCCGTGCGCTTCGCGCGCGGGCTCGCGCTCACCGGCGGGGCCGCGATCGCCGCCGCCGCGGTCGTGATGTTCGGCGGCTACTTCACGCTGTATACCGGGTACGGCAAGCCCACCATCGAAGTGTGCCTCGCGACCGTCGCGGTCGGCGTGTTCGGCATGGACATGGTGCGTCGCGATCGTTCCATGCTCGCGACCGGCATCGCGATGGCGGCGGCGATCTGCGTCCACCGCGCCGGGCTCAGCCTCCTCCCAGGCTTCGTCGCGGCGTGGGCGTTCTGGTGGGTGGCGCACGGCCGGCGCGGCGCCTGGAAATCGCCGCGCGTGCTCGCCGCGCTCGCGGTGCCGGTCGCAGCTTTCGCCGCGATGGCGCCGCGCCTGGTCCGGCTCTTCCTCGGCTTCGATGTGGCCGTCAACTTCCGCTCGGTCGAGGTCGAGCAGCAGGGGGGCGTGCTGCGCGCCGCGCTCGCCCCGCTCAAGCTCATGGACGTCGCCAACGTGCTGACGCTCCTGTGCCCGCTCGCGCTCGTGGTCCCCGTGCTGCTGGTCGCGCGCGGGCGGCGCGCGCCGCGGGGCCGCGAGGCGCTGTGGCTGGGATGCCTCGCGCTGGGATTCGTGCCGTCGCTGTTTCTGGTCTACGTCACGCAGGGTCCGTTCCGCGACTGGGACGCGTTCGCGGGCGCCGGCGCGGCGTGCTCCCTGCTCGCCGCGTGGCTGATCGGCGAGACGCTGCGCGCGGCGCCGCGGCGCGCGTGGCTGGCCGCATCGGTCACGCTCGCGGTGATGATCCCGACGCTGCAGGTGCTCATCTCCCAGCACGACCTCGATCGTGGAGTCCGGCGCGCGCGGGCCTTCATCGCGGAGCGGCCGGGCCGCACCTGGTCCCAGCGGGTCGCGACCTGGGATTTCATCGGGCTGCGCAGCCTGCGCGTCGGGCGCTGGGGCGACGCGGCACGCGCGTACGAGATGGTCTCGACCGAGGCGCCGCATCCACGCGCGTTGCTGCTGTGGGGCACGGCCGCGATCATCGATCGCGACGAAGCGGGAGCGCGCCGCGCGTTTCACACGCTGCTCGCGCGTGACCCCGAGAACCCCGAGGGCAGGTTCGGCCTGTGGATCGCCTCGAGCCTGCTGGGCGACACCACCGAGGCGCGCGCCGCGCGCCGAAAGTTGGACGGCTACGCGGTGGACGGCCCCGAGATGGCGCGAATCGTCGCGCACCTCGAGCACTATCCGCCC
Organism: Candidatus Eiseniibacteriota bacterium; assembly: GCA_041483195.1. Classification (GTDB taxonomy): domain Bacteria; phylum Eisenbacteria; class RBG-16-71-46; order RBG-16-71-46; family RBG-16-71-46; genus WS-2. Next base: position 50,949 of record JBGPFC010000007.1, read on the forward strand.
CTGTGGGCGAGCATGCGCGCCGCGGAGGCACGAGCCCCGGGGCGGGCGCTCGAGCCGCCGCGATCGCCGGGCGCGGCGCGCCCGCCCGCCTCACCTCGTCGCGTCGAGTGAGCGCGCGCCCGCCCGTCCGAGATCGACGCCGTTCACGCGCGCATTTCCCCAGTCGGCGCCCGCGAGGTAGCGGACGCGGATCCCCTGCCGGGCCCATGCTCGCAGCTCCTCCGCCGTCGCCACGTACGCGTACTCGACGCGGCCGTCGAGCTTGCCGCCGAGCCTCACGCGGACTTGAGGCAGCCAGTCGTACGCGATGACCACGGCGCGGCCATCGAGCGCCCGCGCGCGCTCGAGGCTCCGCTCCACGTAGCGCATCCCCTGCTCGCGGCGTTCGCGATCGGCGAGCACCGGTCCCGGAACCAGTCTCAGCGCCACGCTCCGCCCGAATACGCGCATCGCGACCGTGCCCCGGCCCGACGGCGGCTCGCCGAACATCCCCGGCTGACTCAGCTTGAGGAACCAGGGCGAGAGCAGCAGCGCGAGACAGACGGCCGCAAACGCGCGACGCGAGAGCCATCCGCCGAGAACGATCATCACCATCGGCACGACCGGCAGCAGGTAGGCCGCCTTGATCGGGAGCCGCAGATAGATCGCGGCGTAGATCGCGATCCCGCTCGCGCACGCCGCGAAGATCAGGGGCGGCATCGGGCCGGAGGCCGCGGACTCCAGCGATGGCCGCTCCCCGCGCGCCGCGTGGAACACGACGACCAGGGTCAGCACCAGGACGCCCGGAACTCCCCACAGATCGGCCGTCGCGTTCTTGAGCACGAGCGCTGCGGCCGGATAACCATACTCGTAGAAGCGCAGGAACCGGGGACCGTACGTGAACAGGACCGGAAGAAATGCCACTGCGCCCGCCCCGACCGCCGTGATCAACAGGACGGCGATCGAGCGCCGCCGCGCGCCGCGAGGGACGGCATGTGCCAGCGCCAGCGCCAGCGGAACCAGCCAGCCGACCGACGGCATTCGCGACGCGATCGCGAGACCCGCGAGCGAGCCCGCCGCGAACGCGCGGCCGCGCACCGCGCAATAGAGCGCGGCGAGGTCGAACCCGAGCGCCCACGCGTAGTCCATCGCGGTGACGCTCGCGAGAAAGACGGCGGGCGCCGACGCCAGCGCGAGGCTCGCGAGCAGCGCGTCACGCACCCGCAGGGTGCGCAGCGTGAGCGCGAAGCAGCCCGCGCCGATCGCGCAGAGGAGCGCTGACGCGCCGTTCAGCGCGATCGGCCCGCCCCGCCACAGCCACGCCGAGACGAACTCCTGGAGCGGATAGCCCGGGAACCGCGAGGCCTCGTACTGACCGGTCAGCGCGATGACGCGCGCGGCCCACGCCGCCCGCCAGGCGTCGGGGTCGGCGCCGTATCCCGCGCCCAGGAATGGAAGGCGCGAGAGCAGCACGATGAGCGTGACGAGCGCGAAGAGCCAGGGGCCCTCGGGCTCCCGCAGCGGGCGCAGGTTCACGCGTCCTCCTCGCTCATGGCGCCGGCACCCGCACCGGCCGCCGCTCCCAGCGCTTGAACGCGGCGTCCATCACCGCCTCGGCCGGCTTCCCGCGCGGAGTGAACGACGGATCGAGCGGCCCTGAGGCGTCGGGCGAGCTGAACCATTTCCACACCAGCGCTCCCGCCACCCATTCGCAGCCGTCGAGCGCGCCGAACGCCGCCTCGTAGCATGCACGCTGGGTCTCGAGGTCCGGAGCGCCGCTCCGCTCTTCCCATGGGCGCACCGGAGCTTCCGCGAACGGCGCGTACCCGATCTCGGCGAGCAGCACCGGGCGATGCGCGCGCGCTCCGACCGCGCGCAGCGTCGCGAGCGCCTTCGTGGCCCCCGCGCGCAACGCCGGGACCGATCGGGTGGGGGCGCTCGAGAGCGGCGCGTAGAACGAGACGCTCACCAGGTCGAGGGCGTCCCAGAACGCGATTCCCTCGAACTCCGGCCCCCAGTTGGCGCCGTAGGTGAGCGTGCCGCCGTAAACGCGGCGCACGTCGGCGATCAGCGCGCGCCAGCGATCGGGATCGCGCAACGAGGCGCTCACCAGCTCGTGCCCGACGAACAACCCGTCCACCCCTTCGCGTTCGGCGAGCAGCGCATAGTGGAGGATGAACGCACGGTACTGGTCGAAGAAGCGCGGCCATCCGGCCGGGCCGAACTCGAGGTCGCCGGTCCAGCCGCGGGTCCAGAGATGAGGCGCGAGCCACACTCGCATGCCGATCGCGCGCGCGTGGGCCGCCGCCTCGACGATCGATTCGTCGCTCTCCTCGTCGGCCCCGGCCCCGGCGCTCGGGAAGATCTCGGGCGTGTGCGGCGAGGGCAGGTAACCGAAGGGCGTGAGCGACACCCAGTCCACCCCCATCCGATGGAGGCTCGCGAGCTCACCCGCGCAGCTCGCCGAGAGGTAACCGCGTTCCATGCTTACCGAGTGCGCGAGGCACACGCCGCGCTGAAAGCCGTCGGCGGGCCGCCACGGGCGCGGGCGCGCGCCCGCGGGACGGCGCTGTCCCGCGCGTGCGAGCGAATCGGCGAGCGCCGCGTAGCGCCGCTCGACCCGCGCGGGATCCAGACCGGCCGCGCGGCAGAGGCTGTCGAGGGCGCCCGGCGGCCGCGCGACCAGCAGCGCGCGCAATGCGCCTCGCCCGCGCGCTCCCGCGCACTCGAACGCCGCTCCCGCGAGCAGCGCGCGCGCGGGAACCCACACCAGCGGGGAGCGCCACGTGGATCCGCCGACGGCGGCCTCGCGCGCCGTGGGCAGCAGCCGTCCGAAATACAGCCGGCTCACCGCGCGCTCCAGCGGCTCGCCATCGAACGCGCCCGCCAGCCAGGTCGAGGCCGGCTCGAGGTATGGCGCGTCGGGCGCCGCGCCCAGCGCGCGCAGTCGCAGCGCGGCCACCGACCACAGATCGAGCGAGCCGCGGCCGAATGGCAACGCGGCATGCGCTCCGCCGACTTCGAGGTGCTCGGGGCGCGTGTCGCGCGTGAGCACGCCCTTCTCTTCGAGCGAGCGGTAGAGCGTGAGCGTGATCGTGCCAGGCGCCGCGAGCCCCGCGCGATCGAGCCGATCGAGCAGCGCGGCGGCGGCGGCCGCGACCGGCGCCGCGACCGCGAGATCCGGAGGGGCGCGCAGCTCGAGCCCGCCGCTTCGCACGATCCGCAGGCCGGACGCGAACCGCTCGCGGTCCCGCTCGCGATCGTGGTCGAGCGTCGGATCGTACCGCCACGGGCTCGTGGTGGATTGCGCGAAGCGGCCCGAGCGCGCCAGCTCGCCTTCGCGATAGATCCTCCAGTCGTCCTCGCCGAAGAAGAACCCACCGCCCCGTCGCACCATCGCGCCGGGTGAATTGCCGGCGACCAGCAGCAGGAAGCGCTTCGGATCGAGCGGATTGGGATAGACGAGGTGGATGACGTCGCCGGGCCGGTCGTAGCTGCGCCCGAACCAGCGGAACTGGCGCTCGTCGAATTGGACCGGAAAGGCCGGCGCGAGCCGCCGCGTCCACTCGTTTTCGCGCGGGCCACCGATCAGGAACACCAGCGCCCCGCCGATGGCGCGCGCGTCCACCTCGCGGTCGGCGCGCACGCTCGCGCTGTCCCCGCCGAACAATCGACGCGCCACCGCGAGCGCCCGCTCGCGCAAGACGGGCGCCGCCGCCGCATCGAGGGTGCCGTACACGAAGAGCCGGCGGGAGCGCTCGGAGAGCGACAACTCCATCTGTTCGCGCGTGAGTCGCGGCGGCGCGAGGTTCAGCGCGGCGGCCGGCCCGACCCACAGCATCAGCGCCGCGAGGACCAGCGGCCGCGAGCCGTGCATCAGCGGCGAAGAACGCTGGCGACCCTGAAGCGGAAGGTGTACGTGCGGGGCTGGTTCTCGATCAGGAACACGAGGCTCACCGCGAACTCGCGATCCGAATACTGGAGCGCGCTCGCGTCCTCGGGAAGGAGCGGACGGTGCGGCTGCTCGCCGAGATCGACGTCCGAGTCGTCCACCAGATAGCTGATCGGGAACATGTAGTCGCTGTAGCGTTGCAGGCCGGGGATCTGGGTCTGCGCGAGCGTGCGGTAGCGGTCCTGCCAGCGCGTCGGCGCGTGCGCGATCTTGCCGGAGCTGCCGAGCGGATCGGTGAAGGCACAGCGATCCCAGTCGATCCAGGCGGGACGATCCTGCCGGTTCTCGACCTGAAAGAACAACGCGGCCGGGGTCGGGCGGAAATAAAAGGAAAGCTCGCGGTCCTGGAAGGTGAAGCGATCGGAACCGGGCTCGACCTGGCGGAAGCGGTACCGATAGAGCGCGCCGGGAGACCCGGGCAGCGCGCTGACCGAATCGGCGGCGCCGTTGACGATGGGCGCGGGGCCGGAGCCTTCGGGCGCCGGGACGCCGCCCGCACGAGGCGGCGGCGCGGAATTTTCAGGCGGCGGGCTGGACGAGCACCCGGTCCCGATCGCCGCGACCGACGTCACGGCTGCGGCCAGCAAAACGGAGGGCCAACGCACGGCGCGAGACTAAAGGCCGCTCCTCCGCAGCGTCAAGCGCCTAGGAACATCTTCCGCGCGCCGGGCGTCACGCGGGTCGCGCGCGGCGCCCGGCACTTGGGCTCAGAGCGTGAAGCGACGGGTTTCCTTCAGCACCGCGGCGCTCTGAGTGCCGAGGGTGAACGCCGCGCGGAACGTGCCCTCGACTCCGACGCGCGCGCCATCGCGCGGCGCGCCGCCTTCCTTCGTGACCACCCGGAGCTTTCCGGTGCCGTCGCTCAGCTGGTAGGTGCCGTAGCCGAGCACGCTCATCGCCTCCGAGACGTCGCCCGCGATGCGCACGACCTGTCCGTCGAATCGGCCCGGATCGTCGAGCAGCGTCTTGATCGGGGTGGTGGCGATTTCGTGCTTGCAGGATGTGAGCGTGAGCGCGCCGAACGCGACCAGCACGGCGACGAGTCGAACCGCGAGTCTCATGAGGTCTCCTGAGCTGGGGCCCGGGCTGGCCGGGGTGGTGGATCGATGGGGAGTGCGCGACAGGCTAGCGACGGCGATCGGTGCGCGCAACTCGCGGGCTCGATCCCCGCGGCCAGCGCGCGCTCTTCACGCCCCGCCGCGAGCGCGCAGCGCCCGGGCCAGCGCGGCGTCGAGGGTCGGGGCGCCGAAGCCGAAACCGGTCTCGAGCAGACGCTCGGGGACAGCGCGTTGGCTCGCGAGCAGCAGCGCGTCCGCCCGCTCGCGGCCGAGCAGCAGCCGCAGCGCGAATCCCGGAGCCGCAAGACGCGCCGGCCGATGGAGGGCGCGGCCCAGCGCCCGTGCGAAATCGCGCTGGGTGACGGGCTGCGGCGAGACCGCGTTGACCGCGCCCGCCAGCGCGTCGTTGGCGAGCACATGGCGCACCGCGGCGATCAGGTCGTCGAGCGCGATCCAGCTCACCCACTGACGGCCGCTGCCGAGCGGCCCGCCCAGACCGAGCCGGAACGGGGCGATCAGGCGCGGCAGCGCGCCGCCGGCCCCATCGAGCACCATGCCAATCCGAAGCCGCACCACGCGCACGCCCCGGGCTTCGGCGGGCGCGGTCTCCGCCTCCCACGCCTGCGCCAGATCGGAGAGGAAGCCGCGGCCCCTGACGCTCGACTCGTTCAGCAGCTCGTCGCCGCGGTCGCCGTAGTAGCCGACGCCGGAGGCCGAGATCAGCACCCGGGGCGGGCGGGCGAGGGCCGCGATCGCACCGGCCAAGAGCCTCGTGCCCGCGACCCGGCTGTCGCGGATGCGCGCCTTCTGCGCATCGGACCAGCGCCGCTCGCCGACGCTCTCCCCCGCGAGATGGACCGCGGCGTCGGCTCCCTCCAGCGGTTCGCGATCGATCGTCCCCGCGACCGGGTCCCAGCGCACGTCGTCCGGGCCGCGCGGCACGCCGCGCGACACCCGGAGCACGCGATGGCCTTCCCGCCCGAGCGACGCGGCCAGCGCCGACCCCAGGAATCCGCCGGCGCCCGTCAGCAGCAGCTTCATGGTCGGCGCCCGCCGCGCACGAGCCTAGCTCTTGTTCTTCTCCATGCTGGTCATGAAGGAACGCAGGAAATCGACGGGGACCGGGAAGACGATCGTCGAGCTGTTCTCGGTCGCGATCTCGGCGAGCGTCTGGAGATAGCGCAGCTGGATCGCGGCGGGCTCCCGCCCGATGACGGCGGCCGCCTCCGCCAGCCGCGCCGAGGCCTGGTACTCGCCCTCGGCGTTGATGACCTTCGCGCGGCGCTCGCGCTCGGCTTCGGCCTGGCGAGCGATCGCGCGCTGCATCTCCTGCGGCAGGTCCACGTTCTTGACCTCGACGGTCGAGACCTTCACCCCCCACGGCTCGGTCTGCCGGTCGATCACCTGCTGGAGCGCCTGGTTCAATTTCTCACGCTCGCTCAGCAGCTCGTCGAGCTCCTGCTGTCCGAGGATGGAGCGCAGCGTGGTCTGAGCGATCTGCGAGGTCGCGTACAGGAAGTTCTCGACCTGCACGATCGCCTCCTGCGCCGAGACCACGCGGAAGTAGATCACCGCGTTCACCTTCACCGATACGTTGTCCTTGGTGATGATGTCCTGCGGAGGCACGTCCATCGTCACGGTGCGCAGCCCCACCTTGACCGCGCGATCGATCACCGGCCACAACAGAATCAGCCCGGGCCCGCGTTCGCCGACCAGCCGCCCGAGGCGGAACACGACCAGCCGCTCGTACTCGCGCACCACGCGAATCGCGTTCGCGAGCACCACGATCACCAGAAACACCAGGAACACCGACAGCACCGCGACCTGTCCGAACATCACCGAGCCTCCTTGGCCAGAGGGCGCACCCGCAACGTGAGCCGGTCGACGCCCGTGATTTCCACTTCGTCCCCCGCTTCCACCATCTCCTCCGTCACCGCCTGCCACAGCTCTCCGTTCACGCGCACCAGTCCCGTCGGCCCGAGGCGCTCGACCGCGAACGCACGGCGGCCGCGCATGCCATCGGATCCGGTTTGCACCGGGCGCCGCTGCGCGCGGAGGCCGGCGCCCACCACCAGCAGGAAGAACGCTGCGGTCGCCAGCGTGACGCCCCCGATCATGCTCCAGGAGAGCCGCGGGCTGCCCGACTGAAACAGGATCAGCGATCCCAGGATCATCGAGAGGATTCCGCCGGCCGCGAGCACGCCGTGACTCACGACCTTGATCTCCGCGATGAAGAAGACGATCGCGAGCACGATCAGCGCGACTCCCGCGTAGTTGACCGGCAACGTCGAGAGCGCGAGAAACGCGAGGATCAGGCAGATGCCTCCGACGACGCCGGGCAGGATCGCGCCCGGGTTCTGGAGCTCGAACAGCAATCCGTAGAACCCGAGCATCAGCAGGATGTAGGCGACGTTGGGGTCGGCGATGGTCGCGAGCAACCGCTGGCGGAATCCGGGCTCGATGCGATCGTACGGCAGGCCCTTGACCGCCAGCACGTGGCTCTCGGCTCCGCGTCGCCACGCGTGGCCGTCGGCCTTCGCGAGCAGCTCGGGCAGCGTCGCCGCGATGAAGTCCACGACGTGCAGATCGACCGCCTCGGTCTCGTCCACCGCGACCGCCTCGCGCACCGCCTTCTCGGCCCACGCCGCGTTGCGCCCGCGCTGCGCCGCCACCGTGCGCGCGAACGCCGCAGCGTCGTTGGTGGCCTTGCGGGCGAGCGTCGAGTCCATCGGGCCCTGCATGCTGATGGGCGTCGCGGCGCCGATGTTGGTGCCCGGCGCCATGGCGGCAACGTCCCCCGCCATGGTCACGAACACGCCGGCCGACGCCGCGCGCCCGCCGCTGGGGGTGACCCATGTGATGATGGGAACCTGGGAGGCGAGCATGCGCTTCACCATCTCGCGCATGCTGCTCTCGAGACCGCCCGGCGTGTCGATCTCGATCACGAGCGCCGCGTAGCCTTCGCGCTCGGCGCGATCGACCGCGTGAATCAGCGCCTCGGAGGTGACGGGCGAGACCGGTCCCTCGAGCTTCATGACCAGCACCCGGTCCCGGCTGGCCGGCGCGGACCGCGAGGGCGGCGCGATCGCTAGGCCCATCATCAGGACCGCGACCCCCGCCGCGATCCCCGCGACGCCTCTCACGGCTGGCATCCGCGCGCTCACGCTTCCGCCTTCACGTTCCGGGAGGCGCCGCGGCGCGCGATCGCGGCGCGCCACGCCTCCAGATACTTGAGCCCGCTGCCGGTGTTGAAGATCACCGCCCGTTGCCCGCTTGTGACCTCGCCGCTCGCGCGCAACTGGCGCAACGCCGCGAGCGTCGCCCCGCCCTCCGGGCAGGCGAAGCATCCTTCCGCCTCGGCCAGCTCGGCCATTCCGTCCAGCATCTCCTCCTCGCTCACGCTCACCGCCCCGCCGCCGGTCTCCCGGATCGAACGCAGGATCAGCTGGTCGGCGAACGGCGCGGGAACCCGCAGACCGCTCGCGACGGTGGACGCGTTCTCCCAGGGCGCGATGGTCCCCGCGCCCTGCGCGAACGCACGCACCACGGGCGCGCACCCGCTCGCCTGCACCGAGATCAGCCGCGGCAGCGCGCCGTCGATCCACCCGAGGGAGCGCATCTCCAGAAACGCGCGCCACATCCCCACCAGCCCGGTCCCGCCGCCGGTAGGATAGAAGATGACGTCGGGAGGACGCCAACCCGACTGCTCCGCGATCTCGTATCCCAGGGTCTTCTTGCCCTCGAGGCGGAAGGGCTCCTTGAAGGTCGCGACGTTCCACCACTCGGCGGCGGGCGCCCAGGCCGCGAGCGCCTTCCCGGCGTCCGAGATGGTCCCGGGCACGCGCATCACCTCGGCGCCGAACGCGCGCTGCTCGATCAGGAAGGCCTCGGGTGTGTCCTCGGGGATGGTGATGCGGCAGCGCATTCCAGCTGCGGCCGCGTATGCCGCCGCCGCGCTTCCCGCGTTGCCGGCGGAGGGCAGCGCGATCGCGCGGATCCCCCACGCCGATGCGCCGTTCACGGCGAGCGCGAGGCCGCGCGCCTTGAAGGACTGCGTGGGATTGGGGGATTCCTCCTTGAGCCACAGCTCCCCGAGCCCCAGTTCCGACGCGAGCCGCGGCAGCGGCAGCAGCGGCGTGCCACCCTCGCCCAGCCGGACCGCCTCGAAGTCCGGCGCGAACGGAAGCACGGCCCGGTAGCGCCAGAGATCGGTTCCGTAGCGCGCGAGATCTTCACGGCGCAGCCTCCGACCGATGCGCTCGAGATCGTAGCGCGCGACCAGCGGGCGGCGGCACGCCGCGCAGGTCGAGCGCGGAGCGCCGAGATCGCAGCTCGCGCCGCAGGCGGGGCACTCGAGCGCGAGCAGCTGCTCGTTGAAGGGGGAAGCCGAAGCGCGGGTCATCCCCCGCAGCATACAGGAATCCGGGGGTCTCGGCCGGACGGCGGGGAGGCGCACGGTTCCGGCCGCGCGGCGCGCGGGCGCGCGGCCGGTGCGAGGATCCGCCCCGTTCCGCGCGGTCACCCGCGCGCGATTTCCTCCTCGAGCTCCGCGCGCAGCTTGAGGAACGACTGCATGCGAAGCGGCGCGACGTCTCCCGCCACGACCGCCTGCCGGAGCGCGCAGGCGGGCTCCGTAACGTGGCGGCAGTCGCGAAACCGGCAGGCGCCGATGAAGCGGCGGAACTCGGGATAAGACTGTTGGAGATCGTCCGGCCCGATCCCCCACAGCCCGAACGCGCGCACGCCCGGGGTGTCGATGACCTCGAATCCCGGCTCGGGACGGAGCAGCAACGCAGCGGTCGTCGTGTGGCGGCCCTTGCCGGTCTTCGCGTTGACGTGACCGGCGAGCAGGCCGATCCCCGGCGTCAGCGCGTTCAGGAGCGTGCTCTTCCCGACTCCGGAGTGCCCGATGAACAGCGTGCGCAGGCCGCGACACGCCTCCCGCAGCGCTTCGATCCCCGCTCCGCTCTTCGCGCTCACGACGTGGCCCGGGTAGCCGGCCCGTTCGTAGGCCGCGACGATCGTGCGCGCATCCGCCGACTCGCCCAGGTCGCACTTGTTGAGGACGAGCCGCGCGGGGAGTCCGCAGTGTTCCGCCTGGCACAGCACGCGATCCGCGAGACCGGCGCTGAAGGGCGGGTCCGAGAGCGAGGCGACCAGCGCGACCTGATCGAGGTCGGCGGCCACGACCTGCTCGACCGGGCGCGTCCCGGCCGCTCGCCGGCTGTACGAGTTGCGCCGGGGCGCGACCTCGGTGATCACGGGGCGACCGCCCGTCTGCTCGACCTGGACGGAATCTCCGACCACCACCGCGTTGCCGAGCGCCTTGCGCGGCCCCATCAGCTTGCCGCGCACGGTGGCCTCGCTCAGGGTTCCGTCCCCGGCCTGGAGCACGCACGATCCGAAGTCGACCCGCACGACGACCACGGGCCCGATCGCCCCCGCCGCGCCTTCGCGCGCGCCGCCCGTCAGGTCCACGCTCCCGCCCGGTCGAGGGGCAGGGTGATGGAGAAGGTCGCGCCCTGCGCGGGCGGACTCTCCGCGACGATCTTGCCGCCGTGGTTGGTGATGATGCGATACGAGGTCGAGAGTCCGAAGCCGTGGCCCTGCGGCTTGGTGGTGAAGTGCGGCTCGAAGATGCGCGAGAGGTTCGAGGCCGCGATCCCGGTGCCGGTGTCGCTCACCGTGACCCGGATCAGCTGCGCGCGCTCGTCGCAGCTGCTCGTCACGCCGATGATCTTCCGCGCTCCGCCCTTCTCGTTCATCGCGTCCGCCGCGTTCAGGAACAGGTTGAGGAACACCTGCTGCAGCTGCCCGGGGTCGGCGCGCAGCTCCGGCAGCGGCTCCATGAGGCGCAGGTCCCACTCCACGCCGTCGAACCGGTTCTGCGAGCGCACGAACTCGACCGAGCGCTGGAGCAGCGCGTTCACGTCAACGCGCTCGATGTTGAGCTCCGCTCGCGAGAAGTCCATCAGCCCCTTGGACAGCGCTTCCATGCGATTGGACTGCTCGAGCACGATCTGCGCGTGACGCCCGACGTGCTCCCAGCGCTGCTTCTCGGCGTCCTTGAGCAGCATCTGGGCGCGGCCGCTGATCGCGACCAGCTGGTTGCGCAGCTCGTGGCCGATCTCCGCCGCCATCTCTCCCTTCGCGGCCATGCGCTCGCTGTGGATCAGCTGCTTCTGCGCGTTGCGGATCTCGATCTGACGCCGGGTGGATTCCTTGATCATGCGCAGCGGCGCGTAGAACAGGAGCACCCCGATGTACCCGATGGATTTGTACGACACCACCATGAGCGGACTCAGGAAGAGGGACGCCATGTCGTCGAGCAACCGCTCGGCGTAGAACCAGTCCTCGCGCAGCACGCGCAGGTATGGCCGCTCCGTGGACCACGCGATCGCGACCGCGACCAGCGCGCGATTCACGAGCAGGTAGCCGGCGAACAGCCCGAGGATCGGCACCGCCATCCGGATCGCGGTGCTCGCTCCGGCCGGCAGCCCGCCCACCGACTCGAACCCCGACAGCGGCCCGCCCAGGAGCGCGAACACCCAGCAGGCCACCCAGAGCGTGATCGCGATCTGCGCGGCGTTGAACGCCGCACGCACCCAAGGCTTGCGCTGCACGAACAGCTCGGCGAGCAGGCTCGAGGCCGCCGTGATCCACATCGCGGGGCTCTGGCCCCACAGCATCGCGGTCGCGAGGTTCGCGGTGGAGGCCATGCTGAGCGTGCCCGCGCCGGACAGCGTGGAGAGCCACATCGTCTCCGAGAACACGCAGAGCAGGACCCAGAGCGTGTAGTGCCACCAGCGCGCCTCGAGATCGTGCGGCGCGTGGAGGGCGAGCAAAGCGCACGCCGCGACGATGACCGCGGCGACGTAGATCCTCAGCCGCGCTTTCACGCGCTCGCGCCCCGCACCGGTTCCGCCCCGAGCCCTGGCCGCTCGGAGAGCACGATCCGTCCGCGCTCGCGAGGCGCCCCGTCGAACGGATCGCGCGCGAGCAGCCAGTGCCCGTCGAGGTCGAGGACGTCCGCGAGCGGCGCGAGCTGCGCGGCGGCCGAGAGCGCGAGGCTCGACTCGATCATGGAGCCCAGCATCACCTTCATCCCGAGCGCGCGCGCCGCGTGAATCATGCGCCGCATCTCGCTCAGGCCCCCGGTCTTCATCAGCTTGAGGTTCACGCCGTCCACGCGCCCCGCGAGGTTCGCGAGGTCGCCCAGGTGATGGCAGCTCTCGTCGGCGAACACCGGGATGCCGCAGCGCTCGCGCACGGTGCGCAGGCCGTCGAGGTCTTCGCGCGGCACCGGCTGCTCGACCAGCTCGATCCCGAGCGGCTCGATCTGGCGCAGCACGCGCACCGCGTCGGTCGCGTTCCACGCCGTGTTCGCGTCCACCTGAATCGCGCCGGCGTAGCGCGCCCGGATGCGGCGCAGGTTGTCGACGTCGCCCGGAGCGCCGAGCTTCACCTTGATTCTCGGGAAATCGATCACGGTCTCGAGCTTGCGTTCCATCTCCTCCGGGCCGGCCATGCCGAGCGTGACGCACGAGACGGGGACCGCCCCGGGATCGAGGCCGAACAGCTTCCACACCGGGAGCGAGAGCCGCTTGCCGATCCAGTCATGGAGCGCCATCTCGAGCGCGGCGTGCGCGGCGCCGTGGCCCCGCAGCACGCTTGCGAGACGCCGGTCGATCGCCTCGAGCGCGAACGGATCGTCCCCCAGGTGCGGCGCCCAGGTGTCGAGCGCCGCCTCGACGAGCCGCCGGGTCTCGCCGTAGTAGTGCGAGGGCGACGCCTCCCCCAGCCCGGTCAGCCCCTCGTGCTCGATCCGCACCAGCGTGTTCGCGTGACCCTTCGCCGTCGAGACCGCGATGCGGAACTCGAAAGCGGTCGCGAGGTCGAGCGGTTCATGGCTGAGGCGCATGGGTCCCCCGTGTGAGCGCGAGCACCGCTTCGGCGAGCGGCGCCGCCCCGAACCGCACCGGATCGGTCGCGGGAAGCGAGAGCTCGCGCCCGGCCGCTTCGCACGCCGCTCGCGCGGCCGGCTCGTCGAGCCCCAGCGTGTTGAGCGCCGTGCCCACCACCCGCGCCGGGCTCACCCACGCCGCGGCGGTCTCGCACGCCGCGCGCAGGGCGGTGAGAGTGGGCAGCGGAAATTCCCCGGAAGCAGATGGCCCGACTCGCATCCGGTCGCGCGCCGAAGCGTGGCACAGCACGATCGCGTGCGGACAGCAGCCATGGAGCAGGGCGAGCGTGACCCCGGAATAGCCGGGGTGATGGAGAGCGCCCTGGCCTTCGACCACCACCACGTCGGCCCCGCGCGCCGCCGCGAGCACCCGCGTCTCGACCGCGCCCGCCACGAAATCGGAGGGCACGGCGTCGATCGCGACCCCGTCGTCGGCGATGAAGATTCCGGTCTGGCCGGTCGCGACGAACGCCGCGCGAACGCCGCGCCGTTCGAGCTCGCGCGTGAGCTCGAGCGCCGCGGTCATCTTGCCCACGTTGCAATCGGTGCCCATCGTGAGCACCACCCGCGCGTCCACGCGCGCGGCGCGCGCCGAGCCGACCGGCTGCCCCGTGGATGGCCGGCGCACGTCGAACATCCGCGCGCCGGTTCGCGCGGCGATCGATGCGAACTCGGGATCGTCGGCGAGGAAGACGTGGAGTCCCGAGAGCACGTCCCATCCGCGCTCGAGCGCATCGCGGACCAGCGCGCGCCACGCGCCGGGAAGCGTGCCCCCCTGCGGGGCGATGCCGATCAGCAGGCCGTCCGCGCCCCGGGCGGCGGCGCCCGCGAGGTCCGCGACCACCGGCAGGTCGCCGCCGAACCCCACGCAATCCTCCGCGCGGGATCCGGCGCGGGTCGAGTCGATCACGGCCGCGACTTCCTGTGGACGGTAGCGGAGCACGCCCACCGCGGTCTTCGCGTCGAGCGCCGTGAAGTGCCCTTCCGCCAGCAGTGCGAGGCGACGCTTGCGGCCGAACATGTCCTAGCGGAGCGAGTCGTAGACCTTGATGTAACGCCCCACCATCTCCTCCACGTTGAACCGCTCGCGCGCCACGCGGCGGGCACGCCGGCCCATCGCGCGGCGCAGTGGCTCGTGCATGAGCAGGCGGAGGGCCGAGGCGACGAAGCCGTCCACGTGTCCCGAGTCGTGCAGATAGCCGGTCACGCCGTGCTCGATCACTTCCGGCAACCCGCCCGCGTTGGACGCGACGACCGGCACCTCGGCGCTCATCGCCTCGAGCGCGACGAGGCCGAAGCTTTCCGAAGAGCTCGGCAATAAGAAAACATCGGCGAGCGGGAGCAGTTCCTCCATGCAATCCTGATTCCCGAGGAACAGCACGTCCCGCTCGACCCGCAGCTCGCGCGCCAGCTGCTCGGCCCCCGCCTTCTCGGGGCCGTCGCCGATCATGACCAGCTTCGCCGGCAACCGCTTGCGGACCTCCGAAAACACCTGAATGACCGCCGGGATGTTCTTGACCGGCCGGAAGTTGGAGGCATGCATCAGGATCTTGGTCTCGGGCGGCGCCAGACGCAGGCCGGTCTTCTTGCGGGGCGCGAACACGGCGGGATCCACGAAGTTGTAGATCACCTCGATCGGGCGAGTGATCCCGAACGTCTCCTCGGCTCGGTCCTTTAGAAAACGGCTCACCGCAGTGACCCGGTCGCTGGACTGGATGCTGAACTGCGTCACCCGAAAATAGGCGGGCTCGATCCCGACCACGGTGATGTCGGTTCCGTGCAGTGTCGTGACCACCCCCAGCTGCCGGGGCAGCAGCAGCTGGCGCGCGAGGTAGGCGCTCGCGGCGAACGGCATCGCGTAGTGAACGTGCAGCACCTCGAGGTCGTAGTTCTCGGCCACCTCGACCATCTTGGTGGTGAGCGCGAGATTGTATGGCGTCTGCTCGAACACCGGGTAGGTCGCGGAGATCGCTTCGTGGAAGAACACGTTCGATTCGAACGTGCGCAGACGGAACGGCAGCCGGCTCGCGATGAAATGCACTTCGAAACCGCGGCGCGCGAGCGCGAGCCCCAGCTCGGTCGCGACCACGCCGCTCCCGCCGAAGTGCGAATAGCATGTGATCCCGATGCGCCGGGTGCGCCGCGTGCGGGAGACCGGCGCGGCCGCCGCGGCGCGCGGGCGGGGTGCGCGGGCCGCGCGGCCCGCGGCCGGGCGCGGGCCGTCCCGCTTGGTGCGCTCCGCGACACCGCGTCGTATGGGTGCGCTCATCGCTTCACCTCCGCGTGGAATCCGGGCAGCAGCGCGCGCGCGTCGCGAATCGCGACCGGGCCGCGCGTGCGATAGCCCTCCCCGTAACGCGCGCCGATCATCGCGCCGAAGTTGCGCGCGCGGGCCTCGACCTCCGAGAGAAAATCGGGCTGCGTGAGATAGGTGGCCGGGCCGGCCGCGGGATCGAGCTGGCTCCGGTGCGCCGCGAGCGCCGCGGCTCGCCGCTCCCACACCGCGCTCACGTCCACCACCAGATGCGGCGCGCGCGCCCCGCGATACAGCGAGAACAGCAGCTGCTCCGGCCGGTGCCGCTCCCCCGACGCGTCGAATCGCGCGAGCCCCGCGACGTAGCACGCGCGCGCGACCAGGTGCGCCGCCTCGACGTGATCGGGGTGAGCGTCGTCCCGGTGCGGCGCGACGACCAGCCGGGGCCGGCGCGCCCGCAGGATGCCGGCGACGACGCGCAGCTGCCCGTGATCCGAGCGGTCGATCCCGAGATCCGGAAGCCCGAGGTTGAGACGCTCCTCGACGCCGAGCGTCTTCGCGGCGAGCTCGGCCTCGACCGCCCGCTCCTCCGAGGTGCCGCGGCTCGCGGCTTCCCCGCGCGTGAGATCGACGATCCCCACCGCGTGGCCGTGCGATGCGAGCAGCGCCGCGAGGCCGCCCGATGTGAGCTCCACGTCGTCGGGATGGGCGCCGAAGAACATCGCGTCGAGCGCCATCACAGCTCCACGACGCAGTGTTCGTGGAGCCCGCGCTCCAGGCGCTCGGCGTGCTCGGTGGCGAGCGCCACCAGCTCGGCCGCCACGCTCACGCCGCGGTACGCGACCGGCTCGAGGCAGGCGATTCGCCTCTCCTGGAGCCGGTCGCCGGGCAGCAGGTAGTAACGGACTCGCAACCATTCCGGGTGCTGGCGCTCGAGCTGATGCCGCACCTTGCCCGCCAGCCCATCCGCGAGGCGTGCGTACTGGTAGTCCACCTTGGCGCGGGCGGACTCGACCATCTGCGGCAGGCTCGCATCCACCTGCCGCGCCGCCGACCCGAAGCGTTCGAGACCCGCGAGCGCTTCCTCGTGCGCGCGGGCGAGCGAATCGCGCACTTCAGCCGGAACCCGGCGCTCGGCGACGCGTTTCAGCACGGCGTCCGCTCCGGTCACGAGCTCCCACGGGTCGGCGCCCGCAGCATCGAGCAGCGCGATCGCGGCGGGCGGCAGCCAGGTCGCGCCGAATCGCGGGACCGGGCAAGCTGGCCGCACGCCGAGCCCCTCGAACACCTCCCGCAGCTGTGCGAGGTACGCGATCTCGCCGGGGCCGCAGGCCATCGCGACGGTCGGCAGCACGCCGTCCTGTACCGCCGGCCGCAACGCGACGCTCGGAATGAGCGTGCGTCCGCGGGCGCGAGCCTCCGCGACCGCGACCTTGTGGCGCGACCCGTCCTCGATCGCGAACACGAACGAATCGAGCGCGCTCTCGGCGAGCGGACGCCTTCCGATCGCACGCTCGATTCGATCGCCGGCGGCCCGTGCCGCGACCGAGAGCCGCTCGGCGCTCGCGAGGTAGCGATCGATGACGACCCGCGCCGCTTCGCGGAACGCGGGGAGGCGCGGATCGATGACGACCAGTCCCTGATCCGCGAACAGCGCGAGCATGAGCGCGCTGGTCGCCTCTCCCAGATCGCGGGCCCGGCCGGTGGCGCGCGCGAGCAGCGCGACGGCTTCCGCGCCGGCCGGCAAACCCGCCCATGCGCGACTCACCTGCTCGTGCAGGGCCGCGAGCGGCGCGGTCGCGATCCCGCCCACCAGCGCGCCGTCCGGGTGCGCGTCGTCGGGCAGCGCGAGATCGTGGAGCGTGAGGCCGCCGTCCCCGATCGTAGCTGAACGGATCTCCGCGAAGTCCGAGTCTTCGCCGTGCATCCAGAAAAGCGGCTCGCACGCGATCCCGGTGCGTCGCGTGACCGCCTCGCTCAGACCCGCGGCGCACGCGACCTTGTGCAGGGAGTAGAGCGGGCCACCGAGCGGCGCGGGCTGCTGACCGGCGACCGCGCATACCGATTCGCCGCGAGCGAGGCGATCGACCGCCGCGAGCGAGCGCGGCGATGCGCCGAGCCGGCGGTGGTACTCCGCGAGCTCGCGCGCGAGCGCGGGCGGGAGCGGCGCGCGCTTCGCTTCGGCGAGGCGCTTCAGCGCGTCGCGATCACTCCAGAGCGTGGCAAACCGCTCGCGCGCGAGCGGGCCGCCGCGCGCGAGCTGGTCGAGGAGCGGATCGAACAGCCGCTCGAACCGCGCCTCGGGCCGCGCCTCCACCCGGGCGCGCACGGAAAGCGTGTTCATCACCGGAGCCGGATCTCGCGAGCGGCCGCAGGATCGAAGTCGGGGGGGCCGCTCGGGCCTCGACAGGAGCCGCGCATAGACGACGCATCCTAGGGGGGGTCGGCGGACGGGTCAAACCGACGGAACGCGCCCGCCGAACGCATGCGACCACGCGTTCGCGCAGGCCACGCGCCCCCCGGCCGCGGCCCGCCGTGCGCCCGCCCGCAGCGCGAGGCGGATCTGCGCGCTCGAGGCTCCGAGGCGCGAGGCGCCGAGCAGGTGGCTCACGAGCTGACGCTCCCACCCGGTCGCGGCCAGCACCGCGACCGCGATCAGCTCGCGCGCGACGTCGCTCAAGCCTCCGCGCGACAGCACCCGGCCGTAGCCCTGCTCGATCATCCAGGCCGCGAGATCCGGGTGGAGCGCATCGACGTTGCGCCGCAGCTTCGGAAACGCGTCCCCGTAGACTCGGCGGCAGAGTCGCACGCCGCGGGCCCTCCAAGCTGCGGGCCCGCCCTCGCGCGTGCGCCGGGCGCGGCCGGGCCACGCCGCGTTGAGCGCCCGCGCGCCCTCGAGGGCGGCGGGATATCCCGCGTGCAGCACCAGCATGAGCGCGACCTCCTCGGCCGCGACGCGCGGGGCGCCCGCCCGGCGCGCGCGCGCGATCGCCCGCGTGGCGGAAGTCACGTCCCGCGCCGCCATCGCGCCCGCGAAGTCGCAGAGCGGAGCAAGCGCACGCGTCTCCGCGGCCCTCAATCCGCTTGACGCTCTCATGGGGGTCCGACAGTATCGGCCGGCCGCGCCGCTCACAAGTCAATCCCCCGGACGGAGGGCTGCCGTGGATGAAATTCTGGATCGCGCGCTCAACACCGCTCAGCTCGCCGGCGCCACCTACGCCGACGCGCGGGTGGTGGATTCACGTTCGCAGATGATCGAGGTGAAGAACCGTCAGGTCGCCGCGCTCCAGGAGAGCGGCTCGATGGGGCTGGGCGTGCGGGTGATCGTGGACGGAGCATGGGGCTTCGCCTCCAGCGCGGACGTGACGCTGGACGAAGCCGAGCGCTGCGCCCGGCTGGCGGCGCGCATCGCGCGCGCGTCCGCGCGGGTGCGGACGGCGAAGATCGCGCTCGCTCCGGTCGCGCCCCGGGTCGCGCGCTGGACCACGCCGTTCACGATCGATCCGTTCGAGGTGCCGCTGGCCGACAAGATCGCCCTGCTGGTCGAGGCGACGGGCCTCATGGAAACGGAGAAGGCGGTCAAGGTCGCGCAGGGAAACATGCAGTTCTGGGAGGACGTCAAGCGGTTCGCGTCGAGCGAGGGCGCCCGCATCGAGCAGCGCATCGTGCATTCGGGTGCCGGCCTCACCGCGCTCGCGGTCGGCTCGGACGACCTGCAGGTGCGCTCCTACCCCAATTCGTTCGGAGGCCAGTACGAGTCGGCGGGCTACGAGCTGGTGCATCGCCTCGACCTCCCCGGACACGCGGCCGAGACCGCGGCGATGGCGGGCGCCCTGCTCGCCGCTCCGGTGTGCCCGGCGGGCGTGACCACCATCGTCCTCGACGGCACGCAGATGAGCCTGCAGCTGCACGAGTCGTGCGGGCACCCCACGGAGCTGGACCGCGCGCTGGGCCACGAGGCGAACTACGCGGGCACCTCGTTCCTCACTCCCGATCAGCTCGGCGCGTTGCGCTACGGCTCCGAGGTCGTGAACATCGTGACCGACGCCACCACCCCGAGGGGGCTCGGCAGCTTCGGGTTCGACGACGAAGGGGTCGAGGCGCAGCGCGCCGACCTGGTGCGGGGTGGCCGCTTCGTCGGGTACCTCACCTCGCGGGAGACCGCCCCGCAGGTGGGGCTCCCATCGAACGGCACCATGCGCGCGGAGTCGTGGGCGCACATTCCACTGGTGCGCATGACCAACGTGAACCTGGAACCGGGAACCTGGAAGCTCGAGGACCTGATCGCGGGCACCGAAGACGGCATTCACATGATCACGAATCGTTCATGGTCCATCGACGACAAGCGCTTCAACTTCCAGTTCGGAACCGAGGTCGGATACGAGATCAAGCGGGGCAAGCGTGGCCGGCTCCTCAAGAACTGCACATACACCGGCATCACGCCCGAATTCTGGAACAAGTGCGACGCCGTATGCGACGCGTCCGACTGGGAGATCTGGGGCACCCCGAATTGCGGAAAGGGGCAACCGAGCCAGACCATGAGGACCGGGCAGGGGGCTTCGTCCGCGCGTTTCCGCAACATCCAGGTGGGCGTGGGGGTGGGATCGTGAGCGGGGCGCCGCTGCACCGGACGCCGCTCGAGCAGGCGCGCACCGCGGAAGGTGTTCCGCTCGCGATCGAAGAGGCCCGCGGATTGCTGCGCGAGGCGCTCGGCATGGTGGGCGCCGATCACGCCGAGGCCATCCTCGAGGCGCACGATCACAGCCTCACGCGCTTCGCCAACAACGAGATCCATCAGAACGTCACCACCCGCGATCACATGCTCACCCTCAAGGTGGCGACCGGCAAGCGCCAGGGCGTGGCCTCCACCCACCGGCTCGATTCGACAGCGCTTCGGCAGCTCGCCGATCGTGCGCTCGCGATGGCGCGGCTCTCCCCCGAGGACCCCGATCTGCCGGAGCCCGCGCCCCCCGCCGAGTACACGACCCTTCCCGGCTACGTCGCGGAAACCGCGGCCTCGACGCCCGAATCGCGAGCGGATGCCGTGGAGCGGGTCACCCGTGCGGCAGCGGGGCGCGGCCTCAACGCGGCCGGCGCGCTCAGCACCTCGGCATCCGCGCTCGCGGTCGCGAACTCGCGCGGGCTGTTCGCGTACCAGCCCGAGACCTACGCGAACTTCACGTGCACCGTGCGCTCCGACACCTCGAGCGGCTGGGTGGATCGCCACCGCCGCGACGTGCGCGCCCTCGACGTCGAGGCCCAGGGCGCGATCGCGATCGAGAAGGCGGAGCGCTCGCGCGCGCCGCAGCCGATCGATCCCGGGCGCTACACGGTCGTGCTCGAACCCAACGCGGTCGCGGAGCTGGTGGCGTTTCTCGCGTCGCTCGGGCTCGGGGCGCAGGCCGAGATCGAAGGCCGCTCGTTCATGGGCGGGCGCATGGGCGAGCGCATCACCGGCGAACGCGCGACGCTGGTCGACGACGCGTCCGATCCCCGCGCGTTCGGCCGTCCGTTCGACGTCGAGGGCACGCCGCGCCAGCGCGTTTCGCTCATCGAGCGCGGGATCGCGCGCGGGGTCGTGCACGACCGGCGCACCGCCCGCAAGCTCGGGGCTTCGAGCACCGGCCACGCCTGCCCCCCTCCCGCGACCGAGGGCCCGCTCCCCTTCAGCCTGGTGCTCGAATCGGGTGAGGCGACGCTCGCCGATCTGATCGCGTCCACCGAGCGCGGGATCCTGGTCACGCGGTTCTGGTACAACCGCGTCGTGGATCCGCGCAAGACGCTCATCACCGGGATGACGCGCGACGGCACCTTCCTGATCGAGGGGGGCCGGATCGCCCGCGGACTCCGCAATCTGCGCTTCAACGAGAGCGTGCTCGAGGTGCTCGCCCATGCCGAGGGGTTCGGCCGCGACGCCGAGCCAACGGTGTTCGACTACGTCGGGAACTGCGTGGTCGTCCCCGCGCTCAAGGTGGCGAACTTCCGCTTCACCGGGGTGAGTCCGTTCTAGGCGACCCGTGCTCCTGACCCCGCCGCCAATCGAGGAGGCCCGCCAGAGCGCGCTGCACGCGATCTGGACCTTCCCATCGATCCTGGCCAGCGCATTCGTGGTCGGCTGGGGCGCCGAGGCCGCTCAATTCTTCGTGTCGCAGGGGCTGGCGCTCGCCCTGCTCGCGTGGATCCAGGTGCTGCCGGAGTTCGCGGTCGAAGCGGTGATCGCGTGGCACCGCAATATTCCTCTGATGACCGCGAACTTCACCGGCGCGCTGCGACTGCTCACCGGCCTCGGGTGGCCGGTGATCTGGATCGTGTTCGCCGTCGCGCGCCGCCGCCGCGGAGAACGCGGCGCATGGGCGGCGATCGACCTCGACGAGGAGCACGCCGCCGAGATCGTGAGCCTCGTGCCCCCGCTCCTCTACTTCGCGTGGATCATCGTGAAGGGCACGCTCGACTGCTTCGACGCCGCGGTGCTGCTGGCGCTGTACGCCGGCTACCTCGTGATCCTCAACCGCATTCCGCCCAAGGAACACGAGGAGCTCGAGGACATCGCGGCGGTGCCGCGCGCGGTGATCGGCTTCGCGCCGCGGTGGCGCGCGCTGGCGATCGTGAGCATGTTCGCGGCCGGGGCGACGCTGCTCTACCTCACGGCCTCGCCATTCCTCACCAGCATGATCGGCCTCGCGAGCCTGCTCGGCGTCTCGCAGTTCGTCTTCGTGCAGTGGGTCGCGCCGTTTCTCTCGGAATTTCCGGAGTTCGTGACGACCTCGTACTGGGCGCGCAGCCGCGGCAAGGGCGGCATGGCGCTCATGAACATGGCGTCGTCGAACATCAACCAGTGGACGGTGCTCGCCGCCATGATCCCGATCGTCTACTCGATCTCGATCGGGCACGCGACGGCGGTCCCGCTCGCGCAACATCGCGTCGAGCTGCTGCTCACGCTGCTGCAGGGCATCCTCGGGGTCGTGCTGCTCGCCAATTTCAACTTTCAGGCGTACGAGGCGCTCGGCCTGTTCACGCTCTGGTTCGCGCAGTTCATGGTTCCGGAGTGGCGCGAGGAGATCATCTGGGTCTACGCGGCGTGGATCGCGATCGAGCTGCTCTCCACGCCCTTCCGGCGCGGACGCCTGCGGGCGTTCGGGGTGTTCCCCACGCTGTGGCACGTCGCGGCGCGGCGCGCGGCCGCCCGCGCCGGGCGCGGCTAGGGTTTCGGCCGCGAGGCGCGCACCGCGCGAATCTCCGGCACCCGCGGATCGTCCGGCCAGCGGCGCACGAAGGTGTCGGCCAGCGCGTCCGCGGCACCGAACTGCTCGCGCTCGGAGAGCGAGACCATGATCCCGTAGGCCGCTCCCGGCAGCGTATCGCCCAGCGCTCGCGCCCGGCGGAAGCTGCTTTCCGCCTCCGCCCAGCCTCCAGCGGCGAGTTGCATCTCGGCCTGCCGCATCAGCGCGGACTGGCCCCGCCCCCAGCGACGGAGGTGGCCGCGCTGGTCGAAGAGAAAGCACTCCGCGTCCCCGGCATCCGCGGGGATCGTCCTCGCGACCCCGCGGTAGACCGCCCCTGGCACGAACAGTCGAAGGGTCTCGCCCCCGCGCATCGCGCCTTCGAGCGGCATGTACGATCTGCGCGCTGCGAAGTCTTCGGCGCGGGTGGGCGCCCCGGTCGTCAGATCGAAGCGGCGCTCGGGCAGCGGGTTCACGAACACCACCCCGGTGCCGACCGGGAGCGCGGCCGCGCGCAGATCCGAGATCGCGTTGCGCAGCAGCATCGCCTCGCGCATGGTCCGATCCACCGGCAGCGCATCGCGCGCGGCGCGTTCCCGCGTCGCGACGTTGCCGGCCTCGATCCACGCGAAGGCCGCGAGTGCCGCGAGCGCGATCGCGGCCCCGAGCCGGCGGGGCAGACGCTCGATCAGCCCGCGACCGGCCATCGCGATCGCGAGCGCCCCGCCCGCCCACGGCAGGTACAGGTAGTACAGGTACGTGTGGTACGCGAGCGGCAGCACCGGAGCGATGAAGATCACCAGCCACAGCGCGCCGATTTCGGCACCGCATCGGCTCGCGCGGCGCCCGCGCCACATGGCGATCCCCACGGCCACTGCGACCGGAAGGCCGACCCGCCACGCGTGAGGATCCATCGCGGCCATTGCGTCACGCACCGGATCGCGCAGGTCGACGCACCAGCGGAGATAGGTCGCCAGATTGAGCGCGAGGAATTCCGGCGCGAGCGTTCGTGCGTACGCCTCCGATCCCGCGAAGCGATGCGCGGCGCCCGCCGCGAAGAACCACAGCACGAACAGCGCGGCGCCCGTGACCGACGGAACCAGCGCGCGCGCGGAAGGCTTCCAGATCCGCGAGCGCCACTCGAGCAGCGCGGCCAGCGCGACCCACGCGAGCGCGGCCTCCTTCGCCAGGGCGGCGACCAGCGCGAGCGCCGCCGCCCCCCACAACCCGGCGGCGCGGCCGGCGCGGCGCGCCTCGATGTGGAGCAGCGTCGCCGCCAGCACCAGCGAGGCCGATAGTAACTCGACGATCCCGGTCGCCCAGTGCAGCGGCGTGAAGGCGATCGACGAGACGCCGAACAGCAGCGCCGCGGCGCCCGCCTCGGCGCGACCGCCATCGAGCCGGCGCGCGATCGCGTAGAGCAGCGCGACCGCGATCAGGTGGAGTCCGAGATTGACTCCGTGATAGCCGAGCGGCGCGAGGCCGAAGCATGCGTACTCCGCACGAAACGCGAGGGTCTCGGACGCCGGGCGAAATTGCCAGACCGGGGGCACCAGGCCGGCCGCGCGCGAAAGAAACGTGACGTCATCCTGCGCGAACCAGGTCCCGGGCGCGCGCCGATAGGTCGCGATCGCGGCCAGCATGGGAATCCCCGCCGCGACCGCTTCGCGCCATCCGGTCCTCGTGACCGCTTCGCGTCGCGTGGTCGCCACCGCGTCAGCGCGCGGACCATCGGTCGCGCATCGCGCGCGCCAGATCGCTCACGGCGGAGAGTTCTTCGACCCGCAGCCATCGCATCGCCGCGAACATCAGGACGATCGCGATCGCGAAACCGCCGCCGACGATCCCGAGCTCACGGGTCCAGCCCCCGTGCCATCGTTCCCCCAGCCAGAGCAGCGCGAACGCGCAGGGCGCGAGCCCGATCGCGGTGGCCGCGAGCACCCGCGTCAGGGTGCGCAGCATGCGCCGGCCCTCGAGCGGGCCGAGCCGGCGGCGCAGGTAGAAGCTCAGCTGGGCGAAATTCGCGATCGCGGTCACCGAGGCGCTCAGCGCGAGCCCGTGGTGGCCGAGCGGCCGCATCAGGAGCAGGTTGAGCCCCAGGTTGAGCGCGACCGAAACGAAGCTCGCCTGCACCGGCTTGCGCGTGTCGCCCAGCGCGTAGAACGTGCGCGACATCACGCCGATCGCGGCGAATGCCGGGAGCCCGATGCAATACATCACCAGCGCGCCTGCGGTGCGCTCGGTGTCGAGCGCGTGAAAGCGCCCGTGCTCGTAGAGCAGCGCGATCACCGGGCGGCTCATGACCGCGAGCCAGAGCGCGGCGGGGACGGTGAGCAGCAGCACCAGCCGCAGCGTGGCGGAGAGCGTCGTCTTGAGCCCCGCCATGTCGTTCGCGACCGCGGCCCGCGACAGCGCGGGCAGGCTCACCGTCGCGAGCGCCACGCCGAACACGCCGATCGGGAGCTGCATGATGCGGAACGCGTACCACAGCCACGACACGCTCCCCTGCTGCAGGAGGCTCGCGATCAGGGTGCTCACGAACAGGTTGAACTGGGTCGCGGCCAGCCCCACCGTGGCGGGCAACATCAGCCGCGCGACGCGCCCCACCCCGGGGTGCGCGCCCGGGCGCGCGAATCCGAAGTGGAATCCCTGCCGGCCCAGCGACGGCAGCTGCACCACGAACTGGAGCACCCCGCCGATCACCACCCCGATCGCCATGGCCAGGATCGCGGGCTGTCCGGCCCGCTCGCACACCGGGATCAGCGCGACGCCGAACACCACCATGCCGAGGTTGAGCAGGGTGGGCGCGAGCGCCGGGACGCCGAACACGCCTCGCGCGTTGAGCATTCCCATCGCCGCCGCGGCGAGCGCCACCGCCGGGAGAAACGGGAGCATCACGCGCGTGAGCAGGACCGTCAGGTCCAGCTTGCCCGGGATCGACGCGAATCCCGGGGCGAACCACCGCACCAGCAGCGGCGCCGCGACGTAGCCGGCCGCGCACAGCGCGAGCAGCACGACCAGCAGCGTCGTCATGAGGTGCCGCCCGAACGTCCAGGCCTCGGCCTCGCCGCGTTTCTCCAGGACCTCGGTGAAGGTGGGCACGAACGCCGACGACATCGCGCCTTCCGCGAACAGGTCGCGCAGCAGATTGGGAATGCGGAACGCCACGTTGAAGGCGTCGGTCGCGAGCCCCGCCCCGAACAGCGTGGCCATGACCTGTTCACGAACCAGCCCCAGCACGCGCGAGAGCAGCGTGGCGATCCCGACCTTGCCGGCCTTGCGGGCGACCCGCCCTTCCTCACTCATCGCGCGGCGCACCTGCTCGAGCCGAGAGCGTCGCGCGCTGGTGGGGCGACGGGCCGCGTGCTAGCGTGCCGCGCCATGTCGCCCTTCCAGGCCCTGGTGCTCGGTGCGATTCAGGGTGTCTCCGAGTTCCTCCCGATCTCGAGCAGCGCGCATCTGTACGTCGTGCCGGCCCTGCTCCACTGGGCTCCCCACGGTCTCGCGTTCGACGTCGCGCTGCACTGGGGAACGCTCGTAGCGCTGCTGGTCTGCTTCTGGCGGGACTGGTGGGAGCTGACCCGCGACGCGCTGGTGGGCTATGGCACGGCGCGCGCGCATGCCTGGTCGGTCTGGGCGCGGCTCGCCGCGGCCTCCGTCCCGGGCGCGATCGCCGGCGTGCTGCTCGATCCGTACGAGGACACGATGCTCCGTCACCTGCCGCTCCAGGCGGCGCTGCTCGCGCTGTTCGGGTTCCTGCTGTGGTGGGTGGATCGGGTGCGCCCCGCCGGGCGCGACGCGCGGATTCCGGGCTGGGGGGCCTGCATGGCGATCGGCGCGGCGCAGTCGTTCGCGCTGGTCCCCGGGGTCTCCCGTTCCGGGATCACGATCACCACCGGTCGCGCGGTCGGCCTCACGCGCGTCTCCGCTGCGCGCTTCTCGTTCCTGCTGGCCACCCCGATCACGCTCGGGGCCGGCCTGCTCAAGCTGCGGCACTTCACGGCGGACGCCTCCGCCTCGACCCTCGCGATCGGAGTGATCGCGGCGGCACTGGTCGGCATCGTGGCGATCCAGGGGCTCATTCGATTCCTCGCCCGCGCGGGATTCGGCGTGTTCTTCGGCTACCGGGTGCTGCTCGCAGGGCTGATCCTGTGGCGGGTCCTGGCACGCTAGCGGCGCGGGGACTCGTCAGCGCCCGCGATCGCGGCGCGTGAGGCGATCGTTGAAATATCGATTGAGCCGGTCGCGCAGCTGGATGCGCGCGCGATGCAGGCGCGACTTCACCGCCGCCACCGAGACCTCGAGGATGTCGGCCACCTCGGAGTTCGAGAGCCCCTGCTCGTCGCGCATCACGAACACCGTGCGCAATTCCTCGGGAAGCAGCGCCTTGCCCTCCTCCATGACCTCGCGCGTCTCGGCGTCGAGCAGTTCCTCGGGCGGCTGCTTGGACCAGTCCTGCAGCTGGAGGGTTTCCGCGTCGGCGTTCGCGCTCTGCGACTGCTCGAACGAGACGTGATTCGCGCGGCGCTTGCGGTACTTCATGAGGCTGGCGTTGGTGGTGATCCGGTACAGCCATGTCGAAAACGTCGACTCGGCCTTGAAGTTCCTGAGCCCGCGAAACGCGGAGAGAAACGCGTCCTGCTGCGCCTCGGAGGCGTCGTCCTCGTTGCGCAGGATCTTGAACGAGAGCCGGTACACCCGGTCGCGGTAGCGCCGCACCAGCTCGTCGAATCCGCGCGTGTCGCCGTCCTGCGCGAAGCGCACCAGGACCTCGTCGGTCTGGGCGTGATAGTCGGTCGTCAAGCTCGTCCTCCCGGCCCCACCGGATGGGCCGTTGGTTCGGAACGCGGAATCGGAGGCGCCGCGGCATCGGGCGCGGGGCCACGGAACACTACCTCGCCCGCCGAGATCGTCACCGCTGCGTGCACGCGAGCCAGCGCCTCCGGGGCGAGCGCGTGGAGGTCGGCGTTCCATAGCACGAGATCCGCGTGGCAGCCGGCGGCGATCCGCCCCAGGCGCGGCCACTGTCCCGCGAGCCGCGCCGGACTCGATGTGCAGGACGTGAGCGCGGCGTCGAGCGTAACGCGCTGCGCGGGGACGAAGCCCCCGGCCGGGGTGCCGTCCGCGCGCTGGCGGGTCACCGCCGCGTGCAGCGCGAGCCCCGGATTCGGCGGCTCGACGGGCGCGTCCGAGCCGAAGGCGACCCACGCGCCGCTCGCCACCAGGCTGCCGTAGGGATAGGCGCCGTCGCGCCGGGTGCGCCACCAGCGCTCGACCAGCTCGATGTCCGAGACGCAGTGCGTGGGCTGGACGCTGGCCGCGACGCCGAGCCGCCGCAGGCGCGGCAGATCGTCATGATGCACCAGCTGGAGGTGCTCGATGCGAGAGGGCAGGCGCGGCCGGCGCAGGGCCTCCGCCGCGGCCTCGAACGCGTCGAGCGCCGCGCGCGCAGCCCGGTCGCCGATCGCGTGGATCGCGACCGCGAGCCCCGCGCGCAAGGCGCGTCCGACCTCGACCCGCAACACCTCCGGGGCGATCAGGTCCATGCCGCGCCGATCGGTTCCATCGTATGGCTCGAGCATCGATGCGGTGCGCGAACCCAGCGTGCCGTCCGCGAAGAGTTTCACGGCGCCCAGCCGGAATCCATCATCCCCCAGGCCGCTCTCGAGACCGAGCGCGAGCGCGGCATCGAGCCCGGAGTGCGGGAGGTGCATGAGCACTCGCACCCGCGGCGCGGCGCCGTCGCTCATCGCCCGCAGCAGCCGCTGCGCGTCGGCGCCCTCGAAGTCGTGCACGGCCGTGATGCCGGCCCTGTGCAACAGCGCGACCGCGCGTCCCAGCGCCGCGCGGTCGGCGTCGGCCTCGTGGACCTCGAACGCAGAGAAGGCGCGAACCGCTTGCTCGCGGACGACGCCGGTCGGCTCGCCGGCCGCATCGCGCTCGAAGCGGCCGCCCGGCGGGTCGGGCGTGCCTCGATGGACGCCGGCCCCGGCGAGCGCCGCTCCGTTGACCCAGAGCGCGTGGAAATCCCGGCTGTGGAGCAGGACCGGCCGCGCCGCGCAGATCACGTCGAGCACGGCGCGATCGGGCGGCTCGCTCCACGCGTTGGAGTCCCACCCGCGGCCGATCACGGCACCGGCGCCGCCCCGCGTGCCGAGGAATCGCCGCAACCGCCCGCCGGCTTCGGCCGCCGAGACACAACCCTCGAGCGACAGCTCATCCAGCGAGCGCGCCCACTGCACCAGGTGAATGTGCGAGTCGGTGAAACCCGGCGTGAGCGTGGCGCCGGCCGCATCGAGCAGCTCGGTGCCCGGGCCGATCAACGGCGCCAGGTCGCGCGCGGGCCCCACGGCGAGGATCTCGGCGCCCCGGATCGCGACCGCGTCCGCGTTCTCGACCCTGGCCCCATCCGACCAGAGGCGCGCTCCGCGCACCATTCGGTCGGCTTTCCCCTGCATCATTCGGCGGCCTCCACTCGATTCTCGAGCACCCCGATGCCCTCGATCTCGACCTCGATGCGATCACCGACCTCGACCGGCGCGATTCCCGCCGGCGTTCCGGTCGCGATGACGTCACCGGGCTCGAGCGTCATGATGCGCGAGACGTACGCGATCAGCGCCGGGATCGAGAACAGCAGCTCGGAGGTGTTGCCGTGCTGACGCCGCTCGCCGTTCACGCGGCACTCCAGCTCGAGGCCGGACGCCTCGAGACCCACCGCCACCCATGGCCCGAGAGGCGCAAACGTATCGAAGCCCTTCGCCCTTGTCCATTGGCCGTCCTGCCGCTGGTAGTTGCGCGCGCTCACGTCGTTGAAGCAGGTGAGTCCCGCGATGTGCCCACGCGCATCTTCGGCACGCACGGCCCTCGCGCGTCGTCCGATGACGACGGCGAGCTCGGCCTCGGGATCGAGCCGCGTGACCCCCGGCGGATAGCGGATCGCCTCGCCGGTCGCGATGATCGCGCTCGGCGGCTTCAGGAAGATCAGCGGCTCGTCGCGGTCCGGAGCGCCCGGCACCACGCTCTGGCTTTCCGCGATGTGCGCACGGTAGTTGAGCCCGACGCAGACGATCTTGCTCGGCACGACCGGCGGCAGCAGGCGGGCGATCTCCAGCGCGTCGTGCTCGCCGCTCTCGCGCCCTCCCGCCCAGGGCGGGGCATCCAGCCGGGTGAAATGATCGGCGTCGCGCCGGCCCACGTGGATGCGGCCCGCGATTTCGTAGCGAGCGATGAACTGAGTCGAGGGATGAGGCATCGGGCGATTGCGGCTCGCGTGGCGGGAAAAAAGAGGAGGTCCCCATCACACCGTGAGGCGACCACCACGACACCCGAAACGATGGCACGTCCGCTTCGCTTTCAAGGTGCCGGCAGCGCTAGAGCACGGGTCGGACAGGGAACCTCGCTCCGCTGGTGGATCAGTGTCGAAGCGCGGACCCGCGCCGGTCAAGGCAAAAATCGCGTTTTTCAGCCATCGGCGCGCTCCGCGAGCCCGGGCGGGGCGGCTCGGCCGGCGCACCCCGTCGCCTTAGGACGGGCGGACGATCCTCGTCCGGGGGCCGAGGGCGGTCCGACCCGGGCGCCGATTGACGGTCGCGCCGCGGCTTTGCTAGTTTCGCGATGACATGTCCTCCCAGCGAGCCCGCGTCCGCCGAACCTCTCCCGCCGAGCAGTTGTCGAGGCGCATCGATAGCCACAAGGCCCACTTGAGCGTGATCGGGCTGGGCTACGTCGGCCTGCCGCTCGCGGTCGAGTTCGCGCAAGCCGGATTCCGGGTCACGGGCATCGACGTCGACTCGCGCCGGGTGAAGCACCTCCAGCGCGGGGTCTCGTACATCCAGGACGTTCCGACCCGCGATGTCCGCGCGCTGGTCAAGTCGGGCCGGCTCATGGCCACGACCGACTTCGGAGCGCTGCGCAGCGTGGATGCCGTCAACGTCTGCGTTCCCACCCCGCTTTCCAAGCAGCGCGATCCCGATGTCTCGTACATCGTCGCGGCCGCCCAGCAGGTCAAGAAGCACCTGCATCGCGGCATGCTGATCATCCTCGAGAGCACGACCTATCCCGGCACCACCGACGAGCTCATCCTGCCCCTGCTTGAGGAGACCGGCATGAAGGTGGGCAAGGACTTCTTCCTCGCCTTCTCCCCCGAACGGGTCGATCCCGGCAATCCGCGGTTCAACACGCGCAACATTCCGAAGGTCGTGGGCGGCGTGACCCCGGTCTGCACCGAGGTCGCGGTGCGCCTCTACCGTCAGCGCCTCGAGCGGGTCGTCCCGGTGGGATCGCCGCAGGTCGCGGAGATGGTCAAGCTGCTGGAGAATACGTTTCGCAGCGTGAACATCGCGCTGGTGAACGAGCTGGCGCTGATGTGCGCGCGCCTCAAGATCGACGTGTGGGAAGTGATCGACGCGGCGGCGACCAAGCCGTTCGGGTTCATGCCGTTCTTTCCCGGTCCGGGGCTCGGGGGCCACTGTATCCCGATCGATCCGTTCTATCTCTCGTGGAAGGCGCGCGCGAGCGGCTTCGAGGCGAGATTCATCGAACTCGCCGGATACATCAACGGCCAGATGCCGGACCACGTCGTGACGCTGGTCATGGACGGTCTGAACCGCATCGGGCGCCCGGTGAGGGGCTCCCGGGTGCTGGTGCTGGGCGTCGCCTACAAGTCCGAGATCGACGACACGCGTGAGAGCCCCTCGCTCGACATCATGGAGAAGTTGCGCGAGCACGGGGCACGCATCGAGTACAGCGATCCGTTCGTGCCCACCCTCGAATTCGCGGGACGCCGCATGAAGAGCACGCCGCTCACCCCCGCGCAGCTGCGGCGTTTCGATTGCGTCGTCATCGCGACGGCGCACAAGAGCTTCCCCTACCGCGACGTGGTGCGCTACGCGAAGGCGGTCGTCGATACGCGCAACGCGCTCCGCGGACGCCGCTCGCCGAAGATCGTCCGGCTCTAGCCGGAGAACGCGCTCGCGCGCAGCGAGCGGATCCCTACCCAGCCCAATCCCAGCGACAGCAACAGCAGGAAGGGCACCGCGCGCGCGTGGCCGGCGGCGCAGGCGAACGCTGCGAGCCCGGCAAAGTAGGCCGCGAGTCCGATCTCGGTGCGGCCTTTGATCCCGCGCCCGGACCGGTACGCCGCGCCGCGCGCGGGTCGCGGACCGGTGCCCGATTTCGGCGTGCGCTCCCAGTCTCCCGGGCGGTGGCCGAGTCCCTCCAGCACCGCGCGCGCGTTGTTCACCGCCAGCCCCGCGCCCAGGACCAGCGCGGCCGCGACATCCCGCGTCACCCGGAGGCGGCGTCCCAGCCCCGCCTGGCCCAGCGCGAGGAAGATCGTCACCGGGAGCACTCCCAGCACGACGACTGCGATCTGAATCGCCCACACCAGCGGCGCCGGGGCGCCGCGCGTGCCGAGCAGCACTGGCAACATGAGCAGACCGAGCGCGAGCAACAGCGGGTAGGCCAGATTGTTCGTGAGATGGATGACGGCCTCGACCTTCACGGCGGGCGGCAATGGACTGGCGAGGAGTCGCGGGAGCACCTTGCGCGCGGTCTGGATCGAGCCCTTGGCCCAGCGTCGCTGCTGCGACTTGAATGCCTCGATGTCGGCGGGGAGCTCCGCCGGCGCGGTGACCGTGCCGTCGAATACGAAGCGCCATCCCTCGAGCTGCGCGCGATAGCTCAGGTCGAGATCCTCGGTCAGCGTGTCGTGAGACCAGCCGCCCGCCGATTCGATGCAGGCGCGGCGCCACACACCGGCCGTGCCGTTGAAGTTGAAGAACAGCCCGCTGCGCATGCGGGCCTCGTGCTCGAGGGCGAAATGCGAGTCGAGCATCACGGCCTGCGCTGCGGTGAGCATCGAGCCGTCCCGATTGAGGTGACCCCAGCGGGCCTGCACCATTCCCACATCCGGGTCCGAGAAATGCGGGACCAGCCGGCGCAGGAATTCGGGCGGCGGAACGAAGTCGGCGTCGAATACCGCGACCAGCTCGCCCCGCGCGCTGCGCAATCCCGCGGCGAGCGCGCCGGCCTTGAACCCGGTCCGCCGATCGCGATGGATGACGCGGATGTCGATCCCGCGCGCGGCGTGCCGCGCGGCGGCCGCGCGCGCCCAGTCCAGCGTTTCGTCTGTGGAATCGTCGAGCACCTGGATCTCGAGACGATCGCCCGGGTAATCGAGCGCCGCCACCGCCTCGATCAGCCGCTCCACCACCCGGCGTTCGTTGAAGAGCGGGAGCTGCACGGTCACGCGTGGCCATTCGGCGGGAGCGTCCGAACCCGTGAGGCGGCGCGTGCCCGCGCGCCAGCGGCGCCAGAGGATCACGTAGCGGTGCGAGGCGTAGACCACGATCAGCGCCTGGGCCGCGAAGTAGAGGATGAAGCAGAGTCCCAGCAGCGATTGCACGAACCATCCCGGCGTCGGCACCAGCAGCGGCATGAGCGGTCTCACGTGGCCGTACTGTAGGAACGGGGGATCGGCAGCGTCAACCCGAGCCCGATCGTGCGTGGCTCACGCCCGGGACGCCGCCCGTGACGAATTCGGGCGGCGGGGAATCTCCCGCCGCCCGAGCGCCTCCGGCGAAACGCGATCAGTTGACGACTTCGAAATCGGCGTCGACCGGGCCGTCGCCTTCCTTCTTGGGCGTGCCCCCCGCGCCCTGGGCACCGGCCCCCCCGGCCGCACCCGCCCCGGACTCGGTCTGCGATCCGGCGGTCGACTGGTAGAGAACCGCGGCCGCCTCGTGCCACACCTTCTGCAACGCCTCGGAGGCCGACGCGATCGCCTCGACGTTCTGCCCCTTCAGGGCCTCCCGCAGGGCCGTGAGCCGCTCCTCGATCCGTCCCTTGAGCCCGGACTCCAGCTTGGCCTCGTGCTCCTTGAGGTTCTTCTCGATCTCGTACGCGAGCTGATCGCCCTGATTGCGCGCCTCGACTTCCTCCTTGCGCTTGCGGTCCTCGGCGGCGTTCGACTCCGCGTCCTTCACCATCTGCTGGATCTCGGACTCGCTGAGCCCGCTCGAGGCCTCGATCCGGATGCTCTGCTCCTTGCCGGTGGCCCGGTCCTTGGCCGAAACGTGGAGCAGCCCGTTCGCGTCGATGTCGAACGCCACCTCGACCTGCGGCATGCCGCGCGGCGCGGGCGGGAGGCCATCGAGGTGGAACCGGCCGATGGTCTTGTTACCAGACGCCAGCGGGCGCTCGCCCTGCAGGACGTGGACCTCGACCGTGGTCTGATTGTCGGAAGCGGTCGAGAACACCTCGCTCTTCCGCGTCGGGATGGTCGTGTTGCGCGAAATCAGCGTGGTCATCACCCCGCCCAGGGTCTCGATCCCGAGCGAGAGCGGGGTCACGTCGAGCAGCACGACGTCGCGGACGTCACCGGCGAGCACCGCGCCCTGGATCGCGGCGCCGACCGCCACGACCTCGTCGGGGTTGACGCCCCGGTGCGGCTCCTTGCCGAAGATCTGCTTCACCAGCTCCTGCACCTTCGGCATGCGCGTCGCGCCGCCCACCAGCACCACCTCGTCGATCTGCGAGGCGGCGTGACCGGCGTCCTTCAGGGCCTGCAACACAGGCCCGCGGCAGCGCTCGATCAGCTCGTCCACCAGCTGCTCCAGCTTCGCGCGGGTGAGCCGGATGTTGAGATGCTTCGGCCCGTTCTGGTCCGCCGTGATGAACGGCAGGTTGACCTCGGTCTCGAGCGTGGTCGAGAGCTCGCACTTCGCCTTCTCGGCGGCCTCCTTGAGCCGCTGGAGCGCCATCGCGTCCTTGCGCAGGTCGATCCCCTCCTGCTTGCGGAACTCGTCGGCGAGGTGGTCGATGACGCGCTGATCGAAGTCATCGCCGCCCAGGTGGGTGTCGCCGTTGGTCGAGCGCACTTCGAACACGCCGTCGCCGATCTCGAGGATCGAGATGTCGAACGTCCCGCCGCCGAGATCGAACACCGCGATCTTCTCGTCCTTCTTCTTGTCGAGGCCGTAGGCCAGCGCGGCCGCGGTGGGCTCGTTGATGATGCGCTTCACGTCGAGCCCGGCGATGCGCCCCGCGTCCTTGGTGGCCTGCCGCTGGCTGTCGTTGAAGTACGCGGGCACGGTGACTACCGCCTCGGTGATCTTCTCGCCGAGATAGTCTTCCGCCGTCTTCTTCATCTTCTGGAGGATGATGGCCGAGACCTCGGGCGGAGAGAATTCCTCGCTGGCTACACGCACGCGAGCGTCGCCGGCGGGACCGCGCACCACCTGGTAGGGCACCAGCTTGATCTCGGCGCCGACCTCTTCGAACTTGCGTCCCATGAAGCGCTTGATCGAGAACACGGTGTTGGCCGGATTGGTCACCGCCTGACGGCGCGCGACCAGGCCCACCAGCCGCTCACCGCTCTTCGAGAACCCGACCACCGACGGCGTGGTGCGGAATCCCTCGGCATTCGCGATCACCTTGGGCTCGCCGCCCTCCATGACCGCCACGCACGAGTTCGTGGTGCCGAGATCGATGCCGATGACCTTTCCCATGATGGCTCCTGACTATTCGGCGCGGGTGCCACGGCGGCCCGGCATTCGCCGGGCCGCGCGTGGCCCGCAAGATTACATCCGGATTACGACGCGACCTGGATCTCGATCTCGCGAAGCTTGGCTTCCTCGGCCTTGGGGACGTGAATCTCGAGCACGCCGTCCCGGTAGCTGGCCTTCACCCCATCGTTGCGCACCGGCGTGCCGAGCGTGAAGGAGCGCTCGAACGAGCCGTGCACCCGCTCGATGCGGTGCAGGTTGCCCTCCGCCCGCGAGGCATCCTGCCTGCGCTCGCCGCGGATGGTGAGCGTGTCACCCATCAGGCTGACCTTGACGTCCTTCTGCGCGACCCCCGGAAGGTCGGCGCGCACCAGGAACTCCTCGGCGGTTTCCTCGATGTCGATGGCGGGAGTGAAGAGGGGCGCGACGTCGTTGCGAAGCGTCGCGCGGCTGAAGAAGTTTTCGAAGAGGCGGTCGAACTCGTCCCGAACGGCGAAGGGATCGCGCGCGGGGCTGACCGAGCTCGGATTCCAACGGATGATGGGCATCGCTATTTCTCCTGGCTGCTGTCGGTCTGGATCGAGCGCGGGCGGAGGCCCGCGCGGTGATCGAGTGATTCGCGGGATCTGAACTGCAGTTCACGTGCCAGCGAATCCCCGGGGATCAGCACGTTGTGGCGCAACGAATTGAACCGGGGGCCGGGGCCCGGCGCACCGGGCGGCGGGGGCGGCGCGTTTCGGATGCGAACGGCTCCCGTTTCCGATCCGCACGCCCGCGCGATGGGAACGCCGCGCGCTGGCCCGCGGTACGCACTGCTGGTAGCGTGCGCCGACCATGAAGATCAGCACGTTCCTCCCCCACGTCGGGGTGTTCGGTGGTGTCCGCCGCTTCCTCGAGCTGGGCAATGCCTGGGTCGCTCTGGGACACGAGGTCACGCTCTATCACCCGGAGGGAGCGCCGCCCGGATGGCTGCCCTATCGCGGTCGCACCGCACCGCTGGTCGACGCCGCGCGCAAACGCGCCGATCTCGCGCTGTGCGCGGACCCGCACACGCTGGACGCGTTCCTCGCCCACCCGGCCGCGATCCACCTCTACTACTGCGTCATCGAGGGCGACCCGGGCGTCGCGCGCGCGCTGCGCGATTCGCGGGTTCGACTCGCGGCGAATTCGGGCGCGCTCCGGGGTTCGCTCGCGCGCCGCACCCGCCGCACGGTGCTCGACGGCGTCGGCGGGATCAACCTCGCGCAGTTTCGCCCCGATCCCTCCCGGCGCGCGGCCGCGCCGCTGCGCGTCCTGCTGAACGGCCGCCGCTCGCGGCCCAGGAAGGGCACCGACCTGATCCTCGCCGCGTTGCGAGGACTCGAAGGCTCGGTGCCGCCCTTCGAGATCGTGTTGTTCGACGCGCGCGGCGAGCACAATCGTGAGGATCCGCGCGACGGCGCGCCGCTTCCCGCCAACGCCCGGTACGTGCTCGATCCGACGCAGGACGAGCTGGTCGCCCTCTACCAGTCGGCCGATCTCTTCGTCGCTGCGGAACGCAGGGCCGGATGGTGCAACACCGCGCTCGAGGCCATGGCGTGCGGTGCGGCGGTCGTCTGCACCCCGAGCGGCACGCGCGACTTCGCGCGCCATCTCGAGAACGCGTTCGTGGTTCCGGTGCGGCACGCGTTCTTCCTGCGTCGCGCGCTGCGCCGCGTGATGCGGGATGCGGGACTGCGCGACGCGATCGCGGCGCACGCCCCGCTCGGCGCCGGGGCCTGGAGCTGGGACCGGCTCGCGCTGCGCCTGATCGAGCAGGTCGCCGCCCCGGAATGACGCGAGGCGGACCGGCTCGCCCGGAGGCCGCCTCGTCGCTGCGAACCGGATTATCGCGCGGGCAGGTAGCCCGACTTTTCCTCAGGGACCAGCAGCTCGTCCTTGGTGTAGATGAACGCGTCGCGCTGGTAGTCGGCGAGCTCGTAGTTCTTCTCGAGGAAGATGGCGTCCTCGGGGCAGGCTTCCTCGCACATGCCGCAGAAGATGCAGCGCAGCATGTTGATCTCGTAACGGACCGCGTAGCGCTCGCCGTGCGAGACCGGCTGGTTCGGGTCGTTCTCGGCCGCCTTCACGAAGATCGCGTCGGCCGGGCAGGCGACCGCGCACAGCTCGCAGCCCACGCAACGCTCCAGCCCGTCCTCGTGCCGCGCCAGGATGTGGAGCCCGCGGAAACGCGGGAACATCGTGAGCTTCTCGTCGGGGTACTGGACCGTGAACGGCTTCTTGAACAGGTTCTCGAGCGTGACCCCGAGTCCCCTGCCGAGTTCCTTCAGCATGCACCCTCCGCACCCGTCCAGCACCTCGACCGTAAACGCGCCGCATGATAGCGGGCGCATTGGAGGCGCGCAAACCGCGGGAGCGTAGGCCGGATCGCGGCCGCCTCGGTCCCCGGGGGGCGCGCCGCGCGCCACCTCGCGCCGCGTGCCCGGCTATAGTCTCGGCAGCGTGATGCCCTGCTGAGCCTGGTACTTGCCGGCCTTGTCCCGGTACGACGTCTCGCACATCTCGTCGCTCTCGAAGAACAACACCTGCGCGATCCCCTCGTTGGAGTAGATCCGGGCGGGCAACGGCGTGGTGTTGCTGATCTCGAGCGTCACGAACCCCTCCCACTCCGGCTCGAACGGGGTGACGTTCGTGATGATGCCGCAGCGCGCGTAGGTGCTCTTGCCCACGCAGATCGTGAGCACGTTGCGGGGGATGCGGAAGTACTCGACCGTTCGCCCGAGCGCGAACGAGTTGGGGGGAATCACGCACACCGGGCCCTTGAAATCCACCATCGAGCCCGGATCCATGTGCTTGGGATCCACGATCGTCGAGTTCACGTTCGTGAAGATCTTGAACTCGTCGGCGATGCGGATGTCGTAGCCGTACGAGGAGATCCCGTACGAGATCACGCCGGCGCGCACCTGCTTTTCCTCGAACGGCTCGATCATGCGGTGCTCCCTGCACATCTTTCGGATCCAGCGGTCGGGCTTGATCGACATGCTCACTCCCCGGGTGGAATTCGGCCGAGCATGCGCAGCGTGTGCGCCAGCTCGGGCAGCAGGAGTCGCGTGAGCGCGAGCTCCACGGCGGCGGTGGACCCCGGCAACATGATCAGCAGCCGGCCGCGCGCGACGCCCGCCGCCGCCCGCGACAGCCACGCCGCCGCGCCGATCGAGTCCACCGAGAGCGCGCGGAACAGCTCGCCGAAGCCGGGCAGCCACTGCCCGACGAGCGGCGCGAGCGCCTCGGGCGTGCGATCTCGGGGGCTCACCCCGGTGCCGCCCGTGAAGATCACGCAATCGATGTCGCTCCGCTCCAGCGCGGCGCGCGCCGCGCGCCGGATCGCCGGCACGTCGTCGCGCACCCAGCCGCGCGTGGCCACCGCGTGACCCGCGCGTTCGATCAGTCGCTGGATCGCGGCCCCGCCGCGATCGTCCGCCCCGCGGCGCGTATCGCTCACGGTGATCACCGCGCACCGCGCGGGACGGGGCGAGCGCTCGTCCGCGCGGTGTCCGGCGGCGCGCCGCGCGCGGGTCAAGCGGTCCACTCGCGCACGCGCTCGGCGAGCGGGCGCGGCTCGAGTCCGAAGTGCGAAAGCCAGGGCCCCGCCTCGGCGAGACGCTGTTCCTGAAGCTCGGAGAGCGCCGGCTCCCATGCCACGCCGCCGGGCGCGGCCGGCGGGCCCGCCGCGCGCGCGAGCGCCGCGAGATCCGCGAGGCTCATGACCTCGGGCCCGGCCACCTCGAACCAGCCCTCCCACCCGGCGCGGCCGTCGAGCGCGCGCTCGATGGTCTCGATCGCGTCGCTCTCCGCGACCGGGTTCAGCAGCATGCGTCCCTCCTTCGGCAGCTTGGGACCCGTGCGGAGCTTGAGCCAGAGCGGGCTCAGGGGTCCGAGCAGCGGCCCGAGCCTGAGCGTCAACACCGGCAAACCCGACGCCCGCGCGTGCTCCTCCAGCCGCCACAATCCCTTGAGCGTTTCGGAACGGGCATCGGGGTGCGCGCCGAGGCGGCTGATCACGAGGACGCGCGCCCCGGGCGCGGCGCGCCACGCGCCGAGCAGCACCCCGAGCGCCATCGGGTCCAGATCGCTTCCGGACCCCAGCACCAGCGTGGACCACCGCCGTCCGGCCGGCGCCCCGGCGGGGGCCACTTCGTGGCCGTGGGCGGCGAGGGT
This sequence comes from Candidatus Eiseniibacteriota bacterium, assembly GCA_041483195.1. Taxonomy (GTDB): domain Bacteria; phylum Eisenbacteria; class RBG-16-71-46; order RBG-16-71-46; family RBG-16-71-46; genus WS-2. The sequence goes on from JBGPFC010000007.1 coordinate 90,078, forward strand.
CTCGAGCAGGCGGGGCGCCGGAGGATCCGGACGGCCGAAAGCGTGGATCACGCGAGCTCCCCGAGCGTCTTCGCGATCTGCCTTCGATGCGAAAGGTCATGGTCCACCCAATGCCGCACCATGTCGCCGAGCGGGAACGGGCCGCGCACCGAGTGAATCGCGGCCCGTGCCCAGTCCTCACGCCGGAGCGGAGCGAGTCGCGACAGCAGGCTCCCGCGTGCCACGCGCCACGAGTCGAGCGCCTCCGCGGCCATCGCCCCGCGATAGCCACGGGTCTCCGCCCATCCGGTCATGTCCACGTCCGGCACCGCGGGCTGCGACTCGAGCAGCATGCGCTCGAGCCGCGGCAGGTAGACTTCGCGATCGGCGTCGCGCAGATGGCACGTCACCTCCACCGGGCTCCAGCCCGCGGCCGGAGGGCGCTCGCGAAATCGCTCATCGCCGTGGCGCGCGAGGCGCGCCGCCACCCAGTCCGGACTCTCGGCGAGCGCCGCGAGCAGCTGTCCCCATTCGAGAAACGTCATCGGACCGCGATCGCGCGCGGTGATTCCGGTGTCGCTGCCCTGGAACGGGTGAGGGCGCGCGAACCCGCGGGCGATGTAGCTGCGCGAGAGCGCGACGTAGTGCAGCGTGCCGTCGCGAATCGATTCGCGGTGACGGTCCGTGACCGGGCCCACCACGCGCGCCGGCGAACCCACTGCGAGGCTGCGGGGCGGAATCACCTGGTTCTCGCGCACCAGCGACGCGGCTCCGATCAGCGAGCCGCCACCGATGCGCGCGCCCGAGAGCACGACGCTGCCCATCCCGATCAGGCAGTCGTCCTCGATGACGCAGCCGTGGATGACCGATCGATGGCCGACGGTCACGCGCGCGCCGAGGAGCGCGGGCTGGCCCTCATCGACGTGCACCGTCGAATTGTCCTGGACGTTGGACTCGTCCCCGATCTCGACCGCCGCGCTGTCGCCCCTCACCACGGTGTTGAACCAGACGCTGGCCCGCGCGCCGATCGTGACCTCGCCGACCACCACCGCCCCTGGCGCGATCCAGGCGGTGGGATCGAGCCGGAGCCGGGCCGGCCAGTCGCGGGACCGGTCGCTCACGCCCGGGCCGCGCGTTCGCCGACGAACGGATTGTGTCGTCGTTCGTCGCCAATCGTGGTGTGCGGTCCGTGACCGGGGAGCACCCGCACGTCGTCGCCGAGCGGGAAGATCCGCTCGCGGATCGCGCGTTCGAGCGCCTCGAACGATCCCCCCGGAAGATCGGTGCGCCCCACCGATCCGGCGAACAGCGTGTCGCCGCTCCACAGCGTCTCTCCGTGGCGAAAACACACGCCGCCCGGCGAATGCCCTGGCGTGTGGATCACCTCGAGCGTCTCGGCGCCGAGCCGGAGCGTCTGGCCGTCGGCCAGGTCGTGCGGCTCGCACGGCGCGGAGGCGGGCGGGAAGCCGAACGCCGCGCCCTGTTCGCTCAGCAGATCGAGCAGCGGCCGGTCCGCGGGATGCAGCCAGTATTCGCCTCCGCATGCGGCCTGCACCACGCGCATCCCGGCGACGTGATCGTAGTGCGCGTGGGTGTTGAGCAGCAGGCGCACCCGAACCCCGAGGCCGCGCAGCGCTTCCACCACGACGTCGGGCTCGAACCCCACGTCCATCACCGCCGCTTCGCGGGTCGCCTCGCACACCAGCAGGTAGGCGTTGTTGTCGAGCGGCCCGAGCTGAAACGTGCGCGTCGCGAGGGGCGTGGCGCTCATATGACGTTCGCCTCGGCCGCCGCGGCGCGCTCGGCGAAGCGCTCGAGCCGCAGCGCGCCGAGATCGATGCTGGGCGCCCCGTCCACGATCCACTCCGCGATCAACTGTCCCACCCCCGGCGAGTGCATCAGGCCGTGCCCGCTGAAGCCGTTCGCGAGCATCAGCCCCGCCACCCCGGCGGGAGGACCCAGCACCGCGTTGTGATCGGGCGTCGTCTCGTAGAGGCCCGACCATCCGTTCGAGATCTCGGCCGCCTCCAGCGCGGGCAGCCGCCGGAACGCCGGCTCGGCGATGCGCTCCACGAAATTCCAGTCGACGCTCATGTTGAATCCCGGGGGCTCGTCGCGATTCGCGAGCCCCAGCAGCATGCCGCCGCTCTCGCGGTGCATGTAGACCCCCGACTGCATGTCCACGATCATCGGCAGGCGATCATGCACGAACGGCAGGGGCTCGGTCGTGAAGCAGTGCCGCCGGTACGGAAGGACCGGCAGGTCGACCCCGGCCCAGCGGGCGATCTCGGAGGCGTGCGGGCCGGCGGCGTTCACAACGACCGGCGTCGCGATCGTGCCGCGATCGGTGACGACCCCCGCGACCCGGCCCTTCTCCATCACCAGTCCCCGCGCGGGCCGGCCGAACTCGAATCGCGCGCCGAGCCTGCGCGCCTGAGCGACGTAGGCCTGCGTGATCTCATGCGGATTCGCGAGCCCGTCCTTCGCGCAGAAGGTGGCGCCCAGCACGTCGCCGGTCGCGAGCTCCGGGACCAGCTCGCCTGCCTGCTCCCCGCTCAGCGTCTGGGTTGGCACCCCCATCGCGCGCTGCATCTCCGCCTGGCGCTGGAACGAATCCCAGCGCTCCGGGTCGCAGAGCAGGAACAGATATCCGACCTGGAAGAAGACCGGATCGGTCTCCATCTCCTCCGCGAAGCGCTCGAGATGCGCGATGCTGAGCATCGAGATCCGGACGTTGACCGGCGTCGAGAACTGGGCGCGCACCCCGCCGGCGGCCTTCGAGGTCGAGCCCGCGCCGGCGAATTGCTCGCGCTCGAGCACCACGACGCCGCGCACCCCGCGGCGGCCGAGATGATACGCGATCGAAGCGCCGATGCAGCCCGCTCCGATCACCACCACCGGCGCGACGCCTTCCCCGGCCGCGCTCATCCGAGCCTCCGGAACGCGCGCTGGAGCTTCAGCGCGTCGTCCTCGAGCTCCGGACTCTCGCATGCGACCCAGCCCGAGACCCCGCGGTCGTGCAGCGCGCGCAGCAGATCCCGATACCGAAACTTCGAATCGGCGAGCGGCAGGTGACGTCGCTCCCCCTTCGGCCCGAACAGGATGCCGGCGATGTGCACGTGGAGGCGGTCCAAGGCCCTGCGTCCGAGGCGTTGCGCGATGCGGTCGAGCATCGCGCCGAACTCGTCGAATGAGTTGAAAGCTCCCCCGTGGCGCGCGTACTGGTGCGAGAAGTCGATGCAGGGACGCACGCCCTCCACCGCTTCGCACCAGTCCAGGATCTCGTCCAGCGAACCCAGCTGGCTCGGCTTCCCGGTGAGCTCCGGGCGCACATCGACGGTGGCGTTCATGTCACGCAGACGTTGCGTGACGATCTCGAGGCCGGCTCGCACCCGCGCGCGCGCCTCGCGGGGATCCTGCCCCTGGAAGAAACCGGCGTGAAAGCAGAAGCTCTCGGCCCCGCAACGGCTCGCGATCCGCCCGGTCTCGACCAGCCGGCCGATGCTGCGCTCCACGATCTCGGGCGCCCCGCAGAGGTTGATGTAGTACGGCGCGTGCGCGGTCAGCGTGATCCGGTGCCGCCGCGCGGCGGCCGCGATCGCGTCGGCAGCCGCGTCCGACATGCGAACCCCGTTCACCCATGCCATCTCGAGCGAGTCGAGCCCCAGCGCCCGCGCCCGCGCGATCCCGTGCACCGTCCCGGGGCGCGGACTCGAGCGTGGAATGCCCGAGGTGCCGAAGCGCAGCATCAGCGCTTGTAGCCGATCGTTCGCAGGAATTCACGCCGCGCCGCCTTCGCCGTGTCGTCCTCGATCCCGCGCGGGGACAGTCCATCCACCACCCCCAGCATGCCTCGACCCTGATCGGTCTGGGCCACCAGCGCCTGCACCGGGTTCGAGGTCGCGCAGAAGACCCGGGCGACCTCGGGGCAGAGCTTGATCGCGTTCAGCACGTTGATGGGATACGCGCCGCGCAGCAGGAGGAAGAACGTGTGTCCCGCCGCGACCCGCTCCGCGTTCGAAACCGCCGCCGCGAGCAACTCGGGATCGTTGCCCTCGGTGCGGATCAGGCATGGCCCGGACGCCTCGCAGAACGCGAGACCGAAGCGCGCTCCCGGTACCGTCGTGACCACGATCTCGGCCAGATCCTCGACCGTCTTGATGAAGTGCGCCTGGCCGGCGATCAGGTTGCTCTCGTCCGGAATGTCGAGCGCGACTGCGTTCAAGTTCATGCGCGAAGTTCTCCCGGCGCGCACGCTACGAGCGCGCGCCGGTGGGCGTCAAGTGGCCGGCGGCGAAGCCGAGCGGTCAGAATGCCTGGCTCGAACCGAATGAGAATACCGGATCATGACGCCCATCGCGGGTGGGGCTCAGCGGCCAGGCGAGATCCACGCGGAGCGCGGGCCCGAGCGTCGAGCGAGTCGTCGCGAATCGCAGTCCGAATCCCGCGTCGTCGAACCACCCGGTGCCGACCGCGCCCGGCCCCCACGCGTGCGCCGCGTCGTAGAACACCGCGCCGCCGATCGACACCAGGTCCGCGAGGTTGCGATTCACCACCCAGCGTTGTTCGACGTTCGCTCGAACCAGCTGCCGCCCCGTCACCGCCTGCACCGGGTACGCGCGCAGGCCGTTGAGCCCGCCCACCACCGCCTGGAAGTCGCGCCCGACGCGCGAGCCCGCGATCCCCTGCGCCGCCAGCACCAGCGTGTGGCCGGTTCGGGTCGGCCAGATCCAGCGCGCGTCGGCCTGCCGGATCACCTCGAGCGGAGTGCGGCGCATGCGGGCGCTCGCGCTCGCGTGCAGGAGCCCGAATCCGAACCGGGTCTCGGCCCCCGCTCCCACGCCGATCCGCACGTCGCCTTCGTCCGCCGTGCTCCCGAGCACGTGCGGGGAGAGCCCGATCCGGATCGCGAATGACGGGCCGAGGTCGTAGTCCTCGACCCGCCCGATGCGCTCGATGCCGGCGCGCGCGATGTAACGCGGGTGCCAGCGCATGCCCTCGAGCGCCACCCGGCGCTGCCGCAGATGCTCCTCGCCGCCCGCGAATTCGGGGGGCGCGCCGGGTTCGAGCCGGCTCGGGCCGAAATCGCGGTCCCGCGACAGGTAGGAGGCGGTCAGCCTCCGCACGATGCCGTCGCGTTCCACTCCTCGTCCCAGCGAGGCATCGATCTCGGAGATGCGCTGGTCCAGGCTCGCGATCTCGCCGGCGCTCTGGAACAGGAGCAGCTCGGAGCGCGTCCGCCACCAGGAGACGCCGTACGACCACGGCGTGTCCGGCGCGTAGAATGGAAGCGCCATCGCCAGGATGTCGGTGGAGCCGGCGGTGCCGGTCGATGCTGTGTAGTGAAGGCGATGATGCGATCCCAGCACGGTCGGATCGGTGAACGAGATGCTGCGCGCGATCCCGGTGGGATCTTCGTGGTAGCCGATCGAGAACGACTTGCCGAAGCCGAGCAGGTTGCGCTCGGACAGCCCGAACGACCCGAACTGCTTGCCCCCGCCGCGTTCGAGATTGAACTCGGGGGAGGTGGTCCAGCCATCGCGAGTCTCCACTCGGACGTTGACGGAGTCGCCCTCGCACCGCGACTCCACGCGCTGCGGCTCGAGGTAGTCGAGCGAGCGCAGGACGCGCAGCGTCTGGGCCCGATGCTCCTCCTCGTATGGCTTCCCCGGCTCCATCAGCATCCGCTCGCGGATGGTGCTCGACCGCGTGCGGACATGGAGCCGGTTCGTCGCCCGGTACAGGGGCGCGAGCCGGCCCGGAGGAATCGGGTCGTAGATGTTGTGCGAGATGATGTCGATCCGCCCGACGCGAAGCCCCTCGCAGGCGCCCGTGGAATCGGCGACGGGGGCCGCGACGCGTGCGCTCGCGGCGGGCTCCGCGGCGGGCGCCCATGCCGAGGCGAGACAGGCGACCGCGGCAACGACGCGGAGTCCGCTAGTTGCGGCGCGAGGTGCCCAGTCGCTCACGGGCCAGCTGTGCCTCACCGGAGAGGGGGAAGCGCTTGACCAGGTCCTGCAGCGTCTTCTTCGCGTCGGCGGGCCGATTCACCTTGTCCTGGCTGAGCGAGAGCTTGTAGAGCGCGGCCGGCACCCGATCGGCGTCGGGGTAGGCGCCGGGAACCCGCGAGTATTCCACAGCAGCGCTGTCGAACATGGACTGCGCGAAGAAGCACTCGCCCACTCCGTATTGCGCGTTGTCCGCCAGATCGCTCGACGGAAAACGCATGACGAAATCGCGAAATCCCTGAAGGGCCATCGCGTAGCGGCCCTGGGTCAGATCCTGAGCGGCCTGATCGTAGAGCTGGTTGGGATCCGGCCCGCCCGGCGACTGCGGCGGCGCGGCCCGCTCGGTGATCTGATGGAATCGTCCCATCACCTCGTCGAGCTTGCCTTCGAGGCGGCCCATCTGTTCGAACAGCTCCTGGGTCGTGCTTCCGGACGTGGCCCGCGTGCTGAGCAGGATGTCGCGCTGGCTCGCGAGCTCGCGACGCGTCTCATCGAGCGCGTGCAGTGCGAGCGAGTCGCGCACCGCGAGCGTGTCGATCTGCGTACGCAGGCTGTCGAGCCCGGACTTGAGGAGCGCCATCTGGGGCGCCGCGCATCCGGAAAGCGAAAGCGCCAGCAGCGCGGCGATCTGGAACGCGAGCGCTCCGCCGGCCACGCTCCCGATGCGGAGCGTGGCGGCGGGAGCACGAGGCGAAGACGCCATCAGCGGGCGACGAACTGGGCGCGGCGGTTCTGAGCCCAGGAACCCTCGTCGTGGCCGGGCGCGAACGGACGCTCCTTCCCGTACGAGATGACCTGCACGCGACCGCCGTCGATGCCGGCCGCCACGATGTAATCGCGCGCGGCCTGCGCGCGCTTCTCACCCAGCGCCTGGTTGTACTCGACGGTGCCGCGCTCGTCGCAGTGTCCTTCGATGGTGACCTGCGCCCCGGCGTGATCGCGCAGGGCACGGGCATTGCGATCCAGCGCCGCGCGGGCGTCTTCACGCAAAGCGTACGAATCGAAGTCGAAGAACGCGGGCTCCAGCTCGACCGCGGTCGCCTGCGGAGCCGGGGCGGGCGCGGGCGCCGGGGTCGGAGCGGGCGTCGACGGCACGGGCGGCGGAGCGGGAGTGGCCTGCGGCGGCGCCGGCGGCGGCGTCGGAGGCGTTTCCTGCGCCTTGCGCGCGCAGCCGGCCGCGAGGCCGGCGGCCGCGAGTGCGACGAGAAGCACGAAGGTGCGCATGCTGACAGGCTTCATCGGGAACCTCCCAGGGTTGAGTGATCGATATTCGAATTGATCGCAGGGCCGGAGCCCGGCGGCCGCGGCGACCACGCCGGGGATTGCGCACGCAACCCGCCGGTGTCGAGCCGGCGTGGTGGCCGGTCGTCCAGATCCGTGACGTACAGCGAGGGCGTCCCGTCGCGGTTCGATGCGAACACCAGGTGTCTTCCATCCGGCGACCAACGCGGGTTCTCGTTGCTCGACCCGCCCACGACCAGCCGCGCGCCGGTGCCGTCTGCGCGGCATAGGTAGATGTCGAAGCCACCCGCGGTGCGAGCCACGAAAGCGATGCGATCTCCGCGCGGAGACCACGCCGGTGAATCGGTGTAGTCCACGTCGTACGTCAGCCTTCGCACATTACCACCATCGCGGTCCATCACGTAAACCTGCGGCGTACCGCCCCGATCCGACGTGAACGCGATCTCGCGGCCGGTCGGCGACCACCCCGGCGAGGTGTCGATCGCGCGATTGTTGGTCAGGCGACGCGGGGAGCCACCGCGGGCATCCACCAGGTAGACCTCGGAGTTCCCATCCTGGCTGAGCGTGAGCGCGACATCGCGACCGTCCGGCGAATAGGAGGCGCTGGTGTTGAGTCCCGGCCGCCCCGACACCAGAAATTCCCGGCCGCCTTCCGAGGAGATCACGAGCACCTGCGGCCCGCTGCCCCCCCGATACGACGTGAACAGCAGCAGCGATCCCTCGGGCGACCACGCCGGGGAGAGCGCGATCGAGTGGTCGGCGGTGAGCGGCCGCGCCCGGGCGCCGTCCGCGTCCATGGTGTAGAGCTCCTTGTTGCGGCCCTGCTCGGCGACGAACGCGATGCGCGTCTCGGAGACGCCGGCCTCCCCGGTGAATTGAAGCACCACGTCGTCGGCGAAGCGGTGCACCAGCGCGCGCCAGTCCGCGAGCGGGCCGCGGTATTCGCGCACCAGGATCGGGCGTCGCGCCGGGACGTCGCGCACCTCCCCGGTGAGCCTCAGCTGGTTTCCGGACGCCGACCACTTCCCGCCGACCGTCGCCTGGATATCGAAGGGCTGCTGGCCCTGCACCCAGGCGCGGGTCACGGTGAACACCGCGGAGGTCTCGAGATCGTTCGCGAGGACCTCGTCGGCCGAGACGCTCTGCGCGCGGGCGCTCCGGTCGCCGCCCGGCTCGAGCGACTCGCAGTGCACGCGAATCCGGCGCCCGCCCGAGCTGATGTCGATGCGGACATCGCCCGCGCCCACGCCGCGCGCCGTCAGCGCCGCGAGCGCGGTCATCGCGAGCAGCATCGGCAGCCCGCGCCGCGTCATGGCGCCGAGTACTCGAAGCCGAAGTGAATGCCGAGATCGGAGTCCGGGTAGCCGAGCGGCAGGGGCGGGAGCGGCGCGCTCAGGATCACCGCGCGCAACGCCGAGCGGTCGAAGAACTCGAACCCGCTCACGCTCTCGGCGCGCACCGCGGACACCGATCCGTCGCGGGCCACGCGAAAATAAATCACGGCGTGCACCGGCTGACCGCCGGAAACGAATCCGGCCGGCGGCGACCAGTTTTGCGCGATGCGATTCCGGACCAGCAGCAGATAGTAGGTGAACTCGAAGTTACCGGCATCCACCGCGATCTGGCCCTTCAGCCCGGCCGCCCCGGCGGCCGCGTACGGCAGCGCGGGGGGCGTCTCGCGCTCTGGCTCCGGCTTCGGGGCTTCGACCGCTCTGCGCTTCGGCCGGGGAGGCACGAGCTTGATCCCGGTTTCGTCGGTGGGCTTGATCTCGATCGGCTTCGCTTCCGGAGCCGGCGTCGCGGGCGCCGCGGGCGCGGGCGCGAGGGCCGTGGGATCGAGCAGCGCGACCTGGACCACATCGGGACCGGGCACGATCTGCGAGGCGCCGCCTCGCACGGCGAACAGGATCACCAGCACCACGATGTGTACCAGGCCCGATCCAAGGACCGCGCCGCGCATCATCGCGGCTTCCCGCGGACCGGAGGCTCGGTCACCAGCCCGAGGGCCGCGACCCCGCTCCGCCTGAGGCGCGCGATCAGCTGGACGATGTCGCCGTACGGCACGCGCTGGTCGGCCTTCAGGAAGACCGGGCGCCGCGCCGCCCCCTCCCGCGCGAGCGCGTCCTCGAGCTTATCCATGGTCACGATCGAGTTCCCGATCGCGATCGTGCGGTCCGCGCGCACGCTCACGATCAGCCCTTCGCGCACGTCGAGCCCGCGGGTGGCGACCTTCGGCAGGTCGATCTGGAGCCCGCCCTGGAGAAATGGCGCGGTGACCATGAAGATGATGAGCAGCACCAGCACGACATCGACCAGCGGAGTGACGTTGATCTCCGCCATCGGCCGGCGCGCGGTTCCGAGCTTCACGCCGCGGGGCCCGCCAGACGCCGGTCGAGGAACTCGCTCGCGAATTGAGCGGTCGCCTGCGTGATGTCCCGCAGCCGCCCCAGGCAATGGTTGTAGCCCACCACCGCCGGAATCGCCGCGGCCAGCCCCGCGATCGTCGCGATCAGGGCCTCCGCGATCCCGGGCGCGACCACCACCAGCGAGGCGGACCCCTGGGCGCCGATGTTGAGGAACGCGCTCATCACGCCCCAGACCGTGCCCAGCAGCCCGATGAAGGGCGAGACGCTGCCGGTGGTCGCGAGGAATCCGAGGTGGCGTTCGAGGACGGCGGTCTCGTCGATCGCGCAGCGGTCCATGGCATGCTGGGCCATCTCGTAACGCACGCTGATCGATCCGCCCGCCTCGGGGCGGTGTTGATCGAGCGCGCGCTGCCCGGCCAGCGCCACCATCGCCTGCAGACTCTCCGGGTGCTGCTCGCACACCAGCCGGAAATCCGCGGCGGGCTGCATCGCCCGAAACGTGGTGAGGAACCTGCGATCCGCCGCCTCCACGCGCGCGTAGAGCCGCAGGCGGTTCCAGAGGATGGCCCAGCACCAGATCGAGACCAGGAACAGGAGCAGCAGGATCGCCTTGGCGAACGGACCCGCATGCGTGATGAGGGACCACACCGAGGCGCGGGTGCTGGCGCCAAATTGAAGGATGACGGCAGTTGCGATCATCGGCTTCACGCTCCATGTGAAGTCGGCGCGGGCGGCACCGGCCGGGCCCCGAAACGGGATCGATTCGCTCCATACGTGGATCGAGTTCCGGGACGCTAGCACGGCGCGAACGCGGCCTCAAGGAAAACGGGCCGCGGCGCCGCGCATTTCCGATCGCCGAGGCCGCGGTGCGCTCACATTCACGGAACAACACCGGCGCGCCGCGCGCTCGCCGGCGACGGCCGCAGGTCAAATGGCTGCAAAGAAGCCGCGATCCTCGCCATTCCGCGCATCGCACCGGGTACACTGATTCCGGATCGTGGCCCGCATGCGCGGGTCTTTCCCGGGCGAAAGGAACGCTTCGTGCGCCACTCACTCACATCCGCAGCGCTCGTCGCGCTGCTCATGGTTCCCGCCGCGCGCACCGCGCGGGCCGAGCCCCCTGAGGCCATCGCCCCGCCGTTCTCGGTCCAGAGCCTCGAGGGTCGCGCGGTCCGGCTCTCGGATTTCAAGGGACGCGCGGTCGTGCTCGACTTCTGGGCGACATGGTGCGGGCCCTGCCGGGCCAGCATGCCCCACCTGAACACCATGCAGGAGCGATACGGCGAGCGCGGCCTCGTCGTGCTCGGCCTGTCGGTGGACGATCTCGAGCCCCGCGTGGTGCGCCGCTACGCGGACCGCCTCCGCATCAAGTTCCGCCTCGCGATGGCCGACGAGCGCATCCTCGGACTCTATGGCCCGATCCGCTCGATCCCGACGACGTTCTTCATCAATCGCCGCGGCGAGGTCGTGCGCCGCGTGGTGGGATACATCGACGAGGAGACGCTCGAGTCGTACGTGCAGGAGTTGTTCTAGCGCGGGATCGCGCGCGATGCTCCGAGTCGCGCCCCGGAGCCGCGAGCCTCGACCTCCCGGTCACGCGAAAGCCGCGCCAGGCGATCGGCGCGGCTTCATTCGTTCAGTGGTGCCCGGGGCGAGATTTGAACTCGCACGGGTTTCCCCATACGCCCCTCAAACGTACGTGTCTACCAATTCCACCACCCGGGCACGCATTCCCTGACGGCCGTCGCCGGCCCGTCACGCTCGCCGTTACTTGCCGCCGCCCGCCGGCGCCGGCACCGGGGCCGGGGTTCCCGCCGGGGCACCCGCGGCGGGCGCCTGACCGGTGGGGGTCGGGGCCTGCGCCGGCGCTGTGGCGGCCGAGCGGCGCGCCTGGTCCTGCACCACGCTCCTGCCCTGACTGGATCCCGAGGACATCAGCGCGAGCACGAGCGAGGTCACGAAGAACGCACCCCCCAGCACCATCGTCGCCCGCGTGATGAAATCCGTGGCGCCGCGGCCGCCGAACACCGTCTGCGCGGTGCCGCCGAATGCGCCGCCGGCCAGACCGCCGCCCTTGCCCGATTGAATCAGGACCACGCCGACCAGACCCAGGCACACCAGCAGGTGAACCACCATCAGGAACGCGTACATGAAATCCTCGAGAGCGGGCCGCGCCACGGCATCGAGCCTCCGGGTGCCGGAGGCGGTCGGCTAGACTAGCAACCACGGCGGGGCGCCGTCAATCGAGCCCCGAACGGCCGGCCCTCCGAACGTCGCCTCAGCCCGCGGCGGCGGCCGCGACGATGCGGAAGAACGATGCGGCCTCGAGCGAGGCCCCTCCGACCAGCCCGCCATCGATCTCGTCCTCTGCGAACAGCGCGGCGGCGCCGTCCGCCGTCACGCTCCCGCCGTAGAGCACCGCGATCGTCGCGCCAGTCCCCAGGCCCACCACGCGCTCGAGCGTGGCGCGGATCAGCCGGTGCGATTCGCGGGCCTGTTCCGGGGTCGCGACCCGGCCGGTGCCGATCGCCCAGACCGGCTCGTACGCGATGACCGTCTCGAGCGCGGCCTCGCCGGTGAAACCGTCGTAAGCCGCCCGGACCTGCCGCACCAGCACCTCCGCGGTGAGGCCGGCCTCCCGCTCCGCCAGCGTCTCGCCGACGCACACGATCGGCGTGAGACCATCGCGCAGCGCCGCGCGCAGCTTGCGCGCCACCAGCACGTCGTCCTCCCCCATGCCGTGACGCCGCTCGCTGTGGCCGACGATCACGAAGCGGCAGTCGATGGCGCGCAGCATGGGGCCCGAGATCTCGCCGGTGAACGCGCCGCGCGGCTCGGGATGCAGGTTCTGCGCGCCGAGGGCGAGCGGGCTTCCGCGCAGCGCCGCGCGCACCGCCTCGAGCGCCGTGAAGGGCGGGCAGATCACCACGGCGCACGCGGGGCGAGCGCCCAGCAGGGAGCGCAACTCGCCGGCCAGCGCCGCGGCCTCCGGCGCGGTGCGATTCATCTTCCAGTTCCCGACCACCAGCCGGGGCCGGCGCGCCACCGCGCTCATCGAGCGGCCTCATCGTCGAGCACCGCAACGCCGGGCAGCACCTTTCCCTCGAGGAACTCGAGCGAAGCGCCGCCCCCGGTCGAGAGATGAGTGAAGCTGGCGCCGAGGCCCGCCTGCTGGATCGCGGCCACCGAGTCGCCGCCGCCCACGACGGTGATCGCGCCGCGGCTCTTGAGCTCGGCGATGGTCCGCGCGATGCCCAGCGTCCCCGCTGCGAACGCCGGCACCTCGAAGATCCCCATCGGTCCGTTCCACAGCACGGTCTTCGCATCGGCGAGCTTCGACGCGAACTGGCGCACCGTCTCCGGTCCGATGTCGACCCCGATCTCGCCGGGCTCGATGCGGTCGATGCCCGCGACGCGTCCGGGCGATGTGCCATCCGGCGCGATCGAGACCACGCAGTCCACGGGGAGCGCGAGCTCGACGCCGCGCGCGCGCGCGCGCTCGATCACCAGCCGCGCGATGTCGAGCCGGTCCTCCTCGATCAGCGATCGGCCAGTGCTCCGCCCCTGCGCGCGCAGGAACGTGAACATCATCGCGCCGCCGATCAGCAGCCGGTCCACGCGGCCCAGCAGGGATTCGATCACGTCGATCTTCCCCGAGATCTTCGCGCCCCCGAGCACCGCGACGAACGGCCGCGCGGGCCGGTCGAGCGCGCGGCCCAGGTATTCGAGCTCGCGCTCCATGAGCAGGCCCGCCACGGCCGGTTTCAATCGCCGCGGAACGCCGTCGGTGGAGGCGTGCGCGCGATGCGCCGTGCCGAACGCGTCGTTGACGTACAGCTCGCCCAGCGCCGCGAGCCGTCGCGCGAACTCCTCGTCGTTGGCCTCCTCCTCCGGGTGAAAGCGCAAATTCTCGAGCAGCAGCAGCTCGCCGTCGTGGAGCCCGTGCGCGGCGGCCTCGGCCCCCGGCCCCACGCACTCCTCCACGAAGCGCACCGGCCGGCCCACCAGCTGCTCGAGCCGCGCGGCCACCGGCCGGAGGCTCTGCTTCGGATCCGGGCCGCCCTTCGGGCGTCCGAGGTGGGACATCAGGATCACGCGCGCGCCCCGCTCGACCAGCAGGCGCACGCTCGGCAGCGCGGCCACGATCCGGGTGTCGTCGGCGACCGCGCCGTTCTTCAGCGGCACGTTGAAGTCCACGCGCATGAGGACGCGCTTCCCGGCCACCGCCACGTCCCGCACGCTTCGTTTGCGATCGCTCACGCCGCCCTCCTCATGCCATCCGCAGCAGGGCGTCCACGGTGCGATTGGAAAATCCCCATTCGTTGTCGTACCAGGCCAGCAGCTTGACCAGGCTCCCATCGAGCACCAGCGTCGAAAGGGAGTCGAACACGCTGCTCGCGGGGTTTCCGATCACGTCCGACGAGACGATCGGATCCTCGCAGTACTCGAGGATGCCGCGCATCGGGCCCGAGGCCGCGGCCTTCATCGCGGCGTTGATCGCCGCCCGGTCGGCCGGCTGCTTCACGCGGCACACCAGATCCACCAGCGAGCCGTCGATGACCGGCGCCCGTACCGCGATGCCGTCGAGCCGGCCCTTGAGCTCGGGGAGCACCTCGCCGATCGCCTTCGCCGCGCCGGTCGAGGTCGGAATCAGGTTGGACGCCGCCGCCCGCGCGCGCCTCAGGTCCTTGTGCGGGAGATCGAGGATCCGCTGGTCGTTGGTGTACGCGTGGATCGTGGTCATGAATCCGTGCTCGATGCCGAAGCCCTCGTGCAGCACCTTCGCCACCGGCGCCAGGCAGTTCGTCGTGCACGAGCCGATGCTGATCACCGCGTGCTTCGCCTTGTCGTACGCCGCGTCGTTGACGCCGAACACGAACGTGAGATCGGCGCCCTTCGCGGGCGCCGAGACCAGCACCCCCCGCGCGCCGGCGGCGAGATGGTGCGCGGCGCCCTCGCGATCGGTGAACTTCCCGGTGGCCTCGAGCACCACGTCCACGCCCAGCGACTTCCACGGCAGCCGGGCCGGATCCTTCTCGCTCAGCACCCGGATCGCGTTGCTCCCGACCACCAGCTGCCCGTCCCGCACGCCGCCCGCGGCGCGAAAGGTGCGGTGGACCGAATCGTAGCGCAGCAGATGCGCGAGCGTCGCCGCGTCGGTGATGTCGTTGACCGCCACGAATTCGAGCGGAGCGCCGCGCTCGTGCGCGGCGCGAACCACCTGGCGCCCGATGCGTCCGAAACCGTTGATGCCAACTCGCAGTGTCATGATCCGCCTCTCCCTCCCGCCTGACTCGACGTACTGGCCGCGCACTCAGGACCCGGTGCGACTCAGCCGAAAAAGGTTCGTGCGACCTCGTAGAGCTCGGAATCCACCTGACTCGGCCCCGCCTCCACGACGGAGAGCTCCACCGAGCCGACGCTCGCGCCGCGCAGCGAAACCATGCGGCCCCACTCGCCGCGCGACGCGAGGTCGACCGCGTGGGTTCCCATGCGCGTGCCCAGCAGGCGGTCGAACGCCGTGGGCGTGCCGCCGCGCTGGACGTAGCCCAGGGTCACGGTCCGCGTCTCGATCTGGAGCCGGCTCTCGATCTGGCGCGCGACCACCTCTCCGACCCCTCCGAAGCGCGGGCGGCCGAATTCGTCGTTGCGCACCGGAACCTCGACCCGGCTGCCGTCCGGATCGGGCTTGAAGCGCGCGCCCTCGGCCACGACCACGATGCTGAACCGGCGACCGCGCGCCACGCGATGCCTCACGAGATCGCAGATCTCCTGCATGCACACCGGGACCTCGGGCGTCACCACCACGTCCGCCCCGCCCGCGGTGCCGGCGCCGATCGCGATCCATCCGCACCTGCGCCCCATTACCTCCACCACGATCACGCGATTGTGGGATTCGGCCGTGGTGTGGAGCGCGTCCACCGCGTGGGTCACCGTCGCCATCGCGGTGTCGCATCCCACCGCGCGATCGGTTCCGGGAATGTCGTTGTCGATGGTCTTCGGAATCCCGATGATCGGCAGCCCCTCGCGACTGAGCCGCGAGGCTGCGGAGAGCGTGCCGTCCCCGCCGCACACCAGCAGTCCGCTCAGCGCGTGGAGCTTGAACGCGTCGTGCACAGCGGCGATCCCGCCCGGCTCGCGCAGCGGATCCACGCGGGAGGTCCCGAGCATGGTGCCGCCGCGCGGGAGGATTCCGGCGATGGACTTGAGGTCGAGCTCGATCGCGCGGTTCGCGAGCAACCCGCGCCAGCCGTCCTCGAATCCCAACATGTGACCTTCGTAGGTTCGGACCGTGCGCACCACCGCGGCGCGAATCACCGCGTTCAGTCCGGGGCAGTCACCGCCCCCTGTCAGGATCCCGAGACGCATCGTGATGGGCCCCCACCCCCGCTTCCCCGGCTACAGCCATCTCGTGCGCGACTCGCGCCAACCGCGGAGTCGCGGCCCGCAATATGTCGCAGGCGGCGGGAATCGGTCAAGGCGGGCGGGCCGCGAGGCGCTACTCGGTCGAGTACCTCAGCCGGAAGTCGCCGAGCCACTGCTCGTCGACGAACAGGAACACCAGCCGCCGTCGCGCGCGCGGCGCGCGCGGCAGGGACGGGTCGACCTCGGGCGGGAGCGGGATCTCGCCTTCGTAGATCCACACCTCGAAGGGCCGCATGTCGGCACCCATCGTCTTGTTGTGGACGTCGCCGACCTCGCGGTCGTCCTGCGCG
Source organism: Candidatus Eiseniibacteriota bacterium (assembly GCA_041483195.1). Taxonomy (GTDB): domain Bacteria; phylum Eisenbacteria; class RBG-16-71-46; order RBG-16-71-46; family RBG-16-71-46; genus WS-2. The sequence continues at coordinate 106,389 of JBGPFC010000007.1, forward strand.
ACCAGGTCGTGAATGGTCTCGGCGAGCGTGTGGTCGAGGCTCGGGATCACCTGCTTGAGCACCTCGCTCGGCTCGCCGTACCGGATGAACACGCGACCCATGTCGGAGAACATCCCGCGGCCGAGGCCGAAGCGGCCGAAGCTTCGATTCGCGAAGTCCACCCGCTTGAGGAAGGTGTCGCGTACCTCGTTTTCCGCCGTCTCCGGCGAGGGATCGCGCTTGCGCCAGAACGCATCCAGCACCCGTTCCTGCTCGCCCGGATGGAGACGGGCGAATGCCTCCTCGTCCGCGGGCTGCAGCAGCAGGTGCGCCTGGTCGAGCACATCCTGCGGGCTCTCGAGCCATGAGTCGGCCTGCCAGGCGACGCTGAAGTGCGCGCGGCGCAGCAGGGCGGCGCTGTCACCCTCCTGCCAGGCCTTGACCTCGAGGTCATAGCCTCCGGCGGCCTGTTTCGCGAGATCCAGCGCGATCGGCACCTCGAGCGTTCGCGCGGGCGCCGCCGATCCCTCATCCCCCACCACCACCTGCCCATCGGCATTCAACACCCGCGCGACCCAGCGCCATGGACGCGGCGCCTGCCCGAGCGCGCTCGCGAGAAAGACCGCGCGCAGGCTGTCGGCGTAGAGGCCGTAGAGGCGTTCCGGGTTGGGAATGATGATCCGGCCTCCACGCTGGAACCCGCTCGTTCCGGGCGACGCGCTCTCGGACCACACGAATTCCAGATCGGAGAGCTCGCGGCCGCCCTGTGGGCCGGGAACGGTGACCTCGCCCTCCACCGATTCGGTGTGCGGCTTGCCCTGCTGGCCGCGCTTCAGCGCGCGCCGCCGGGTGGTCATGGACACGCGCAGGCGATGGACGCCGGGGCGGGTGCGGAGCGGGAAGAGGATGACCTTGCCGTACCCGCCGGCGGTGTCGCCAGGAGAGACGGTGAATTCCTGGCCGACGTCGTGCTCGCTGGCCCCGAACGCGTTTCGCAGGCGGATCGAGAGCTGGAAGTGATTGGGCTCTTCGCGATCCTGCGCGAGCGACTCGAGGGTCGCGGGACGGATGCGGACGTACACCTCGAGCATCACGCCCGAGCTGTCCGGGAAGGACGCGGCGTCCACCCCGAAGCCGCTCTCGCCCCCCACGCGCCAGGGAAGGGGACCCGGTCCCTCGTCGGGCAGCAGCGAGCGCGCCGCGGCGGCCCGCGCCATGAGACCGAGCGCGATCGCGACCGCGAACGACAGACGCGCCCCCGTGAGGAGGCGCGCCGACCACCGCTTCATGCGCGTCACGGCGATCGCCGCGCGCGGACGGCTAGAACAGGAACTTGAGCGAGATCCGATGCGCAGCACCCAGGTCTTTCATGTCGGTGTAGGCGTAGTCCACGTCCGCCTGCCCGGCGATCGAAACCGGAATATGGAAGCCGATGCCGCCCGCGATGCCTTCCGCGTCGTAGTTGATGTTGTACCCGCCGCGCAGGAACACGTACTTCTGGAACGAGTATTCCGCGCCGACGTTCACGCGCTCGGAGTTGTCGGGCGGATGGGAGAACTCGAACGAGCCGAGCAGCTTCTGATCGCTGGTCTGGAACAGGTTCATCGAGCTGCCCACCCGGAAGATGCCGGGGATGCGCGCGTTCCGCTGAATGAACGTGACTTCGGACCCGATGTTCGAGATCGCCATGCCGATGCGCATGCCGAGGGCGCCCACGTCGTAGAGCGTGCCGACGTCCACCGCGTAGGTCTGCTGCGAGAACTCCGCGAGCCCCTCGTGGATGAAGTTCACGGTCCCGCCCGCGCTGAACTTGTCGGTGAACGACCGCGCGTAGCTGAACCCGGCCGTCATCATCCCCGCGTCGAAGGTCTCGCCCGTTCCGTCCGGCTGGAACGCGGTGGTCTCCTCCATCGGGTTCATGCGGAGCGAGCGCACGCTGAAGCCGAACGCCCCGGGGAAGCGCTTCACGTGGAAGACGTATCCCGCCTGCGTGAACTGGAGGTCCGCCGGCCAGACGGCATGGTTGAAGCTGAACTCCGACTTGTCGGGGTCGATGCGGGCGATGCCTGCCGCATTCCAGTACAGGGCGGTCGCATCGTCGGCGACGCCCACGAACGCTCCGCCCATCGAAGCGGCGCGCGCGCCCACCCCGATCTTCAGGAATTGCCCGTCGAAGGTTCCGACCTTTTCGAAGATGTTGGCGGCTCCGGCCACACCGGGCAGCAGGATTCCCGCCAGGCCGATCACCGCGATGGTCTTTCTCACGTCATTCCTCCTTACGCTCACCCCGTCCGGGCTGCCCGCTACCGGATTATAACGAAACGGCCACGTTGCGTGCCGAGATTCGACTCGACCGTGAACAGGTAGATCCCGCTGACGACGTCCTGGCCATTGCGCGAGATGAGGTTCCACCGCGCCTGACCGTCGTTGGGATTGTCCTGCTGCCGGTTGTATCCGGGAAGCGATGTGCCGGTCGAACTCGTGACCGGCGATCGCACCGATTGATTCACCGCGTCCGTCGATCGGATCTCCTGAACCAGGTCGCCGGACACGGTGTAGATGCGGATCGTCCACGCGCCGAACGGGAGCCCGTAGAAGTCGACGTGCGTGCCCGTCGGGTCGGTGGAGTTCGGCGTGAGATCCCACGACGATGGCCGCTCGGACAGGTTCTTGAATCCCTTGTACGGATTGGGCACCACCCATACGGACCTGGTCGCGCGCGCGATGGTCTGGGGCACGACGCCCTCGGCTTCCACCGCGGTGCGGCGTCCCTCCGTCATCCCGTCACGCGTCGAGTCGTAGGCGGTGACGGAATAGAAGTACAGGAAGCCGTTCTTCACTTCCGGGTCTTCGTAGCGGTAGCGGCCGATCGGGTAATGCGCCCTCCCGACCTTTCGGCACGGCGAGATGTCGAGCACGCATCCGCTGTCCTGCACGCAGCGGCCGAGCGCGTCCTTCACGCACTGCAGCGAGGTGTCGGGCCGCATGATCCGCCCGCTCTGCCGGTCCCAGAGATCCCCGGAATTCAGCCGGATCTCGAGCGAATCGCGCAACTGGGGAATCCACACCCGGGGATAGATGAGCGTGTCGGCGGGATCGCCGCCGACCGGAGGCAGCTTCTTCCCGATCGCGTTGTTGGCAATCTGGACGTTGTTGGTGTTGCGGTAGTCGAACATCCGGAAGTCCGCGATCAGCGCCCAGTCGTCCTCCGCCGGCCCCGGCGAGCCGACCGGACGGGTCCAGTTCGACACCTTCCAGATCTTGTAGCCGCGGAAATCGAATTCCTTCTTGTCAGAGGGATCGGGAGTGGTCTCCGAGAGGTTGTTCCATGCCAGCGTGATCTTGTTGTCCCGGCCCGGGGCGATCAGGCGATCGGGATTGTCCGTGTAGTTGTAGATCACGGAGGCGTTGCTCGTCGGGTTGGGAGGCGGCGCTGAGGAATTCCACACCTTGTGGAACATCCCTCCGATGGTCGGGTCGGCGGCGCCCACTCCGAGCTCGGCGTCCCAGATGCCGGTGCAATAGTCGCAGTCGAAATCGAACCAGGTGTAGGCGTCGGCGGTGACCGGCCGGAAGTTTCCGATCTCCGAATCACGACAGTCCTGATCGTTCGACTGCGGCAGCGAGCCGCGCGGCAGCCGTTCGGAGGTCTCGCGCCCATGCCAGCTCGTGACCGGGAAGCCGGCGCGATGCTCCCAGATGCCCTCGTACGCGACCTGCGCGTCGAACGCGTTCTTGAGCGCCGGGTACTGCGCGAACAGCGCCGCCTGGTTCGCAAGGTCGCGCTGGGGGTTGGCGGCCGAGTCCCGCTTGAAGGCCGCGTAGCGCACCGGATACTGCGCGTTGTCCGCGTAATTGCCGCGCGCGACCGCGAACGCGATCGTGACCTGCACCGAGGCGTTCGGGAGGACGTGCAGCCACGGGCCGACCGCGCACCAGGCCGCGTAGTCGCCCTTCTGATCGCCGGGCTCGGAGTTGATGAATCCCCAGCGCGGGCCCTTCGACTGGTCGTCGTTGTCGATGTTGTCGTTGCCCGTCATGAACTCGAAGCGCTGCTGGTCGATGCGGGGCGGTCCGCCCTGGGTGTAAGGAGTGCCGCCCGTGTAGGACCGGAACGCCCGCCAGCCCACCCGCCATGGCCCGTTGTGGTGATCGCTCAGGTCGAGGGTGTGATTGATGAGGAGCAGCGACGGCACGCCGGTCGTCTTCCCCTCGTCGCCGTCGTCATCCGCGATGCCGAATCCGTTCACCCGGAGGTTCAGGTGGTCGCAGAGCGACGTGCCCGCCGGGAACTGCGTGTACAGCACGGGGTCGTGCTTCTTCTGCCGCCGGGCGTCGTCGTCGGGCAGCACGTAGGTGAACGAGCCGCTCGGGAACTGCGGATTGTCGAGGTCGTCCGTGAAGTAGTTCGACTTCTCGACCGGGCCGCAATCCATGTCGATCGGGAAGCCCACCACCACGCTGTCGATCTCGTGACCCGAGCGGTTGATGATGGTGTACTCGAAGACGTTGAAGTTCTCGAGGCTCGAGATCGAATAGGCCCAGGCCTTCTCCTGGCACTCGAGGCCGAGCGGAACGTGCGGCTCGGCCTGCGAGAACTGGATGGCCTCGATCGTGTCGTCGCGCATCACCAGCGAGAACATCTGCTGTCCGACCGCGCCGTAGTCCTCGTCGACCTTGCCGTCCCCGTCGTTGTCGCGACCGTCGAGGAAGTCTTCATCGATGAACGGCTTGCGCGATCCGTCCTGGTCGATATAGGTGTCGCCGTCGTCATTGGAAAAACGCACTCCGTTGACGGCGCCGTCGTAGGACGGGTAGATGCGATCCTCGGGCTGGAGCGAGGCCGGGCGCCATTCGGTGCCGGAGCTCACGCGGCGCCGCGAGACCGGGTCGCCCGGGCTGATTCCCGGGTTCACGCCGCCCACCGCGATCGTCTGCGCGAACAGGAATTCGACACCCGACTGGCCGGGCCACTGGCCGCCGGGATCGCTCGACACGTTCTGGAACGGATTGGCGTTGAACCCGAAGTTGGTGACCTTTTCGACGATCTTGCCAACGGTGAGCACGCTTCCGTGGCCGAACACGTCGGGCACCGCATCGGGGCTCACGCGTCCGCGGGTCACCTCGTCGAGGCTTGCGGGCGGGGCGTACATCTTGTAGAGCATGCGGACCGTCTCGGGAGTGATGCCCTCGAACTCTCCCTTCGTCGCCACCCCCTCCGGGCGTTCCCCATGACTCTGCGCCATGGCGGAGCCCGAGGCGATCGCCAGGCACGCGATCGCAGCGCTTCCCAGCCAGATCGAGATTCCCGCCCTGCGTCGTTTCATGCTCCCTCGCTCACCCGGTCGAACGGTCAAAAGGTGACGCTCAAGCCGAGACGCACGTTGCGTCCTTCCTCGAAGACACGAGGATCGCGCAACGGCACCCAGTCGTCGATGCCGTCACCGTTCGTGTCCTGAAGGTAGGCGCCGCCCGCACGCCCCGTCTCGGTGTAGTAGATCAGGTAGTCGTCGCCGGCCCGATTGATGTTCGGATTCGGGAAGGACGGCTGCTGGAGACTCGAAAGATTCAAAGCATTCAGCACGTTGCGCGCGTCGAAGAACAGCGTCACGTTCTGTCCCCAGATCTTGTAGAACTTGTCGCCGTCGATCGTGAGCCGCGCGATCGAAGGCTGGCGCCGCGAGTTGTCGAGCAGCGGATCGGGACGACGGTCGTTGCGGAAGGTCGGGGTGAACGGGAAGCCCGAGCCGTACTGCCAGAGCACGCGAAATCCCCAGCGGCCGGGCTCGCGCACCACCGCCTGGACGCTCAGCGTGTTGCGCTGGTCCCAGTTCAGAGGCTGCTCGGAGATCGGCAGGTAGAGTCGCCCGCCGTTGAAGAACTGCAGGGCCGAGTTGGGATCCGAGGCCACGCCGGTCGCGAGCGAGTACGTGTAATTGACCTCGGTCGAGAACTTGTGGCTGAAGCTCTTGATGATGCTGGCTTCGAATCCACGAGAGCTCGCGTAGTCGCCGTTGTAGTAGACGTTCACGAGATTCCCGAACGGATCGCTCTCCTGCCGCACCGTGATCAGCCCGTAGATGTCCTTGAAGAACACCGCGAACTGCCCGGACACGTCGCGCGAGAACAGATGCTGCACGCCGGCCTGGTAGGAGATGTTGGTCTCCGGCTCGAGATCGGGGTTGCCCTGGACCGTCACGCTGCTGCTCAGGCCGCGATTCTCGAACACGACGTTGCGCGACGGGGTCTGGTAGGTCCACCCGTAGTGGAAGCTGAGCACGTCCTTGTCCGAGATCGGGTAGGCGATTCCGAGGCGCGGGCTGTATTGCTGCTTGTACCGCTTGCCGCTGCGCAGGTCGGTGTCGCTGATCTGGAGTCCGGGAGTGAAGAGGTCGTAACGGATGCCCGCGTTCAGCACCAGTCCTTCGAACTCCCAGCGATCCTGGAAGTACGCCGCCCCTTCCGGGTTGTAATTCACGAAGTCGGACCGCTGCCCGCCGGGCAGCCCGTTCGACTCCGCGTTGGGAAGCGTCAGCGCGAGATTCTGGACGCGGTTGTACTTCGTCTCGATCCCGGTCTTGAGCGTGTGGTTCTTCCAGTGCCGGCTCGAGAGGTCGCTCTTGAGGGTCTGGGTGGACGCGTTTCGCAGCGTGAACGTGGGAAAGTCTCCATGCGTCGCGAAGTACGGGTTGTTCTCGCTGCCCGGCACCGTGTTGCCGGTCCAGTAGGACGGGCTCTCCGTGTCGTACTCCCACGGCTGCTTGCGGCCCACCGACGAACGCGTGTCGAAAGCGAAGCTCGAGACGCGCGTGCTCCACACCGTCTTGTCGGAGAGCTGATCGGTCCACACCGCGGTGAGCTGCTGGTACTTGTCGTCGAGCGTCGGGACGTGGTCGGGCATGTTGATCGGCTGGTAGGTGCTGTCCACCTTGGTGTCCGACCAGGTGCCGTAGATCTTGCGGAAGTTGTTCGAGGTGTCGTAGCTCACCTTGACGAAACCCTGCCGGCTCCACATGTGGTTGTAGGGCGTCGCGATCGTCCGGTTGTGGATGGTCTCGAGCGTGATCTTGTTGCGCGAGTTCATGCGGTAGGCGAGCTTGAAATTCGTGTTGACCTGGTTGTTCTGCCGGTTGCCGAACTGCACGAAGTCGAGCAGCGTGGTGCGGGGCTTGGTCAGGGTCGAGCGCAGATAGGTGTCCTGGAAGCTGCCCTCGTAGGTCGCGAAGTAGGTCAGGCCCTTGAAGGGAGTCGGGCCGCCGAAGCCGAACGTCAGGCGATCGAAGTTGTCGAAGGTCTTGGTCGGATCGCCGTAGCGGTCGGTGTCCCAGCGCACCTCGCCGCCGAGCCGGTCGGTGCCCTCCTTGGTGCTGACGTTGACGACACCGGAGAGCGCGTTGCCGTATTCGGCGTCGAAACCGCCCGAGATCACCTCGGTGCCGGCCACCGCGAGCGTCGCGATGTTCGCCCCGCGACCGAGCAGCGGATCGGACACCTCGACGCCGTCGAACTGGAACTTCACCTCGCCCCCGCGGCCGCCACGGAAGTGAAGCTCGCCGCCCTGCGCGACGACGCCGGCCTTGGTGCCGACCGCCTCGCGCAGGTTGTCCACCGGGATCTCCCGCAGCTTCTCGGCCGAGATGCTCTGCTTGGTGGTCGAGGACTTCGTGTCGATGCGCTTCTCGGCGCGCACCTCGATCTCCTCGATCTGCTTCACGACCTTCTGCTCGCCGAAGCTGAACAGAACGTTGGTGGTCGCGCCGGCGTTGACCTGGACCGACTGCACCTGCTTGTCGTACCCGATCGCCTGCACCTGCACCTGCACGGCGCCCACCCCGACGCCCGGGAGGACGAAGTTGCCGTTCTCGTCGGACATGGTGCCCTGCTTGGTGCCGAGGACGATCACGTTCGAGAAGGGGATCGGTTCCTTGCTGGGCCCGACGACTCGCCCCGCGATGCGGCCGGTGCCCGAGGGAGTCGCGGGCGGCTGCGCCATCGCCGGCGCGGCGATGATGAGCGCCAGTGCCGCTCCCCAGAGCGGCGCGAACAAACGCCTGCCAGCGATGAACATGGGTGTCGAGCCCTCGGGTTGACGCGCGTCAGATGTCACGGGACAGGAAAGCCTCGCCACGATGCCAATTCCAGACCTGAACTGTCAACGACATTCGGACACAACTCTTTCCCCGACCGGCGGTTAATCCGGATAAACGGAACGCGGGCCGAAGGTCGGAGGAGCGGTCTGGTGAGAGCGGGCGACGGTTTCGCTGGAGGACAGCGATCGACACGTGTGATGGGCACCGTGAGGTTCCAACTCGAGTGTTCGGTGCCAACGCCCAGGTGCCAGCAATATCGGTCCGCGAGGCCGGTCCTGTCAAGCGAGAATTTTCGAAGACGGGACTCAGAACGTCCACTGCAGCTGCGCGGCGATCTGCTGCTGGGTGCCGCGCGGGGTCGCCGGCGACCCGAAATCGGCCTGATACCACTGGATCACGTAGCCGGATTCGAGCGACCAGGTCGCGCCCGCCGGACGGTAGCCGAAGCCGGTCGTCACCGCGTTCGCGACGCGCTCGTTCTGCCGCGTGAAGTCGTCGGCGTCGTCCCAGCCGTAGATGTACCCCGCACGCCCCGTCAGCACCGGATTGCATCGATACTCGATGCCGGCCCGCGCGTCCCACCCCAGCTGCCGCGGCCCGGTGCCGCTCAGGGTCTGCTCGAACTCGGCGCGGCGCTGATGGTACTCGACCCCGATCACCCCGCGCCGCCCGGGCATCTGCCATGAAATGCCGCCCGCGCCCTCCCACGCATCGGTCTGGGTCCGGTTGTACACGATGCTGTCGGAGAAGGCAGTCGTGTCGCCGCGCGTGCGGTAATAGATGTCGTCGAGGAACGCATTGAAGGTGTTCTGCCCGTTCGCGAGGCGCGGCGTGACGGTGACCCTCCGCGTGGAGGCCGCGATGCTCGCCCCCATCTCCCACGGCCCCATCGCCAATCGCACCCGCGAGCGGCCGATCGCGCCCCGCTCGGCGCGATCGAGAAGATCGCCCCGCCCCACCAGCGGGACGGCGCCCGCACCGCCGCTGTTGGTGGAGATGCTGAACGCCCAGCGCTCATCCGACTTCGAGGTCCAGCTGCGGACGTCGGAGCCCCACTCCAGCAACGAGCCGACGCGCACGATCAGGGAGCCCTGACCGGTCCAGTGCGGGCGCGTCTCGCTGCGCTCCGAGTCGTAGCGAACCCCGCTGTTCTCCGATTTGATCTTGGCGCGATCGCCGTCCGCCGCGATCGCCAGCGTTGCCCATTTCGCGGCGCGGTAGCTCAGCGCGACGCCCGCGCCCTGTGACTGGGTCTCGATGTCATCGGGCGTGAAGATGTCGGGAGGACCGATCAGCTGCCCGTTCTGGTCGAGGTACTGCCCGGCCGCGTTGCGCCGGATGAGCCGGTAATCGTCTGTCGACTTCTCGAACCCGTAGTGAGCGGTCAGCGCGTAGTGCACGCGATCGCCCGCGAAGTAGGGCATGCGTCCATTGACGATGGTCGTGACGTTGGGCCGCGCGAACTGCGAGCGACGCTCGACGTCGCTGCTGAAAGGCGTGTCGAGCCGCAGCTGGCCCACGTCACCGAATGCACCGAACGCGCTGGAGCCCGCGTGGCGGCGCCACGCCTCGTAGCCGATCCGAACTTCGCGCGCCGCGAGATCCTGCCGCTCGATCGGGAGGCCGGCCCGCGACGCATCGCTGACGGAGGCCGTCGATGCCGACATCGGTCGGAAGCTCAGCGTGGACACCGAGTCGTCCTCAAATACGCCAGCGGGATTGCCCGCGAAATCCCAGAGGTTGATGCGGTTGTTGTCGTCCGGCGCCACCAGCGTGAGGCGGCCGAGACCGAGGAGTCGGGGGCTGCGTTCGATCGGGTCCGGCGAGAGGCCGAGCGATTGGCGCGCGAGTTCGTACGACTGGGCGCGCGCGGACCCGGGCGGCAGCGCCGCGCCCATCAGGGTGACCAACAGCGCGCTCCAGAGAACCCTGGACTGAGGGCTCATCCATGCTCCTTTCAAACGTCTCTCAACGGACGGGCCGCCGTGCGGAGGGATACGCTCCCGCCTTCCGGGCGAAAGGGCGCGCGGTCAACGAGGTGCGCCATGCACAGAGCGCGCATACTAGGAACGCGCCGCGAGAGTGTCAACCGCGAAACGCGCCGCGGGCGCGCACGCGACCGACGTCATCCAGATCGCGCGCGGGATGCGCGCGGCCCGGGTGCTGCGCGCTTCGCGGCGCCGCGCGTGTGCCCGATACGCAGGGATGCCCGTCCAGAAATAGGCGCCAGTCGCGATCACGCCCCGCGCGGATTCCAATCCGCGGCCCGGCCGCGATCGTCAGGCCCGCGCGCTCGCGCGGCCCGTCCCCGATCCACAGCGGGCCACGGGTGAGATCGCTTCCGTCCTCAGCGCGCGTGAGCCCGAGCGCGCGCGCCACGCAACCCGGTCCCCGCGCCAGCCGCTCGAGCGCGAGCGCTCCGCGCCGCCGTCGCATGCTCGCGATGCCCGCCCCGGGCTCGAGCGCTCGGATCAGCACGGCGCATGCCTGGCCGCTGCGGCCCGCGACCACGTTGACGCAGAAATGCATGCCGTACGTGAAGTAGACATAGGCGTGCCCGGGGGGACCGAACATCGAGGCATTGCGCGCCGTGCGGCCGGCGCGCGCATGGCTGGCCGGATCGCGCGGACCGCCGTAGGCCTCGACCTCGACGATCCGCCCCGCGACCCGTCCGGCGGGATGATCGTGGACCAGCCAGCGCCCGAGCAGCGCGCGCGCGACCTCGAGGACCGGCCGCGCGTAGAACGCGCGCGGCAGCGGGCGGCCCAGGTTCCGCAACCCGTCAGTGCGAGGCGGCGGCCTCACCGACACCCAGCCTCTTCAGCGGCTCGAGGAACAGCGCCCGGATCGCCTCGAGCCGCTCGGGGCTTCGCGCCTCGAAGCGCACCACCAGCACCGGTTGCGTGTTCGAAGCGCGCGCGAGGCCCCAGCCGTCCCCGAACTCGACCCGAACGCCATCGATGTCGATCACGCGGTAGCGCGACGCGAACTCGCGTCTCAGCGTCTCGACGATCTCGAACTTGCGGTCCTCCGGGCATGCGAGCCGGGTCTCGGGGGTTGCGAAATAGCGCGGGATGCTGTCGACCAGCGCGTCGAAGCTCCGGCCGCTGGCCGCGATGTAACGCAGCAGCCGCCCCGCCGCGAACAGCGCGTCGTCGAATCCGAAGAACCCCTCGCCGAAGAACATGTGCCCGCTCATCTCGCCGGCCAGCGGGGCGCCGGTCTCGTGCAGCCGGCTCTTGATCAGGGAATGCCCGGTCTTCCACATCGTCGCGCGCCCGCCGTGCGCCTCGATGTCCTCGCGCAGCCCCTGCGAGCACTTCACGTCGAATATGATCTCGCCGCCCGGCACGCGCGTCAGCACGTCGCGCGCGAAGAGCGCGAGCAGCTGGTCGCCCCACACGATCCGCCCCTGCGAGTCCACCGCCCCGATGCGGTCGGCGTCGCCGTCGAAACCGATGCCCAGCTCGGCGCCGTGTTTCGCGACAGCGGCCTGCAGATCCCGAAGCAGCGCGGGCACGGTGGGATCGGGCAGATGGTTCGGAAAGCGGCCGTCGAGTTCCGCGAACAGCGGGATCACGGTGTGGCCCATCCGTTCGAACACCTCGGGCACCACGGTGCCGGCGCATCCGTTTCCGCAGTCCATCACGACCTTGAGACCGCGCGGGCTCGCGAGCCTCGAGACCAGCATCTCGCGGTACGCTTCGAGCACCGGACGGTCGCTCGCGGTCCCCCCTGAGCCGGCGAGCAGGTCGCCGCGCTCGATCCGATCGCGCATCTGCTGGATCTCGGCGCCGAACAGGGGCAGCGTCTTCTTGGTCATCTTGAACCCGTTGAACTCCGGCGGATTGTGGCTGCCCGTCACCTGCAGCCCGCCGTCGAGCCCGCGCGCGACCACCGCGTAGTAGAGCGCGGGGGTCGGCACCACGCCGACCCGCTCGACCGCGAGCCCGCAGGCGAGCGCGCCGCGCTCGACCGCGGCCGCGAGTCGCTCGCTGCTCGGCCGCACGTCGCGGCCGAGCGCGATCGCGCGGCCGCCCTCGGCCGCGATCAGCGTGCCGAAGGCGCGCCCCACCGCGCTCGCGGTCTCGTCGGTGAGCTCGGTCGCGTGCAGCCCGCGAATGTCGTACTCGCGGAAGATGTGGCGCGGAATCATGGCTTGCTCCGCAGCTTGAGGTACGCGTCGATGAACGGGTCGAGGTCGCCGTCCAGCACGCGATGGACGTCCCCCACCTTGAGCTCGCTGCGGTGGTCGGTCACCATGGTGTAGGGCTGGAGCACGTAGGAGCGGATCTGGCTGCCGAAGTCGATCTCCTTCTTCGCTGCGGTGGTCGACATCGTCTTCGACCGCTCCTGCTCCTGGTAGTGGACGAACAGCCGGGCGCGCAGGATCTTCATCGCGAACTCGCGGTTCCGGTGCTGGCTGCGCTCCGCCTGCGACTGCACGACGGTCATGGTCGGCAGGTGGGTGATGCGCACCGCCGATTCGGTCTTGTTCACGTGCTGCCCGCCCGCCCCGCTTGCGCGGAACGTGTCGATGCGGAGATCGGCGGGCCCGATGTCGAGGCGGATGGTGTCGTCCACCATCGGGTAAATGAACACCGACGCAAACGAGGTGTGGCGGCGCTGAGCCGCGTCAAACGGCGAGATTCGCACCAGCCGGTGCACTCCGCTCTCCGCCTTCAGATAACCGTACGCGTACTCACCGTTGATCTCGACCGTCGCGTCCTTGAGACCGGCTTCGTCCCCCGGCTGCAGGTCGAGGATGCTGGTGCTGTAGCCGTGCCGCTCGGCCCAGCGCAGGTACATGCGGAACAGCATCTGGGCCCAGTCCTGCGACTCCGTGCCGCCCGCCCCGGGATGGATCGAGACCAGCGCGCCGAGCCGGTCGTGCTCGCCGGAGAGCAGGCTGCGGGTCTCGAGCTCCGAGACCCGCTGCTCGATGCCGTCGAGCTCGCCGGACAGCTCCTTGAGCAGGGTCCCGTCGCCCTCGCCCTCCGCGAGCTCGAGCAGCTCCGCGAGCTGGGTGAGCGCGCGGTCGCGCTCGCCCCATTCGTCAACGGTGCGCTTCGAGCGCTTCAGCGCGGCGACGGTGCGCTGCGCGTCCTCGGGACGGTCCCAGAATCCGGGCTCGGCCATGCGCCGCTCGAGCGCGCCCATCTCGCTGGCCCGCGCATCGACGTCAAAGGTACCTCCGCAGTCCCTCGAGGGTTTCCCGCGTCGCGTCGAGACGTTTTCTCAAATCGGCGGCAGTCAGCATGTGTCCCCTTCTTCAGGCCCCGGGTGCGGCTGCGTGTTCGGCCCGCAGTCGCGCGACGGCGTCGCGCGCGCGGGACTCGAGTGTCTCCGGGTCGCCCCGGTTGTCGATCGTGACGTCCGCGACCGCCTCGTGCACGCGATCGTCGTCCTGCACCGCGAGCCGCGCTCGCGCTTCGCTCTCGCTCCAGTTGCGCCTGCGCATCAGCCGCTCGATCCGCATCGGCTCCGGCGCGGTCACCGCCAGCACCGCGTCGCATCCGCGTTCCAGGCCCCAGCGCGGCAGCAGCGCCGCTTCGATCACCACCACGCCCTGCCGCCCGGCGGCGCGGAGCCGATCGAGCGCCTCGCCGATCCGCGCGATGATCCTCGGGTGCACCAGGCGATCGAGCCGCGCGCGCGCGGCGGGATCGTGGAACACGCGGGCCGCGACCCGCGGCCGATCGAGGCGGCCCTCCGCGCCGTACACCTCAGCTCCGTACTCGGCCGTCAGCGCGGCACGAACCTCGGGATCGTGATCGGTGACCTCGTGCCCGAGCGCGTCCGCCTCGATCACCCACGCCCCGTCGCGCTCGAGCGCGCGTGCCACCGTGGTCTTGCCGCTGCCCGCGCGCCCGATCAGTCCGAGGATGAACAGCCCGTCGCCCGCCGGCGCGCGGCGCGCCCTAGTGGACATCGAACCAGGTCGGCCCGAGCCCGACCGACACCTCGAGTGGGACGCTCAGCGTGAAGCATCCTTCCATCTCGGCACGCACCCGCGCGGAGGTCGCGTTCGCATCGTCCGAAGCGCACTCGAGCAGCAACTCATCGTGCACCTGCAGCAGCAATCTAGCCGACGGATGCGCACGCTTCAAGGCGCGCCGCACGCGGATCATCGCGAGCTTCACCAGATCGGCCGCCGATCCCTGGATCGGCGTGTTGATCGCGGCGCGCTCCGCGAACGAGCGCTCGCCGCCGTGCTCGCTCGCGAGCTGCCGCAGATAGCGGCGCCGCCCCAGGATGGTCTCGACGTATCCGCGGCGGCGGGCATCGACCACGGTCCGGTCGAGGAACTCGCGCACCCCCGCGTACACGCGGAAATAGTGCGCGATGAACTCCTGCGCCTCGGCGAGCCCGATCCCCATCTGCCGCGACAGGCTGCGCGCGCCCATGCCGTACATCACACCGAAGTTGACCACCTTGGCGCGCGCCCGCAGCGCGGGATCGAGCTCCCCCGTCACCGCGAAGATCCGCCGGGCGGTGCTCGCGTGCACGTCCTCCCCGGCCCGGAACGCCTCGATCAGGTTGGGATCGCCCGAGAGGTGCGCCATGACCCGCAGCTCGATCTGGGAATAGTCGGCGCCGATCAGGGTCGCGCCCGGCGGGGCGATGAACGCGCGGCGGATCGCGCGGCCCTGGGCCGTGCGCATCGGGATGTTCTGGAGATTCGGATCGCTGGAGGCGAGCCGCCCGGTCGCCGCGCCCGCCTGGTGGAAGGTGGTGCGCACGCGGCCGTCGCGCGGGTCCGCCGCGGCGGGCAGCGCGTCGAGGTAGGTGGACTTGAGCTTGGTGAGCGCACGGTACTCGAGCAGCTTCAAGGGGAAAGGGTGCAGGGCGGCCAGCTCCTCGAGCACGTCCGAGCGCGTGGAGAGCGCGCCACCCGGGGTCTTGCCCCCGGCCTTGAGCTGAAGGGTCTCGAACAGGACCCGGGCCACCTGCGTCCCGCTCTCGAGGTTGATCTCCTCCCCGGCGAGCGCGAGCAGCTCGCCGCGCAGCCGCCCGATCTCCTCCGCCATCTGCGCGCCCATCGCATCGAGCACCGTGCGGTCGATCAGCACGCCCGCGCGCTCCATCTCGAACAGCACCCGCACCAGCGGGTGCTCGATGCGCTCGTAGAGCTCCCACTGCTCGCGGGCCTCGAGCTGCGCGCGCAACGCGTCGGCGAGCGGAAACAGCGCGGCCGCGCGCCGCTCGGCCGCCTCGCCGGTCTCGGCCGCCGGGCGCTCGCCCGCCGCCGGCCGCGCCTTCCCGCGTGCCGCGACCGGGGCGAGCGGGGGCAGCTCGAGCGCGAGCACGTCGCGCGCGAGCGCATCGAGCCCGTGATCGCGCACCGGGTCGCACAGGAACGAGCCGAGGTGAAGATCGAACGCGAGCCCGCCGAGCTGAAGCCCCAGCCGCTCGAACGCGTGGAGACAGGTCTTCAGATCCTCTGCCACCTTGGGCACGCTCTCGTCCGCGAGCGCCGGCGCGAGCCATTCGCGGAGGCGCTCCGCATCGAGATTGGGTCCGGTCGCGTGCGCGAGCGGCAGGTAGCAGGTGGTGCCGTCGCGCGCGGCGAGCGCGATCCCCACCACGTCGCCGCGGCCGGCTCCGCCCTCGCCGAGCACCGGAAACAACGCGAGCCCGTGCACCGCCCGCGCGCGCACCTCGTGCAGGCGCCCGATCCAGGCGTCGATTCCGCCGCCGGCCGCGCGCGACGTCGCGTCGGCGCTCCACAGATCGAGCGCGCCCTGCTCGGGCGCGGGAAGGGACGGCGCGCGCGAGGCGGCGGCGCGCGGCGGCGGCGGGGCGACGCTCGCGGGCACGGGCGGCGCCGGCCCGGCAGGCGGGAGCGCACCGGCTGCCCGCGGCGCGGGGGGCGGCGCGGCGGGCGGGGCGAGGGCGGCGGGGCGCGGCGACGATTCGGCGAGCTTCACGCCGGGCGCCGCGGTCTCGGCGGCGGTGCCGCGGCGTTCCGCGCTGCGCGCGGGCGCGGCCGCGCCCGCCTCCGCGTCCGCGACGCCCAGCTCGTTCGCGATGCGCTCCAGGCGCGCGATCTCGTAGCGACGCGCGATCGCGATCAGCGCATCGCGCCGGACCGGGGCGCAGCGCAGATCCTCCCAGCGGTACGGCAGGTCGAGATCGGTGCGCACCGTGACCAGCTCGCGCGAGAGCAGCGCGCGCTCGCGGCCCGACGCCAGCTTCTCGCGCAGGCCGGCGCGCGTCACCTGATCGAGACGGTCGTAGAGCGCGTCGATCGTGCCGAACTGGCGGATGAGTTCGACCGCGGTCTTCTCCCCGACCCCCGGCACGCCTGGCACGTTGTCGCTCGTGTCCCCCATCAGCGCGAGCATGTCGCGCACCTGCTCGGGGGCCACCCCCCACCTGGCGTGCACCGCTGCGCGGTCCACCCACGTGAATTCCTCGCCGCGCCCGGCCGGCGAGAACAGCCGCACCCGGTCGTTCACCAGCGGCATCATGTCCTTGTCGCTGGTCACCAGCGCGACCTCGAGACCCTCGCGCTCGCCGCGCACCGCGAGCGTCGCCATCACGTCGTCCGCCTCGGTGCCCGGCACCTCGAGCACCGGCAGTCCGATCGCGTGCGCCAGGTCTTCGATCGCGGAGATCTGCGCGACCAGATCGTCGGGCATCGGCTTGCGCGTCGCCTTGTACTCCGGATATCGCAGGTGCCGGAAGGTCGGCCCCGGGCCGTCCCAGGCGAGCGCCCAGTACTCCGGCTTCTCCTCGCGGCGGATCTTGAGCGCGGTCATCGCGAACCCGAAGATCGCGGAGGTGTTCTCGCCGCGCGAGTTGACGAGCGGCCGGCGGATGAACGCGTAGTACGCGCGGTAGGCGATACCCAGCGCGTCGATCACGAACAGGCGGGACACGGGCCGCCCTCAGCCCCGGCGCCGCGCGACCAGCAGCTTGCTCACGACCGGATCGCCGCGCCCAGCGCCCAGCCCGAGCAGCACGCGGTCGAGCGCGAGCAGCACGCCGGGCAATCGGTTCATGAAGCGCAGCGGGCCCAGCTCCCGGTTGAGCAGCACGTGCGTGGGGTAGAGCCCGCCGATCTCGAGCCCGGCGGCCATCAGCAGGCCACGGTAACGCGAGAGCGGCCGCGGAATGTTGTGCGCCGCGATGTCGCGCAGCTCCGAGTAGGTGTCGGTCATCAGCAACAGCCCTCCCGGGGCGACCGCCGAGGCGAGCGCGCGCACCGCGCGCTCCCAGCGCGCGTCATCGGTGACATGGTAGAGGACGTCGAACGCGTTCACGATGTCGAAGCGCTCGCCGATCTCGGTCTCGCTCACGTCGGCGAGGAGAAATCGCGCCTGCGGGTGCCGCGCCCGCAGGCGCTCGATCGAGACCGGCGCGATGTCGAGCCCCAGGAGCCGCGCCCCGCGCTGCAGGTAGTAGGCCGTGAAGAACCCGGTGCCGCAACCGACGTCGAGCACGGTGCGGTCCCTGGGATCGCATCCCGCCTCCCGCAGCGCGCGGTCGAGCACGCGCCGCCGCAGCGCGTAGCACGCGCGGTTGTAGGCGAGCGGGAGTCCGGTCTCTCCGGTGCCGCGCAGGTCGAAGTGCTCGGAGAGCCGCTCCTCCCAGAAGCTCTTCGGATCGTAGCTCACGCCCGCCCCCGGTAAAGGCGGTGTCGCGCGACGTAGCGCGCGACGGCATCGGGCACCAGGTAGCGCAGCGAGCGGCCGGCGCGCGCGCGCGCCCGGATCGCGCTCGACGACAGATCGATCCCGGGATTGTCGAGCCACACCACGCGGCTCGACCGCGAGCGTTCGGGCGCGGCGCGGCGCGCGCGCGTTCCGGGACGCGCCGCGACCGCGAGCGTCGCGAGCGCGAGAATGGCGCGCGGCTCGTGCCAGGTGTGGAATTCGTCGAGGCTGTCGGACCCCATCAGCAGGAAGAGTCGCGCGCGCGGCCGGGCGCGGCGCAGCGCGCGCAGCGTATCGACCGTGAACGACGGGCCGGCGCGCCGTGCCTCGAGCGTCGAGACGTCGAACGCCGGATTGCCGCGAACCGCGAGGCGCGCCAGCGCCACCCGCACGGCGGCGCTCGACAGCGCGCGCCCTCGCTTGTGGGGCGGCTGGCCGGCCGGCATGAACAGGACCCGGTCGAGCGCGAGCCGCTCCCGCGCCCATTCGGCGAGCGCGAGGTGGCCGACGTGCGGCGGGTCGAAGGTGCCGCCGAACAGGCCGATCCGCCGCATCACTGGACGGGTTCGGGCACCCGGTGCGACTCGTGCGCCGGCTTCGCGCGCGCGCGCATGTGCTCGATGCGCTCGCGCTCGCGCGCGGCCCGCGCGCCGAGCGGTTGCCCAGGGAATCGCGCCTCGAGGTCTTTCAGGCGCGCGATGGCCTGATCGTGGTGTCCCTCGATCGCCTCGCACTGCGCGAGCCCGATCCAGGCCTCGCCGGCCACGGGCGTATCGCCGTAGCGGTCGTCGACCAGCTTGAAGTAGACGCGCGCCGGCTCCGCCAGCAGGAGCTTGAGGTAGAGCCGGGCGGTATCGATCAGCTTGCCCGCGAGGCGCGCGCGGGTCGTCGCGATGCGCCGCTCGGCCTCTGCGTTGAGGCAGTGGCCGGGGTAGTCGCGCAGATATTTCTGCCACTGCTCGAGCGCCTTGAGCGCGAACTCCTGATCGAAGTCGGGCGGTCGCGCCTGGCCGAACAGCGCCTCGCCCAGCCGGAATGCGGCCGACCCGCTGGAGTCGCTCTCCGGGTAGTCCCGCAGCAACCGTTCGAAATCCACGCCGGCTTCCGGGAACGCCTTGCTCCTGAGCTCGCACTCCCCCAGCAGGTAGATGGCCTCGTCCACCTGTGCGCTCCCGGCGTTGTGATCGACATAGGTCTTGAGCAGCTCGATCGCCGCCGACCACTGGCGGCGGTCGGCGAGACGGTGCGCGAGCGCCAGGCGCTCGGGCTCGGAGTGAACGGCGGGGATGATGTCGGCCGCGCATCCGAGCGCCGCGAGGGCGAGCGACACGAGCAGGACGGCCGGCGCATGGACTCGATGGGAGCTGGCCAGCGGCCTCGTCATCACGGCCGGTTCTGGAAGAAGAGCACGATCAGGCCGGACACCACCGCCACCACCACGACCGGCTCCACCAGCTTGCCGAAGTTGCGCTCGGGCACCGCGCTCTTGAGATCGCTGTAGCGATCGTCCTCGACCAGCGGCAGCTGCGAGCGCGGGAACACGTCGATCAGGTTGTGCCCGGCGTCGCCCACCCACAGCACGCGGGAAGACGCCGCGTCGCGCAGCGAAAGCGAGCCCTCGACCAGCGCCTGACGCTCGACCTTCGCGCGGCTCGGCAGCACGTAGCCGCCCACCAGCCGCAGGTAGGTGACGCGCGCGGAGGCCATCTCGTATTCGAGCACCGGGTCGCCGGGGGTCCCGGCGATCGCGTTCAGGCTGTCGTCGGGAATGAGCGAGCGCCGAATCGTCGCCGTGATGCCGCGGCGCGTCAGCTCTTTCAGCACCGCGTGCTCCATCACGAAGTTGAGCGGGTGCGTGGCGGCGGGCGCGAGCACGACGTGCGCGCCGCTGTCGAGCGGCGCGGTCCGCATCGCCCGCTGCACCGCCGCGGTCGCGACCATGGCCGTGAGCTGGAGGTTCGTGGCCGCCATGCGGGGGCCGCGCGAGCGCACCAGCGGCGTGATCTCGACCTCGCCCACCGCGAGTGTCGTGTCGCCTCCCGCCTTCGGACCGCTCGCATACCGGAACTTCTTCGCATGCGCGGGAGCCGCGAGCAGCGACACCAACGCGATGACCGTGAGCCAGAAACGCATCAGGCAGATCCTTTCACGATGTGGAGCTGAGACGGCGCGGGGGATTCGACCCGCGCGAACAGATCGTACGCCGCGGAACCGCTCACGCGCACGTCCACCAGCGAACCCGGAACCAACGCATCACCCTCGACCATCACGCCGCCGTCCACTTCGTAGGCCGAGCCCGTCCCGCGCGCCGCCCACTGCCCGCCGCCGGCTCGTCCGCCGCCCGCGGCCGGGCCGTCGATCATCACGCGCATCGTGCTGCCGATCCGGGCGCGCAGCCGCGCGGCCGAGAGCCGCTGCTGCAACGCGAGCAGGCGCGCGCGCCGGCCGCGTCGCGCGGGAAGCGGCACGCGCGGCGTCATCGCGTGCGACGGGGTCTCGGGCTCCCGCTCGTACGTGAACACCACGAGATTGTCGATCGGCTCCTCCTCGACGAAACGGCAAAGCTCCTCGAAATGGGCCTCGGTCTCGCCCGGAAATCCCACGATGAAATTGGTGCGGAACGCCGCCCCCGGGATGCCGGCCTTGATCCGGCGCACCAGCGCCCGCGTGTCTCCCGCCGTCATCCCGCGGGCCATGGTGCGCAGCATGTCGGCCGCGATGTGCTGGAGCGGCATGTCCACGTACGGCACGACGCGACGCGCGCGGCTCCACACCTCGATCAGGCGATCGCTCCACAGCCGCGGGTACGTGTACTGCACCCGGATCCAGCTCAGCCCGTCCACCTGATCCAGGGCCAGCAGCAGGTCCGCGAGCGTCGGCGTTCCCGGGAGATCGGTGCCGTAGCCGGTCGTGTCCTGCCCGATCAGGTTGAGCTCGCGCACTCCCTGGCGGGCGAGCTGCGTGGCCTCCCCCACCAGCTCGTCGATCGTACGGCTCTGCTGGTCCCCGCGCAGGCGCGGGATGATGCAGAAGGTGCAGCGGTGATCGCAACCCTCCGAGATCTTGAGGTAGGCGAGATGCCGGGGGGTCGAGAGCGCGCGGGGCGTGAGCGAATCGAGCGCGCCGCCCGGGTACTCGGTGCGCACCACGCGCTCGCCTGAGCCCGAGAGGACGTGACGGGCGGCCGATGTGACCTCGCGCCACTGCCCGGTGCCGAGCACCGCATCGACCTCTGGGAACTCGTCGAGGAGCGAGGCGCCGGCGCGCTGTGCCAGGCATCCCGCGACGATCAGCCCGCGCAACCGGCCGGCGCGCTTCAGCCGCGCGACCTCGGCGATCGCCGACTTCGACTCGCGCACCGCGCTCTGGAGGAACGCGCAGGTGTTCACCACCGCGACGTCGGCCTCGCGCGGATCGGCGACCGTGCGGAAGCCGTCCCGCACCATGAGGCCGAGCATCTTCTCGGAGTCCACCGTGTTCTTCGGACAGCCGAGCGTGACGAACGCGAGCGTTGGAGCGGATTCCGACCGCTTCACTCGTAGCCCCGGTCTTCGAGCCAGTGCGTGTCCACCAGGACGTCGCGCGCCTTGCTTCCCTGGAAGGGGCCGACCACGCCCAGCTGCTCGAGCTGGTCCATGAGCCGCCCGGCGCGCGAGTACCCCACCTTGAGCCGGCGCTGGAGCAGCGAGGTCGAGCCCTGCTGGTGGTTCACGACCAGCCGCGCCGCCTCGCGGATCAGGTCGTCGTCGAAGGCATCGCCGCCCTCTCCGCCCTCCGCGTCTTCATCGACGTCGACGATGGCGGCGTCGGTCGCGAGCGGCGGCGGCGTTCCGGGCGTGGCCCTCGCGCGCCAGAACTCGACCACCCGCGCGGTCTCGTCTTCGGAGACGTACGCCCCGTGCACGCGGTAGGGCTCCGGCTTGCCGGCGGGCGTGAACAGCATGTCGCCGTGCCCGAGCAGGTTCTCGGCGCCGTTCATGTCGAGCACCGTTCGGGAATCGGTCTTGCTCGCGACCTGGAACGCGATGCGCGACGGGAAATTCGCCTTGATCACGCCGGTGATGACGTCCACCGATGGACGCTGGGTGGCGAGCATCAGGTGAATGCCGACCGCGCGCGCCATCTGCGCGAGCCGCGCGATCGGCTCCTCGATCTCGGCGGGAGCGGTCAGCATGAGGTCGGCGAGCTCGTCCACCACCACCACCACGAACGAGAGGCGATCGGGCGGCGCGTCGGACCCGGGCGCGGTGGGCGCCAGCCCGGCCGACACCTTCTCGTTGTACGCCGCGATGTTCCGCGCGCCGCAGGTCGCCATCAGCTTGTAGCGCTTCTCCATCTCGGAGACCGCCCAGCGCAGCGCGCGGCTCGCGCGCTTGGCCTCGGTCACGACCGGCATGACGAGGTGCGGGATTCCGTTGTACGCGGACAGCTCGAGCATCTTGGGATCCACCATGACCATCTGCAGCGTCTCCGGCCCGTGCTGGAACAGCAGTCCCGTGATCATGGCGTTCAGGCAAACGCTCTTGCCGGAGCCGGTGGCGCCGGCCACCAGCAGATGCGGCATGCGGGTGAGATCGGCGACGAACGGCTGGCCGACCACGTCCACCCCGAGCGGAATCTTGAGGGCGGCGTCGCTGGTCTCGTACTCCGGCGCGGCGAGCACCTCACGGAGATACACCATTCGCCGATGGCGGTTCGGAATCTCCACGCCCACCGCGGCCTTGCCCGGAATCGGCGCGATGATGCGGATGCGCTGCGCGCGCAGGGCCATGGCGAGGTCGTCCTCGCGCGAGACGATCTGGTTGACCTTCACGCCCGCCGCCGGCTCGAACTCGAACGTGGTGACCACCGGTCCCGGATGAATCTCGGTGACGCGCCCCACGATGCCGAAGTCCGCGAGCTTGGTGACCAGCAGATTCGCGTCGTTGGTCAGGTCGTTCGCGGTGATGAGATCTTCGGGCTGCGCCGGCATCGCGAGCAGGCTGAGCGATGGAAACGGCTCGTCGCTGAGGGCCGCGGTGGCCACGCCGCCCTCCGGCTTCGGCTCGGGTCGGGTCCGCGCGGGGCGCGGCCTCGAATCGGCGCGCGGCATGCCGGGAAGCGCGAGCTGGGCGCCCTGCGGCTCGCCCTCCGCGCCCCGCGCGATCGCGGGTGGGCTCGCGGGTTTCACGCCGTTGGTCGGCGCGGGGGTCGCGACCCGCGTGACCCTCGGCTTCCTGTCCTTCGGCTTCGCGCGCGCTGCGGCGGCCCGACGCTCACGCCACGCGCTCCAGAGTCCCGCGATGCCCGAGGCGGGCGCGACGACCGCGCCCCGCGCGAGGTGCGCGATCCAGTGGAACCCGAGCTCGCTCGCGGCCAGCGCGGTGACGCCCAGCAGCGCGCCGCCGACGATCCACGAGCCGACGCCTCCCAGCGCGGAACGCATGGCGAGCGCCGCCGCGAATCCCCAGCCTCCCGCCCACATCCAGCGATCGAGACTCGCGAGCCCCAGCAGCATGCACACCTCGAACACCAGCAGCGTCCCGAGCAGCGAGCTCAGCAGGGCCGGGCCGGGCTTCGCGTCGCGGATGCGATTCCACGACCACACGCCCGCCAGCACCGGAACCCCGAAGGCGGCGCAGCGGCCGAAGGCCCACACCAGGAGGAACGCGAGCGTGGCGCCGACCGGGCCACAGGCGTTGGCCGACCCCCACGGCGGCGCGCCCGGGAGCGGACGCGCGAAGCTCGAGAGGCTCGCGAGCGCGAGCACCGCGAAAGCCCCCAGCAGCAGCGCGAGGATCTGTCGTCTTCGCTTGTCGGAGATCGAGGAAGCCACTCGTTCCTGGGTGGGATCGTCCCTGGGTCTGACGGTTGATGTCGGCGTGCTCGGGCGTGAGGAATCGTCAGCACGGCCGACCGCGAACCGGGCGTCAGATCCGGCGCCCGCCCACGCGCCCGCCTCCCTGGCGGGTGTCGGCGCGTCATTGTGCTACAGCGACCCCACGAGGGGCAACGACGGTTTGGGCCGAATCAGGTGCGCGGCCCGGCGTGGAAATCCCGCGCGGGCTCCCTACTCCTTCCCCCTGCAGTCGCCGGTGCGGCGCGCGAGCAGCAGCTCCTTCTGGGTCTGGCCGTTGGCCGAGGTCTCGACTTCGACCTTGTAAGCGTTCTCGCTCTCCACGGTGATCACGGATTTCGAATGGCTGGTCACGGTGCCGCCCGCGGAATTCTTGATCGTGCAGTCGGCGATGAAGGTGTAGGTGTTCCCGATTCGTTTGAGCGGCGTGAACCGGCAGCCGAACTTCGTCAGCATCGCATTCTGCCGCTTCATGTCCTCGCGCGGGTCGGCGCAGCGCGTGACGTCCATCGGCTTGCCGGCGACGACGCGATGAAATTTCCAGAGACCCTGCCGCAGCGCCGGCACCTCGTCAGCGCCGGCCGGGCCGCCGGCCGCCGAGCAGGCCGCGAGCAGCAGCATTCCCGTGACGACCCTCGAGGCGCGACTCCCCGCGTGCTCCGTCGAACTCGGCATGAACCGACCCCCTGGTTGATCCGGCTCACGTCCGGCGTTCCGCGGCGCGCCCGTTCGACTCCCTCTCGCGTTCACGCCCGCTTCGGCTTGATGATCGCGGCGAGCGCGAGGCCGGCAAGCGTCCAGCCGATCACCGCGTCGAGCACGCTGGCGCGAAGGTATTCCGCGGTGAACCCGTACCAGTTCCAGTACGAGCCGTCGATGCCGACCGCCGCGAACAGGCCGAGCGCCGAGACGAACGCCACGCGGGTGAAATAGGCCGGCAGCGACGCGGCGGCCGCGGCGAGCAGCGCCGCCGCGATCAGCCCACAGACGATCTCGATCGCGAGCTGGAAACCCATCAGCGGACCCATCTTCAGCGGACCGTTCGCCGGCGAGATGACCAGGAGCCCATGCGGCTGGACGACATACGCCTTCTGCCACGTTTCCATCGCCGCCTTCTGCTGGTCCTTCGAGCCCTTCATCCCGGCGCTCATCCCCGCGTCAGGAAACATGTACATCCCCTGCGTCTTCACGTTCTCGGCCAGCGTGCCGAGCACCGCGCTCTCGTTGGGCATCGGCTTGAGCACGCTGTCGGCGAGCCCGAGCATCGCGTGCGACACGAAGCCCCAGCCGAATGCGACGAGTCCTGCGACGACCCCCGCGATGAGGATGCGACCCGACATGACGGCCTCCCGTGATGATCGACGGATGAGCGGCGAACGATCCGAGCGCGCCGGCGCGGAGAGCGCCGGCACGGTCGCGCACGATAACCCTCCGCGCGTCCGCGGGTCACGCTCGAAAAGAAGCCGCTGCGCCGGGCTTGGCGGGAGTACCGCCCCGCGTCAGTCGGCGCCGGGCCGGATGCGCAGGACCATGTGGTCTTCGTCGAACCCCCGGCCCTCCCATCGAAGCGCCTGGGGCTCCCGTCCCCACGCCGCGAATCCGGCGCTCTCGTACAGACGTCGCGCCTCGGTCGCGACCTCGGAGACGGAGAGCTGGACATGCGTGACTCCCCGCCACGTGCCGGCCCGTTCGACCGCGGCCGTCAGCAGCGCTCGCCCCAGGCCCTGACCACGCGCGGCGGCCCGCACGTACATGCCCCAGACGGACGCGCGATGCCGGGATTTTCGCGACGGCTCGCGGCGAACGCCGATCATGCCGGCGATGGCGTCCGAGACGAACGCACCGAAGATGGCGGACTCCCCGGGATCGGAGAACGAGTCGAGCACCCGCGCCGGGTCGAGGATGCGGTCCTCTTCGACGGACGAGCCGAACGCCAGCGGGTGCGCGGTCAGCGCCTCGCGCCTGAGCGACTGGAGCGCGACGACGTCGTCAGGGCCGAGCGATCGAACGCGGTCATCCAACGCTCACGCTCCCCGGGCGCGGCGACGCCGGGCGAATCGCATGCGCATCCGCGTGAACGGCGCTCGCCGGATTCAGCGGCCCGCTGCCGCCCCGCGGGTCTCGCGCGGCTGCGGCGCCTCGAGATCGGGCGGCACGATGCCTTCTTCGAGCCAGGCGAAGCGCTTGTCGAGCACCCCGCGCGCGAGCGTGTAATTCTCGGCGTCGTCGTTCACGCGAATCGCGGTGAACAGTCCTTCCACCTTGCGCCGCGCGTTGCGGCAGAAGACGTCGGCGAGTTCGAGCGCGTTGCGGTCGGCGACGTTCTTGCGAACGTCGCGCCGGGCGCGCGCGCACACCGCCGCCATCGCGTAGAGCTCCGCGCCGATATCCACGCAGCGGAACAGCTGGGCCTGCTTGCGCTCGAGCGCCGGCCCGTTGGCCACCATCAGATGGAACTGCCCGCGCGCGAGGCGCCGCGCGGTGCGGTCGATCCAGCACAGGTGCGAGGCCAGCGTGCCGAACTCGGCGTACTGGGGCCAGCGGCCCCATCCCAGCCAGCGGCCCGGATACCAGACGGCGTAGAAGAACGCGGCGCGCACCAGGCCGGCCAGGCGTCTGGCGAGCGGCACGCCCGGCATCACGACGTCACCCGCCGCCGCGAGGTGCACGTCGAGCGCCTCGCGCGCGATGAACAGGCGCATCACCTGGTTGGTGCCCTCGAAGATGCGATTGATGCGCAGATCGCGCAGCAGCTGCTCGAGCGGCACCGGCGCTTCGCCGCGCGCGGCGAGCGAGCGCGCGGTCTCGTAGCCGCGCCCGCCGCGAACCTGAAGCGTCGCGTCGCACACCTCCCAGGCCGCGTCGGTGTTCCACAGCTTCGCGATCGCGGCCTCGAGCCGGATGTCCTGCTTGCCCGCGTCGCCGAGCAGCGCGCCGAGGTCGGCGATCGCGTCCATCGCGTAGGTGCGGGCCGCGATGTCGGCGATCATCTGCGCCACCGCCTCGTGATGGCCGACCGGCTTCCCCCACTGCACGCGCTGTGACGCGAAGTCTCGCGCCACCTGCAGGCACCACTTCCCCGCCGCCGCGCAGGTCGAGGGCAGCGTGAGCCGCCCGGTGTTGAGCGTGACGAGCGCGAGCTTGAGGCCCTTGCCCTCGCCCCACAGGAGATTCTCCTTCGGAACGCGCACGTTCGTGAAGCGGATGAGCGCGTTCTCGATGCCGCGCACCCCCATGAACTCGAGACGATGCGTGACCTCGACGCCCGGGGTGCTGGTCTCGACGATGAACGCGCCGATCGGCCCGGGCTTGCCGGCCTTGCCCGGGGTGCGCGCCATCACCACCAGCAGCTCTGCGTTGGTGCCGTTCGTGCACCACAGCTTCTCGCCGTTGATCAGGTAGGCGGCGCCGTCGCTGGTGGGAGTCGCGGTGGTGGTCATGCGCGCGGGATCGGAACCCACGTCCACCTCGGTGAGCGCGAACGCAGAGATCGCGCCCTTCGCGAGACGCGGCAGGAAGCGCTTCTTCTGTTCCTCGTTGCCGAACAGCTTGAGCGGCTGCGGCACGCCGATCGACTGGTGCGCGGAGAGCAGCGCCACCAGCGCGCCGCACTTGGTCCCCACCTTCGCGACGGCGCGGCCGTACGAGTACTGCGAGAGACCGAGGCCGCCGTACTCGCGCGGGATCTTGATGCCGAACGCCCCGAGCTCGCGCAGCTGCTGCACGTACTCGTCGGGAATGCGCGCGTCGTGCTCGACGCGCTCAGCGTCGACGCCATCGAGGAAGCGCTCGAGCTTCGCCATGAATTCGGCGGCACGCTTCTGCTCGTCGGGGTCGGGCTCGGGATACGGGTGGATGAGGTCGAGCCGGAGGCTGCCGAGGAACAGCTCGCGCACGAACGAGGGCTGCTCCCAGGTGGTCTCGCGCGAGGCTTCGGCGACGGCGCGCGCCTCGTGCTCGGTGGCGTGGCCGGCCGGTTTCGTGGTCTCGGTCATGGTCGTCGGATCCTGTCGAAGCCGGCCCGCGGCATGCGCGCCGGATGGAATCGTTTTCGGCGGGAGGTCACTCGCAGGTTAGCGCGGTCGCGCGAGGGAGCCAAGCGGCGCGCCGGGCCGGCCTCCGCGGCCGGGCACGGGCGCGGAGCGGATCGCGGGCCGGCCGGGCTCCCGGGCACGATCAGCCCGCACGAGCGCTCACCAGCACCAGGATCTGCCAGAGCCTCGGCAGCCTCATGTATCGCGTGAAGTGACCGGGGAAGACGCTCGACTGGTGCACGCGGTAGCGTTTTCGGAATTCCCACGGCAGCCACCCCGATCGGTGGGTCTCGAACGGCATGCCCGGGATCTCCTGGCGGCGAAATCCCCAGGGCGTCGTGATCAGCACTCTGCCCGCACGCCTCGTGAGGGCGTCGAGCAGCGTCCACGCCTCTGGCTTCTCGAGGTGCTCGATCACGTCGATGAACAGCGCCAGGTCGTAGCGCGGCGCGTCGGCCGGGAGCAGCGCATCGATCGCGCGCAGGTCGCCCAGGTACACGTGATCGTACACCGGGAAGCGCGGCGGGTTGGCGTCGATCGCGTCGATCCGCCGCGCGGCGGAATACTCGCGCGCGAGCAGGCCGTACTTGCCGAAGCCGGCGCCCACGTCGAGCACGGTCTGCGGCCGCTCGCGGACGATGACGTCCACGATACGCGGGATCTGCCAGTGTTCGGACGTGGGCATGCGGTGGGACCCTCGGGCGCTCCGCCCGGGTGGCGGCGCGGCGGCGTCGCAGGTTCGCACATCCGCCATCCCGGACCCAAGCGCGCGTCGCGCAGGCCGCCGCCATTCGCGGCACGCGACCGCGGCGCGGCTAGGAGCCTGTCCGAGTATTCGTCAAAGTTCTGGCGTGGACTGGTGACGGTGTGGAAGATGCGGACATGAAGACCTTCCGCCCGTACCAGCCCGATCAGCAGTTGCTGTTGCCGCCCTCCATCGAGGAGTGGCTTCC
>JBGPFC010000008.1:0-128466 GCA_041483195.1 Candidatus Eiseniibacteriota bacterium
ACGTTCGTCACTTCTCCTCGCAGTGCGGCTTCCAACAAGCCCAGCCGTCGGGCTTCTCGCAGTGACATCGGTATGGGGTCCATGCCTCGGACCTAATCACAGCGGAGTTAACCCGGACATTTTCACTGCGGAACTACACGCGGGTCGCCCGTCTTCGCCTTGGCGCGCACCATGCGCTAGCATGCGAGGATCCTGCGCCGGCGCGAGCCAGCTGAGCACTCGACGAAGCACCCCGAGGATGAGAGTTTGACCACCTTCTGGATCGCGCTGCCCGCATACAACGAAGAGCGCTCGCTGCCCGCGCTGCTCGAGCGCTATCTGCCGCTCGGTGCCGTGCTCGCGTCGAAGGGCGCCGCGCTCAGGGTGCTGGTGGTGGACGACGGGAGTCAGGACGGGACGATCGCCGCCGCCGAGCGCTTCAAGGACCGCATCGCGCTCGAAGTGATCCCCCACGTCGTGAATCGCGGCCTGGGGGCCGCGCTCCGCACCGGACTCGCCGGCGCGCTGGAGCGCGCGGCCGACGGAGATCTGATCGCCACCATGGACGCCGACAACACGCACGATCCCGGCATCCTCCCCGGCATGTGGGAGCGCATGGAGAGCGAGCGCGCCGACGTGGTGATCGCCTCGCGCTACGCCCTAGGCGGTGAGGAGGTCGGCCTCACGGCGCTGCGCAAGGTGCTCTCGCGCGGCGCGAGCTTCCTGCTCTCGATGACGGTGCCGGTCAGGGGCGCCCGCGACTACACATGCGGCTTCCGCCTGTACCGCGCCTCCACGCTGCGGCGCGCGGCGCAGGCCTGGGGCGAGAACCTGATCGAGGAAGCGGGCTTCACCTGCATGGCCGAGCTGCTGCTCAAGCTCGGACGCGGCGGCGCCCGGGTGACCGAGGCACCGCTGATCCTGCGCTACGACCTCAAGGAAGGCGCGAGCAAGATGAAGATGATGCGCACCATCTCGCGCTACTTCGAGCTGATCCGTCGCATCCGGACGAATCCGATGCCGCGCGTCTCGGGCTGAACGGGCGGGATCGCGGCCGGTTCCGGCCTCAGCCCCGCCCCGAGGTCGTCCGCTGCCACTCGACGGTTCTCCGCAGCCCCTCCTCCAGCGTCACCTCTGGCACCCAGCGCAGCGCGCGGCGGGTCTTCTCGATGTTCACGACGCGACGCCGGATGTTGTCGACGTCGCGGCGGTCGGTGTGAATCGGCTCGACATCGACGCCGATGAGCTTGATCAGCACGGCGGCCAGCTCGTTCACGCGGGTCTCGACTCCGGTGCCGACGTTGAAGACCTCGCCCAGCGCGCGATCCCGGGTCGCGGCCAGCACCGTGGCGTTGATCGCGTCGTCGATGTATGTGAAGTCGCGGCTCTGATTGCCGTCACCGTGAATCACCGGCGGCTTCCCGGCGAACAGCGACTCCGTGAACTTCGCCACCACGCCGCAGTAGGGGTTCGCGGGGTCCTGTCCCGGCCCGAAGATGTTCGAGTAGCGCACGGCGGTGGCGGGCAGATCGTACGATTCGTAGAACGCCATGCAGTAGTTCTCTCCCGCCAGCTTCGAGACGGCGTAGGGCGTGAGCAGCGAGAGGTGGTCGTCCTCGTTGATCGGCAGATAGCGCGGGTTGCCGTAAACCGAGGTCGAGGAGGTGTACACGACGCGGCGCGTTCCGGTGGCGCGCGCCGCGAGCAGCACGTTGAGCGTGCCGCCGATGTTGGTCTCGTAGTCCTCGCGCGGGTTGCGGGTCGAGACCACGATGTTGCGCGCGGCGCAGTGGAACACGACCTCGTGCAGCGCCACCAGGTGCTCGACCACCGCCGGGTCGCATACCGAGCCCTCGACGAAGTCGAAGCCCGACTCCGGCAGATTCTCGCGCCGGCCGGTGAACAGGTCGTCGAGCACCGTGACCTTCGCCCGATCTCGAATCAGGCGCCTGACCAGGTTGCTGCCCACGAAGCCCGCGCCCCCGGTCACCAGCACGCGGCAGTTCTCGAGCGTCGTCAATTACGCCTCCCGGTGTGCATCAGCGCCTCAGTCCGAGGCGCAGGAACACGAGCGGCCTGAGGATCCGCCAGCCGTCGCTCACCAGCTTCATCTTGGTGGTGCCGCGCGCATGATAGCGCACCGTCACCGGCGCTTCCTGCACCCGATACCCGCAGCGCACCGCCTGATAGAGCAGGTAGGGTTCGAGCTCGTAGCGATCGAGCCAGGCCTGATCGAGCCGGAGCCGCGGATCGTCGAGCAACGTGAGCCGAAACGCGCGGAATCCGTTGGTGCCGTCGGTCGATGGATAGCCGCTCGCGAGCCGAAACAGGAGCGGATAGAGTCGCGTGAGCCAGCGCCGTGCGGGCGGAATGCCGGGGGTCGCGCCGCCCGGCAGCCAGCGCGAGCCCTGCACCAGATCGGCGCGGCCCGCGAACAGCGGCTCGAGCACGCGCGGCAGCTCGTCGGGCTCGTGCTGATCGTCTCCCGACAGCACGGCCGCGAACGCGAAGCCTTCGCCCTTCGCGGCGGTGAGCCCGGTGCGGATCGCCGCGCCCACGCCGCGATTGCGTTCGTGCACCACGACGCGCTCCGCGCCCGCCGCCCGCGCCTCTTCGGCGGTGCCGTCGGTCGAGGCGTCGTCCACCACGATCACGCACGACGCGTAGCGGCGCGGCACCTTGCGCACGACATCGCCGATCTTGCCCGACTCGTTGTACGCGGGGACCACCACCGCCACCTGTGAGGGGTCGAGCGTCATGGCAGAGGAGTGGATCGTCCGGGATCGAGGGCTCGGTGCGGGACCGGCAATGGAACGCGGCAGCCTACCACAGGGCCGCGCCGTGCGGCCCGCCGCACCCGCGCCTCGAAGCGTGCGCATTGCAACGAGCGGCGCGCGGCGAGAGGCCGCGGGCCGCGTGCCTTGCCGCCCGGAAAGCGCGGCTGCTAGACTTGTGCGGCCCGAAGCCTGCCCCCCCGTCGCCATTCGCTTCTGCTCCGCTGCGCACCCCTAACCCCCCGGAATGCACCGCGATCTCAAGATCAGTGTCGTGATTCCCTGTTACAACGAAGAGGGCGGGATCGCCGAGGTCATCGGCCGGATGCCGAAGGCCGTGGACGAGATCGTCGTGGTGGACAACAATTGCACCGACCGAACCGCCGAGGTCGCCCGCGGGCTCGGCGCGCGCGTGGTGGCGGAGAAGACGCCGGGCTATGGCGCGGCGTACAAGGCGGGGCTCGCGGCCGCGACCGGAGACATCGTCGTGACCCTCGACGGCGACGGAACGTATCCGCCCGAGGACATCCCGCGCCTGGTGGACACCCTCGAGGAGAAGCGCTGGGACTTCCTCTCGGCGAGCCGCTTCCCGCTCGCCGACCCGAAGGCCATGCAGTTCACCAACCGTCTCGGCAACTGGGTGCTCACGATCGCGGCGGCGGTGCTGTTCTTCAAGCCGATTCGCGACAGCCAGTCGGGCATGTGGGTGTTCCGTCGCGGCGTGCTCGGCCGCCTGCGCCTCACCTCCGACGGGATGGCCTTCAGCGAGGAGATCAAGCTGGAAGCGCTCATGCGCGGGTGCCGCTTCGGCGAGGGGCACATTCCATACGGCGAGCGCATTGGCGAGGTCAAGCTTCAGAAGTGGCGCGACGGGTGGGAGAACCTCGCCTTCCTGGTGCGCAAGCGCTTCGGATGGGTATGAGCGCCACGCCCCAACCGGTTCGCGGCCTCGCCCAGCCGGGCCGCGACTGGCTCGGGATCCTGATCGCCACCGGCGTCGTGATCGGAGCCGGCTGGCTGGTCGGCGCGCAGCTCATGGATCCCAACAAGCGCGTGCTCGCCGTGCTGGCGGCGGTCCTCATGTTCGGACTCGCGTGGCGGATCAGCATGACCATGGGGCTGGGCGTGCTGCTGCTCGCGCTCCCCTTCCCGCGCGGGACCGTCTTCGGGAGCACGAGCCTCGCATTCATCCTGATCCTGTTCGTGATCTGGCTGCTCCGCCTGAGCCAGCGCAGGGCGGCCCTGCCGGAGCGCACCCCGGTCGATGTGCCGATCGTGGGCCTCTTGGTTTCGTACATCGTCTCGTGCTACAACCTGCGCAACGCCACCGAGGTGTATGCGGCCCTCACCAACTTTCAGTTGTTCGTGGCCTGCCTGCTGCTCTTCTACGTGATCGTGAACAACGTGCGCCGCACCGAGGACTTGAAGCGATTCCACCAGTTCCAGGTGGCCTCGCTGGTCACCGTGATGCTGCTCGGGCTGTGGGAGCTCAGCCACCCCGGGCAGGTGTTCATTCCCGGCTGGATCGATTTTTCCACGATCGCGGGGGCGGTCGAGAGCTATGGTATCGAGTTGCACCAGACCCGCGTCGGCGGCCCGTTCTTCGATTACGAGTTGATGTGCGAATACTGCGCGCTCAGCTTCGTGCTGCTCATCTTCCTGATCGCGCAGGCGCGCTCCGCGACTCGCAAGGGCGTCCTCACCGCCCTGCTGCTGGTGACCGGGTTTCTCATGTTCACCACCGTCACGCGCGGCGGGTTCGTCGCACTCGGCCTCGGCCTGGTCTATCTAGGGTGGCTGGTTCGCAAGCGCGTGAACTTCGTTCCGCTCACCATCCTGCTGGTGGCCGGCGTCGTGTTCTTCTTCGGGACCAACTACTACGTCTCGCACTTCACGGCGTCTGGCGACCTGGTCAGCCGGCTCGGGGGCACCAAGTTCGTGGGCTGGATGCCGGAGACCCGCGCGGTGACCTGGCCGCAGGCGTGGGAACGCATGATGACGCATCCCATCCTCGGGCACGGGCCGGTGTTTTCGGCCCGGATCGGCACCCAGTCATACTTCTGGCCCCACGATCTCTACCTGTTCGTCGGCAACCTGGTCGGCCTGGTGGGCCTGTCGTTCTTCCTCGCGATGCTCGCGATCTTCTGGATCATCACGCGACCGTCGACCGACCGGCTCGACGATCCCAACTATGCGAAGGCGTTCCTGATCGTGGCCCACGTGCAGCTCGCGACCTTTCTCCTCGACGAGGTGAAGATCGAGTATCTGCGCAATCCGATCTACCAGTTCCAGATCTGGGTCATGTTCGCGTCGATGGTGGCCGGCTACATGATCACGCGCCGCGAGCGCGCCGCGGCGCCCGAGCCCGCTTGAGCGGCCTCCGCGCGCCCGCGCCGCCGTCGCTCCGCAGCGCCACCTTCGAGGAGCGCACCTGATGTGCGGTTTCGCGGCCTGGTTCGATCCCGACGGGGCCTCGCCCGATCCGGAGTGGCTCAGCGCCGCGGCCGGGGCCATGGCTCATCGAGGACCTGACGACTCCGGATTCCACTCGGAGCCCGGGCTCGGCTTCGCCTTCCGGCGCCTCTCGATCGTGGACGTCGCGGGCGGCGCGCAACCCCTCCCCAACGAAGACGGAACGGTGTGGATCGTCTACAACGGGGAGATCTACAACCACGCGGAGCTGAGGCGGGACCTCGAAGCGCGCGGGCATCGATTTCGCACGCGCAGCGACACCGAGTGCATCGTCCACGGCTACGAGGCATGGGGCGAGGCCGTCGTCACCCGGCTGCGCGGCATGTTCGCCTTCGCGATCTGGGATCGGGCGCGCCGCCGCCTGTTCCTCGCCCGCGACCGCGTGGGCATCAAGCCGCTCTACGTCGCGCGCGCCGGTCGCGCATTCGTCTGCGCGTCCGAGATCAAGGCGCTGTTCGCGTTCCCCGGCGTGCGGCGCGCCGTGCGCCTTCCCGCGGTGGTCGAGCACCTGACGCTGCGCTACTGCGCGGCCCCCGGGACGTTGTTCGATGGCATCGGGAAGCTGCGGCCCGCGCATCATCTCGTGGTGGACGCGGCGGCCAGCGTCGAGCACTGCTACTGGCAGACCGCTTACGAACCCAAGCTGGCGATCGGCGACGGCGAGGCGCTCGAGGAACTCGAGAGCCGGCTCACCGAATCGGTGCGGCTGCGCCTCATGAGCGAGGTGCCGCTCGGCGCGTTGCTCTCGGGGGGCGTCGATTCGAGCGTGGTGGTCGCGATCATGAGCCGTTTGCTCGAGCGCCCGGTGCAGACCTTCTCGGTCGGATTCGACGCGCCCGGCCCGTACAGCGAGCTGCCCTTCGCGCGACGCGTCGCGGAACACGTGGGCAGCGAGCACCACGAGATCGTGGTGGGCGCGGCGGATCTGGAGCGCGAGCTGCTGGACCTGGTGTGGCATCAGGACGAGCCGGTCTCGGAGCCCGCCGCGATCCCGACCTACCTGGTGTCGCAGCTCGCGCGCGAGACCGTGACGGTGGTGCTCACCGGCGAGGGCGGTGACGAGCTGTTCGCGGGCTATCCCAAGTACGCGGCGGACGGCCTCGCGCGCGCGCTCTCGCGGCTGCCCGCCGCGCTTCGCGATGCCGTGCTGGATCACGGCGTGGATCGCCTGCCGTTCGGCTTTCGCAAGCTGCAGGTGGTGGCGCGCAGCGCGCGCTTCCGCGAGGAATCCGATCGTCTCGCGGCCTGGTTCGCGGGCTTCGCCGGCCCCGAGCGCGCGCGGCTGCTCTCACCGGCGCTCGCCGCGCACGATCGGGTCGCGGCGGCCGCGTTTCGCGAGGCGCTCGCGGCGAGCGCGGCGCGCCGCCCGCTCGACCGCATGCTGGACGCCGACCTGCGGCTGTGGCTGCCCGACGATCTGCTCATGAAGATGGACAAGATGAGCATGGCCGCTTCGATCGAGGCGCGCGTGCCGCTGCTCGATCACCCGCTGATCGAGTGGGCGGCGCGCCTCCCGGATCGGTTCAAGGTGCGCGGGTTCGATGGCAAGGTGCTGCTCAAGCGCCTCGCGCGCCGCATGCTGCCACGCGGGGTGGTCGACCGGCCCAAGGTGGGCTTCACCGTGCCGCTCGCGCCGTGGTTCCGGGGACCGTTGCGCGAGCTGCTGTGCGACGTGCTGCTCTCGCCCACCTGCGCGGGCCGCGGCTATTTCGAGCCCGCCACGCTGCGCGCCTACGTCGCGGACCATCTCGAGGGCCGGCGCGATCGAAGCCGCGAGCTGTGGACGCTGCTCACCCTCGAGCTCTGGCATCGTGCGTACATCGACGCGACACCGGTGCGCGCCGCGGCGTGGCGCGCGCCCGCTCGCGTCGCGGCCGGGCTCGCCGGCTGACGAGGGTTCCTCAGGCGCGGGTCCCGCGACGGGCCCGCACCGCGGCGACGATCGGGTCGAACAGCTTCGCGATCCGATCGATCACCACGTCCGGCGCGTGACGCGCGGCCACCCACGCGCGCGCCCTCGCTCCCGCCCCGCGCCGCAGCGCCGGGTCGGACATCCAGCGCTCCACCGCCTCGGCGAGCGCGGGGAGCGAGTCCGCGCACTCGCCCAGCCGTTCGCGCGCGATCACGCCGTCGGGATCGACCGCCGTGATGGCCGGCAGGCCGTGCGCCCACGCCTCCAGCACGGTGTTGGGAAAACCCTCGACCGGAGAGGTGTGCACGAACAGCGCGGCCTGCTCGAACAGCTCGCCCAGCCGGGCGTGATCGAGATGTCCGCGCACCTCGAGGTTCGAACACCCGCGCGCGGCCGCCCGCGCCTGATCCCACGCGCCCGAGGTGAGCGGCGGCGGCGGGACCACGCCCGCCATCACGAAGCGGCGCAGCGGGAGCCGGCGCGCCAGCTCGATGAACCACTCGGGACGCTTGGCCGGCTTGTAGGTCGAGAGCCACACCGCGGCGCCCTCAAGCCCCGGGTCGACGGTCGCGACCGGCAGCGCGACCAGATTGGGAATCACCTCGCTCGCGAGCCCGAACTCGTCGCGGAACAACCGCTGCTGCCGCTCGGTCTGGGCGATGATCGCGCGCGCGCCGCGCAGGGCGCGCCGGTACCACCAGCGGTCGCGCGGGTTCGTCTGGAAGGGCAGCGAGCGCAGCGCGTCGTGATCGTGGGCCGCCGCGAACACGTGCGCCGCGCCGCGCATGCGCGCGACCTCGTGGCTGAGGCCGGCCGGCAGCCCCGACATGCGCGCGTAGTAGATCTCGGCGTCGGCCTCGTGCAGCGCGGCGAGCGTCCGCGTGAGGCGCGGATGGAAGAAACGCAGCACCGGCACTCCGCCCTGCGGCGGGTAGGTCCTCAGCACGGTGAGTCCGCCGAGCGTGGTACGGGGCGGCTGGCCGAAGTCGCAGGTCGCGACGCTGACCGCGAACCCGCGCGCCGCGAGGCCGCGCGCGATCGCCGCCTGCTGGATCTCGGCGCCTCCCGCGAATGCCGCGGTGCCCGGCACCAGCAGCGGATAGAGGTACGGCGCATGGAGGTTGATGCGGCCGCGGTCGCTCAAGCTGCGCTCCAGCGCTCGAGCGCCGCCTCGAGCCGCGGCCGCACGCGGTCCCACGCGAAGCGCTCGGCGGTCGCGCGCGCGTTCGCGCCCAGCCGCTCGGCGAGCCCGCGTTCGTGGGCGAGGCGCGCGAGCGCATCGCGCAGCGCGCGCGGATCGCCGGGCGGCACCAGCAGTCCGTTCTCGCCGTCCACCACCAGATCGCGCACGCCGGTGACCGGGGTCGCGACCACGGCCCGCGCGTATCCGAATGCTTCGAGCAGCACGTTGGGCAGCCCCTCGCCGCGGCGCGAGGCGAGCACCACGCACGAGGCCTCGCGGTAGAGGGTGTCCAGCCGCCCGCGCGATGCGAACCCCTCGAAGCGGGCGTCGAGACCGTGAAATCGCGCGCGTGATTCGAGCCGCGCGCGCTGCTCGCCCTCGCCGGCGACCGTGAGCAATCCCTGCATGCCGGCCACCGCGTCGATCACCACGTCCACGCCCTTGTCCGGAATCAGCCGGCCCACGGTGAGCACGCGCGCCCCCCGCGGAAACGGCGGGGCGGGCAGCTCCAGTCCGTTCGGGACCACTTCGACGTGCGCGGCGACCCGCTCCGCGCACGCCGCGGAGGCGCGGCGGGAAGCCTCGATCACGAGCGCGCGGTTGGTCTCGCTCTGCACCAGCACGCCGCGCGCCTCGGACCACACCCGTGGCGAGAGGAGACGCGCGCGCCGCGAGCCCGCGCGATACTCGTCCTCGCCGCGCACCCACACCACCGCCGGAACGCCCAGGCGCCGCTGAATGCGGACCCCGGCGAACCCGCTCACGAAGGTCTGAAAGCAGAGCATGAGATCGGGCCTCGGATCGAGCTCCGAGACCACGTGCTCGATCCGCCGCAGGTCGAGCGCGGTCCGCAGCAGCGGCCAGCGCGAGACCGGCAACCGCAGCACGGTGAAGCCATCGCGGCCGTCGCGGGGCGGTTCGCGGGGATCGCCGCGGCGCGTGATCACGGTAACCCGATGGCGGTCCGCCAGTCGCCGCGCCCAGCCTTCGGCCTGGAGTTCCGCGCCTCCCACCACGCCGGGCGGAAAGCGCCCGATCAGAATCGCCAGATTCATGCTGCTGCGGAGTCGCGCGCACGCGCGGACGCGACGGGCAGGCTCTCCATCGGGCCGGCGAGCCGGTCGCGCGGGCGATCCAGATAGGTCTGTGCCCACAGCTCGAGGCACACCAGCGCCCACACCTGTCGCACCCTCCGCTCTTCGCGCGCACCCTTCGCCTCGAGCACGGCCTCGACGCCGCGCGGGTCGAACCAGCCACGGCCGCGCGCGCGCGAATCGAGCAGCACCTCGCGGGCGAGCGTTCCGAACTCTGCGCCGAACCAGTGCTCGAGCGGCACGCCGAACCCCTGCTTGCCGCGATTCAGCGTCTCTTCGGGCAGCAGGTCGCGCACGCACTCCTTGAGGATCCACTTGCTCACCCCGCCGCGCAGCTTGTACTCGAACGGCACGCGCGCGACGAACTCGAGCACCTTGTGATCGAGCAGCGGCACGCGCACCTCGAGCGAGTGCATCATCGAGGTGCGGTCCACCTTCGCGAGCACGTCGTCGGTCATGTAGGTCATGGCATCGAGGTAGAGCAACGCCGGCACGTCGCCGGACGCGGCCGCGGCGCGCGCGTGATGGGCGCGGGAGGCCGCGAACGGATCGTGGGCGCCGAGCGCGCTCCGCAACGCCGGCGAGAGCACGCGCGCCAGATCACGCGGCGGGAAATACGCCATCACGTCGAGATGGCGATCGACGACGTCGAGGCCGACGCGGCGCAGCTTGCGGCCCAGCGGGTGGTCGCCGTGGAGCAGCCCGGCCGGCCAGGCGGCGGCGCGGCGCATGGCGCGCGGCACCCGATCGATCCCCGCGTACCGCCGCGCCCAGGCGTAGGTCGAGTATCCGGCGTACGCCTCGTCGCCGCCATCGCCGGAGAGCGCGACCGTGACCTCGCGCCGTGCCATCTCCGCGACGTACGCGGTCGGGATCATCGATGGATCGGCGAACGGCTCGTCGAGCTGCCACACCAGCCGCGGCAGCAGGTCGAGCGCGCGCGGCTTGACGATCAGCTCGTGGTGGTCGGTGCCGAGGTGCGCGGCGACGCGCCGCGCGTGCTCCAGCTCGCTCCAGTCCTGCTCCTCGAAGCCGATGCTGAAGGTCTTGACCGGCTCGCCCAGCGCCTGCGCCATCAGCGCCACCACCACGCTGGAATCGATGCCGCCGGAGAGGAACGCCCCGAGCGGCACGTCGGCGACGAGGCGGATGCGCACCGCCTCGGCCAGCAGCGAGCGCAGCCGCTCGCGATAGAATTCCTCGCTGTGCCCCGGGTCGGGTTCGACCGGAAGCGACCAGTAGCGCTGCACCCGCGGCCCGTTCGCGTCGCACACCAGGAAATGCCCGGGGGGCAGCTTGTGCACGCCCTCGAAGATGCTGTCGGGCGACGGCACGTACTGGAAGGAGAGATAGTCGGCGATCGCGGTGAGTGAGGGCGTGCGCGGGACCGCAGGGTCGAGCGCGAGCGCCTTGAGCTCCGAGGCGAACGCGAGACGCTTGCCGTCGTCATGCCAGTAGAGCGGCTTGATGCCGAGGCGATCGCGCGCGATCAGGAGCCGCCGGCGATTGCGATCCCACAGCGCGAACGCGAACATGCCGCGCAGGTGTTCGAGCAGACCGTCGCCGTGCTCCTCGTAGAGATGGAGCAATGCCTCGGTATCGCTGTTGCCGCGGAAACGGTGGCCGCGGGACGCGAGCCAGGACCGGGTCTCGGGCCACCCGTAGAGCTCGCCGTTGTAGGTCACCCACAACGTCGCGTCTTCGTTCGGCATCGGCTGATGACCGCCCGGCGAGAGATCCACGATCGAGAGCCGGCGATGGCCGAGCGCGGTCGGCCCATCGCACCAGACGTCCCAGTCGTCGGGACCGCGGTGACGCATCGCGAGCGCCTGTCGCGTGACCAGCTCGCGATCCGGTTGAGCGCCGTCGCGGTAGTGGAAGACGCCGTTGATGCCGCACATGGTCAGTGGCTCCGTTCGGAGAGATCGCGCGTCATGCCGGCCTCAGGGTCTCCTGGCGACGAGAATCGAGCCCATCGTCACCCCCGAATAGTAATCCCGATCGAGAAAGTAGTCGCTCAGGTGGTAGTTCGGATAGTGCGGCTGGCGGATCATCTTGATCCCGACCGC
This sequence comes from Candidatus Eiseniibacteriota bacterium, assembly GCA_041483195.1. Classification (GTDB taxonomy): domain Bacteria; phylum Eisenbacteria; class RBG-16-71-46; order RBG-16-71-46; family RBG-16-71-46; genus WS-2. The sequence goes on from JBGPFC010000008.1 coordinate 11,484, forward strand.
GTAGCTGCCGTCGGCCACGTCCCGCGGGACCTCGAGCGTGAACGAGTCGCGAACCACCTCGTTCGCGCGCCACAGATCGACCCCGTACGCCCCGCCGGTCGGGAGGTGGTCCGCCCGGAAGCGGTAGCGCTCGCGGCGCGCGATCTCGACCAGCTTGCGCACCGGCTTGGCGACGATCGCGGGGGGCGCGAGGCCGCCGGGGAGCGTGCGGTCGAACCGCACCGCCACCTCGTAGGATCCGGCGGGCAGCGGCTCCAGCGCGCGCCAGTCGGCGACCCCGTGCAGCGTGTCTCCCGGCGCGACGACCCGCGGCCAGAGCGCGAGACGATGGATGACCGGCAGGCCCGCTCCCAGACGCCGGCCGACCGGAAACAGCCCGGGGAGGAATTCCGCGACGTTCGGGCGCTGGGGCGGCGGCCCATCGAGCGTGTCGAGCGCCGCGCGGTGCACGCGGTAGACGACGAAGTCGCCGGTATCGCGCACCCGCTCGAACGCCGCCGGGTGCCGGTCGAGCCGCACGCGCGCCTCGTCGAACCACCCCGGCGTGGGCGCCCAGTAGTCGAGCCGCGGGATCTCGGTGAAGCGGCGATTGAGCGCGATCGCGTCCACGCCGTAGCGCCGCACGACGTCGCGGGTGCGCGCCCAGCTCGCGAACGGGTCGAGCGCATCGCGCGCATCGAGCAGCCGCGTGAGCGCGAGCGAGTCGTTGGGCGAGCTGTGCTGATCGACCAGCGTCACGACGAAGTGACGCGTGAACATCGGCACCGCGTACGAGGTCGCCGGATCGGAGAGCACGACGCTCCCCGCGGGCAGGTGCGTGTCCATCCACATGAGGTCGTCGCGCCAGGGCAGCGGGCTCACCCGGGTCTCGTCGGCCTCGAACCGCGCGGGCCGCGCGAACACGAGCGCGGCGTCGTGCGCGGCGGGCCACGCGAGCGCGAGCACCACCGCCATCGCCAGCGCGGCGCGCAGGCGCGGTCGCCCGGCGTCGAAGAACCGCATCGGCAGGGTCGCGGCGGCCAGACCCAGCAGCGGCCCGGTCGGGAGTATCCACACGAATCGCATGAGCAGGTACCCGATCCGGGGCGACAGCAGCGCGACCACCGGCGGGTCGAACATGACGAGCACGACGGCCAGCGAGGTCGTCAACAGGTAGAGCACCGCTGCGTTGCTGCGGCCGTGCCGCCACAATGCCCACCACCCGAGCGGAAACAGGGCCCACAGCATCGCGTTCCAGTCCCACAGCACGCCGACCGACACCATGCGAATCCGGTCCGTGACGAGCAGCAGGCCCTGCGGCTCGGTGTGAATGACGTTCGCGGGGGCATACGCGTGCAGCGCGCGCCACGCGAGGTAGGGCAGGCACGCGAGCCCCATCGCGGCGGCGGTGCCAGCGCCCCGACGCGCCGCCTCGCTCCACCCGCGATCGCGCAGCGCGATCCCCAGCAGCAGCGCCCCCGCCACCAGCGCGAGCTGGATCGCGGAGAACACGTGAGTCGTCACCGCCGCGAGCGCGAGCGCGATCGCGGCGAGCCTCGATGCTCTGCGCCGCGCGTCGAGGTCCGCGATCAGCGCGATCATCGCGGCGAGGCAGAGCTGGTCCGCGAGGAAGGTCGAGAATACCGCCTTGCGGAGCGGCTGCCAGCCGATCTGGCCGGCTCGAACCACCAGCTCCGCCCACGCGGTCGCGGCCGCTCCCGCCGGCCCGGCCGCGAGCCAGCCGAATGCCGCGGCGTTCAGGACGAAGAGCGGAGCGATCGCGAGCGAGAGCCAGCGCCAGGTCTCGACCGGATCGCGCCGCGCGAGCGCCGCGATCAGCGCGACCTGCGGATGCCACAGCCCCTTCCGCGGATCGACCCCGGCCCCGCCGGCGTCCCTGAAGAACGCGTCGCGTGGAAACGCGTCGCCGCCTTCGAGCATGCGGCGAATGGTCCCGATGTGATCGGGGGAATCACCGTAGTAGGTGATCGGGGTCCCGAGGCGCGCGACGTGAACCACCGCGAGCGCCGCAGCGAGCGCCACCGCCGCCCACGCGACACCCCTGAGGGTGCGCCTCGCGGGCGCTCCCGAATGGGAAGACGTGCGCCCCGCGCGCCACATCGCGACCGACCACAGCAAAGCGCCAGGCACCACGCTCCACGTGGCGAGCACGGTGAATGGCACGCCGCACGCCCGGGTCGCGATCACCAGCGCTGCGTTCCATGCGATGCCGAACCCCATCGCCCACGCCGGCGCGAGCGCGAGCCCGCCGGGCGGCGCCGCCCCCATCGCGACGAACGCGTAGCCCGGGGCCAGCACGCTCGCGACGAAAGCGAGCGCGATCGCCGGTTGGGCCGGCAGCACGCGCAGCAGCCCCGCACATCCCGCGAGCTGGAGCGCGACCATCGCCACGCCGAGCGCGACCGCGGATCGCGGCTTCATGGTTCCGGCTCCCGGCGATCGGGCGCGATCGCAGCGAGGCCGAGCCGGCCGGGTCCGATGCGTCTCACGGATCGCAACGCGCGCCTCCGGCTCAGGCCCGGAGGCGGCCGAGTTCCGCGAAGCCGTCGTCGAGATCGACGAGGTCCGCGATCACCCCGCTCGCGCCGCTCGCGCGCGCGAAGCGCGCGCCGTCCCCGAGGCTCACCGCGCCCCCCGCGCGCAGCTCCTTGGCGAACACCGGGAACGACGCGGCCCGCAGCTCGGCGAGCGTCTGCTCCGGCGTCGGCTTCATCTGCAGCCCGCGCGGGTTCACCGGGCCGATCACGACATCGGGCGCGATCCCCCACTCGCGCAGTCGCGCGAGCAGCGAGCCCAGGTTGTGCGTCTCGAAGCCGGCGCGCACACGGAAACGCGAGCGCACGAAGCGCAGGTAGTGATCGAAGAATCGCCGGTGCCCTCCGGCCAGCGCGAGGTCGGTGAGCGTCGAGGCGAGCACCACCGCGTCGAGCCGCGGCGCGGCGAGCGACGCGCACTCCAGCTCGAGCAGCACGGGCACCAGGCCGGTGAGGTCGCTCGCGAGCACGCCGCCCACGTGCGAAATCCCGGTGAGACCGAGGCGGATGAGCGTCGCCGGGGGCGCGCCCCTCACGCGCTTGAAAGCGGTGCCCACCAGTCCGAGATCGGAGGAATCGCGAACGTAGGCCGGCACGTTCGGCACCAGCGCCCACGCCGGAATCGCCTCCCCGAGCGCGGCGAGCGCCGCGCGCGCGGCGGCCGAAGGCGTGATCACGACGCCCTCCGCCCCCGCCTCGAGCGCCGCGCGCAGCGCCCCCGCCAGCGCATCAGCCTCGCGGTAGCGGCGCATCACATCGAGCGTGCGTTCGCGGTCGCTGCGCGTGACGCCGAGCAGCGCCTCGGTGCCGAGCAGCAGCGACGGCCGGGGCCCGCTCACGCCGGCACCTCGACGCGCTCGCCGCCGCGCTCCGCCGATGCGTAGAGCGCGCTCATCATGCGCTGCACGTCGCAGCCGGCTCGCGCGGTGATCGGCGGCGCCGCTCCACCGGTGACCCACGCGAGGAAGTGCGCGTCCTCCAGGTAGTAGCCTTCGCCGTTGAGATCGAAGCGCGCGGGCTGGGGCAGCTCCGACTGCCGGAGCGACGTGGCGCCGGCCGGCCAGCCGCCGATCGGGGCGCGCAGCGTGAGCGCGAGAGTCTCGTTGGTGACGCGCAGCGTCCCGTTGTCGCCTTCGGCCTCCATGATCGTGGCCGAGAGCGGGTAGTCGGGAACGCTCCACGAAGTCTCGAACGCCATGTCCGCGCCGCCGGCCAGGGTGAACACCCCGCGCAGCTCGTCCTCGACCTCTCCGTATTTCTTGGCCCAGGTCGCGCGCGCGGCCACCGGCCGGCCGAAGCCGTTCAGCAGCAGGAAGAGCAGGTGCGACGAGATGTTCGCGACCACACCGCCGCCCGAGAGGCGCGGGTCGTACATCCAGCCGCGCTGGGGCGCGAACACCTGCGACAGGTACATCGAAGCGGAAACGCGCCGCACCGTTCCGAGCGCGCCCGCCTCCAGCGCGTGCTGCGAGGCCACGAACGTCGGAAGAAACGCGAACACGTAGCCGCAGGCCACCGGCTGCGCGTGAGTGGCGGCCAGCGCCTCGATGCGGCGTGCGTCATCGAGTGATTGCGCGAGGGGTTTCTCGATGAAGACGGCGGCGCCGGCGGCGACGCAGGCCTCGGCCACGGCCGCGTGCGAACCGGGCGGCGTGCACACCCAGACCGCGTCGGGCCTGACCGCGGCCAGCATCGCATCGAGACGCGTGAAAACCGGCGCGGAGAATCCCATGCCGCGCAGGCTCCGGGCCGGCGCCGGATGATGGTCGCACAGGCCCACCACCTCGACGCCCGGCACCATGGCGAGCACCGCGCTGTGCACGACGCCCATCTTGCCCAGACCCACGATCGCGGCGCGCACCGGCCGGGACGGGCCGACGCCCGGCCGCAGCAGCGAGAGTTCGGGCAGGCCGGAGCGCGCCGGCGCGAACGCCGGCGCCGGCGCGGCCGCGGCCGGCCCGGCCGCCGTGCCGCGCATCGACGATTCGATTCCCGCCGAGAGCCGGGTCCATGGAATCGAGAAGTCGCGCGCGGTCGCGCCGCGATCCACGCGTGCCGGCGAGATCATGCCCAGCACGTTGTCCACCGAGATCGGCGGGCGTTTGAGCACCAGCCCCATCATCCGCGCCATGAGCAGCGCGATGCCCCCCGGAACGTGGACCACGGGCTTCCGGACACCGATCCTCCCGGCCACATTCGCGAGGAATTGATTGAACGTCACGCGCTCCGGGCCGAGCAGGTCGTACGTCTTCCCCACGACATCGTCGCGGACCAGGCACTGCTCGATGACCTCGCACACGTCGTCGACGTGGATGGGATCGAGCTCGATCTCACCGTCGCCGATCACCGGCACCACCGGCAGCCGGCGCAGATACTGGGTGAGGGTCGCGAACAATCCGAGTCCGCCCGCGCCGTACACCAGCGAGGGGCGCAGCGTCACGAACGGGACGCCCGAATCGCGCACCAGGGCTTCGGCGGCGCGCTTGGTGGCGCCGTAGGGTCCGACCCGCTCGCGCGTCGCCGAGATCGTGGAGGTGAAGACGAAGCGTCGCACCCCCGCGGCACGCGAAGCCTCGAGCAACAGGCGCGTGGCGTCGAGGTTGATCGACCGTACCACCCTGGGATCGGCGATTCCGGCCGCCACCGCGAGGTGCACCACGGCATCGCAGCCGCGGACCGCCCGGGCGATGAGCGCGGGATCGGTGATCGCGCCCTCGACCACCCGGGCGCCGCGGGCGGCGAGGTCCGGAGCGGGCCGGCGGGTGAGCGCGACGACGGCGTGCCCCGCTGCGAACGGCCTCTCGATCAGGCGCCGTCCGATGAAGCCGGTCGCACCGGTGACCAGGATCCTCATGGGGCGCCGGTCCGGCTGCGTGCGGAAGACGCCGAGATCGCGGGCACGGAACCTCGTCCGGTCAGGGAAGTGAGCGCACGATCGGGCGTGGGGCGCGCGAGCGGCGACGCGGGCGGACACGCTAGACCACGCGCCGGCCCGCGGCAAGCCGCGCACGGCCGCCCGCGGCGTTCCGCTTCGCTCGCGATCGCGGGGCGACGAACCCGGCTCACGATTCCGCGTCCGGCGGGCGCTGTCCGTTCTCGACGAACGGGAGCCGGAATTCGCGAATGACCTGCCGCAGCCCCAGGCCGCGCATGAGCGGGTGCACGGCCGCGCCGTACAACACGACGAAGCAGGCCGCGCCGAGCCCGATGCGCCCGGCCCGGACCGCGAACGACGCGGCCTGGCGCCCGGGCAGGGCGGCGTCGAGTGCCACCGCGAGGACCAGGCTCACGACGAGCGGCAGATACGCCCATACCATCTCGAGCACCCGGCGGCCGAGCGGAAGCCGCAGCGCACCGCACGCGAGCCACAGCAGCACCGCGCCGTTGACCGCGTAGGTCGTGAACGTGGCCCAGGCGACGCCGTTGATCCCGTACCCGGCGCGCAGCGCCGCGAAGTCGAGCGCCGCCCCGGCCGCGGTCATGAACACCGCGGCCACCACTAGGTGCATGCGCCGGCCGAGCGTCATGAGCAGGATCGAGGAGAGGTTCGCCATCGTGAGCCCGGCCGCGCCGAAGCACAGCACCCGCACCACGCCCGCTCCGGGAATGAACTTCGGAAGCAACATGGCGACGGCTTCGCGGGCCCCGAGAAACGTGAGGCCGCAGAGCCCGGCGATCGTGACCGTCAGCACCCGCAGCGAACGGAGCGCGTCCTCCCGGATCGCCTCGGGGCGATCACCGCCTTCCCGATAGCGGCGGAGAAAGTGTGGATAGAGCACGTAGGACACCGAGTCGGGCAGGTAGAGCACCAGGGTGAGGGCCATGAGACCGAGGCTGTAGAAGCCGAGGCCTTCCACGCCGACGAAGCGCAGCACCATGATGCGGTCGACGCTGCGCATGATCAGGCTCAGTCCCTGGTAGAGGAACATCGGGAACCCGACGCGCAGGAGCAGGAGGCTGTCCCGCGACGCGCGGGGCACGATCGGTATCGACGGTGGCGATCGCCAGCGCGAGTAGGCCAACGCCACGGCGTTCGCGACCAGCCATCCCCACAGCAGGCCCCACGCCCCCAGCCACGGGACGAGCGAGAGTCCGAGGATCGCACCGATCGCGCCCTGCAGCACGAACCACACGCTCACCGAGCCGATGTCGCCGTGGGAGCGCTGCAGCGTCAGGTGGTAGTAGGCGAAGTTGATGAGCACCACGCAGCACAGCGCGACCGCCACCCCATCGAGCCCCCAGTGCGTTCGGATCGAGCCCGAGGAGCGCGCGACGTAGAGCATGATGGCGGAGGCGAACACGGCGGAGGTCGTGACGATATTGAAGAGGCCGGCGCGGGCGAGTTGCATGAGGCGCGCATGGTCGCCGTCCACGATGCGCGCGGGGACCGCCTGATCGAGGCCCTGCTGCGTGCCGAGCAGGCTGAACGGACCGTAGTCGAGGATCAGGTTGAGCGCGTTCCACGCGCCGTATGGGCCGGGCCCGAGCAGCCGCGCGGCGATCACGCCGCGCAGCATGAGCGCCGCGCGCGCGACGTACTGGGTGGCTGCGAACCCGACCGAGTCCCGGATGAGCTTGCGAGGGTGCATGGGGGAGGGATCTCGCTCAGCGACCCGGCGGCGCGGCGCGGCCGGGGTGTCGCACGCGCCCGCCGGCCCGCGGCGCGGAACGCCGCCGGCGATCCGCGCATGGCGCGCGGAAGCCGCGCGAAAGCAGTGGAGCGGAACCGCCCGGCTGCACTAGACTGGACGATCCCATGCTCGCCACCCGACCCACATGAGCGCCTCCGCGCTCGAGCCGCTCGCCTCGCGGGGCGGACGCCCGGTCCGCGACCGGTTCCTGCCGCTCGCCGTGCCATTCATCGGCGAGCGCGAGAAACAGCTCGTGCTCGAGGCGCTGGACTCGGGCTGGATCACGACCGGGCCCAAGGCGCTGAAGCTGGCCGAGGGCATCGCGGCCCGCGCCGGTGCGCGCCACGGCATCGCGCTCAACTCCGCCACCGGCGCGCTCCACCTCGCGCTCGTCGCGCTCGACGTGGGTCCCGGCGACGAGGTCGTGACCTCGACCTACACGTTCGCGGCGTGCGTGAACGTCATCGAGCATGTCGGAGCGAAGCCGGTACTGGTCGATGTCGAGCCCGACACGCTCTGCATGGATCCCGAGGCGCTCGAGGCGGCGCTCACGCCGCGCACGCGCGCGATCATGCCGGTGGATTACGGCGGACATCCCTGCGATTACGACCCGCTGCTCGCGATCGCCGGGCGCCGCGGCCTCCCGCTGGTCGAGGACGCCGCGCACGCGTTCGGCGCGTCCTACAAGGATCGTCCGGTCGGCGCGTTCTCCACCGTGACCGCATTCTCGTTCTACGCCACCAAGAATCTCACGACCGGCGAAGGCGGGGCCGCGGTCACGAACGACGGCGCGCTGGCCGAGCGCATGAGCCTGCTCTCGCTCCACGGCATGAACCGCGACGCGTGGAAGCGATACACCGCGACCGGCTCGTGGTACTACGAGGTCACGACGCCCGGCTACAAGTACAACCTGAGCGACGTGCTGGCCGCGATCGGACTCGGGCAGCTCGAGCGCTTCGACGAGCTCCAGCGGCTGCGGCGCGAGCGCGCGGCGCTCTACGACGCGCGGCTCGCCGACCTGCCCGAGATCCGGCGCCCGGTGGCGCGGCCGGACGTGGTGCACGCCTGGCACCTCTATCCGATCGCGCTCGATCTCGACTTGCTGTCCTGCGACCGCGCGCGCTTCATCCAGGAGTTGAAGGCCGAGAACATCGGCAGCTCGGTCCATTTCATTCCCATTCACCTTCACCCCTACTTCCGAACCCGCCTCGGCACGCGCGACGGCGAGTTCCCGGTCGCCGAGAACGCGTATCGCCGCGCGATCTCGCTGCCCCTGTTCCCCGGGATGAGCGAGCGCGACGTCGAGGACGCCTGCGAGGCGGTGCGCAAGGTGGCCGGACACTTCCGGAGGTAGCCTGCGCCTCAAGCCGCCCCCTCGTCCATCTGTCCCAGCGATCCGAGCGAAAGACCCTCGCGCTGCAGGTAGAAGAGGCCGAGCAGCGTGACGGGCAGCCACTGCGCGCCCCAGTAGAACCACGAGAACGGCACCGCCAGGGTGTCCTTCACGCCGAACAACGCGAGCCCGGCGATGCACGCCAGATTGAGGGTCCCGATGTAGCCGGGCGCGGCCGGCACCATGATCCCGATCGCGGTGATGACCAGCATGACCAGGCCGCCGAACCATGGCACGTGAATGCCCAGCGCCCACATGCTGATGTTGAGGCCGATCGAGAACGAGAAGAACATCGCGAACGAAAGCACGAACACCCACGCCAGGCGCGGCAGGTCCCGGAACAGGCTCAACCCGTGGATGAAATGGTCGAGCGCCGAGCTCACGCGATCGCGCAGGCGCTCGGGGAGCGGCGACGACAGCCAGTGGATGAACGCGCGGGCCAGCTTCTCCGAGCGCTCGAGCGCGACCACGAACGCGGTGAGGGCAACGCACATGACGACCAGCACGCCCGCGCCGCCGCGCACCTTTCGCCATGCGTCGCTGTCGCGCGAGATGGGGTACACGGCGAGCGCCAGCCCCAGGATCGCGAGCAGGGTCAGCATGTCGATCGCGCGTTCGACCACGACGGTGGCGAGCAGCGTCGTCTTCGACATCTTCTCGCGGCGCGCGAGCGCCCAGGGGCGCACGAACTCACCGAGCCGGAACGGCAGCACGTTGTTGGCCATGAACCCGATCATCGTGGCGCTGAACAGGCTGTCGGTGCTGAGCCGGCGCGGCGACGCGATCAGCGAGCGCCAGCGGATCGCGCGCAGGTAGAAGCCGAAGACGGTGATGCCCATCACCGCGAGGAAGCCGAAATAGTTCGCGTGCCGCAACGCGTGCCACATCTCGTCGAGCTTCACCTCGCGCATCGAGACCCAGACGCAGACGGCGGAGATCAGGATCCCCACCCCGAACTTGATCGTCCGGCTCACGCGACCTCCGAGGCGGAGCCCGGTCTGCGAGTGCGCTCGATCTCGTAGCGGAGCAGCGCCAGCTCGCGCGTCAGCACGTGATTTTCCTCGCCGAGGCGCGACATCTTGACCGACATGTAGAGCAGCATCGCCATGACGAATGCGAGCCCGGCGGCGAACACCGTGGAGGCGGCGCCGGTCATGCCGAGCACGTCGCTGACCCACATGAGCAACGGCGTCGAGAACCCGAGGACCGCGACCGTCACGGTGCACATCACCCACAGCAACGAGTACTCCTCCGAGAGCTTGCGCCTCCGGACCAGGTCGAGCACGTACAGCGCGAGCCCGACCGCGCCGAACGCCGTGATGACTTGGGTACGCGACAGGAATTCCATGTGTTCCTCCGCTGGCTCAGGCCGGCCGCTGTAGCCACGCCATGAGCGAGGCCACCAGGTTCTTGTACGGGTAGTACAGGGACTTACCGAGGGTGTAGAACGACTCGCCCGCCTGCCGCTCGCGCATCTGGACGGGCACTTCGAGCAGACGGAAGCCCCGCCGGACGAGGGTGATCAGCAGCGGGGCGTCCGGAAAATCCGTCGGAAAATCGTGCTGACAAACCTCCATCACCGCGCGATTGTACGCGCGGAATCCCGATGTCGTGTCGGTGATGCGCTGCTTGAGCGCGAGCCGCACCACCCGCGAGAACAGCATCATGCCGACGCGGCGCGCGAGCGGCGCGCGATAATCGGTGCGACCGGCGTAGCGCGATCCGATGCTCACGTCGCAGGCCCCCGCCAGCACCGGCTCGAGCAGCGCGCCGAGGTAGCCCGGATCGTGCTGCCCGTCGGCGTCGAGCTGGACGGCGACGTCGTAGCCGTTCTCCACCGCGAATCGGAAACCGGTCTGGAGCGCCCCCCCCACGCCGAGGTTGACGGGGTGCCGGACGACCGGGATCCCGCGCTCACGCGCGACGCGCCGGGTCCCGTCACGCGAGCCGTCGTCGACGACCAGCAGCGCGACCTCGGGGGCCCTCTCCCGCACCTCATCGAGGGTTCGCCCCAGACTCTCCTCCTCGTTGTGGGCCGGGATCACCACCAGCACACGGCGATGCGTCACGAGGCCTCCCGCGGTTCCGCGGCCCGCGCGAGGCGCCGGGCGGCGGCGACCACCGCGTCGCGCGTGAAGCGCATCCACGACGCGGTGAGCGGAATGGACGCCAGTTTCTCGAGATCGTAGCGGTTCACGAGCGACAACGCGAACACGCCCCACATCGCGATCGGGACCAGCACGGCGCGCAGCGCGATCGACCACGCCAGCGGGAGCCGCTGGTCGATGAGCAGGCCCGCCACGATCAGCGGAGCGAACATCCCGATCGTCAGCAGCACGGAGCGCGTGCGTTCGGCGACGCCCTCCGGCACGCGCCTGGCGAGGATCACGAGCGCGACGGCGTAAGAAACTGACGCGCCGATCAGATTCGCCCAGGCCGCGCCCGCCACTCCGATGGTGGGCACCAGCGCGAAATAGCATCCGAACTCCGCGGCGAACTTGAGCAGCGCGAGGCGCAGCACCGCCCCCGGCGAGCGCAGCGCCTGGAACAGCATGGTGAGCGGCTGCTGTGCGGTGCGCGCGATCGGCACCAGCGCCAGCACGCGCAGCAGCGGGACCGCCGGCTCGAACATCGGGCTGCCCACCAGCAGCGTGATCTCGCGGGCGAAGACGAAGAGGCCGAAGGACAGCGCGCACGCCACCACCTGGATCAGCCGGAGCGCCTGGTCGAACACGCGCCGCAGTCGGTCGCGCTCCTCGAGCGCGACGAGCTGGGTGAGCGATGGAAGCAGGGAGGCAGGCAGCGTGTATACCACCTCGACGAAGCGCTCGACGGTCTGGAACGCGAATGAGAAGAAACCCAGCTCGGTGGCGTTGAACAGCTTGCCGAGGATGATCTTCCCCAGATTCTGCCCGGACATGAACGTCACTCGCGCGCCCAGCAGCGGCATTGAATAGGACATGATCGCGCGCAGCAGCGGCCGCGTCGCGCGATGAGCGCCCCCGCCGGCGGCCTCGCCCTCGTCGGCGGCGCGCCTCAGCATCCACATCGGCACCGCCGCGATCGCAAGGCCCTGGAGGCTGGTGAGGACCGAGAGCCCCACCGCGAGCGCGAACAGCCCCTGGCCGGTCCCCCACAGCGCGCCCACCATCAGGGTCTTCGCGACGTGGAACAACACGGCGAGCAGGCAGACCCAGCGGAACTGCTGGAGCCCGTACAGCGTCGCACGACCGGTGGTCGAGAGCCCGTCGCACGCGACGATCGCCGCGAGCAGGGGCAGCAGGAATCCGAGCTGGGGCGCGTTGAACTGACGGGCCAGGAACGGCGCGATCGCGATGACCCCGATGCTCGCGATCACGCCCAGTCCCAGCTTGAGCATCAGCGCGAGATGGTATGCCTTGCGCAGCGTGCGTAACTGCTGGCGCGCGAGGTACTCCGCCGCGAAGCGTTCGAGGAACACCTCGAAGTTCCCGGTCGCCATCGTCGCGAGCCCCGCGAAGGAAAGCGCCAGCGTCATGAGGCCGTAGTTGTTGGGACCCAGCCAGCGCAGCAGCAGCGCGAAGTAGGCGACGCCGGAAACGAGCGCCGAGGCCTTCTCGATGGAAAGGTAGAAGGCGCCGCGTGTGACGCTGTGCGCGATCTGGTCGCGGTTCACGCCGCCTCCGCGAGCATCGCCTCGAGCTCCGATTCGAGGAAACCGCGCACCTCGCGCAGATGACGCACGCGCTCCGGCACCGGCCGGTTCGAGAGCAGGACCGCCGCCATGTCGGGGTGCCCGGGATCGTATCCGTGCATCGCGCGCAGCGGGGAGGTGCCCATGAACGACGGCACCATCAGCACGCCGGGATCGAGCAGGAAGACGCTCTCGCCGTAGTCGTGATCCGGGAACAGCACGCCTTCGCGCGCGAGCGTCGCGGGATCGAGCCACCTGCCTCCCGGGCAATCGGCGAGCGCGGTCTCGACTTCCCTGCGCGCGCTCGGCGTGCGCCACCAGAAGCGCGCCATGGTGGAATCGAAGAAGGCGAGATAGTCGTCCGGCCAGCTCACCTTGAGCCGTTCGAGCCGGGCCATGACATCGGTGGTCGCGCGCACATCCACCATGCCATGATCCGAGAGCAGGTAGATCCACGGGGTTGCCCCGGCCGCCGGGCGCGCCAGCCGGGCCACGAGTTCCGTGTACCGATCGAGCGCGGCGCGCACCCCGGGCCCGCCGGAGCCCTCCCGGTGCAGCAGCGCGTCGAGATCCGGCGTGTAGCACACCAGCACCGATTCGTCTCCGGACGCAGCGCGGCGCTCGAGCGCCGCGAAGTTCTCGGACTCGGGGGTTCGCCAGTTCCAGCCGCGCCAGCGCAAAGCGCGCCGCTCGAACGTGTCCCACAGCATGTCGACCGGGAGGCCGGCTGGACGGAACAGATCGTCGCGCTCCGCGAGGTCGAACTGCGGAAGCAGCCAGCGCGGGACCTCGTAGAGATGGAAATATCCACGCACCCCGCGTGCGCCGACCGCTCGCGTGAGCGCGCGCGCGAGCGTCGCGCTGCGCCGGATGCGCGCCGGCAGCCGGCGCGTCCACTCGAACCCGGCAAACGGCGTGCCCCGGGACGCGCGGCGATACATGAGCCAGCGACCATGCTCCTGTGGCATTCGCCCGCTGAACAGGGTGGGCAGCGCTCCCGAGCTGAAGCCCAGAATGGTCTCGATGCGGCGGCGCTGAGTGAGTGCCGGCGCGAAGCCCGCGTCCCGTCCGGCCAGCTCCCACCCCAGCGCGTCGACGATCAGCAGGATCATGCGCGCGCTCACGACGGCTCCGCCGTGCGCTGGCCGTCGAGCAGCCAGCGATCCCACGCCCTGACGACCGCGCCGCGCGCGCGCTCCCAGTCGCAGCAGTCCCTGGCCGGCACCACGCCGAGTCGTTTCAGCGTCCGCGCGGCGCCCGGGGCGAGCGGCGGAATCGCGGCGGTCGCCGGCGCGCTCGCGGCCGCCGCCAGCAGGAGCGCGGCCGAGGCGTGGACGCGATGCTGCGGGGTGCCTCGCAGCGCGTGAACGAGGCGCGTGGCCAGGGACGGTCCGTCCCCGCCGCGCGCGTGAAACGTGAGCGCCTGGCGGAACCGGCGGCGCAGGGGCGCGCGTCGGGCCACGTCGAGCACCCAGCCGTCGGGATCGCCCGCCCGCGCCGAAGCCGCGAAGCGCTCCCGCCACGTCAAGCCCCAGGCGACGGCCGCGGCGCGCCATTCCTCGCGAGCGGCCTGCGGGTCGAGGGGCGCCGCGCCTCCCGCGCGGAACGCGAGCGCGACGTCCCAGAGTCCGGCGCACGCCGCGACGATGCCTGCGCGCGAGGCTGACGAGTCTCGCGCCCAGGCCACGCGCGCAGCTGCGCCATCCGGAAACGCCCCGTCCGCGAGCGCGACGGTTGTCGCGAGGTCGAGTGCGCACTTGAGCACCGCGTGGCGCCCGCGCAACCGGCCGAGACGATCCGGAGCTCCGAGCAGGGGCCATGCCGCGAGCAGCTCGCACCCGCGATTCTCGAGCAGCAGGGCGACCTCCTCGGCCTCGACGTCCAGCGCCTCGTAGGATGGAATTCGATCGAGCACCGCGGGGTCACCCCGCACCACGCGACCGTGGCGACGCAATGCGAGGGTCGCGGGCCGGGCCGGCAGCCGGGCGAGATCGTCGATCGTGTGGAAGCCGGCCTCGATGGGCGCGGCGATCCCGAGCGCGAGGCACCGCCGCTCGAGCGCCGGGCGCGCCGCGCTGGCGCGGCGCCGCGCCGCGCCAGCCTCGCGCCGGTCGCTCACGACCACGTAGAGATCGAGATCCGAGAGCGTCAGCGCGCGGCCTTCCACCTCGGCCCACACCGCCTCACCCGAGGCGTGGCTGCCGCCCAGGATGACGGCGCGGGGGGTGGGCGACCACTCGCACACGATCGCGAGCGCTTCCGCGATCGGCGCCGAAAAGCGAGAACCCGCGCGCGAAGGTGTGGTCGGCACGGGCTCCGTGGGCTCGAGGTGGGGGCAGGTCACCTGCACGATACGATCGGCTCAAATGCGCCGGTAGATGAATCCGGGAATCTCCAGCCGACGCCGGTTGAGCACGGTGCCCAGCACGCGGGCTCCGGCCTTGCGCAACAGCTCGACCGAACGCGAGAGCACCGGCCGCTTGGTGCGTCCGGCCTGCACGATGACGATCACGCCATCCGCGATCGCGCACAGCGGCGCGGATTCCGGGGACTCGAGCGCCGGCGGCCCGTCCAGGATCACCCAGTCGAAATCCGCGGAGAGCGCGTCGAGCATCTCGCGCGCCGCCTGCGGCGTGACGGATTCCGGATGCGCCCGATCGAGCGGTAGCACCCAGAGTCGCCCCGCGTGCGCCGCCGGCGCCTCGCGCATCGTGACTTCGGCGCCGTGGTCCGACCGCGGATGCCGGGTGCGGGCGGGTTTGAGGTCTGGCGAGATGCCGGGCCGGGCGGCATGCAGGTCGGCCAGCAGCACCCGCAGCCCCTTCTCGGTCGCCAGCGCGAGCGCCAGCTGGGACGCGACCGTCGTCGTGCCCTCGCCCCCCTGCGTGCTGACCAGCATCACGACGCGCGGCACGCGCTCCGTCAGGGCGGACTCGAGATTGACGCGCAACCGGCCCATCTCACGCAGAATCTCCTCGGAGAGCTCGGGTGCATGCTCGGCGGGAACGATGTTCGCGCGTGGCCCCGGGGCGGAAGCGCCCGGGCCGGTGGCCCGGCCCCAGCCGCGCGCACGCGGCATCGGCGCGGGCGACAGCGCCGGGGACATCGGCGGCGCCGAGATCGCCGGAGCGACCGGTGCGGGCGGCGCGGGCTCGGGGCGCACCGCCTGGACCTTCTTCAGCGCGTCGAAGATGCGGGTCATGGGTGTGGTGCTCCGGTTTGAGGTGCCCTCGGGATCAACTGGTGCGGCGGCGCCGCTCGGTGAGCGCCGCGAACACCGGCAGCTCGATCGCCTCCTCCGCGTGTCCGGAGGTGTGAACGGTCTGGTCGAGACCATCGATGAAGAACGCGAGGCCCAGTCCCACGATCACGCTGAACGCCGGGGCGAGGGCGAGGCGGATGTAGTCCCGCGAATTGCGCGGAATCGCGCGGCTCGCCGGGCTCAGCACCAGGATGGTCAGGGACGGGGTCGTGTTCTGCGTCACCCGGGCCTGATCGCCCTTCTCGGTGAGATCCGTGAATCGATCCTTGAGCAGCTTGATCTCGCCGTCGAGCGCGTCGATGCGGCGCTCCTGGTCGGGCATGGCCGCGAGCAGCGGCGGGATCGCCGCGTAATCACGATCGAAGACCGCCTGGCGCGCCTCGAGCGTGCGGATGCGGGAGGCCGCCATCGCGAGACGGGAGTCGACCTCGCGCACCAGCATGCTCTTCAGGGTATCGAGCGTGTTCCCGGCCGTCACCATCTCCGGCGAGTGCTCCCAGTAACGCTCGCGCAGCTGCGCGACGTGCGCCTCCTGATCGATCACCCTGCGCTTGAGGTCCACGAGGGCCTGCTCGTTGCTGAAGAGACCCGAGAACGTCGGCAGGTCGATGTTGGGATTCGACTTGAGCTCGTTCATCTGCCGCAGCGCGGCGGTGGCTTCCGCCAGCTCGGCCGCGCTCTGATTGCGCCGGTCGGCGAGCGTGACCATCTGGCCCAGCAGATTTCGGCGCTGCTCGCCGAGATCCACGATGCCCTCGCGAACCACGAACTCGCGGCGCTCCTCGACCTTGCGGTTGAGCTCGGACTCGACCCTGGCCAGCTCCGACTCGAAGAACCGGAGCGGAAACGCCAGCGACATGTCCTTTTGCCGGAATTCGATGTAGGCGCTCATCAGCGCATCGCACACGCGCCTCGCGACCCGCGGATCGGGATCGGAGTACGCGATTGCGAGCACGTTGCTCTTGCCCATGACCTCGGCGTTGACCATCTTCGGGTCGACCTTCACCGGGGCCGCTCCGGAATCGGTCTGCACCTTGAGAAACTCGCGCGTGCGCTGGAGCACCGGGAAGCTGCGCACCACCTCGACCTCGCTCGCGAGGTCTTCCTCCCACGGCCCGACGCTGCGCGATGGCGTGAGCAGGCTCTCCTTCTCGCCGCGCTTGATCAGCACGCGGCCGGTCGAAATGAAATCCGCCTTGGTGCTGAGCGAGAGGGTGACCACGGTCGTGGTCGTCGCGAGAAACAGCCCGATGATCACCCACCGGCGACGGAATGCCACGGCCAGGAACTCGCGCAGCGTGGCCTGGCTGGCAGTGGAGGTCTGAGGTTCAGGCGACATGCGGTGGAGGGTCTCCGCTCACTGGGTCTTGAGCTTCGCGCCGACGAAGACACGGTCGAGATTGAACAACTCCCAGCCCGTCAACGACGCGCCGAGAATCGAGCTGGGCTCCGCGAAGAACTGGTGCACGAAGACGTCGACGTTGCCGATGCTCGAGCGCGGAACGTACACGATGTCGAACCGCGAGAGCGGGATGTCGGCCTCGAGCGATCCGCGTTTCAGCGCGTGGTCGAGCCGGACGCGCGACACCCTCACGGTCCTCGCCCCGTCGCGGTGAAATACCATGATGCTGTTGCGGGCGGCGTCGTCTGTGAAGCCGCCGGCTTCCGCAACCACCTGCGTCAGCGTCATGAAGGGCGACAGCGGATACGAGCCCGGCTTCTCCACCTGGCCGAGCACGTGCACCTGATTGGCCGCGAGCGACGCCACCTCGACGACCACGCGCGGGGACTTGAGCTCCGCCGCGAGCAATTGCACCAGGGTCGCCTCGAGCTCGCGCGCCGTGCGGCCGGCCGCGATCACGTCGCCCGCCGGAAACACGGTGATGCGGCCGTCGGGCCGAACCAGCACCTCGCGCACCTGATCGGCCGTCCCGAGCGAGTTCGGACCGAAGTTGAGCGCGAGCTTGTCCCCCGGGACGATGCGGTACTCGGGAATCTGGCTCCAATCGGTCCCCACCGAATCCGGCACGCCCAGGGCCCACGCCGCGCCCCCGGCGAGGACCGCGATCAGAGAAATCATGCCGAACATGCTTCGAATCACGAATGCTCCCGGCGAAACTCGAGGGGCGCCGTTTCCCTGCGTGGGGGAAACCAGCGCCACTGGAGGCACGCAGATCGAGAAGGTTGCCAGACGCATGGGGTCGGGATCGCGCGGATCCGGTCAGCGACCCAGTGGCAGGGTCAATTCACACAGAACCCGGCCCGGTGCAGTAGCAAGAAGCGTCTCGGCGAACCTCCACCTGCGATGAGGGGGACCGCCACAAAGGGCGGCGTAGAAGCAATTTGAAGTATAGGTAGTGTCGCCGCGCAGTGTCAATCGAGTTCTCCCGTGAGCCCGGCCGGGCCCGCACCCCAGCCATCTCGCAAGGCATATGCCGCGCCTCCGCCGCGCGATCTGCGCGTGCGCGGCAAAGTGCAACGCCCATCAGCGATCGGGGGCGAGGATGGCCGCTGCGAAGAGCGGGATGAGAATCTCGTGGTGGCCGGTGATCGAATAGCCCCGCCCGCCCGCCGCCCGGGTCGGACGCTCCACGACGTTGACCCGCGGGCGATAGTGCTGGATCTGATCGAAGTTCGCGGTGGTGAGCCCGGAGAGATCGGCGCCGAGGTTGCGTGCGACGGACAGCGCCTTGAGGAAGACTTCTGGCAACACGACCGCCGACCCGATGTTGACGACCACCGCGCCGCGTGATTCCGCGAGCGTCGCCGCGAGGATGCGGAAGTCGCGCAGGCTGGTTTCGCCGAGCGCCGCCCCGTCGCAGCGAGGATGATGGTGAATGGTGTCGGTGCCGATCGCGACGTGCACCGTCGCGGGGCATCCCGAGCGGTAGGTGCTCGCGAGCAGGCTCGCGTCCGCGTGGCGCGCGCCCTCCTCGACCAGCGCGCGACCGTAGCCCTCTCCCAGGCCCTCGCCGAGACGCGCCGCTTCGGTTGCCACGCGGTTCATGAAATCTCCGGTCTCGTCCACCATGCCGAAGCGACCCGCGTGCAGCTGGCTCTCGACGTCTTCCGAGGTGCGACCCATTCTCGCGATCTCGACGTCGTGAATCGCGGCGGCGCCGTTGAGCGCGAGATGGGTCACGATGCCGCGCTGGATCAGCGAGATGAGGCAGGGAGAGACGCCGGCCTTGATCACGTGCGCGCCGCACAGGAAGGCGACCGGACGGCGCTCCCGATGCGCACGCTGCACGCCCGCCACCAGCTCGCGCAGCGAACGAGCGCCCAGCTGATCGGGGAGCGCATCGAGCACCGCCCTCGCCGCCGCGGGATCGAGCGGCCGCGCGAAATCCTCGACGCGCACCTTCGTGGCGCGTTCGGCCACCCGGGCCACCGTGAGCCGCGACAGATCCGCTTCGCGATAACGGCCCATCAGTATCCCGCGCGCGCGTCCTGGAGGATCACGCTGATGGAGCCGACCGCCACCTTGCTCTTCATCTGGACCGGCATGCGCCGACCGTCCTCCGTGAGCCAGATCAACAGCTGTCCCTTGTTCTTGAAGATGCCGCCCGCCCTGAGCACCGGCTCGATCACCACGCAGTCGAACGTTCCCGCCGGGGTCTCGACCCGGTCGCGCCCCAGCACCCGCACCTCGAGTGGCTGGCTCCGGTGGCTCGCATGATAGTCGAAGACCACGCTTCCGCCGACCGGGAGTGCCTGGTAGCGGGTGAAGTAGAACGAGGAGAGCGCGTCCTGCACGTTCGGCGGGATGGGAAAGGCGCGTCCATCGTCGTAGAGCGCCTCGTGGCGGTTGTGGTCGAACAGCACTTCGTTGTGGGTTCGCGTCCCGCCCTCGCGACGGTCCTCCATGTAGCGCCAGCTGAACATCCCCTGCCGGTCCCACACCGACTCGATGCGGGTGCGCACCTTGTAGAAGCGGCTGAAGAAGGCGTTCGACTCGGCTCGCGCGACCAGCGAGTAGGACGGATGGCCCTTCCAATCGGTGATCGCCGGCACCTCGAGGTAGGCCGTGCCAGCATGGATGAATCCGTACTGGACCGAGAAACGCAACCGCTCGCCGGGCCGGAACGGCTCGGTGGCGCGGGGCAGCACCTCGTGCGATCCCGGGGACGGAAGCGTGAGGGTCGCGGCGATCCGCGTGGTGTCGTCGTCACCCGCGACCAGCGAATCGCCGTCGGACCAGAGCGGCGCGGGAGCGCCCGCGATGAGACCGCTCAGCGCGAGAACAAGCAGCCCGGAGAATCTCGCTGGCGGGCATCTGGGGACGCCTCTACAATGGCTGGCGATGTTCATCTCCTGACGCCATCACGCAAGATCGATGCCCGGGTCACCCGCGCGTCGAGGGGGCACTATGTCTTCCAGCCAATCGTCTGTCAAACCAGTGCTTGCGCCGTCCGAACGGCTTCTCAACGTCCCTCCGTACTCGCTCGCGCGGGTGTTTCAGGATCGCGACGAGAAGCTGCGGCAAGGCGTGGATGTGATCGATCTGGGGGTCGGCAATCCCGACATGCGCCCCCCCGACATCGCGATCGAAGCGCTGAAGCGGGCGCTCGACGATCCCGCGATTCAGAATCACCGCTATCCATCGTTCAACGGACTTCCCGAGTTCCGCGCGGGGATCGCGCAGTGGTACGGGACGCGCTTCGGCGTGACGATCGATCCCGCGACCGAGGCGCAACCGCTGGTCGGCTCCAAGGAGGGTATCGCCAAGTTCATGTTCGCCCATCTCAATCCGGGCGACACGCTGCTGCTGTGCACGCCCTGCTACCCCGCCTATCTGGGTGTCGCGGCGCTGACCCAGTCGCGAATGGTGGAAGTGCCGCTGCTCGAGAAGCGCCGGTACCTGCCCGACTTGAGCGCGATCCCCAGCGACGACGCGCGGCGCGCGAAGATCATCTGCGTGAACTTCCCGAACAATCCTACCGGCGGCACCGAGACCCCCGAATTCTACGACGAGCTGCTGCGCTTCGCCCGCGACTACGACCTGTTCGTCGTCTCCGACATCGCCTATTGCGATCTCTCGCTCGACCCCTCCTATCGTGCTCGCTCGTTCCTCGAGTTCGACCGCGAGAAGGAGCGTACGCTGGAGTTCCACTCGTTCTCCAAGTCCTACTCCATGCAGGGATGGCGGGTGGGCTTCGCGGCCGGGAACCCGGACGCCGTCGCGCACCTGCTGAAGATCAAGTCGAACATGGATTTCGGCGTGTTCATGGGGATTCAACGCGCGGCGCTCGCCGTTCTGACCGGGCCGCAGGATTACTGCGCCCGCGTCGCGGACACCTATCGGTCGCGGCGGGACGCATTCGTCTCGGCCATCCAGCCGCTCGGATATCCGCTGATCCCGCCGCGCGCGACGCTCTACGTCTGGCTGCCGATCCCGCGTCGCTACGCATCGTCGATGGAGTTCACGCGCGACCTGCTCGACAAGACCGGGGTGGTGGTGTCGCCCGGCTCGGGTTTCGGAAAGGCGGGCGAAGGCTTCGTGCGGGTCGCGCTGTGCGTCGGCGAAGATCGCCTGCGAGCGGCCGGCGATCGCATGCGGCAGGCCGGCCTCACCTACTGAGCGAACAGCCCGGCGCACGGTCTCAACCGGGGCCGCGCGTCAGCGCAGCAGCTTCGACTCGGGCGGCTCGCCTCCCCGCACCCGCGCCCAGAGCTGCGAGAGCATGGAATCGAGCCAGGCCGGGTGCTCGCCGGCGAGATTGCGGCGCTCGCGATCATCGGTGTTCAAGTCGTAGGCCTCGAGCGTCTGAGCCCCGATGCGGAGGATGAGCTTGTGGCCGGCGATCGGATCCACGATCGACGCCTGGCCCAGCTCGGGCCGGATCTCGGTCGCGTAGCGATGCGAGTACCCGCGCTGTGGAAGGAAGCTGTAGAAGTTCCGCGGCGCGAGCCGCGCCGCCGGGTCCCGCAGCTGAGCCCATAGCGAGCGTCCCGCGCTCGGGCCCGCGCTCACCCCCGCCGCCTCGAGCAGCGTGGGATACAGGTCCTGCATCGCGACGATGCCGTGCCGCATGCCCGGCACGACACCCGGCCCGCTCACCCACAGCGGAACCCGGATCGCCGGCTCGTAGAGCGCGATGTTGTGATGATAGTGGCCGTGCCCGCCGAATTCCTCGCCGTGATCCGCGCTCACCACCACGAGCGTCCGGCTTGCGAGGCCGTTGCGGCGCAGCCCGTCGAGCAGCTCTCCCACGATGCGATCCGCCTGCGCCAGACCCGAAGCGTAGACTTCGAGATGGCTCCTGCGCAGATACGCGCGCGGCGAAAACGGGCTGAGCACGTTCGCGTGCATGTCCATGACGTGGATCCACGCGAAGCCGGGCGACCCCGGCGGAAGCGCGGCAAGAAACTCGGCCTCCGAGTCCGCCATCGCGAGGCCCTGGTCCACGCGCACGCCCTGCACGCGCGGCCATCCCCACGGCGAGCCACCCAGGTCGGGATCGCTCATCATCGCCCGCAGTGCGTACCCCGCCCGCCCGAGCCGGTCGGGCAGGTAGCGCCACCTGGGAACCCCGAGCAGGATCCCGGGCAGATCCTCCCCCGCGAACAGGCTCCCGAACGTGTCCTCGGTGCCGGCCGACGGCGTGTACGCCGCTTCGAAGATGGCCGAGCGTGCCGCGAGCGAATCCAGCACCGGCGTCGGAGGCTGCAGCGATCCGAGCGGGGAATCCCGCAGGTCGGCCGGAGGGACCACGTCGGCCCGGCAGGCGTCGAGGGTGACCAGCAGGATGTGGGGGCGCCCGCCCGGGTGCGCGGCCGCCTCGAGCACCATGGGATCGGGCGATGCGGCGCCCGGATCCCGCCCCGCGTCGGCGAATATTCGGGGGCGCTTCGGATCCAGGATCGGCGGGGGCACCCTGGGATCGAACGGCCGCGGATCCCACCCGCCCACCAGCGCCGCCGGCGAACTCCCGTCGCGGTCCCAGTCGAGCAACGCGGCGACGGCGTCGACGATTCGCCCCGACGTCGAGGTCCGCGTCTTCATGAGCACCTCGAGCGCGGGATCATGGCGCATGGCGTGATCGCACCATGGGAGCAGCGCGGCCAGCAGCAGGATGAGCGCGGCGAGTGCGCGGCGGCGAGGCGCCGGGTAGAGCGAGATCAGCGCGAGCCCGAGCCCCCCGACGATGGAATCGAGAATCACGTGCACCCCGTAGCTCGAATGGGGCGCGAAGGTCGCGTCCATGATGGACGCGAACAGCATGCCGCCGAACAGCGGGACGGCGTGCCTCCGCGGCGCGCGCCGGGAATCGGGCCGGCCGCGCGCCGCGAGCCACGATCCCGCGAGCGCGCCAGCGACGGCCGCCGCTCCGGCCAGCCAGCGACCGCGCGCGATGAGCCAGTCGAAGCGTACCGTGAGCGTGAGCGCAAACAGGATCCACCCGGCGCCCGCGCCGCCCGCGAGCGCACCCCACAGTGCGCCGGCCGGGCGCGGCGCGAGGCGCAGCGCGGCGTTGGCCGTTCGCACCAAGGCGATCACGGTGGCGACCGCGAGTCCGAGCAGCACGCCCCCCAGCAGCAGCCACCCCATGATCAACAACGTGAAGCCGAGCCGCTCGCCTGACGAAGGCGCGAAATCGCGCAGCGCGAAGGTGCGCTGCGGTGCCGTGACCAAGCCCAGCACGAGACCGGTCGCGAGGCCGCGTCCCACCCAGTCCGCCGCTCCGGTCACGGCCGGCGCGGCGTGCGAGCCGTTCGCGCCGACCGGCCGCGGCGAGGGCGCTGCGCCCTTCCTCGCGACCACGACGTAGAACCCCGCCCACCCGGCGAGCGGCGTGTGGCACAGCGCGCGCTCGAGCCCCCGCACCAGCGCGCCGATCAGCGGAATGCTGTGCACGAACGGATGCGGGGTGAGCAGCACGATGCCGCACGCTCCCTGTACGTCGAGATGGGCCGCGACCCGGCGGCGGGCCGCTTCGGGCGTGTGATAGGCGGTGTACACCTCGCGATCGTGCGAGGAGCGCCCGACGGCCGCGTTCCACCAGCGAATGCGCTTCCAGATCCCGCGCAGGCTGCGCGGATTGTAGAACTCGAGCAGCGCGATGCCGCCGTCGTCGAGCACGCGTGCGATTTCCGCGAGGCCGCGGTCGAGGTCCTGGACATGCGGCAACACCTTGAACGAGCAGACCAGGTCGAAGCTGCGGTCCGGGTGCGGGATCGCGAGCACCGATCCCTGGCTCACCATCTGTCCGCGCTCGACCGCGCGACGCAGCATGCCACGCGAGAGATCCAGCCCGATCGCGACCGGCGCGAAGCGCCGCATGCGCGTCAGCACCAGGCCGGTGCCGCACCCCACCTCGAGGAGCTTCGAGCCACGCCACCACCGCCGAACGCATCCCGCCTCGAGGTCGTCGATGTGAGCGTGGTAGCCGGCGCGCCGGGCGTCGTCGTACGTGTGGCTGAAGTCGTCGTAATAGCTCTGGACGTCCTTCACCGTGGGGGACCTTCCGGGTGGAGTTCGGACTCGAGCTCATCGTACAGGCTCTCGTACGCGGAGGCGGCGTGCCCAGCAGTATAGCGCTCCATCAGCCGCGCGCGCCCGGCTGCGCCGCGCGCATCGCGCTCCGACGCCAGCCGCCGCGCCGCCGCGGCCCAGGCCGGCGCGTCGTCCGGGATCACGGCGTCGAGCCCGCCCACGAGCTCGATGAGCGGTTCGAGATCGCTCACCAGCACCGGCCGCGACTCGCACCAGGCCTCGAGCAGCACGAGCGGCACGTCGGTCTTGCCATAGAGGGAGCGCGCCGGAAACAACACTCCGGCCGACGCCGCGATCAGGCCGCGCATGTCGCTCACCGTGCCCAGCAGCCTCACCCGCGACTCGAGGCCCAGCGCACGCGCTCGCTCGCCGATACGGGCGCGCGCCGCGGCGGCGGAGGGCGTCTTGTCGCGCCCGGCCAGCACCAGCTGAGGAAGATCGGCCACGGCCGCCCAGGCCGCGAGCAACAGCTCGTGGCCGCCCGAGAATTCGTAGTCACCGGGGTACAGCAGAAAGCCCGGCGATAGCGCGGCCGCGCGGCATGCGGCGGATGCGCGCGCCGCGGAGGCCGGGACCAACTCCGCGATCCCCGGCGGAATCACCCGCGGCGCTGTCACGCACGCCGGCGCCAGGCGGCGCGCGGTCGCGGACGAGAGCGTCACGACGCGCCGCGCGAACACCAGGCGCCCCGCCTCATGATCCGCGCGCGGCGCGCTGAGCGCGGTCTGGATCGCGGGCCGCGCGCAGACGCGCGACAGCATGCGCGCCGCGGCGCTCGCGGCCGGATGGGGCTGGAAGAAGAAGTGAAGCGCATCCGCCTGGTTCCGCAGTGACCACACCCGCCGCATGAGATCGAGCTGGTCGAGCCGGCCGATTCGAAACCCGCCCTGCCCGCGGACCGCATCGTGCCTGACGACGTGCGGGGGCCAGTCGGCGCCCTCGCCGCCCCGCCCCATCACATGCAGCGTGTGACGGCCCGAAGCGGCGAGCGCGATGTCGCGCGGCACCAGCTTGCCGCTGTCGTTCCACGGCGGCTCGAGTGGTTTCGTCACGAGCAGCACTCTCACGCCGGCTCACCCGCGTGCCCGGGACCCATCGCCAACTCGCGGCGCCGCGGCCGGGCGAGGACTGCGGAGCGCCGCCGTCTCCACCCCAACCACAGGATGCGCGCGGCGATCGCGGCCGGATCTCGCCATGGCCGGATCCCCGACCTCTCGCTGCCGTAGATCGCGCGCACCGGAACTTCGACAACGCGCAACCCGATCCGGTGCGCTTCGAGACGAACGAACGCCGGAAACCCGTAGCCAGCGGGGAGGCGGCGCGCATCGAGCCGCCGCATGCACGCCGCGGACGCGGCCGTGTAGCCGCACTGACTGTCGCCCACTTCGGCCCCCGCCGCCCAGCGCGTGCAGGCGGTGAGCACGCGATTGCCGAGCCACCGGGACCACGGCATCCGGCCGCGGGGCCGCCTGCGCGCATCGAAGCGGCAACCCTGCACGTAGTCGGCGGCTCCCCGCGATACCGGAGCGACGACGCGCGGCATCTCGGCCAGGTCCATCTGCGCGTCGGCGGCGACCACCACGGCGACCCGGGCGCCCGCATCGAGCGCGCGGCGGTAGCCGAGCAGGATCGCGCCCCCGACGCCGAGCGGACGCTTCGACCGGACGCACTCGCCGCGCGGATCGCCCCACTCGTGCATCACGTCCGATGTGCCATCGCGGCTCGCGTCGTCCACCAGGATCACCCGCCACGCCGCGTCCGGCACGTTCGCCAGCACGGCCGGCAGGAGCGCGGCCTCGTCGCGGGCGGGAATCACGATCGCGACCCGGTCCGATCGTCTCATCGCGCGCCGGATCCCGCCGGAATCAGCTGCTCGCTCCAGCGCGCCACGGCGGAGCCGGCCCGGAATTCGAGCCCGGCCGCGCGGGCCTTCAGGCTGAGCGCCTCGCGCAGCGCGGGCTCCGAGGCGAATCGCAGAAGCGCACCGGCCAGACCGCGCACCCGCTCCGCATCGCAGCGCCCCGGATCGAACGCGAGGCCGGCCCCGGAGCGCGCGAGCCACGCACCGAGCGCTCCTTCATCCGGCGCGATGACCGGCCGGCCGCACGCCAGGGCTTCCATCGCAGCGTGCGGAAATCCCTCGGTGCGTCCGTCCGCCATCCGTCGCGACGGGATCACGAGCGCGTCCGCCCGCGCGAAGGCCCGGGCCTTGTCGCCGGAATCGAGCACGCCGGGAAAACGCGTGGGATGAGCGAGGCATGCCGCGCGCGCGCGCAATCCGGGCTCGAGACTGCCGCTTCCAGCGAGCGCGATCTCGCGCACCCGGCCGCTGGCGATCCGGGCACATGCCTCGAGCAGCAGGTCGGGGCCCTTGACCGGCTCGAACCGTCCGAGGAACAGCAGGCGCGGCGACGAATCCGGGGAGCCGGGCCGCTCCCCGATGCATGGCGCGACGGCCACCGGGAGCGGACAGACACCCACCTCCCGTCCTCCGAGCGCGGCCGACACACGATGCGCCGTGTGCGCGGCGGGCGCGACGATTCGCGTGTCCGCCCACGCCGCGCGGAGCAGCTGCCGAATTCCGGGGAGCCGCACCAGGCGCTCGAGCAGATGAACGTCGGCGCCGTGCGCGGTCGCGAGATGCGGGACGCGGCGGGACCCCGCGATTCGGGCGCCGATCAACCCGGATGGAAACAGCCAGTGGCTCCAGATCAGGTCGACGCTCCGAGTCGCGAGCGTGGCGCGCGCGCGCGCATCCAGCGCCGCGGTCAGTGACGGCGCGAGCATCCACTTCCATGGCTCGCTCGCGAGGGTCTCGGGGATCCCCCGCAGGTGAGCGAGTCCTCCGCTCCAATGGTCGCCCCAGTGCCGCGCCTCGCTCACGCGAATGCCGGCGTCGTGCAATCCTCCCCCGCGACCTGCGGCCCGGGGCGTCACGACCTCGAATCGCCAGCCGCTCGGACGCAACGCGAGCAGCAGGTCGCGCACGAACGATCCGCTCACGCTCCCCGCGCGCACCGGGTACGAGGTGGTCAGCACGAGCGCTCTCACGCGGCGAGCGGTCTCCGCTTCCGCATCAGGCGCGACAGCGGGATCTCGCCGGCCGCCGCGAGCGCGGCGGCCGCCGCGAGCGCGAGCACCGCGCACTTCAAAGCGACCATGAGGCCGGTGGCCGGCCAGCGGCGCGCGAGCAGGAACAACCCAGCACCGAGCAGCAGTCCGCGCGCGGCGCTTGCCCATGGAATCACGTTTCCGAATTTCCGCCCGGCCAGCACCAGCCCCGCGATCAGCGCCGCCCCCATTCCGATCAGATCGCCCATCGCGGCCCCCGAGATTCCGGATCGCGGGAAGAGCAGCAGGCAGCCCGTGATCTGCGCGGCCAGCCCCACCGCCAGCACGCCCACCCCCGCGCGCGGATCGCCCGCCCCCGCAAGCGCCGTGGCCAGCACGTACGCGCAGGTCCACAGCGCATAGGCCGGGCCGAGGAACCGGAGCAGCGTTCCGCCTTCGAGGTAGGCCCGGCCATAGAGCAGGCCGATGAGCTCCGGGCCCATCGCGGCGAGCAGCGCCGCGCCCGGGAGCACGACCACCACGAGATAGCGGAGCGCCCCGCGCACCATCCCGCGCGCGGCCGCCGGATCGGGGCGGCGTCCGAGGTGCGACAGGCTGGGGAACAGCACCAGCGCGAGTGGGATGAGCAGCTGATAGAGCAATTGCGAAAGCGTGAGCGCGGCGCGGTAGATCCCGGCCGCCGCATTCGCCAGGGCTGGGTCGCTCAAACGCTTGACCGCCCACAGATCCACGGTGAGCACCAGGTTCGCCACGAGCGTGAGCAGCAGCAGCCAGCCGCCGAATCGCAGCAGCTCGCGCGTTTCGAACGGGCCATCGGGGCGCGGCGCGCGATGCACCAGCCACATCGAGAGCCCGAGGATGAAGCACGCAGCGGTCGCGAAGCCGCCCACCGCCCCGACGACCCCGAGCCCCAACGCCACGGCGCCGAGCGTGAGCGTGACGCGCAGCGTCGAGTAGAGGCAGTCCAGCCCGGCCTGCACGGTGAAGCGCCGCAGCCCGTTGAAGAACCCCACGTTTACCGCGTAGAGCGCGTACGCCGGCACCACCAGCGCCACGACGCGCAGCGGGGTCACCAGCGACGGATCGCGGAGCAACCGGCCGATGGTTCCGCTCGCGGCCTCAAGCGCGATGAAGAGCCCGAGGCCGATCGCGGCCTGCACGCGGAGTCCGGCGCGCAGCACCGAGCCCGCGCGATCCGGATCGCGGGCGGTGAAGCGCGAGACCGCCTGGAGATTCGCGGCGATCAGGACGTTGTTGAGCACCGACACGATGGAGGTGACCACCGCGTAGAGCCCGAAGTCGCGCGGCCCGAGCAGCCGCGTCAGGCCCAGGTAGAGTGCGTAGCCCGCGACCACGAACCACATCTTCGCGAAATTGATGATGAGGACGCCGCGCGTCATCCCGGTTGCGAGGGTTGGAGCGCCAGAATCCCCGGCGGGGGACGGGTCGTCACGGGGTTCACCGGCTGCGTCGGGGCGCGCCATGCGGCGTTACCTTTCGTCGTGGGATGGGGAGCCATCGCGGACGCACGATCGGGGGCGGACTCCGCCCCAGCCAGGCCCCGCGAGAGGCGGCGCGAGCAGCGCTCAGGTGCATTCCAACGAGCGCAATATTCTGACAGGTTTTCGGGGGGCCCGCGAACCGGGCGCGCCCGCCTCGCGCCGGGCCCGCGGGCCTCAGCTCGTGGATGCCGCCGGCCAGTCGCCCTCGCCGAGCGCCCCGCCGGGGGCGGGGCCGAGCGCGGCGAGGGTGAATCGCGCGGGATCCAGGAATCGGCGAGCGGCCTCTCCCACCTGCTCGCGCGTGACGGCGAGCACGCGTGCGACCTGCTCCTCGGGGGAGGCGTAGCGCCCGCAGTAGAGTTCCTCGTGCGCGAGCTGATACATGCGGCTGGACACGCTCTCCTGTCCCATGATCACGCCGCCCTTGATCTGCGCGCGCGCCGCGTCGACTTCGGCCTCGGTGGGTCCGCTCTCGCAGAGCGCGAGCAGCTCCCGCCGCACCCGGGCCAGCGCCTCGCGCCCGCGCTCGGGGGAAACCCCGAGATGGATCGAGAGCATGCCCGAATCGCGGTGGAAATCGGCGGCGGAGTACACGGAGTACGCGAGCCCCGCGTCTTCCCGGACGCTCTGAAACAGCCGGGAGCTCATCCCTCCGCCGAGCAGCGTGTTCATCACGATCAGCGTGTAGCGGTCCTCGTCAGCGTAAGGCAGACCGCGCGTTCCCAGCGAGAGGTAGAGCTGCTGCAGATCGGCCCTCACCTCGTGCCGGGCCGCAGGAGCGAACGGCGGCGGCGGCGGCGAGAGCGGAAGCCGCTCGCCGTCGGGCGGGGCGAAGTGCCACTCGACCAGCTCGGAGACCCGCTCGTGGACGAGCGCCCCGGTCGCGACCACCAGCAGGTGATCGGACCGGTAGCGGTGCCGGAAATACTCTCGCAGCGCCTCGGGATCGAGCGCGTCGACGGTCTGCACCGTGCCCAGGATCGGGAGTCCGAGCGCGTGTCCGCCCCACACCTGCGAGACCAGCAGGTCGTTGATCTTGTCCTCCGGGCTGTCCTCGCAAGAGAAGATCTCCTCGCGTACCACCGACTTCTCGCGCTCGATCTCGGGGAGAGCGAACAGCGAGCGGCAGACGATGTCCGACAGGACATCGATGACCTGCGGCAGGTGCTCGGTCAGCGCGCGCGCGAAGTAGCACACCTGCTCGCGCGCGGTGAAGGCATCGAGGTGACCGCCCAGCGATTCGAGGCTCTGCGCGATCGCGCGCGCATCGCGCCGCTCCGTGCCCTTGAACATCATGTGTTCGATGAAATGCGAGATGCCGAGCCGTTCCGGCGGCTCGTCGCGCGCGCCGTTGCGGACCCAGACGCCGAGGGCGACCGTGCGCCGGTCGGTCATGGTTTCCGTGATCAGCGTGATGCCCGAAGGGAGCAGCGACTTGCGATAGGTGCTCTGGCTCATGGGCGATGGTCTTCGGGGAGGTGGGTCAGCCGCGGGGGTCCGTGAAGCCCGTCCGTCGCGTGCGCCTGGCACGCGCGGGTTGAAGCGGTGGAATCGCCGCGACCCGCAACGGCCGCGGTCGGCGGGGCCCGCCTGCGCGGGCTCCGCCCCACGATGGAAGGCCGGCGCGTGGCTAGCGCCGCCGTCCCCGGTCCCGGTCACGATCGCGGCCGCGATCGTGTTCCCGCTCGCGCCCGCCGCCCGCGCCGGCCCCGGCGGGGACGCCGCCCTCGGGCTCGGGCAGCAGCGCCTTGCGCGAGAGCTTGATCTTGCCGTCGCGGTCCACGCCGATCACCTTGACCATGACCATGTCGCCGACGTTCAGCACGTCTTCGGTACGGGCCACGCGATGGTGATCGATCTCCGAGATGTGGAGCAGGCCGTCCCGGCCGGGCACGATCTCGACGAACGCGCCGAACGTCACGACGCTGCGCACCTTGCCCGTGTACACGCGGCCGGGCTCGGGATCTTCTGTGATGTTGCGGATCATCTCCTCGGCGCGACGGCCTCCCTCGCCGTTGACGGCCGCGATCCGCACCTCGCCGCTGTCCTCGATGTCGATCTGGGTCCCGGTCTCCTCGGTGATGCGCTTGATGATCTTGCCGCCCGGGCCGATGACTTCGCGGATCTTGTCGGGGTTGATCTGCACGATGATGATGCGCGGCGCGTACGGGGACATCTCGGCCCGCGGCTTCGGCAGCGCCTGTTCCATGAGCCCGAGGATGTGGAGACGGCCCTTGCGCGCCCGCTCCAGGGCGCTCGCGAGCACCTCGAACGAGATGCCACCGATCTTGGTGTCCATCTGGAACGCGGTCACGCCCTCCCGCGTGCCGGTGACCTTGAAGTCCATGTCGCCGAGATGGTCCTCGACGCCGAGGATGTCGGTCAGCACCGCGACGCGCTCGCCTTCCTTGATCAGGCCCATCGCGATCCCGGCCACCGGCGCCTTGATCGGCACGCCGGCATCCATCAGCGACATGGAGCCCGCGCACACGGTCGCCATCGACGACGAGCCGTTCGACTCGAGGATGTCGCTCACGATGCGCAGGGTGTATGGGAAGTGGGTCTCCGCCGGGATGACCGGCTCGATCGAACGTTCCGCGAGCGCGCCGTGACCGATCTCACGCCGGCCCGGGCCCCGGATGGGCCGCACCTCGCCGACGCTGAACGGCGGGAAGTTGTAGTGCAGCATGTAGGACTTCCAGGACTGCCCCTCGAGTTCCTCGACGCGCTGCTCGTCGCTCTTGGTGCCGAGCGTGGCGACCGCTAGCGCCTGCGTCTCGCCGCGGGTGAAGAGACACGACCCGTGCGTGCGGGGCAGCACCCCGACCTCGACCGTGACCTTGCGGATGTCGTCGAGCCCGCGTCCGTCGGCGCGAATCCCCTCGCTCAACACCATGTTGCGCAACTCGTCGCGCTCGATGTCGTGCAGGAGCTTGCCGATGAACATCTCCTGCTCGGCGAAGCGTTCCTTGAGCGCGGCGATCGCCTCGACGGTGATGCGGTCCACTTCCTCCTGGCGCGCCTCCTTGCCGGGAATTCGGATCGCCTGCCCGAGCCGCTCGCGATAGCCCTGGGAGAGGGCGTCCTTGAGCGCGCCGGTGTCCGGAGGCGTGACGAGCGGGCGCTTGGGTTTGCCCGCCTTCGCGACCAGATCCTTCTGGATCCCGACGATCGCGCGGATGTGGCCCGCTGCGAACTCGAGGGCCTCGATCAGCACGCTCTCCGGCAGCTCGCGCGTGCCGCCCTCCACCATGATGATGTTGTCGGCCGTACCCGCCACTACCATGTCCATGTCGCTCTCGTCGAGCTGGCTGATGGTGGGGTTGACGACGAATGCCCCGTCCACGCGGCCGACGCGCACGCCGGCGATGGGCTCTGGGAACGGAATGTCGGAAAGCGTCATGGCCGCCGAGGCCCCGATCAGCGCGAGCACGTCTGCGTCGTTCTGCTGGTCGGAGGAGACCACCGTCGCCATGATCTGCGTCTCGTACGGGAACTGCTTCGAGAACAGCGGGCGGATCGGGCGATCGATCAGCCGCGAGCTCAGCACTTCCTTCTCGGTCGGCCGGCCTTCCCGCTTGAAGAACCCGCCGGGGATCTTCCCGGCGGCGTACGTGCGCTCGCGGTAGTCCACGGTGAGCGGCACGAAATCGCGATTGGGGCTCGCCATCTTGGCCGCGCTCGCGGCCACCAGCACGACGGTTTCACCCAGTTGGACGACGGCGGATCCACCCGCCAGCTTGGCCAGCTTTCCAGTGCTGATACTGAGCGTCTGCCCACCGAGTTCCAGACTCACGTTTTGTTCCATCTAGTCGTTCCTGTCCTCTCGCCTTCGGGTCCGGCCCTCGCCGGCCCCCTCCATCGGCCGCTCGCAGAAGCGAAGCAACGAGCGGCGTGTGCGGGAGATCTCCCCCCCGCGCGGTGGAACGCGACGTCTCCCGTGGAGGCGTCCCAGCGTTCCCTCGGTCCCGAGGTCGGGCCGAGATGGCCGGGCGCGGGACTCGAGCAGAATGCGGCATCGCACGCACGAGCGTGCTCCGCACCTCCTCGATGTCCCGCCGCACGGCAAAAAACAGGATCTAGCGCCGGAGGCCCAGATCCTTAACGACCTTGCGATAGCGATCGACCTTGGTGGCCTTCAGATAATCGAGCAGCCGGCGGCGCTGCCCCACCATGCGCAACAACCCACGACGCGAGGCGTGATCGCGCTTGTGCACCTTGAAGTGATCGGTGAGGTAATGGATCTTCTCGGTGAGCAGAGCGATCTGGACCTCGGGCGAACCCGAGTCCCCTTCGTGAATCTTGAACTTGCCGATGATCCCCTGCTTCTGCTCCTTGGAGAGCGTCACAGCGGTCACCTCCTGGCTGGTCGTGGGGATGCCATGCCGAGCCACCGAGTTCAGGCCCTCGGGTGGCCGAGCGTGATGGTCGTCAGTGCACCGATGTTCAGGGCGACGAAGGAATGTAGCATCCGGGCGGGCGTGAAACCAAGCGGTTTCCCCTTGGGGCCCGCGGGGGCTCGCCGAACCGCGCTCAGCGCCGCGCCGCTTCCGCGCGCGAGAGAATGTTGCGCGCTTCGCTCACGTCCACCCGCATCGCGGCGACCAGCTGGGCCGTATCGTCGAAACGGCGCTCGGGGCGCAGCCACTCCACGAACTCCACATCGAGATCGCGGCCCCGGAGGTCGCCGTTCCAATCGATCAGGTGCACCTCGAGCGTGCGCACCTGGCCCCCGAAGGTGGGGCGCACGCCGACGCTCATAGCACCGGGCCGCCATTCCCGCTCGCCGCCGATGCGCGCGCGCACCGCGTAGATGCCGTAAGCGGGCACGAGTTTCTCATCGCTCAGCCGCAGATTCGCCGTGGGAAATCCCAGCGTGCGGCCGATCGCATCGCCGCTCACGACGGCACCCCCGAGCGAGTAGGGCCGGCCGAACAGCTTCGCGGCATCCGCGACCCGCCCCTCGCCGAGCAGCGCGCGGATGCGGGTGCTGCTCACGGCGGACCCGCCCATCTCGACCAGCGGCACCGCATCGACTTCGAACCCGCGCGTCGCTCCGATCTCGCGCAGTCGCTGGACGTTTCCCTCGCGCCTGCGTCCCAGCGCAAAGTTCTCGCCGACCACCAGCGCGAAGGGCCGGTACGGCGCCACCAGATGCCGTTCCACGAATTCTTCGGGACCGGTGGCCGCGAGCTCCCGGGTGAACGGCAGCACGACCAGCTCGTCGACTCCCAGCGCGCGCAGACGCTCGCGCTTCTCGGGCATGGGCGTGAGCGGAGGCTCCGCGCGGAAGTCCGGCCTGAGCACGAGGTCCGGATGCGGATCGAAGCTCAGGACGATGCAGCGCCCGCCCGCGGCGCGTGCCCGCGCGATCGCGCGCTCGAGGATCTGGCGGTGGCCGAGATGCACCCCGTCGAACACGCCGACCGAGAGGGCGGCGCTCACGCCCGCCCCTCGCGCACCGTCCATGGAAAGACCACATGCGGGCAGAGACGGATCGCTCCCGGTTCGTCCGGATCGAGCTCGAGCTCGCCCAGCGCGAGCGCCTCGCCCTCCGGCCCCCGCACGACCACGCTGCGCGGGCCCGCGGAGAGCGGCGCGTCGCCAGAGGCCTCGCGAGCGATCCGCGGGCGGCCGCCGAAGCCGACGGCCCCCGCCTGCTCGGCGTCGAGCGTCACGTGCGGGAGCGTGGCGAGGGCCAGATCGAGCGCGATGCCGCAGCGCTCCCATACCTCGTACGGCGAGAGCGTGTCGAGCTCGCGCAGCGTCACCGAACGCTCGAGCCCGAACGGTTCGCTGCGCAGCCGCCGCAGCGCGGCGAGCGCGGCCCCGGTGCCGAGTCGCTGACCCAGATCGTGCACCAGCGTACGCACGTAGGTCCCGCCCGCGCAGCGCACGCGAAAGCTCGCGTCGGGCAGGGCGAACGCCAGCCACTCCCACGATTCGACCCGCACCCGCCGCGGCGCGCGATCGACCGTCTCCCCGCGTCGCGCGAGACGATAGAGGCGCTGGCCCTGGACCTTGATCGCCGAAACCATCGGGGGCACCTGCTCGATGTCGCCCGTCAGCGTCAGCGCCGCCTCCCGAACCGCGGACGCCTGCACCGTGACCTCGTGCCGCTCGAGGACGGCCCCCGTCAAGTCCTGGCTGTCGGTCACGATCCCGAGCCGGAGCCTGCCCTCGTAGGTCTTCTCGCCGCCCTGCCACACCGAAGCGCAGCGCGTGGCGGCCCCGATCGCGACCAGCAGCAGTCCGCTCGCGGCGGGATCGAGCGTGCCGAGATGCCCCGCCCCCTTCGCCCGCAGGCGGCGCCGCACGCGCTCCACCACGTCGTGCGACGTGACGCCGGTCGGCTTGTCGATCGCGAGCAGCCCGGAGCGCGGGCGCGGGGCGTCCCCGGGCGGCGCGTCCGAACCCGTCACGCGCGCGCCGGCGGGCCTCACCGCTCCTCCTCGTCCTCGAGCGGCTCGCCGTGCTCGAGCCGGCGGAGGATCTCGTCCACCCGCGCGCCGCGCTCGACCGATTCGTCCAGGATGAATCGGATCTCGGGCACCTCGCGCAGGCCGAGCCGCGGGCGCAGCTCGTGGCGCACGAATCCGGCGGCGCTCTTCAGCGCATCGAGCACCCGTTCGCGCTCGGCGCCGCTCTTGAGCGTGCTCACGTACACGCGCGCGAACGAGAGATCCTGGGTCACCTCGACGTCGGTGATGCTCACCATGTCGTCGAGCCTCGGATCGCGCAGGCGGCGCTCGAGAATGTCCGCGACCTCGCGCCGCATGAGCTGGGCGATGCGCTCCGGACGGATTCTCATTGGAGTTCCTCCTGCCAGTCGACGAGCTGGGCGCCGGGGGCGCCCTCGACCAGATTGCGCACGGACTGGAGCATCTCGCCAATCTGGCGGCGCTCGCCCGAGATCACCGCGACACCGAGTGCCGCGCGTTGCCACAGATCCTGGTGATCCACCTCGGCGACCGCCGCATGGACGCGCTGGCGGATGCGCTCCTTCAGGGAACGCACGACCGATCGCTTGTCCTTGAGCGATGCGCTCCCGGGAAGGTGAAGCTCGATGCGGACGATGCCCACGAACATCGGCGCATGGGCCCGCGCGGCTACCCCAGCGTGCGGGCCATCTCCTCGATGGTGAAGGCCTCGATGACGTCTCCGGTCCGGATATCGTTCATGCCTTCGAGCGAGATTCCGCACTCGAATCCGGTCGCGACTTCGCGGACGTCGTCTTTGAAGCGCTTGAGCGTGCCGATCCGGCCGGTCCACACGACGTCGCCGTCGCGGCGCAGCCGGACCTTCGCGGTGCGCGGCATGTTGCCGGACATCACCATGCATCCCGCCACCATGCCGGCCTTCGAGAGCTTGAACAGCTGGCGCACTTCCGCGGTCCCGAGCACGACCTCCCTGAGCTCGGGCTTGAGCAGACCCTCGAGCGCCTGCTTCACGTCCTCGACCGCCTTGTAGATGATGTCGTAGAGACGGATCTCGACCTTCTCGCGCTCCGCGAGTTCGCGCGCGCGGCTGTCGGGCCGCGCATGGAATCCCACGATGATCGCGCCGGACGCCGCGGCGAGGAGCACGTCGGACTCCGTGATCTGGCCCACCGCCTGCCGGATGATGTGGATCTGCACTTCCTCGTTGCTGAGCTTGGTGAGCGATTCGGAAAGCGCCTCGACCGAACCGTCGACGTCGCCCTTGATGACGAGCTTGAGCTCGTTGAGCTCGCCCTGCGTCATCTGCGCGTAGACATCGGTGAGCGCGATCGCCTTGGCCGCGCGGAACTCGTGCTCGCGGTGCAGCGCCTGGCGCTTGGTCGCGATCTCGCGCGCCTCGCGCTCGTCCTCGAACGCCGCGAAGATGTCGCCGGCGGCCGGCGTGCCGCTCCAGCCCAGCACCTCGACCGGGGTCGAAGGGCCGGCGTCGCGCACCTGGCGGCCGCGTTCGTCGAACATCGCCCGCACCCGGCCCGAATGCTGGCCGGCGACGAACGCGTCGCCGACGTGCAACGTGCCGTTCTGCACCAGCATGCTCGCGACCACGCCGCGCCCCTGCTCGACGCGCGCCTCGAGCACCACGCCCTTGGCGCGGCGGTCCGGATCGGCCTTGAGATCGAGCAGCTCCGCGGAGAGCAGGATCATCTCGAGCAGCCGCTCCAGGTTCGTGCCCTTCTTGGCCGAGATCTCGACGCACACGTACTTGCCGCCGAACTCCTCGACCACCACGCCGTGCGCCGCGAGCTCCTGTTTGACCAGGTCGGGCCGCGCGGCGGGGAGATCGATCTTGTTGATCGCGACGACGATCGGCACGTTCGCGGCCTTGGCGTGATCGATGGCTTCGATCGTCTGCGGCATCACGCGATCGTCGGCGGCGACGACCAGCACGACGATGTCGGTGACCTGCGCCCCGCGTGCGCGCATCGCGGTAAACGCCTCGTGGCCGGGCGTGTCGAGGAAGCAGATCTTCTGGCCACCCGGCAACTCGACGTCGTACGCCCCGATATGCTGCGTGATGCCGCCCGCCTCTCCGGCGATGACGTTGGTCTTGCGGATGTGGTCAAGCAGCGACGTCTTCCCGTGGTCGACGTGGCCCATGACCGTCACCACCGGGGCGCGCTTGGACAGGTGTTCTTCCGACGCCGTCTCCTCCGGCGTTTCCTCTTCGACCCCGCCGTACTCCGACTGGAACTCCACGCCGAACCCGAACTCGTCGGCCACCGTGAGGATCGAGTCCTTGTCGAGGCGCTTGTTGATGGTCGCCATCAGCCCGAGGCGCATGCAGGTCGCGATGACCTCCTGCGGCTTCACTTCCATCAGGTTCGCAAGCTCCGCGACGGTGATGAACTCGGTCGCGCGGATGACCTTGGCCTCCTCGGCGACGGCCTCCCCGTTCTCGTCCTCGCGCCGGCGATGGCGGCGCCGCGCGCTGCCCGCATCGAGGCTGGCGAGCGTCTTGCGCACGCTGTCGATCACGAGCTTCTCGTCGACGACCTTCTTCTTCTTCCGGTCCCTGCGCCGCATGCCCCGCGGCTCCGCGGAACGCGCCGGCGGCGGCGCGGGGCGCGAGGCCGAGGCGGTCGCAGCGGGCGCGGGCGCCGGGCGGGCGGCGGCGGCCGCGGCCTGGGCGGCGAGCGCGGCGGCCGCGGCGCGAGCGCGTTCCTCACGCGCGCGCTGCAGCTCCTGCTCGTGCTTGCGCGCCTGCTCCTCGCGGACCACCGTCTTTTCCTGGGCCATTTCGGCCTGGACCTTCTGGACGGTCTCCGGGAGCAGCGTGCTCATGTGATTCTTCACCTCGACGCCGAGGCGGCGCACGATCTGGAGCACGGCCTCGCTCGACATGCCCAGTTCCTTCGCCACCTCGTACACACGAGGCTTCTTCGATTCGGTGGCCCTAGGCATTCGCCTCTCCATCGCTCGCCGCCGCGCTGCTCGCCGCCGGGGCGCCGGGCGCGTCCGCCGCCGGCCGCTCGGGCTCGGCGCCGGCTTCCATCTCCGGCGTGAACTCCATCTCGCCCGGCGCGTCGCTGGCGGGCGGGTGGGCGGCGACGTACTCCTGGCCGACCGTCAGCAGCCGCTCGGCGGTCTTCTCGCCGATGCCCGGGATCTCGATCAGCTTCTCGAGCGGGGTCGCGAGCAGCTCCTGCACGGTCTCGATGCCGGCCGAGATCAGCTTCTCGGTGGTCGCCTCCCCGAGCTCGAGCTTCTCGACCTCGATGCGGCTGGCACGCTCGACGTCCTGGCGCTTCTTCTCGTCGCTCTTCGAGATCAGGTCGATCTTCCAGCCGGTGAGCCGCGCCGCGAGGCGCGCGTTCTGCCCGCCCTTGCCGATCGCGAGCGACAGCTGATCGTCGGCGACCACCAGCACCATGCGCTTGTCGGGTTCCGAGACGCGCACGTCCATGACGCGCGCCGGCGACAGCGCGCGCGACACGAACACCGCCGGATCCTGCGACCACGGCACGATGTCGATGCGCTCGCCGCCAAGCTCGCGCACGATGCTCTGCACCCGCGAGCCCTTGAGCCCCACGCACGAGCCGACGGCGTCCACGCGCGGGTCGGTCGAGTACACCGAGATCTTCGAGCGGGATCCCGCCTCGCGCGCCACCGCCTTGATCTCGACGATGCTGTCTGCGATCTCGGGCACCTCGCCCTCGAACAGGCGGCGCAGGAAATCGGGATGGGTGCGCGAGAGGATGACCTGCGGACCCTTGACCGACTTGTCGACAGCGATCACAACGGCCCGGACGTAGTCCCCCTGGCGGTGGTACGACCGCGGAATCTGTTCGCGCGCGGGGAGGAAGCCCTCGGAGTGGTCGAGCTTCACGATCACGTTGCCGCGATCCACCTGCTGGACGACGCCGCGCACCAGCGTTCCGATCTTGTCGGAGTACTCGCGGAACACCCGCTCGCGCTCCGCCTCGCGCACGCGCTGGATCAGCACCTGCTTCGCGGTCTGCACGGCGTTGCGGCCGAATTCGGCGATCGCCAGCGGGAAGGTGAGCACCTCGCCGACCCGGACGTCGGACTTGTAGGCGCGCGCCTCTTCGACGGTCATCTGCACGGCGGAGTCCTCGACGGTCTCGACCACAACGCGCCGGATCGCGACGCTGATCGCGCCGGTCTCGTTCGCGAACTTGACCTCGACGTCCGCGGTGGGCCCGTACTTCTTCCGCACCGCGCTCGCGAGCCCGGCTTCGAGGGTCTCCACGAGCAGCGCCCGATCCACGCTCTTCTCGCGCGTGATCTGGCTCAGGGCGTCCAGGATTTCGTTGTTCATCGAGCTCTCCCCCGCGAGCGCACGGCGCTCCACGGATCCACGACCAGGCGTGCCGACTTGACCTCGGCCCACTCGAACCACGTCACGATGCCGTCTTCCATCCGGATTCCGGCGCGACTGTCGTCGGGCGCGAGCAATTCGCCTTCGAAATTGCGCCGCCCGCCGCGCGCCTCGCGCAGCTCCACCGCCGCACGCTGTCCAGCAAACCGTGCGATCGCATCGAGCGTCCGCAACGGCCGATCCATACCGGGAGAGCTGACCTCCAGATCGTAGCTCCCCGGCATGGTCTGGTTCATTTCCAGACAATCCGACAGCCGCCGGCTGAACGCCGCGCAGTCGCCGACCGTAACCCCTCCGGGCTTATCGAGCAGCACCCGGATGACCCGGCGCGAACCGCGGACGGCGAACTCGACGTCGACGAGCTCGATCCCCGACTCTTCGGCCAGCGGTCCCGCCAGCTGGCGAACCTCTTCTCGGACTTCCAATTTCGCTCCCGCACCGACAAAAAACGGAGTGGTCGCGCCAGCCCCACTCCTGGCGGCCAGAGTACATGAATCTGGCCAGGAACGGCAAGTGCCAACCCCCCTGGGCCGGGGAGGCCCCTAGCGGCGCGCCAGCGCGCTACGGTAGACGAGCCAGATCGCCACCCGGGACACTTCGGCGAGGCTCGCCGCCGAGGTCTGGTCGGGCAGATCCAGGTGCGTGTGCCAGGCGGGGTAATCGAAGTCGATGATGTCGACGGCGGGCAGCCCGCGCTCCAGCAGCGGGATATGGTCGTCGGTCAGCGCGTGCCGGGGCTCCGCATGGAAGTCGTGCGCGGCCGTCGCGCGTGCCCCTTCCAGCACCAGTGCCACCAGATTCGACGCGCGCTCGGCCGACTGCACCTCGGGGTAGATGGCCAGGTCGCGGTCCCCGACCATGTCGAACAGGAACGCGGCGAGCGGCCGGCCGGCGGCGCCGGCTGCTGGGAGCCGGGCCGCGTAGCCGCGCGCGCCGAGGCAGAATGCCTGCGGCTTCGTCGCCTCGCCCTGATCCTCGCCATCGAAGAACACCAGGTCGACGCCCCGCGCGGGTGGACGAAGGTGCATCGCCTCCGCGACCTCGAGGAGAACGGCGACGCCCGATCCGCCGTCGTTCGCTCCGGGCAGCGGGTCACGCCGATGCCCGGGGTCCGGATCCTGATCGCACCACGGCCGCGTGTCGTAGTGCGCGCACAGCGCGACGCGTCGACCGGCATCGGGTCCGAAGCGCGCGATGAGATTGCAGAGCTCGATCGGCCGTCCGAGCGTCGAGTCGATGAACGCCTGCCGCTCGATCCGCCCGCCGAGGCGCTGAAGCTCGCCCACCAGCCATTCGACGGCGGCCGCGTGCCCCGCGCTTCCCGGAACGCGCGGCCCCATCTCGACCTGGTGCACGATCCGGCCCTGCGCTCGCGCGCCGTCCGCGACGATGGGGGCCGAGCACGAGCCGAGCGTGAGCGGGATCAGCGTGAGGCACAGCAGGATCGATCTCATGGGACCTCAGAAGCTGAAGGAAGCGCGGAATTCGACGCGCACGTTGCGCGAGGTGATCTGCCGCTGGAGATCGCGATTCTGTCCGAAGCCCAGCACCAGCCCGCCGGTGACGCTGTTGCTGAAGGAGTAGTCGCCGCGGCCGTTCAAGGAGAGCCGGTCCTGGTCGATCGGAAGCTGCGCGCGCCTCGATCCGACGGTCACCGTCTCGCCGCTGGTTCGCGAGTACACGCCGGTGAGCCCGAGCGACACCGCGCTCTTCACGGTTTTTTCCCGGCCCAGGATCTTGACCTTCTGCCCTCGCGAGTAGGAGCGGCTCAGGCTCAGGTTCACGTCGGTGTTGCGGTCGGTGCGCGTCGAGCGAAAGAACTGGAAGTTGTCTCGCACCGTGACTCTGCGCTCGATCTTGAGCTCGGCGCGCGTGGCGTTCTTGAAATCGCCAGAGAGGCTGAGCAGCGGCTGCCACTGGCTGCTGGTCGAGACGCTGGTGGGGGTCTGGTCGCCGGTTCGATAATCGGTGAGGGTCGAGCGGCTGAACGCGGTCCTGATCCGCGGGCTGGCCAGCACGCGGTCGATGCGAAGCAGGTTGGGAATCCGACCGTATTCGAAATCCAGGTCCGGGAAGCGCGACGTCACCGAGCGCGTGGAAACGCCATTCATCTGAGTGCGGCGCGTCGTGTACTCGCCGCGAGTCATCACCGTCGCGTCGAGCACGAGACCAAGGCGGGTCCGCGCCGAGGCGCGCCAGTCCATCGAACGGTTCGAGCTGTTGCCGAACTGGGCATGCATGCCGCTGCCGGACCCGGTCGAGAGGCCGGGGTCGTCCGAGAGTCCCGCGAGATAGCCGACGCTGGGGATCCCGGTCAGTCGCGAGTAGCCGCTCGACTTGTTGTACGCGGCCTCGGTGCTGATCGCGCCCAGCCGCGCGAGCATGCTCCGCCAGGAGATCGCCGGCGCGCGGGGCACCTTCCGCGAGGTGTCACCGAGCGCCGGCCGCCCCGCGCGCGCTCCGCCGAACCGGTCGAAGGGAACCGCCCAGGTTCCCGAGATCGACTGGTTGTTTCCGATCGAGCGCACGCTCAGGTCGGGCGACAGCTCGGGGCGATTGTCCTGCGAGTAGTTCGATCCCCAGCCGAACGACGGACTGAGCCATGGACCCTTGTTCACGACGTAACGCGCGTCCATGTTCTGCCGCCAGGTCACGACGCGGCCGAAGTTGATGGGCCCGATCTTCTCGCGCAGCGCCGGCGCGAGCATGAGATTGCGCAGTGCCTCGAAGTGATGGTGGAGGAACTCGAAGGGGCGGGTGTCCGCGCCGAAGTTGACGGAGGCCGCGCGCCCTGCGACGGAATTTCGCAGCAGGAGACCGCCGTCGCGGGTCCGGTCGAACGCGCGACTCTGGCTGCTGGAGACGGCGTAGTTCCAGTAGAAACGCTCGGGCAGTGGATAGAATCGGGCCTTGGTGAGCGGCAGCGGGATCGCGAGCAGGCTCCGGGGCGCGATCCCGTAGTTCACAGCAGACGACTTCGACGTCGAGGTTCCCACCGAGGTGGGATTGCGGCTGTCGGTCTGCGACCGGCTATGGCTGACGGTGACGCCGCCCAGGGTGTAACGCAGGATGGGATTCGCGCGATCGCTCCACTGCCGGCGATAGCTGGTCGCGAGGCTGCGCGTCTCTCCGCGGGTCTCGCTCGCGGCCTCGAATGCCCCGGTGCGCAGGATGTCGTCGCCCGCGTTGAAGCGCGGCTTCGATGAGCTGCGCGCGTAGTTGAGCGCGAGCGGCAGCACGATGCCGGTGGCCTCGAAGAACCGGTGAAGGTCGATGCTGGTCCCCATGTTGAGCTGGTCGGAGGAGCTGCCGCTGCCGCGGCTCTCTCCCACGCTCTGGAAATTGGCATCGCGCGCGTTCCACGACAGGTTGTAGCTGGCCAGGTTGGCGAGGCGGCCGTTCACCTGCATGCGCTTCGCGTAGCCCGCGTCCTTCGCGACATCCGTCGCCCGCAGCTCGTCGAACAGCACGCGGCCTCCCGGCATGACGTGGAGCGGGCTCCGGTTCGCGTTGATGATCCCGAACGAAACGCG
The DNA here is from genome assembly GCA_041483195.1 of Candidatus Eiseniibacteriota bacterium. Classification (GTDB taxonomy): domain Bacteria; phylum Eisenbacteria; class RBG-16-71-46; order RBG-16-71-46; family RBG-16-71-46; genus WS-2. Next base: position 54,420 of record JBGPFC010000008.1, read on the forward strand.
GCGCAGGCGTGTGAACGAAGGGCGCCCCTTGATGATGATCGAGTCGTTCCCGGCGGGACCGGGCACGCGATACATCGGGTCGGTCGTCGGGAAGCCGAGCTTGAGGTTCGAGAGATCGGTGAGCTTGAGTCGCACCTCCTGCCACGGAATGCGGGTCGAATCGGGATCGATCGGCAGCCGGGCCTTGTACTCGTAGTAGTTGCGACCCAGCTCGTCCGACGCGAAGCGCACGAAGTACTGGATGTTCTCCAGCGAGTCCGCGAGCGCCGCATAGTCTTCGAAGCGCGAGCCCCCGATCCAGAAATTGAGCGAGCCGTAGCGGCTGTAGTTCTCGTCGATCGAAAACGTCTTGAAGACCTCGAGCGTGTCGTCGGGGGCCAGCTGGGTGAACTCCAGGCCCAGCGACTGTTCGCGCCGGCTGAGCGGCAGGCCGCCGCTGCGATCGGTGCCGGGATCGAAGGGCGCCGTGTATTCGTCAGCGTTGTCCACGTTGTTCAGCGAGTTGAGCGTCAGCGTGGTTTCGAACTGCTCCTGGTCGGGCGTGAGCGGTGTGCCCTGCCAGCGGCTGCCGACGATCTCGAGACCGCCCAGCATGAGCAGCGGGCGGGCCGCGGGATCGGGATCCACCAGCGAGTCCACCCACACCCGCACGTGGCGCGCGAGGGTGAGATCGGGGGCGCCGAACTTGACTCGCAACGCGTCGTTGATCGGGATCCGGTAGCGCCGCCACCCGTTGTCGGCCCGCACCGGATTGCGCGGGGGCGGGGACACGAAGTCGCGCCTCACGTCGGTCTCGAGATAGGTGTCGCACGTGTCGCACAGGTCCACGGAGTACTCGAAGTAATCCTCGGCGGTGTCGATGTTGTTGTTGAGGTTGAGGTCCTCGGTGTCGGGAACCGGATTCAGCGTGTGATTGTTCTCGGTGCCGTTCGCGAAGCGGAACCGCGCCGGATCCATGTCCTCGGGCGGACCTTCGGGGACCGCGCGAAAATCATCGCCTTCGGGATCGGAGGACCCCGCGGTGCTCAGATCCCGGATCGGGACGCCCTTCGCGATCTCCTCGCTGTCGAGCTTGCCATCGAGCCCGGTGTCCTCGTCGTTGCGGTCCGTCACCGTCAGCTGGTGGTCGGGCGGCGAACCCTGGTCTTCGGTCTCGAGCCGGCCGTCGGGCAGCACGTCGGGCGAAGGCATCTGGTCTTCGCTCACCACGCCCAGGTCGATGTGGAGCTTCACGTGCCGGTTGCGCACGCGGGTGAGGTCGTCGAAATCGTTGACCCAGAGCTCGATGAACTGGGAGCGCGACAGATCCAGGCCGACCTGGTCGAGCGGAAAGGTGAGCCCGGCCCACAGGAAGTCCGTCGACTGGGACGTGAGCGGCCGCCGCGGAATGGACAACGCGAGCACCTGATGCGCGGTCTGAGCGCCCTGGGCGTCCGAGAGATTGGGCTTGAGGTCGCGTTCCTTGATCGCGGCCGGGGGCGAGAACCAGTGGATCTCGGCCTTCCGGCGGCGCGGCACGAGCAGGGTGTCGGTGAGCGGAATCTCGAACCCGCCGCTCTTGAGGCTCGGCACGCTCGACAATTCCCAGCGCTCCGGGCTCATCGAGACCGTGACGGCGTCGCGCACGCCTTCCATGTCGTCGATGTAGACCACGTTGCGCGTGTTGGGATTGGGGTACGAAGCGCCCATCTCCGCCTGCACGCTCAGATCGGAGGGCGCCGTCGTTCGCACGCCCGGCAGCCGGTCCACCAGCCGCGTCACCCACTCGGGATGAAAACCCCAGGCGGTGTTGAGATCGCCGATCAGGCTGCGCGACGGCTCCTCGCCGAGCCGCGGCCGCAGGTCCTGCGCGCCCTTGCTCTCGTACATGAACGCGCCGCCGAAGCTCTTGTCCCGGCCCTCGAGCCGGAACGCGTTCCCGACCAGCGTGCGCCCCGCCTGCTGGAAGAGCGGGGCGTACGAGTAGTCGATGTTGAGCTGGTCGGCCGGACCGAGCTGTCGCTTCAGGACGACGCGACCCAGGTCGTAGTCGATGGTGTAGTCGCGATCCCGGACCAGCGCCTGGCCGTTGATCGTCACGACGTCCGAGCCCTCGATCAGGGTGCCGCGGCCCAGGTTGATCTCGCCCTGCGCGCGCGCCGCCGTGAACTCCGCGTCGATGTAGTAGCGGGTATCGAGCGAGCGCTGCAGGTAATACTGATCGTAGATCGCGGCGTTCGCCCCGTTCGAGCTGTCCGGCGGCCCCACCAGCGAGTCCCGACGGTTCAGCGCGTTGCTGACGAACTGGTCGAACGGATACCGCGGGTGAACACGGCCGTCGGTCCCCAGGAAATTGTGCCCCACGCGCGGGGCGAACGGGCGGAGATCGAAGAAGAACAGCGTCCCGTTCTCGAAGTCCACGAACAGCTGCCGGCTGTCGGTGGTGGCCGCGGCGCCGTCCACCTTGCCGTCGTGCCCGGGATCGAGCGTCCCGCGCGTCTGGTCGAAATTATCGAGACCCAGCACCTCGATGTACGGCACCGCGCTGTCGCCGCGCGAGCGGATGAACGTCACCGGCGGGTCGTCGACGCCCTTGCGGATGGTGAGCGTGAAGCTGGCCGGGTCGATCCGCTGGCCGGCCAGCTGGTAGAAATTGTGAAGCTCGAGATCGCGGGTCGAGACGAAGACGTTCGTGGTGTCGAAGTTCCCGGAGTCGTCGGGCCGGATGACGCTGGCGGGCGCACGCAGCAGCTTCATGAAGCGGCGCTGGGCTCCGTCCGCCTCCACCGAGTCCTGTCCTCCGACCGGAAACTCCGGGCCGGGCGTGCCGCCGGGCCCGATGCGCCGCGCGTTGTAGGTGATGGCCAGACGCTGCTCGCCGGTCACGGCGCGGTGCATGCGGATGATCTTGTAGAACGGGTTGTAGACGTTGTCGAGAATCTCGTAGTCCTGATCGGCGCCGGGATGGAGCGGCGCAAAGACGCCGCGCACCGAGGTCGAGTCGTTGCAGCCCGGGCAGGTGAGACCGAGATCGACGAAGGCCCGCCCCGCGACCGAGTTCTGGTCGTTGCTGTAGTTGTAGTCGTCGAGGTAGAGCTGCACGCTGGTGTTCGGGATGTCGAGCAGATCGAGGTTGGGATCGTAGAGAAAGAAGTAGACGCCCTTCATGTAGTCGAGGTCGGCGAGCGTCTGGGTCTGCCGGGACGCTCCCCCCGAGTACGCCGCGCGCTCGCTCTTCCCCTCCTGCTTGCTGGCGAGCACCGTGAAGTCGAGCGGCCCGAGACGCATCGCGGTCTTCACCCCGAACAATCCCTCGTTCTTGCCGCTGTAGGAGACGTATTGCGTGCCCGGCAGCGAGAGGTTCGTGTTCCCGAGGTCGAGCGCCTGCACGACGTCGTCCTCGTCGCCCTTGTAATTGATCGCGATGCGGTTCGCGAGCGGGATCTGAATGCCCGAATTCTGAAGCAGGTTGACGCGAATGCGGTCGGAGAGCTGGCCCTCGAGCTGAATGTTGAGGTCCTGCTGCATGTCGAGCGATGGGAACAGCGATGGCTTGCGCCCGAGCGGACCGAGCTGCTGGTTCGTCCAGTTGCTCTGCCCGGAGAGCCGGATGTTCTCCGATCCCGACACGTTGAGCGCGGGGCCCCCGGGGCCCAGCAGGCTCTGCACCTTTCGCGGGAGCGGCGAGGGGAGCTTGAACGAGAGCCCCCCCGGCGCGGCGGAGGCGGCCGCGGTGGGCGCCAGGCTCGAGGTGCGGATCGCCAGAGCGGAGCGTTCCAGCCATTGTCGCTGGAAGCTGCGCTGGGTGAGATCGGCGCTGTAGAACTGCAGCGGCTCGCGCATCCCGTCTCCGATCCGCGCCGAGCCCACCTCGGAGAACGCGTTCACCGTCCCAGAGTCGGGATCGAAACCGATGCGGAGCTGGCGCGGGTCGTACTTCAACTTGAGCCCCCGCGGCGACGGCTGGAGCGACGGCAGCGTCGGCCGCACCAGGTGGTCCTCCAGTGCCAGGCGGGATGAGGTCTTCCACTGCGGCGGCAGGGTGTCGGCCGGCGCCGGGGGCGTTCGCTTGAGCTTGATCCCGTGAAGCCAGGGCAGGCCCGGCACGCCCGACAGCCCCAGAATCAGCGTGACGGCCGGCAGCGTCAGGGAGGTCAGCATGGAAGCCCCAAACTATACGCGCCTCCGAGGATGGAGGCGCAGGGGGCGACCGTAGCAGGCCAAGCTTCAGCGGTCAAAGCCTTTACGGGCAAATGTGTTCGCTCCAGAGCCGGCCGATGGGGTAGTGTGCGCGATCGTGCGCATCCTTCGTACCTACATACTCCGACTGCATCTGGTTCCCTTCCTGCTCGGGTTCGGCGTCGTCACGTTCATCCTCGAGATGGACGTGATGTTCGACTACCTCGACCTCGTGGTAAACCGGGGGGTCGCGCTGGGTGTGGTGGCCCAGTTGTTCCTGCTTTCGCTCGGCTACATCATCGCGCTCTCGGCGCCGTGCGCGGTGCTGATCGCCGTCCTGATGACCTTCGGCCGCCTGTCGCAGGACAACGAGATCACCGCGCTGCGAGCCAGCGGCGTCAACCTGGCGCAGGTGCTGATCGGCCCGCTGCTCGCTGCGGTCGCCCTCCAGTTCGGGCTCACCTACTTCAACAACCGCGTGCTGCCCGAGACCAATCACGCGTTCGCCAATCTGCTGATCGACATCGGGCGCATGCGCCCCACCGTTCGCCTGCAGGAGGGCGTGTTCATCACCGACTTTCCCGGTTACAACCTGCTGGTGCAATCCGTGAACGGCCGCACCAACGAGATGAGCGGGGTGACGATCTACAAGCTCAATCCCGGTGTGCCGCCCACCACGATCCTCGCGAAGCACGGCACGCTCGAGTACACGCCGGACGGAAAGACCGCGGTGCTGCGGCTGCGTGACGGCGAGATCCACGAGATCCCGTCGGAAGAGGGTGGATCGCGACGCTACCGGCGGATGGTGTTCAAGACCCACGTCATCTACATCTCCGGCGCCGGCGGGCTGCTGGAGCACACGGTGCGCGACTCGCGCAGCGACCGCGAGATGACGACCGATGCGCTGATCGATGAACGCGCCAGCATGCGCGAGCAGTACGATCGGGCGATCGCGCTCCGTCGCGACCGGCTTCGGCAGATGGGCGCGCCCGGACCCGTGATCGACGCGCTCGCGCCGGAGCGGCTTCCGTGGAGCGGACAGGTGCGCGCGACCTGGGCGGCGCTGGTCTCGCGCGAAGACCCGCTCGAGCGGTTCGCGAGCGCGCAGCCGGCGCTCCGTACCGAGATCGACCTGTGGCGGGTGGAACGCTCCGCGCTGAGACGCCGGATCGCATCGCTCTCGGTGGAGATCCAGAAGAAGTACTCGCTGCCGGCGGCGTGCGTGGTGTTCGTGTTGCTCGGGGCGCCGCTCGGGATGCGCGTGCGGCGCGCCGGCCCGGCCGTGGCGTTCGTATCGATCGCGTTCTTCCTGTTCTACTACCTGTGTCTGATCGGCGGCGAGGAGCTCGCCAACCGGCTGTTGCTGCCGCCCTGGCTCTCGATGTGGCTCCCCAACCTGGTGCTCGGCGCGTGGGGCCTGGTCGCGACCCTGCGCACCTGCGAACTGTGGCGCCCGCGCGCGCGCCCGGCGGCACGGCCCGCTTGAAGATCCTCGACCGCTACGTGCTCCGCGAGTTCATGGGCTACGTCGCGCTCGGGCTGGCGGGCTTCATCGTCATCTTCGTGGTGGTGGATCTCTTCGAGAAGATCGACGTCTTCCTGGATCATCGCGCGCCGTTCGAGTTGATCGCGCGCTTCTACCTGTACCGCGCGCCGGAGGTGGTGGTGCAGGTGCTGCCGGTCGCGCTGCTGCTCGCCACCTTTCTCGCGCTCGGCCAGCTCAACAAGTTCGGTGAGCTCACGGCGATGCGCTCGGCGGGCCTGCCGCTCATGCGCATCCTCACCACGGTGTTCGCGAGCGCGCTCGCCGCGGCCGCGATCTCGCTCCTGCTCGGCGAACTGGTGGTGCCGGCCGCGAACCGCGAACGCGACCGCATCTACGACGAGCAGATCCAGCGCCTCAAGCGCGATCTGGTGACCGAGCGCGCCGACGTGACCTACCTGGGGAACGGCGGTCGGATCTTCTACATCCGCCTCTACCTCGTGCTCGAGAAGCGCATGCACGAGGTCGCGCTCCAGGAGTTCGCGCACGGGGACCTGGTACGGCGCATCGACGCGGCCGAGGCGACCTGGGACGGACATCAGTGGGTGTTCGCATCGGGCTACATCCGCCGCTTCGAGGCGGGCCGGGAGATCGCGACCCCGTTCCAGCGCCTTCCGGCCCCCGATCTGGGCGAGACGCCGGACGATTTCGCCAAGGAGAGCCTCAAGCCCGCCGAGATGAACTACCTCCAGCTGCGCCGCTACATCGTGCGGCTGCGCGCGAGCGGTTTGCGGGTCGCAAACTACCTGGTGGACCTCCATCTCAAGCTCGCGTTCCCGCTCTTCAACATCATCGTGGTCATGATCGGAGCGTCGGTGGCCACCCGGCTCCGGCTCCAGAGCCCCGCGCTCGGCTTCGGGCTCTCGGTGTGCATCGCGTTCGTGTTCTGGGGCAGCATGCAGCTCGGCAAGGCGCTCGGCCACAGCGGCATGATGCCGCCGTACGTCGCGGCCTGGTTCAGCGACGTGTTGTTCGGCGCGGTGGGCGTTGGGCTGCTCGCGGACGCGCAGCGGAACTGAGCGCTGCCGCGTTCAGATCTCGAAGGCGCGATCGATCCCATCGAGCGTCGCGCAGCGCTGGACGTCCCCGGCGAATGACGCATGGAGCGCACGCAGCGTGCGCGCGTGAGACGCGCCCTGCACCAGCGTGCGCACCGCCGTCGCGTCCCGCGGAGCGAGCGCGAGCGCCGCGCGCGCCGCCCCGCCCTCGATCGATGCCCCCCGGGCGGCGAGCGCGGCCGCGATCATCCCGGCGCACGCCGCATCCTCGATCGCGAACCGTCCCTCCTTGCCGGCACAGAGCAGCAGCACGAAGCGCTCGCCCGCGAGCGCGCGCAACACGGCCGCCACGTTCACGAACGCCGCCAGCAGCCGCCGCCTGCATCCCGCCGCAGCGAGCAGCGCGAGCGAGCCGTTGGTCGACGCGAAGATCAGCGTGCGGTTCGCGACGACCTCGGCCGCGTACTCGGCCGGAGAGTTCCCGAGATCGAATCCCGGGATGCGCAGGCCCTGGCGTTCGCCGCACAGCAGCGCCCCGGGCTCGCGCGCCCGGATCGCGAGCGCGGCCTCCGGGCTCGCGACCGGAATCACGGCCCGCGCGCCGTTGTCGAGTGCCACGCTCAGCGTGGTGGTCGCGCGCAGGACGTCGATGACAACGGCCGTCGTGGTGCGCGGATCGCGCGGCCAGTCCCGAGGCGGCGCGGCGCGACGGGGTAAGGGTCCCGGCGCGAATTCGGCCCGGACGCGCACCGCGCCGCTCAGGATACGGGGGCGGCGGCCACCGCGGGCCGCAGCAGCGTCTCGACGAAGCCGGTGTCGAGGTCGCCCTGCTGGAAGCGGGCGCTCCGGACCGCGAGCAGGTGGAAGGGAATCGTGGTCTTCACGCCCTCGACGATCATCTCCTCGAGCGCGATCTCCATGCGGCGCAGCGCCTCGGGCCGGTCCTTGCCGTAGGCGATCAGCTTCCCGATCATCGAGTCGTAGTAGGGCGGCACGGTGTAGCCCGCGTAGACGTGGCTGTCGACCCGGATCCCGGGGCCGCCCGGCTTGTACCAGTAGCCGATGGTGCCGGGGCTCGGGCGAAAGCCGTGCTCGTGGTCCTCCGCGTTGATCCGGCACTCGATCGCGTGGCCGCGACACTCGACCTCGTCCTGCGCGAGCGAGAGCCGCTCGCCGGCCGCGACCCGGATCTGCTCCTTCACCAGATCGAGGCCCGTGACCTCTTCCGTCACCGGGTGCTCGACCTGGATGCGGGTGTTCATCTCCATGAAGTAGTAACGCCCCTCCTGATCGAACAGGAACTCCATGGTCCCGGCGTTGCGGTAGCCGATCGAGGCCGCGCCCTTCGCGGCCAGCGCGCCAACGGTGCGGCGCTTCTCCGCGTCGAGGAACGGACTCGGCGCCTCTTCGATCAGCTTCTGATGGTTGCGCTGGACGCTGCACTCACGCTCGCCCAGATGGATCAGGTTGCCGTGAGCGTCGCCGAACAGCTGGAATTCGATGTGGCGCGGCCGCACGATGAACTTCTCGAGATACACGCCGTTGTTTCCGAACGCGGCCTCGGCCTCGGCCCGCGCGATCCCCAGTCCGGCGCGCAGCTGCTTCTCGTCCCATGCGACGCGCATGCCGCGGCCGCCGCCGCCCGCCGCCGCCTTGATGATGACCGGATACCCGATCTGGTGCGCGAGCGACTGCGCCTCGTCGTTGTCCGCGATCAGGCCCTCGCTGCCGGGGACGACCGGCAGGCCGGCCTCCACCATCGTGCGGCGCGCGACCGCCTTGTCCCCCATCTTGCGTATCATCTCGGGGGTGGGACCGATGAAGGTGAAACCGCACGAAGCGCACACCTCGGCGAAGTGCGCGTTCTCGGAGAGGAAACCGTACCCGGGATGAATGGCATCCGCGCCGGTGACCTCGGCGGCCGAGATCAGCCGGGCGATGTGGTTGTAGGACTGGGCCGGCTGGGGCGGGCCGATGCAGACCGATTCGTCGGCCAGCCGCACGTGGAGGCTGTCGCGATCCGCCTCGCTGAAGACCGCGACGGTCGCGATCTTGAGCTCACGGCAGGCCCGGATCACGCGCAGCGCGATCTCGCCGCGATTCGCGATCAGGACCTTGCGGAACATTCGCCCCCGGTCAGCCCATCCGGCCGGGACGAGACGCCCCGGCCGGCGTGGCCAGACCCGGGGACGCAGGCGAGGCGCCGCCCTTGTCGCGCTCGCCGCCGGTGGTCGCGGCGTCCACGGGCTGCCACATGCGATCGGAGGTGGCCGAGATGCCCTTGAGCTTGAGTCCGAGCTCGTTCGGATTCGAGCAGTTCTTGAGCGCCTCTTCCTCGGTGATCAGCCCCTCGCGCAGCAGGTGCAGCACCGATTGATCGAAGGTCTGCATTCCATACTGGGTGACGCCCTCGGCGACCAGGGCCCCGAGCAGCGAGACCTTGTCCGCATCGAGAATGTACTCGCGAATGGTGGGCGTGTTCACCATGACCTCGACCGCCGGCACGCGTCCCGCGCCGTCCGCGCGCGGGATCAGTCGCTGCGAGATCACGGCGCGCAGATTCGAGGCGATCGACAGGCGCACCTCGTCGTGCTGGTGGGGCGGGTAGAACGAGACGACGCGCTGGAGCGTCTGGACCACGTCGGTGGTGTGGAGCGTCGACATCACGAGGTGGCCGGTGTCGGCCGCCATCAGCGCGCTGCTCATGGTCTCGAGATCGCGGATCTCACCGACCAGGATGATGTCGGGGTCCTGGCGCAGCACGTACTTGAGACCGGCATGGAACGAGTGGGTGTCGAGCCCGACCTCGCGCTGGTGAATGAACGACAGGCGATCGCGGTGGAGGAACTCGATCGGGTCCTCGACCGTGATGATGTTGCGGTTGGTGACCTTGTTGATCGAGTCGATCATCGCGGCGAGCGTGGTGGACTTGCCGGACCCGGTGCGGCCGGTGACCAGGATCAGGCCGCGCGGCGTGAACGCCAGCTCGCTCACCACTGCCGGCAGATGCAGGTCCTCGAGGGTCGGCACGTCGACCGGCACGTGGCGCAGCGCGAGGGCCGGCGTGCCGCGCTGCATGAAGATGTTCGCGCGGAAGCGCGCGAGACCCGAGACTCCGAACGCGAAATCGATCTCGCTGTGGGTCGTGAAGTGCTGCCGCTGCTCTTCGTTGAGCAGCTGATTGCAGACATCGCGGAGATCCGCAGCGTTCGGGGGCGGCTCGTCGAGCGTGTAGAGTACGCCGTCGACGCGCACCACCGGGGGCGTGCCGGTCTTGAGATGGAGATCGCTGGCCCGGGCGGCGATCATCTTTTCGAGCACGCTGCGGATGTTCATCCCGATCTCCCTGCCAGCCGGCTCGTCCCGATCAGGCCGGGTCGACCAGGAACAGCTTCTGGCCGAACTCCACCGGATGGGCGTTCTCCACCAGGATCTCGACCACCCGTCCGCGCACTTCCGACTCGATCTCGTTCATGAGCTTCATGGCTTCGATGATGCAGACCGTCTGGCCCACCTCGACCATGCTGCCCACTTCTGCATAGAGATCGGCGTCGGGCGCGGGCGCCCGGTAGAAAGTCCCGACCATCGGAGACGTGATCGCGACGAGCCGCTCGCTTTTCGCGGGAGCCGCGGGGGCGTTCGCGCCCGGGGCGTGCCCCGCTCCTGCCGTCACCGGAGCGGGGGATTGACCGGCCGCGCCCGCGGCCGGAAACGCCACGGATACCGGAGCGCCTGGTTGGGCGGAGATTCGAACCGCCCTGCCGCCGGAACTGACCTCGATCTCACCGATGCCGGTGCGCTGAACCAGGCGGATGAGCCGACGAAGCTCCGCGAAATCGATGCCGCCTGGCATCGCGCTTCCGGCGTTATCGTCGCGGTTGGGAGTCGACTTGACCGGTTTGCTGGTGCGCGCGGCGCGGCGCGCGCGCTTAGGTCTCGCGGGCGGCACGGGTGAGGTGCCCCGCCAGCGCCCGAAGCGCCAGCCGGTAGCTGTCGGCGCCGAACCCCTGGATCACGCCCAGGGCGACACCCGACACGGTGGATGCATGACGGAAGCTCTCTCTCGATTGGGGATTCGACACGTGCACCTCGACCACCGGCAGACCGGCCGCCGCGACCGCATCGCGCAGCGCGACGCTGCCGTGGGTGAGCCCTCCCGGGTTGAGCAGGACGCCGTCGGCGTGCGTCCTGGCATCGTGGAGCGCGTCGATCAACACACCCTCATGGTTGGACTGGCGACAGGTGACCTCGCAGCCGAGCTCCGCGCCGAGACTCTGAAGTCCGCGATCGATGCTCTCCAGCGTGGTGTGGCCGTACACTTCCGGCTCGCGGGTACCCAAGGCGTTGAGATTGGGGCCGTGCAGGACGAGGATGCGGGGCATCGAGCCTCGACGATCGCCGCGCCCGCTCAGGCGCAGGCGCCAGCTTCAAGCAGCGCCGCCTGCACGAGGCGGCCGGATATCAGGCGCGGCACGCTAGCATGGCCCACCCGAGGCGTCAACACCCAGCGCACTCCCGAAGCGCTTCGCTTCTTGTCCTGTCGCATCGCGGCCAGCAGGCGGGACAGCGGCGTCGGCGGCATGCGGCGTGGAAGCCCGAGCGCATCGAGCACAGCTTCGAGCCTCGCACGCGCGGCGGGATCGAGGCCGGCCACGCGCACCGAGAGTGCGGCGGCGACTCGCATCCCGATCGCGACCGCCTCGCCGTGCAGCGGTCCGCGGTAGTCCCGGCTGGCTTCGATGGCGTGTCCCAGCGTGTGCCCGAAGTTCAAGGCCGTCCGCCCGCCGCGCCGGCGTTCGTGCTCGTCCCGCCGCACGACGCGGGCCTTCGCGCGGATGGCGCGTTCGATCGCGCCAGCGAGCGCGTCGGGCTCTCCCGCCGCGAGCGCGACGAGATGCCGCTCGATCCAGGCGAACAGGCGCGGGTCCACCGCCATGCCGGCCTTCACGACCTCCGCGAGACCCGCGCGGCGCTGCCGCGCCGGTAGCGTGGCGAGCAGGTGCGGATCCACCAGCACCCCGACCGGCTGGTGAAACGCGCCCGCCAGATTCTTCCCGGCGGGGAGATCGACCGCGGTCTTCCCCCCGACGCTGCTGTCCACCTGTGCGAGCAGGGTGGTCGGCAGGGCGATCCAGTCCACGCCCCGCAGGTAGGTCGCGGCCGCGAACCCGGCGAGATCGCCGATCACGCCGCCGCCGAGCGCGACGATCGCGTCCTCGCGATCGAGACCCAGCTCCGTGAGGCGGTCCCAGAGGCGCGCCAGCTGCGCCGATCCCTTGGTGCGCTCCCCGGGCGCGAGCACGATCGCGGTCGCCGTGAGTCCCGCGCCCCGGAGCGACCGCAGCGCCCGCCCCGCGTGGAGCCGCGCGACGTTGCGATCGCTCACCACCGCGAATCTCCGCGCGCGCGTGACGAGTCGCGCGAACGACCCGAGCCGGACGAGCCCGCCGGGATCGATGCGCAGACGCGAACGCCGGGACGCGGACGGATATCGGATGACGAGATCGGCCATCGGCGCACTATACACAACCGGTTGCCGCGCGGGATCGCGCGCTACGGGCGCGACGGCGGAGCGGGCGGGGTCTTGAGTTGCTGGAGCTCCCGGTGGAGGCGCTGGATCTGCCGCTCGATCTCGGCGATGCGGCTCGGAGTGGGCTTCGAGTCGGCGGGAGCCACCGCCTCCGCCGCCCACTGCGGCATGGAATGCGGGGACTCGCCGAGCACGGCGCGGCCGACGTGCTGGATTTCGTCCCGCACCCAGACGAGATCGACGGTCGTGCCGGGCGGCGTGGATGCGACCCAGCGCGCGAGCTGGCCCGGGTACTCGACGCGCTCCCGGTCGAATCCCACGATGAGGTCGCCGCGCCGGAGCGCGAGCCGGGCGGCAGGCCCCGCGGGTTCGACGGTCTCGACGAGCGCGCCGATCGGCACGCTCAGGCCCGCCTCGGTCTCGCTCTGGACGCTCGCGCCACTGGTGCTCACGCCCAGGTATCCGTGGTGCACGCGTCCGTCGCGCCTGAGGCTCTCGTACACCGGACGCACGTTCTCGACGGGCAGCACGAAGCTCATGCCCGCGGGGCGTCGCTCGCCATCGGGCGCGGCGCCGGCGCCGGGCACGCCGAGCTCGCCCTGGATGATGCCGACCAGCTCGCCCCGCGTGTTGAGCGCGGCGCCCCCGCTATTGCCCGGATAGACGGTGTTGGTGAGCTGCAGCAGCGCCATCCGCGGCTCGGGATAGCGATACGCGACGTACCCGACGGACTGCGTGGGCTGCGCGCGGTACGAGGTCCCGAGCGCGATCGCCCAGTCACCCACCTGGGGCGGGCGCTCCTCCGCGAACCGAATCGGCGGAAGGCGGAGCTGGGGCACGCGGAGCAGCGCGAGATTGAACACCGGATCGACCCCGACGATGTCGGCGTCCACCTGAAGCCCGTTCACGCTGCGCACCAGGACCCGATCCGCGCCCAGCACCACGCTCGCGGTGGTGAGGATCAGGTTCTCGTCGACGGCGACGCCCGATCCGACGCGGGTGTGCAACCGTTGCTCGGCACCGTGGGTGCGCGAGGCGGCCACCGCGACCGCCCGTTGCGCGAAGACGGAGACCACCGAGGCGCGTGCGGCGAGGGTGATCTGATCGACGTCGGTCTGAAGCGCGGAAAGAGCGCCCTGCGCGAATCCGGGCGCGGCATACACCAGCCCGATCCCGAGGCACAGAGACGCCAGCGTGCGGCGCACCGGCGTCACCCAGCGGAACCGGCGTCGCATGCGATGGCTCCTCAGAACGAGATCACGGCCTTCTCGCCCTGCACGCCATTCGGCGATCGCGACACCGTCGCACGGCCGCGATGAAGCGTCACGGGGTCGAGGATGAATTCGACGTCCTCGCTGTGATCGAAGAGGCTGTCGGAGATTGCGGCGCCCGACGCGTTCGCCAACAGCTGGCGGCCGGCCGCGGGCGCGCTCTGATCAAGCCGCGCGGAACCACGCGCGGCGACCGGGCTCACGATCTCGGGCTCGCGCAGCGCCCGCACGGAATTCCCGGTGGGGAGGGTGCGGTGGCCACGCGGCAACGCGCCGAGCCATGGGAGGACGAGCGACACCACGAGGGCCGCGAGCGCGGCGGCCGCCGTGATCGAGACCCAGTGCGGGCTCGCGGCCGGGAAGCGATCGGGCGCCGGAGCCACGCGCCGCGTGCGCGCCAGCACCCGGTCGAGCAGATCGGGGGCGGCTTCGAGGCGGGGCAGTGCGCCCGCGATCTCGACCGCCCGCGAGAATTCCTCGTACTCCTGCCGGCACGGGACGCATGCGCCGAGGTGCGCTTCCAGCCACTCGCGCTCGGCCTGCGTGGTCTCGTCGTCCCAGTAGGATCCAAACAGCCGCCGGGCCTGCCCGCATTTCATGAGGAACCTTCCCGTCGAAGCAGCGGTTGAAGTTTTCGCTTCAGCATGCTCCGCGCACGGTTGATGCGCGAGCGCACCGTGCCGCCCGGAATGCTGAGCACCTGTGCAATCTCCTCGTACGGCAACCCCTCGATATCGCGCAGCACCAGCGCCAGCCGGTATTTCTCCGGCACCGTCGCGATCGCGAGCCCCATCGCCTCCTGCAGCTGCTCGCGCTCCATCCGGCTCTCGCGGCCCTCGGTCGGATCCGCCAGCTGAATCGCGCTGTCCTTGAGCGCCTCCTGGAGTGCGTCCAGGCTGAACCAGTTGCGTCTTCGTACTCGCCGGCGAATCTCGTTCTTCGCGAGGTTCGCCGCGATCGTGAAGAGCCACGTCGAGAACTTGGAGCCGCGCCGGTAGTTTCTCCGGTGGACGAACACACGCACGAACACCTCCTGCGTGATGTCGTCTCCGCATTCGCGATCGTTCAGCACCCGGCCCACCAGGTTGATGACGCGACCTTGAAAGCGGCGGACCAACTCCGAGAACGCGCGCTCGTCATCCTCCGCGACGCGTCCCATGAGATCCTCGTCGGAGAGGCTCAGGATGGTCGGTGCGGCGGTATCACGATCGGGCGCCACGGGCTCAGTCACCCTCGTGTGCTACCCCGGGGAGCGGGGGCAGTTCCACGGCGTTAGGGAAGGCCATCGAGCTTCGATCTCACCCGGAGATTGCCGTGATCCGCGGCCAGGCTCCGGCGGTACTGATCGCGGGCCAACTCGATGAGGCGCATGTCTTTGTAGACATCTCCCAGGTGCTCGTACACGACCGGGTCTCCCCCGCTCAGTCGGATCGCGCGCTCCAGCTCGCGCCGCGCGTCCTCGAGACGACCGAGCCGATAGTAGACCCATCCCATCGAGTCCACGTATGCCCCGTTGTCCGGCTCCCGCTCCACGGCCCGCCGGATGAGCGCCTCGGCCTCGGGAAGATCGCGATCGTGATCGGCGAGCAGGTAGCCGAGAAAATTGAGCGCAGAGGGACTGTCGGGCCTGGCTGCGAGCACATCGCGCGCCGCCCGCTCCGCACCCGCGAGGTCACCGAGTTGCTCGCGACAGTACGAGAGATCGAGCCCGATCTCGACTTCGGCGGGAAAACGGCGCAAAGTTTCGCTCCAGATCTGGGACGCCTCGGGGAAGTGCTTCTGCGTCTGCTCGATCCGCCCGAGCAGCAGCCGTGGCCCGAGCGAGTCGGGGGCCATCTCGATCGCGCGTCGCGCCGCCGCCAGTGCCGGCTCATTCTCTGCCGCCACCGCATGGGCCCGCGCCAGGAGCATCGGCCCCCGGTAGTCGTTCGGATGGCGTCGCGACCAGCCGTCGGCGAGCTGGACCGACTCGCGATTCCGCCGGTTCCGGGCCAGCACGTCGAGACGCCGGTCCAGATTCTCGGGATCGTCCGGCCCCAGCCGCGCGATGCGGTCGAGCAGCTGAAATCCCTCGGTCGATCGACCGAGCCTGAGCGCGAGATCGGCCTCGACGGCCAGTGCGTCAGCATCCTCGGGTCGCGCGCGCGTCACCCGCTGGGACTCCCGGTAGGCGTCCGCGAAGCGCTTCTCGTCGATCAGGAGCGCCACGAGCCGCTGGCGCGTCGCATCATCGCCATCGTGGATCTTCAGGTGGCGCTGATACAGATCGATCGCCTCGCGCGGATGGCCGAGGCCCTCTTCGATCCAGCCCTGCAGGAAGAGAACCCCGGGACGGAGCGGATTGCCTGCGGCCGCCTGGGTGAGCGCCGACTTCGCGGCCGCGAAACGCCCCAGGCGCGCCTCGGCCGCCGCGAGTTGGAACCAGGACTCGCCGTCCTCCTCGTCGAGCGCGACGATGCGACGGTAGGCCCTGGCCACCACGTCGAATCGATCCAGTTCTTCGCCAATCCGGCCGAGCGTCTTGAGATATTCGACGTGATCGGAGTCGGCGGCGACCGCGGCTTCCAGCGCGTCCAGCGCCTCAGCCGAACGGCCCAGATTGAAGAGCGCGGAGCCTTCGAGCCACAGCGCGCGCGGGTCTCGCGCATCGATCGTCAGCGCTCGCTGTGCGAACTCGAGCGAACCCGACGCGTCACCCAGCCGCGCGGCCGTCTCGCTCAATCGTCGCGCAGTCGCGATGGATCGCGGGTCGAGAGAGAGGGCACGATAGTACTCGCCCAGCGCATCGGTCCCGGCGCCACGCTCTTCGAGCAGCCGGCCCTGCGCGTATCGGCGCAGGGCCTCCTCGCTCGGAAACTGTGACGCCGCGGCGGCGGTGTCGCCGCCGGGCGCGGGGCTGGTGGTCGCGGCGCTGACCAACAGGCTGAGTGCGATATGCCACATCGCATCGAGGGTAACACGCGCCGCGTTCGCGCCGGAAGCGGCACGGCTGGTTCGCGCGCCCGAGACTCTGATGAGTGGAAAAGTTCTGCCATGACGAGAATTCGCGAAGGTGGTATGAATGGACGGGACGTCCCCTCGGGTCGCAGGCAGGTGGCCATGCAAACCTCAGAGCCCCAGGCGCGCATTCTCGTCGTCGACGACGAGCCGCAGACCGCGGTCGCCATCGAGCGGATGGTCGCGCACTTCGGTCACGATGTGGTGGGAGCCGACTCCGCGGAAGCCGCGATCCGTCACTTCACCGGGTCGTCGATCGACGTCGTGCTCACCGATCTCAACCTGGGACGAACCGACGGACTCGAATTGCTCCGCCGCATGCAGGAGCACGATCCCACCGTCCCGGTCGTGCTCATTACGGGGTACGCCACCGCGAATTCGGCCATGGAGGCGATTCAGGCCGGCGCCTACGACTACCTTCCCAAGCCCCCCACGCTCGAAGCGATTGGCGCGCTGCTCCGGCGTGCGATCGAGAAGAAACGAAACACCGAGGCGAATCGGCGGAGCGAGCTGGTTCCCGAAGTGCCCGGTCTGCTCGACGAGATCGTCTCGGGCAAGTCATCCCGCATGCTCGACGTCTACAAGGTGGTCGCGCGGGTTGCCATGGCCCGAAGCAGCGTGCTCATCCTCGGGGAAAGCGGAACCGGGAAGGAGCTGGTCGCGCGCGCCCTCCATCGCAGGAGCCCGCGCGCCGACCGCGACTTCGTCCCGGTCAACGTCTCGGCGATCCCGGAAGGGCTGCTGGAGAGTGAACTGTTCGGACACGTGCGGGGAGCCTTCACCGGCGCATCGTCCTCGCGCCGCGGCCTCTTCGATCAGGCCCACCTCGGCACGCTGTTCCTGGACGAGATCGGCGATCTCACCATCACGTTGCAGGCCAAGCTGCTGCGCGTGCTCCAGGAGCATCGCTTCAAGCCGGTCGGCAGCAACGAGGAAACGGAAGTGGACGTGCGCGTGGTCGGCGCGACCCATCGCAATCTCGAGGAGATGGTGCGGCTGGGGCGGTTTCGCGAGGATCTCTATTACCGGCTCAACGTGGTGTCGGTCTCGCTCCCGCCGCTGCGCGAACGGCGCGAGGACATTCCGATCCTGATCGAGCATTTCCTGCGCAAGTACTCGCAACAGACCGGGCGGCCCGCACCCGGAGTGTCGCCCGAGGCGATGCGCCGCGCGATGGACTTCCCATGGCCCGGCAACGTCCGCCAACTCGAAAACGTGATCGAGCGCGCGGTGGTGCTCTCCACACAGGGAGTGATCGGACCCGAGGCCATGCCGCCGCGCCTGCCCTGGAGCGGCGGAGCGATCGCGGTGGATCGGGCCGAATTTCCGAGCCTCGACGAGATCATCCAGCGCTACGTCGAGGAGGTGCTCGCTCACACCGGGGGCAATCGTACGCGCGCGGCCATGATTCTCGGCATCTCCCGGCGCACGCTCCACAGGATGGCAGAGCGCGAGCGTCAGGGGGCCACGCGTGGCAGCGACGACTTGACCCACATCGGGCAAGACTGACGCTCAAGTTCCAACACTCTCCTGCTACCCAAGTTGTAGCGGCACCCGCGCCGGGCTGGGACATTTCGGCGCTGCGACGCCAGACGACACGGCCCGCCCGGGAATAGATTGGCCGAGCGCGAGTCCCGCAACCCTTTACCATACGAAACGATGAGAACTACGGCCTGCGATTCTCCATCGCTGGCATGTGAGTTGCGGCTATCTTCTCTATGGGGTGGACAGTCTTCCCCGCATGGACGCGGGTACGTTTGGCAACCGAGCAGACGCCGCATGAGAAGTTGGGGCCACAGACCGAGGCGCGGCGGCGCGCAGGTTGCGATTGTCTGTCGTCACCGTGTGAGGGGCACGGAGAATCCGAGGGGCCTGTCCCGATCGCGTGTGGCGGCAGTTTGGGAGCGGGGGGCGAGTGCCCCCCGCTTCATTTTCTTGTGACCCTCGGCCGCTCCGCGAGCTAGTCGTTCCGGGGCGCGCGTCGGGCCCGGCCGGGTCGGCGACCGTATGCCCCGGGCGCCGGTTTCGCGATCGCGGGTGGCGCTTCGCGCATGGCGGGCGCGGCCGGCTCATGCGCCGGCGAGTCCTCGTGCTCGTCCACGTCCTCGGGCGCTTCCGATCCGGTCGATTCTTCCGGCGTGGCCTCCGGCGCGTCCTCGAACCTGACGGGTTCCGACAGGTCGGGCACGGCCTCGGGATGAAACTCCTCCTCGACTGGGGACGGCTCGATCGCATACGGATCGACGTGACGCTCCTCGATCGGGCCCTCCGGTCTGCCCACTTCTTCGAGCTCGTCCTCCTCGTAAGCCGGCGGAACAGGTTCGATCTCGCGCGGCTCGACTTCCGGCGGCTCGATCGCGCGCCGACGCGGAGCCACCGGCGCCCGTAGCGGCGCCCGCAGCGGCGCACGTTCGACCACCGCCTCGCGCTCGACCACCGGCGCACGCTCGACTACCGGCGCGCGCTCGACCACCGGCTCCGCGCTCTCCACCATCGGAGCTTCGTCGCCACGCGGCCTCCGACCGCGACCGCCGCGTCGTCCGCGGCGCCGGCGCCGGCGCATCTCATCGCTCTCATCTTCGGTCACGACCTCGGCCTGCGATTCGACGGCAGGCGCGGGCGTGGTCACGTGCCCTTCCCGCGATTCACGGACGCGCGGCTCACGCTCGCGAGGTTCGCGCTCGCCTCCCTCTCGGGCCGGCCGCTCGCCCCGCTCGCTGCCCACGCGATCGAGCGCGTCGCGTGCCGCGGCCTGCTCCGCCTCCTTCTTGTTGTTGCCCTTGCCCTCGCCGAGCGCCCGCCGCCCGACCAGCACCTCGACCATGAAGTGCTTCGAATGATCGGGGCCCATCTCACTGCGGATCCGATAGACCGGATGCGTGCGGAACGTGCTCTGCACGTACTCCTGCAGGTGGCTCTTGTAGTTCGTGTGCCGCTTGTCCGCGACGATCTCAGGCGCGTCGCGCAGCAACCACCGCTGGATGAAGGCCCGAGCTGCCTCGAACCCCTGATCCAGGTAGATCGCGCCGATCACGGATTCGAATGCGTCGGCCAGGATCGAGAGACGCTGCCTCCCGCCCGATTCGATCTCGGAGTGGCTCATCAGCACGAAACGCCCGAGGCCCATCGCCAGCGCGCGTCGCGAGAGGATGGCCTTCGACACCAGCAGCGACTTGGTCTTCGTGAGCTGGCCTTCGTGCTCCGTGGGATGTTGCCGGTACAACGACTCGCTGGTCACCAGTCCCAGCACCGAGTCGCCCAGGAACTCCAGACGCTCGTTGGATTCGCGGGGACCCTGCCCCGTCACGCTCAGGTAGGAGCGGTGGGTGAGCGCGAGCTTGAGCAGCTCGAGCCGATTGAAGGTGATGCCGTAGTGGCGCCCGAACTCGGCGAGGATGCGGGCTTCCTGCTCGCTGGTCCCGATTCTCGCGGCGCGCTGCTCAGGGGCGCGGCGCGGCGGCGCGAACAGCGACCGCAGCCAGCTCCATAGCGAGAATCCCCGGCGGGGCGGCGGCGGTTGCGGTCCGCGCGGCCGGCGCCTGCCCCCGCGGCGGCGGCGTCCTACGTCGCGGCCTTCATGGCCAGAGTCACGTTGTGTCCCCCGAACCCGAACGAGTTCGAGAGAGCGGCCCTCACGCGCAGCGCGCGGGCCTGGTTGGGAACGAAATCGAGGTCGCATTGAGGATCCAGTTGTTCGAGGTTGGTCGTCGGAGGGACGATCCCGCGCGCCAGGGTCAGCGCCGTCACCACGGCTTCGAGTCCGCCGGCGGCACCCAGCAGGTGGCCGGTCATGGACTTGGTCGAGCTCATCATCAGCTTGCGCGCGTGCTCGCCGAACACCCGCTTCACCGCCACGACCTCGATGGGGTCGCCGGTGGGAGTCGAGGTGCCATGGGCGTTGATGTAGAGCACGTCTTCCGCCGGGATGCCGGCGTCTGCCAGCGCGCGCTGCATCGCGCGCGCCGCGCCGTCACCATCCGCGCTGGGCGCGGTGATGTGGAATGCATCCGCGGATGCGCCGTAGCCGCTGAGCTCGCAGAGAACCGTCGCGTTGCGGCGCCGGGCGTGGTCCTCGGTCTCGAGGACGATCACGCCCGCGCCTTCGCCGATGACGAAGCCGTCACGATCCTTGTCGAACGGACGGCTGGCTCGCTGCGGGTCGTCGTTTCGTGTTGAGAGTGTGCGCGCATTGCCGAATCCAGCCAGCGCCATCGGCGTGATGGTGGATTCGCTGCCGCCCGCGAGGATCACGTCGGCATCCCCGGCGCGCAAGAGGCGCAGCGCTTCGCCGATCGCGTGTGCGCCCGATGCGCACGCCGAGACCGTACAGAAGTTGGGTCCCTTGAGACCGAACTGGATGGACACCTGCCCGGCGCCCATGTCCGAGATCATCATCGGGATGAAGAACGGGCTGACCCGGCCCGGACCGCGTTCGACCAGAATGCGGTGCTGGGTCTCGAAGGTTTCCATTCCGCCGATCCCCGAGCCCACGATGACGCCGATGCGATCGCGGTTCTCGGCATCCAGATCGAGCCCGGAGTTCCGGATCGCTTCATGGCAGGCGACCACCGCGTACTGAACGAAGCGGTCCATGCGCTTCGCGTCCTTGCGGTCGATCACCCCTTCCGTCGAGAACCCCTTCACTTCGCACCCAAAGCGGGTGCCGTACTCCGAGGTGTCGAATCGAGTGATCGGACCGGCGCCGGACACTCCGGCGATCAGCTGCTTCCAGAACGATTCGGTGTCGTTCCCGAGCGGGGAAATCACACCCGCCCCGGTGACGAACACCCGCCGCTCATGACTGGACATTGATGGTCGGCTCTCCGTTGCCTCGAGTTCCGCCCGCGCGCGGCGCAGCCACTACACGTTGCCGGAACGCGCGGCGCTCGCTGCGGATCTCCCGCCCTAGGACTGGGCGGCGGCGTGTGACTTCAAGTAGTTCATCGCGTCGCCGACGGTCTTGAGCTTGTCGGCGTCCTCGTCCGGAATATCGATCCCGAACTCTTCCTCGAGCGCCATCACCAGCTCGACGATGTCGAGCGAATCGGCGCCCAGGTCTTCGATGAACTTCGCGTCCGGGGTCAACTGCTTGGCCTCGACTTCGAGTTCCTTGGCGATGATCTCCTTCACCCGGTCTTCACTGAATGTCGCCACCTGATTCACCTCCTGTTGTGGTTCGAGAAGTGCCATTCCATTCGACTACATCACCATTCCGCCGTCCACCGTCCACACCTGCCCGGTGACGTACGAAGCGCGCGGCGAAGCGAGAAACCCGACCACCTCCGCGACTTCCTCGGGCCGGCCCAGTCGCCCGAGCGGAATGCGTCCCAGCAAGGCGGTCTTCACCGGTTCGGGAAGCGAGGCGGTCATCTCGGTCTCGATGAAGCCGGGACACACCGCGTTCACCGTGATCGCGCGCCCGCTCAGTTCCCGGGCCAGCGACACCGTGAGGCCCAGCAGCCCCGCCTTCGAGGCCGCGTAGTTGGCCTGCCCGGGGTTTCCGATCAGGCCGACGACCGACGAGACGTTCACGATGCGGCCGTAGCGCGCCTTCATCATGGGGCGCACCACCTCGCGACAGCAACGGAAGGCGCCGGTGAGGTTGGTCTCGAGCACCTCGTGCCACTGCGCGTCGGCCATGCGCATGAACGCGCCGTCGCGCGCGAGGCCCGCGTTGTTCACGAGCACGTCGACCCGCCGCAGCTCGGCGAGCGCGGTTCCGAACGCCGATTCGACCGAGGCGGTATCGGAGACATCGGCCGCGAACGCGCGCGCCGGGTGCCCCGCGGCCCGCAGGCTCTCGACCGCGGCGCCCGCACGCTCCTGATTGCGGCCGAAGATCGCGACCGTCGCGCCGCGCGCGCCCAGCGTCCGGGCGATGGCGAGCCCGATCCCGGTCGCGCCGCCGGTGACGAACGCCACCTGCCCCGCGAGCTCCCGGCCGGCCACGGTCGCGGCGGCGCCGAGCGTTTCGGACATCAGGCCCTCCCCGCGGCCGGAAGCGCGGCGTTGAGCGCCGCCAGCGTCGCGCTCAGCGACTCCGGGTCGTCGACGTTCCACGAGGCTGCATCGCGGTCCAGCGTGCGCAACAGGCCGCGCAGCACGCGGCCGGTGCCGACCTCGACGAAACCCTGCGCCCCGCCCGCGAGCACCAGGCGCATCGATTCCTCCCAGCGCACGGCGCCCAGCAACTGGCGCTCGAGCGCCGAGCGGATCTCGTCGGCGCGGCGCACCGGCGCGGCATCCACGTTCGTGATGACGGGGCAGCGCGCGTCGCGCAGCGGCGTGTCGGCGAGCGCGGCGGCCAGCCCCAGGGCGGCGGACGCCATCAGCGGCGAATGGAACGCTCCGCTCACCTCGAGCCGAATCGCGCGCTTCGCGCCCCGCGCGCGCGCGATCTCGCACGCGCGCTCCACGCCCGCGACTTCCCCCGAAATCACGATCTGCCCGGGAGCGTTGAGGTTCGCCGCCTGCACGACTCCGGCCGCCGACGCTTCCAGGCACAACGCGTCCACCGCCGTGCGATCGAGCCCCAGGATGGCCGCCATGGTGCCGGGGCGCTCGATTCCTGCGCGCTGCATGAGCTCGCCGCGACGACGCGTGAGGCGCAGCGCGTCCTCGAAGGCAATCGCACCCGCCGCGACGCATGCCGAATACTCGCCGAGACTGTGACCCGCCACCCAGTCGGGCCTGAGCCCCGCGGCCTCCAGCAGCCTGAACGCCGCGACGCTGTGCGCGAGGAGCGCGGGCTGTGCGTTCACCGTCATGCGCAGCTCGGCTTCCGGGCCTTCCCAGCACAGGCGCGACAGCGGGAAGCCGAGCGCGCGGTCGGCCACTTCGAACGCCTCGCGAGCGAGCGCGTACTGCGTGGCGAGCGCGCGACCCATTCCGACGGCCTGCGCGCCCTGGCCCGGAAACACGAACGCGAGCTTCACTCGCCCGCCCCTCGCGCCGCGGTGGCGGGCTCGGCGAGCCGGGATGCGATCCGGGTCCTGGGGGTCCAGCGCGCCACCGAGGCACCCCAGGTCACGCCGCCCCCGAACGCCATGAAACCCACGAGATCGCCCTGCTTGAGCCGGCCTTCGCGCACCACCTCGTCGAGACTGATCGGGATCGACGCAGAGGACGTGTTGCCGTAGCGGTCGATGTTGACGATCACTTTCTCGGGCGGCGTGCCCAGCCGTTCGCGCACCGCGTCGATGATTCTCAGGTTGGCCTGATGCGGGATGATGAGGTCCAGCTCGTCTGGCGCGAGCCCCGCCACATCGAGCGCGCGGCGCATGCTGTCTTCCATGGCGCGCACCGCCACCTTGAACAGCTCCCTGCCGCGCATGTGAATGAAATGATCCCGCGCCTCGACGGTCGCCGCCGAGGCCGGCGTGCGTGATCCCCCCGCCGGCACCTCGAGCACGCCGCCGAGTTCCCCGTCGCTCTGGATCACGATCGCGAGCAGCCCGTCGCCGGGGGCGCACGGACGCAGCACCGCCGCCCCGGCCCCGTCGCCGAACAGCACGCAGGTATTGCGGTCGGTGTAGTCCGTGATGCGCGACAGCGTCTCGACCCCGATGACTAGCACGGTCTCGGCCTGCCCGGTGCCGATCATCCCGCGCCCGATCGAGAGCCCGTACATGAACCCGGTGCACGCCGCGAACACGTCGTAGGCCGCGGCGCGGCGCGCGCCCAGCGCGGCCTGCACCGTGCACGCGCAGGATGGCAGGACGCGGTCCGGGGTCGTGGTCGCGAGCACGATCTGATCGACGTCCATCGGCGTCAGCCCCGCGCTCTCGAGCGCGCGCCGCGCCGCGATCAGGGCGAGGTCGGAGGACGCCTGCTCGGGGGCCGCGATGCGCCGCTCGCGAATCCCGGTGCGCTCGAGGATCCACTCGTCGGAGGTCTCGACCATTTGTTCCAGCTCGCGATTCGTGAGCACGCGATCGGGCACGTACATGCCGGTCCCCGCGATGGTCACCCCGCGCAGCGCGTCAGGCCGCGGTGTCATGGTCCGCCTCGATCTCTTCCCGGATGTGCTCGTTCACGCGCTGGTCGACGAAGCGCGTCAGCGTGCGAATGGCGCTGCGAAACGCCCGCGCGCCGCTGCGGCCGTGACCGATGAAGCAGACGCCGTTGACGCCCAGCAGCGGCGCGGCGCCGAACTCTTCCCAGTCGATCTGCGCGCGGAGCCGGCGCAGCGCCGGCATCATGAACAGCGCGCCCACCCGGGCGAGGAGGTCGCGGCGCAGTTCCTCGCGCACCTTGTGCGTGAGCAGACCGACCACGCTCTCCGCGGTCTTCAGCACGACGTTGCCCGTGAATCCGTCCGTCACGACCACGTCGCAGCTGCCCTTGAACACGTCGCGGCCTTCGACGTTGCCGATGAAGTTGAGGTGCTGTGCGCGGCGCAGGAGCGGCAGCGTTTCCTGGACCAGACCATTGCCCTTCGAGTCTTCTTCGCCGATCGAGAGCAACCCGACCCGCGGGTTCTCACGCCCCAGCAGGTAGCGCGCGTAGACCGATCCCATGTGGGCGAACTGCACCAGGTAGGACGCCTTGCACTCGGCGTTGGCTCCGACGTCGAGCACCACCGTGCCGCCGGCGGGATTCGGCATGAAGGCGGCGAGCGCGGGGCGCGTCACCGATTCGAGCCGGCCGAGACCGAGCAGCGCGGTCGCGACCACCGCGCCGGTATTGCCCGCGCTGAAGATCGCATCCACGCGGCCTTCCTTGTGGAGTTGTGTGAGCATGCCGAGCGAGGTGCGGCTCTTGCGGCGCGCAGCCGCCACGGCTTTCTCGTCCATCTCGATCCGCTCGGGGGCGTGCACGACCTCGATGGGAAAGCCGCCGGCGCGCGCGTGGCTGAGCGCGGGGCGGATCTCGCTTTCGTCGCCGACCAGCGTGACGCGAAAACGGCCCGGCATCTGGCGAAACGCCAGGACCGTGCCCTCCGCCACCACCGAGGGGCCGAAGTCCCCCCCCATCGCGTCAATGCCGATGTGCGGGAGGTTGGCCATGGATGGCGCCGGTCACCCTACTCTTCGCGCGGCGGTGTGATCTCTTCGCCGTCGTAGTAGCCGCAGTTGGCACAGATGCGGTGCGGCTGCTTGGGGCTGCTGCAGTGGCTGCAGGCATTGAGGCCCGGAGCCTTGAGCTTCCAGTGCGTGCGCCGCTTCTTGCCGCGCGTGCTCGAATGCCGCCGCTTCGGTACCGCCATGAATTCATCCTCCCTCGCGCCGCGCGGTCACCCGCCGCTCTCCGGCGCTCAGCTGTGTGCGCAGGGCTCCAGGTTGCGGTCCGCCCCACAGACGGGGCACAGACCCCGGCAATCCTCGCGACAGTGGGGCGCGAGCGGTAGCTCGAGCAGCAACGTCTCGCGCGCCTCGTCGCTCATGTCCAGGTGCCGGCCGTCGTGGAACTTCATGTAGTGATCCCGTTCGAGCGCCTCTTCCTCGAAGCGCCGGCCCGAACTGGATCGCTCGGCGTAGAGATCGAGCTGCGGCGTCACATGCAGCTCGAACCCACGCAGGCAGCGCACGCACTCGAGCGCGGCCACGGCATCCAGCCGGCCCCGTACCGAGACCTGCTCGCCGTTCTTTTCGACCTCGAACGTACCCCGGACCCGACCCGACCACTCCGCTTGCGGGAGGCCCAATTCGGCGGCCTCGCACTCGAGACCCAGCCGATGCCAGCCGGGGGAGAGTGCCGCGAGGTCAATCGAAAATGCGGACATACAAAATGAGCCCGCCAGAGCGGGGCCCGGAATGTGGGCAACCTAACACAGCCCCCGGCTTTCGTCTAGACGAGCGGGCCCGCCAAGCTGACCGCCGCGAGCGCATCAGCGCGAGAGCGCGGCGACCCCGAAAAACAGCTTCACCTCGCGCTCGCCGCTCGCGGGACCGTCCGAGGCGTGCACCGAATTGCGCCCCTTGCTCTCGGCGTACAGCTTGCGGATGGTGCCCGCCGCCGCTTGCTCCGGATCGGTCGCGCCGATGACCTCACGCAGGAAGGCGACCGCGCTCTCGCGCTCGAGGCAGGTCAGCATCACGGGGCCAGAGGTCATGAAGTCGACCAGCTCGTTGAAGAACGGCTTTCCCAGGTGTTCGGCGTAGAAGGTCTGGGCCTCCTCGCGGGTCATGCGGCCGAAGCGCGCTTCGACGATGCGGAACCCGCGCTCCTCGACATGGGCGAGGATCTTCCCAATCAGGTTTCGCTGGACCGCATCGGGTTTGACGATGAACAGGGTGCGCTCGACTGCCAAGGTGCTCTCCTTCGGGTTGTGGGACTCCGTTCGGAGTCCCGTATCAGGGCGTGCCGGGGCGTCTCCGGGGACGGCGCTTGCGGGCCGCGGCCGCTTTGGTGCGCGCGCCGCGCGCGGTGGCCCCCACGCGCCCGCGCCGCGAAGCCGACCGCGGACCCGACGCGCGTGGCCGGGTGGCGGACGCTCGCCGCGCTGGCGCGCCGGGCTTCGCGGCGACGCGCGCGCGATGACGCCGTCGCTCCAGCGCTTCCGCGATCAGCGATGGGATTTCGGATGGAATGCGGGCGACCGGGACGCCGGCGGCCGCGAAGGCCGCCATCTTCTCCGCCGCCGTGCCGGTCCCGCCCGAGATGATGGCGCCCGCGTGACCCATGCGCTTGCCGGCCGGGGCCGTCTGCCCGGCGATGAAGGCGACCACCGGCTTCTTCACGTGGCGGCGGATGAAGAGCGCGGCCTCTTCCTCATCGGTTCCGCCGATCTCCCCCATCAGTACGATCGCCTCGGTGTGCGGGTCGGCTTCGAACAACGCGAGCGAGTCGATGAAGTTCGTGCCGATCACCGGATCGCCGCCGATGCCGAGGCAGGTGCTCTGTCCGAGCCCGGCGCGGGTGAGCTGGTGGACGACCTCGTACGTGAGCGTTCCGCTGCGCGACACCACGCCCACCGGCCCGGGCTTCGCGATGTGCCCGGGCATGATGCCGACCTTCGACAACCCGGGCGAGAGCAGCCCCGGACAGTTCGGTCCCACCAGCCGCGGCCGCCCGTTGCCGTTGCGCTCGCGCAGCCGTGCGATGTGGTGATAGGCCGCCGTCGCGTCGCGCACCGGAACCCCCTCGGTGATGCACACGATCAGCGCGAGTCCGGCGTCGGCGGCCTCGAAGATGGCGTCGGCCGCGAACGGGGCGGGCACGTAGATGACCGACGCGTTCGCGCGCGTCGCGGCGACGGCCTCGGCGACGCTGTCGTACACCGGGACGCCGTGCACGCGCTCGCCCCCCTTGCCGGGCGTGACCCCGGCCACGACGCGCGTGCCGTATGCGAGCATCTGCTCCGTGTGGAACGCGCCGTCGCGGCCGGTGATGCCCTGCACCACGAGTCGCGTGCTCTTGTCGACGAGGATGCTCACGCGCCCACCTCCTGCGCCTTCGCGATCACGGCGCGCACACCCTCGTCCATGCTGGTCGTGGCCGAGAGTCCGTGATCCGCGAGGATCTTGCGCGCCAGCTCCTCGTTGGTGCCGGTGAGGCGGATGACCAGCGGCACCTCGAGCGGAGATTCGGCGAGCGACTGGACGATGCCGTTGGCGACGTCGTCGCAACGCGTGATGCCGCCGAAGATGTTGAAGAGGATCGCCCGCACCCGCGAGCCCCGCTCGCCGTCGCGCGCGTCGGTGGTGATGATCCGGAGCGCGGCCGTCACCTTGTCCGGGTTCGACGAGCCGCCGATGTCGAGGAAATTGGCGGGCTCGCCCCCGTAGTGCTTGACCAGGTCCATGGTCGCCATGGCCAGACCCGCCCCGTTCACGACGCAGCCGATGTCGCCGTCGAGCTTCACGTAGGAGAGTCCCTTCTCGCGGGCGAGCCGCGCGCCCGCCGTCTCCTCGTCCGGATCGCGCCAGGTGGCCCAGTCGCGATGCCGGAAGTCGGCGTTGTCGTCGAGGATCACCTTGGCGTCGAGGGCGACGACCCTGCCCTCCGGCGTGATCGCGAGTGGATTGATCTCGGCGAGCTGGCAGTCGGCCTCCTGGTACACGCGCCACAGCTTGAGCAGCACGTCGGCCGCCTGCTGCACCAGCTTGCCGTCCTTCAGCACCGGCTGAAACAGGGCGCGCGCCTCGTAGGGCCTGAGGCCCTCGAGCGGAATCGGGCGCCTGAGGATCTTCTCGGGAGCGGTGCGCGCGACCTCCTCGATCTCGACTCCGCCCTCCGCCGACAGCATGATGAGCGGCAGCTTGCGGCTGCGATCGAGCACGATCGAGAGGTAGAGCTCGCGCGCGATCTCGGCGGCCTGCGCCACCAGCACCTTCCGCACCCTGAGCCCCTTGATGGTGAGCGCGAGGATGTCGCGAGCCTTCTCGAACGCCTCATCGGGCGAGTGCGCGAGCTTCACGCCGCCCGCCTTGCCGCGCCCTCCCACCAGAACCTGGGCCTTGATCACGACCGTCCCGCCGATCGAGGCCGCCACGTCGCGCGCCTCCTCGGGAGTGCTCGCGACCTGCCCGGGCAGCACCGGCAGGCCGAAGCGGGCGAACAACTCCTTTGCCTGGTACTCGTGAAGGTTCATGTCTCCCTCGGTCCGCGGGCCGCCCGCCTGGCGATCAGTTGTTGTCGATCTGGGCCCGCTGCAGGCGGCCGCTGAAATCCACGTAGATGCTCTTCCACTCGGTGAAGGGGTCGAGCATGGTGTGACCCGCTTCGCGATGGCCGTTTCCGGTGCCGCGCGTCCCGCCGAACGGCAGATGGGTCTCGGCGCCGGTGGTGCCGTGATTGACGTAGACGATGCCGGTGTCGAGATCCCGCATCGCGGTGAATGCGCGATTGACGTCGGCCGTGAAGATCGAGGACGAGAGCCCGTAGGCCGATGCGTTGTTGACCTCGACCGCATGCTCGAGCCCGCGCACCTTCACCATCGCCAGCACCGGGCCGAAGATCTCTTCGACGGCGATGCGCGCGTCGGGCGCGACGCCGGTGAAGACGGTCGGACGGTAGAAGTGACCCTTCGCGAGCGCGGCGTCCGATGGACGCTCGCCGCCGGCCTCGATCCGCCCGCCCTCGGCGAGCCCGATCCGCACGTAGCTCTCCACCGTCTGCACCTGCCCCGCGTTGATGAGCGGGCCCACCTCGGTCGCGGGATCGAGTCCGTCTCCCAGCCGCAGCTGTTTCGCGCGCGCGGCCACCCGCTGCGCCAGCTCGTCGTGCACGCGCTCGTGCACCAGCACCCGGCTGCACGCCGTGCACCGCTGGCCGGTGGTCCCGAACGCGCTCCAGACGATGGCGTCGGTCGCGAGTCCGAGATCGGCGTCCTCCATCACGATCACCGCGTTCTTGCCGCCCATCTCGAGCGAGACCCGCTTGCCCAGCTTCCCGGCGCGCTCGTTGATCGAGAGCCCGACCTCGGTCGAACCGGTGAAGGAGATCACGTGGATCCCGCGATGCTCGACCATGGGATGGCCGACCTGCGATCCGCTGCCGAACACGAGATTGAGCACGCCCGACGGGAGCCCGGCCTCCTCGAAGATCTTCGTGAAGTGGAATGCCATCTCGGGCGTGTCCCCGGCGGGCTTGAACACCGCGGTATTGCCCGCCACCAGCGCCGGCATCAGCTTCCACGAGGGAATCGCGAATGGAAAATTCCAGGGGGTGATGATCCCGGCGACGCCGACCGGCGCGCGGACCGACATCGCCCACTTGTTCGGCATCTCGCTCGGGGTGGTGACGCCGTACATGCGACGCCCCTCGCCGGCCGCGAGGTAGGCCATGTCGATGCCCTCCTGCACGTCGCCGCGGGTCTCGGCGAGCACCTTGCCCATCTCGCGCGTCATCGCGCGAGCCAGCTCTTCCTTGCGCGCGCGGATGATCTCGCCCGCGCGGTAGACGATCTCCGCGCGCTTGGGCGCCGGCGTGAGGCGCCATCCGCGGTAGGCGGCGGCGGCAGCCTGCACGGCGTCGTCCACGTCTTCGGGACCGGACGCCGGAAAGCTCCCCAGCGCCTCGCCGGTGGCCGGGTTGTGATTCACGAAGGTCTTGCCGGAGCGCGCGGAAATCCAGCGCCCCCCGAGATAATTCAGGAAGGTGTCAGGCATGGGTCTTCTCCAGGGCGGGGCGCGCGGCCGCGGTCAGGGCTCGATCGGGAGACCGCTTCAGGAAGGCGTGCATGCACCCAGCCAAAAGGACGGGATAAGGTACTGGCGCGCCACGCGCGACGCAAGCATGAACGGTCCACCTATCCGTCCGCTACGCAGGCTCGCGCCTCTACGTGCCCCCGAAGACAGCGTACGCGGTAAAGATTCCCCGGGCTCTACTTCTTGTCCGCGTCGGCGGTCTTCTCGGACGACGGACCCGCCGCCGAGCCGTCGGTCCTCCCAGGCGATGGACCGGTGGCCGAGCCGCCTTTCGGTGGGCGCGGATCTCTTGGTCCGGATGTCGGCTGATATCCGAATCTTCCATGCCGTGGAGCCGTCGGTGCCGGTCTCGGACCTTTGTCCTTGCGATTGATCTTGTCGCTCATCTCAGTCCTCCGCTTCGAAGAACTCCATGAACTGGCAGTCCTCCATTCTCAAGACCATCCCAAAGTTCCCTTCAACTCTCTCCACAAACTGGCGTTGCGTGTTCACCCGCCAAACATCTTCGACGTAGACCTCTTGCGGCACGGGATAGGACGAGGCGAATGACCGCACGCCAAAGTAACCGCCGAATCGTTCACCATTCTTCATGTGGAAGAGCATCCAGCACGCCCGCCTCTTCGAGAAGAAGTAGTCCCACGCGGATCGGAAGGGGTGCTGAATCCAGCGGGTTGCGAATCGGGACATTCGAATGTGAAACACGAGAATGGCAAGTGTGGCTGGCGAAAGCACAAGAATTAGTAGCGTGGCGATAGCGAATCGAACCGGGTGTTCAGTCAGCGCGCGACTCGCAACAAGCCATGCGACAAGCCAGAACCACAGCCCTAAATTGAGCATGCTGAAGGTGATCGCCTCGAGGATCGCGGCGCCAGGGTCTCTCGACTCTGAGGGCACGAGGAGGTCGTAGGTCTTGAGCGCTACGAACCCCGGCACAACGAAGGCGACGAAGAGTTGGAGGCTCTTGAAGGTAAGCTCGGGCATGATCCCTCCCTACACGGGGGGCGAAGTATCTACTCAACGTCCCGAGGGAGCAGGATACACGAACGGCGAATGAATCAGATCTGGCTCGCCGAGTGCTCTACTCCTCCAGCGCCGACTTGCCTTCGACGATGCGCCGCACCAGCGCGGAAGTGCTGAGGCCCTCGCGCAGCGGGACGCTCACCACCCGGCCGCCGCGCGACTCCACGAATTCGCGGCCCACGATCTGTTCCACCGCCCAGTCGCCGCCCTTCGCGAGCACGTCGGGCGCGACCTCGCGGATCAGGCGCTCGGGAGTGTCGTCATCGAAGATCACCGCCAGATCCACGCACGCGAGCGCCTCGAGCAGCCGGGCGCGCTCGCCCTGCGGCTGAAGCGGCCGAGTCGGCCCCTTCAGCCGCCGCACCGAGGCATCGGAGTTGACTCCCACCACCAGCCGGTCGCCCAGCGCGCGCGCCGCTTCGAGGTACTCGACGTGGCCGACGTGGAGCAGATCGAAGACGCCGTTCGTGAAGACGATGCGCTCGCCAGACAGGCGCCAGCGCTCGATCGCCTCGCGCGCCTCGCGCGGCAGGACCGGCTCGGTCACCCGGCGCGCTCCGCCAGCGAGCGCAGCAGCTCGTCGCGCGTGCATGACGCCGTGCCGACCTCGCGGATCACGACGCCGGCGGCGTGGTTCGCGAGGAAGCACGCGGCGGGCAGTTCGGCGCCCGATGCGAGCCCGAGCGCGACCACGCTCACCACGGTGTCGCCCGCCCCGGTCACGTCGAACACCTCGCGCGCGACCGTCGGGAGATGCGTGATCCGCCCGCCCCGCTCGAAGAGGCTCATGCCTTCCGGGCCGCGCGTCACCAGCACCGCGCCCGCGTCGAGCCGCCGCTGCAACCCCCAGCCGACTTCGAGCAGGCTCGCCTCGTCCACGATGCGGCGGCCCTGGACGTAGCCCGCCTCGTACTGGTTCGGGGTGAGAATGCTCGCGCCGCGATAGGCGTCGATGTGGCTCTCCTTGGGATCGACGCACACCGGGAAGTCGTGGCTCCGCGCCAGCGAGAGCGCTGGATCGAGCGTGCCCGGATGGATCAGGCCCTTGCCGTAATCGCTCACCACCAGCGCCTCGCAGCCCGGAAGCTCGTCCGCCAGCGCGCCGATCGCGCGCGCCAGCGCCTCGCCGCCGAGTTCGGCCCGCGATTCGCGATCCGCGCGCACCACCTGCTGAGAGTGCGCGATGATGCGGGTCTTGACCGTGGTCGGCCTCGTGGCATCGACCACGACCCCGCGCGGATCCACCCCGCGCGCGGCGAGCGCGCGAGCGAGCGCGCGCCCGTCGTCGTCGTCTCCGACAACCGCGATCAGGATCGGCTCCGCGCCGAGCGCGCGGAGGTTGGCTGCGACGTTGCCGGCGCCGCCCAGCGTGAAGCTCTCCTTCTCGATCTCGACCACCGGCACCGGGGCTTCCGGCGAGATGCGTTCGACTCGCCCCCACAGGTAGCGGTCGAGCATCAGGTCACCGAGCACCGCGACGCGGCGTCCGGCAAAGCGGTCGACGGTGGCGCGGAGCGCGCCGAGATCGAAGTGCGTCGAGGTCTCTGGCATGGGCGGCGGACGCTACACCGCGCGCGAAACGCGGTCAAAATGCGCGGCACCGCGCGCGCGCGGCTTGACGCTCGCGGTCCCCGCCCCTAGCGTCGGCGCCATGTCCATCATGCTCGAATCCTGTCGCGGCGCCGACCTCGGCGCGCTGCGCGCGCTGATCGCGGAACCCTCGATCGAGAGCGAGTTCGCCTTCGTGCAGGCGCCCGGCGAGCTCGAGCACAAGCTGACTTCGAACTTCTGCGTCCCGGAGGCTTCGCTGCTCGCGCGCGCCGCGGGCGAGCCGGCGGGGATCTGCGTGACCTACCTCCTCCCGCGCGCGAACGGCGGCTCGTGGGCCGCGCTGCGCGTGGCGGTCGCCGCGCGGCATCGGCGGCGGGGCATCGGCCGCGCGCTGTTCGACGCCGCGCGCGCGGCGCTCGCCGCGCGCGAGATCCCGGGCGGGCTGCGCGAGCTCGCGCTCGGCGCGTGGCGCCCGAACGCCGAGGGCACCGCGTTCGCGGCGTCGCTGGGCTTCCGCCACGCGCGCTGCTTCTGGCGCATGGAGCGCGCGCTCGAGCCGGTGCCCGATGCGCGCTGGCCGGAGGGCGTCACGCTGCGCGTCTTCGACGGGAGCGAGCGTGCGATGGAAGATTGGACCGAGGCGTACAACGATTCGTTCGCGGAACACTATCACTTCGTTCCGGGCACCATGGAGCACTGCCGCGAGATCGTCTCAGATCCGACGTTCCTTCACGACGGGGTCGCCTTCGCGTACCGCGACCGGCGCTGCGTGGGGTTCTGCCGCAACCAGCGTGAGGGGCGCGCCGGCGTGATCGGCGCGCTCGGCACGGTGCGGGCCGCGCGCGGGATCGGCCTCGGCCGCGCGCTGTTGCGATGGGGCGTCGGCTATTTCGCGGCCCGCGACTACGACCGCGTGGAGCTGCTCGTGGACGGCGAGAACGAATCCGCGCTCGCGCTCTATCGCTCGGAGGCGTTCGCCGTCGCGCGCACCCGCGACATCTGGACGCTCGAGCCGCTACCGCGCTGATCCGAAATCGAAGCGCTGCCGGCACCACACGGCGATCGGCTTTCCATCCTTGAGCGCGGGATAGAACCGCATGGCGAGCGCGCAATCGCGGGCGGCCGCGACCAGTGCAGGAGATTCGCTCCCGCCGGCCCAGCGCGCGTCGGTCACGGCGCCGTCCTCGCCGACGCGCACGTCGAGATCGACCGAGGCCGGCCCACCCTCCTCGGTGCGGGCGATCCGCGCGCGCGTGCGCGGGATGGGCGGCTTGAGTCCCTCGTCCACCACCAGCGCCGGCGCCGGCAGCGGCTCTGCGCTCACGGTGTCCGGCTCCGCGGCGGGAAGGCCGACGGCGATCGCGGCGGGAGGCGCCGGGGTCACGCGCTGCATCCACACGCGCACGGTTCGCGGCGGAGCGACATGGAGCGGGACGCCCCGTCCGCTGTCGCTCATCACCTCCACCGGGAGCGACATGGAGCGCGCCTCGGGGATGCGATGCCGGTCGCAACCGGCGATCGCAGCCGGCGCGAGCCAGAGCCCGATGGCGAGCCCTAAGCGAATCGCGATCGCGGGCGGCGCGGGTGATGGAATCTGTCGCATCCCGTCACGCTAGGCGCGGCGGAACGCCGGGGCAAGGCGACGCGCGGCAGGCACGGCGGGCCGCTTGTTTCGCGGGCTCGGACTGTTCTAGAGTGCGTGAGGAGTCGAGCCATGAAGAACTCGCCGCTCACCCCCCGTCCCGGCACCGCGTGCGAGACGTGCGCGCCGGCCCGGGTCTGCCGCACGCGCCCCGGCGCCGGGTGCCGTGCGCCGCGCGCCGAATCGAGTGGCGCATGACGCCCCGCGAGCGGGTATGGGCCGCGTTGCGCGGCGAATGGGTGGATCGCCCGCCGATCTCGTTCTGGGGTCACGTCTACCACCGCGAATCGTCGGCGGACGAGCTGGTGGCCGCGACGCTCGAGCGCCAGGCCACGTACCTCTGGGATTGGGTGAAGCTCAACCCGCGCAAGCACTATCACGTCGAGCCGTGGGGGGTGCGCTACCGCTACAGCGGGCGCCCCGACGAAAAGCCCGTGCTCGACGCATGGCCGGTGCGCGAGCCCGGAGACTGGTCCGCGATCACGCGCCGGGCGCACGATCAGGGCGCGCTCGGCGAGCAGATCGAGGCGGTGCGCCTGCTGCGCCGCTCGCTTCCCGCGGACGTTCCGCTGGTCGCGACCGTGTTCACCCCGCTCGCGATCCTGGGCGAGATGGTCGAGCATCCCGCGACGCTCTCCGCGCACATGAGCAGCCACCCGGAGCGGGTGCGCGCGGCACTGGACGCCGTGACCGAGACGTTCGAGCCGCTGGTGCGCGCGCTGTTGCGGGCGGGCGCGGACGGCATCTACTTCGCGACCGTGGACTGGGGCTCGCGCGACCTCATGACGCCCGAGCGCTACCGCGAATGGGCGCGGCCCTCGGATCTGCGGCTGATCGGCGCGGCCGCCGGGGCGCCATTCAACGTCCTGCACGTCTGCAAGCGCAACAATCTGCTGTTCGAGGTCGCCGACTACCCGGTGAGCGCGCTGTCGTGGGCCGCGACCGATCCCACCAACCCCTCGCTCGCCGCGGCGCTGCAGCGGACGCGTGCGGCGGTGATGGGCGGGATCTCGCACGACGACGCTTTGCTGGCGCCCGGTCCCGAGCGCGCGCTGGACGAATTTCGCGCGGCGCTCGCGGCGACCGGCGGACGCCGCTGGCTCGCGGCCCCGAGCTGTTCGATCCTGCCATCGACCGCGCCGGGCCATCTGGCCGCGCTGCGCGCCGCGGCCGAGGAAGCGCTCGCGCCCGCCCGAGGCACGGCATGAACGCCGCGCTCCCGCTCCGGCTCCGGGCGGCGCTAGCCCTCGCGCTCTGCCTCGCGGCGACTTTCGTGTCGTCCGGGGTCGCGCGCGCGCAGTCCGGCGAAAAGACTCCGCCGCCGCCGGCGCCGCGTGCGCCGGAGATCGTGGCGCGCACGCCGCAGCCGCACGTTCATGTCTACGGACAGGTGATCATCGGCGAGCGGGCGCCGGATTTCAGCCTCGACGGCGCGGACGGACGGATCATCCGGCTCGCGCGCTTCAAGGGCGACTGGGTGCTGATCGTGTTCGCGGATCGCAAGGAGACGCTCGCGCCGCTCGGATCGATCGACGAGGAGCTGCGCGGGCTCGGGGTGCGCCTCCTCGGGGTGTGTCACGAGAAGTCGCATACCCTGCAGACCTTCGCGGCGCGTGACAGCCTGCACTTCGCGCTCGGCGCCGATTTCAGCACCGAGGTCTCCGCGCTCTACGGGCTCTTCGATACGCAGCGCTCCGTGATCAGCCCCGGATTTCTCCTGATCGATCGGGAGGGCATCGTGCGAATGGCCCTGCTCGGTCAGAATCTGCCTCCCGATCACATCGCGCGCCTCGCGCGCTACGCGGTCACCGGGCTCTAGCGTCTCGGCATCGTCGGGCCACCCGCGCCCGACACGGCGGAATGCACGCCGCGACCCGCGCATCATGTAATTCGCCACGCGCGAGACCGCGCCGCGCGTGCGACGCGCTCATGCTCGCGCGATTCCGGCCGCGCCATCTCAAGTCGTCTCCCTCCCGCGCCGATAATTCCCGCACGCGCGACCCTGAGGTCTCGGGTCGACACCCAACGACTTGGAGGGATTCATGAGGTTTCCGGGCTTCCTGCTGGCCACCGCCGTGGCCACCACCATTTCAGTGCAAGGGGGGGACAACGTCGGCAATGAACCGGCCCCCACGGTCGAGCCGCCGGCCGCTCAGAGCCTGCGGCTCAAGCCGCCCGAGCCGCCGAGCGCCGACATCGATGTCGGAGACGCTGCGCCCAACTTTTCGTTTCAGACCGAGGACAATCGCTGGCGGAGACTGCGCGAGCTGTTGCTGCAGAATCCGGTCGTCATCGTGTTCGGCGCAGACGACGCGGAGCTGCGCGCGCTCGACCGCCAGCGCGACGCGCTGCTCAAGCTCGGGGTGCTGCCGGTCGCGGTGCTCGACGTTCGCAACGGCAGCGCATGGTCCGCCGCGCATCGCCTCGCGCTGCGCTACCCGGTGATTCCCGATCCGCGTCGCGTGATCGCCGGACAGTTCAACACCCTCGATCCCGACGACCAGAGCACCCTGCCCGCGTGGTTCGTGATCGATCGTCGCGGACTCGTGCGGGCCGTGCGGCGCGGGGCGATCTCCGTCGAGCGCTTTCCCCGGCTCGTCGCCGGCGCCCTCGGCCTGCCGGCGCCCGACGCCAGCCTGCCGACCCACTCACGCTGAGCGCAGGACCCTTTCGACGAACGCCCGCCCCCGACATGGGAGCGGGCGTTCGTGTGCGGGCGCCGGACTCGGATTCGCGTTCAGGCGGCGCGGCCCCGCGCGCGGAGGGTGTCTCCGAGCTGACGGAGCACGCGGTCGAGGTCCTCCATCGAGAACGGCTTGGCCATCACCATGTCCACGCCATGGGCCTGGGTCGTGACCTCCTCGAGCTGGAAACCCCAGCCGGTCACCATCACCACCGCGACGTCCGGGCGCCGCGATTTCACGGCGAGCGCGAGATCCCAGCCGTTCACCTCGGGCATGCCGAGGTCGGAGAACACGGCGTCGAATTCCATGCCCGCGAAGCGCTCGAGCCCGGCCGCTCCGCCCAGCGCCACCTCGACGTCCTGACCCATCAGCCTCAACAGGTCGGCGGTCACCGAGAGCACCGGTTCCTCGTCGTCGACCACCAGCACCCGCAGTCGTGGTAGCGGACCGCGGGGCGGCGGCGGCGCCTCGGTCTCGGCCGGCGCGCCGGCCGGGAAGCGCAGCGTGAATTCGGTGCCGAGGTGGCGCTCGGACTCGACCGTGATCGATCCGTGGTGCCGCGTCACGATCCCGTATGCGACCGAGAGCCCGAGGCCGGTACCCTGCACGGTCTTGGTCGTGAAGAACGGATCGAAGATCTTCCCGCGGGTCTCGTCGTCCATGCCGATGCCGGTGTCGCGAATGCTCACCCGCACTTCGCCACCCTCGGACTCGGTGGCGATCCGGATCTCGCCGCCCCACGGCATCGCGTCCACCGCGTTGAGGACGAGGTTGGTGAACACCTCTCGCAGCTCTGAGCCGTTGCCAGCGATCGGCTGGCTCGCCGCCAGATCCAGCTCGACGTCGAGCGTCACGCCGTTGCGCTTCGCCCCCGCCTCCCACGCGGGGCGGGTCAGCTCGACCACCTCGCGCAGCACCTCGTTCACGTCGAGCGCCTCGAAGCGCTCGTCGTGGCGCACCCGCGTGAACTCCTGGACGCGCCGCACGGTGTGGGCCCCGTCGAGCGCCGCCTGCTCGACCACCTGCAACTGCCGGCGCGATTCCGGCTCGTTCGCGGTCTGGAGCAGGAGCTGGGTGCGGCCGAGGATCGCCGCCAGGATGTTGTTGAAATCGTGCGCCACGCCGCCCGCCATCTCGCCCAGCGCGTTGAGCTTCGCGGACTGCACCAGCTGAGCCTGGGTCTCGCGCAGCTCGACGAACGCCGCGCGCATGTCCTCGTAGAGCCGGGCGTTCGCGATCGCCGCGCTGCACTGCCCCGCGAACAGCGTCGCCAGCTCGAGATCCTCGCCGACGAACGAGCGTCCGCCGGTGCGCACCAGGGTGATGACGCCCACGACCTTCTCGCGGGTGACGAGCGGCGCACACAGCAGCGACGAGCGCTCTTCCGGCGTGCCCGGCACCTGGACCGCGCGGGGATCCTGCTCCGCCCCGTTCACGATCTCGCCGCGCCCGGCGAGCGCGACCGCGCCGGTGATCCCCTCGCCCATCCGCAACCGCACCGCCATCATCTCGTCGCGGTAGCGTTCGACGTCGCACACCACGGGCCGCAGCATCTGCTCGGCTTCGTCGAACAGGAACACCGTGCACTCGTCGGTCTGGATCACCTCGCGGACCTGTTGCGCGATGGTCTCCAGAATCGTGTTCAACTCGAGCGAGTTGACGACCGCGTGGCTCACGGTGAGGAGCGCTCCGAATTTCTCCTTCTGGCGCTTCTCGTGCTGGAGCAGCTCCGCCATCGAAGGATCGGCGAAGGCCTGCTCCGGCTTCCGGGCAAGCACCAGGTACCAGCCCGCGAGCGCGCCCGCGTGGACCAGCTGCACTCCGGTCGCGAGCAGCTCGTCGGCGGGCGCGAGCGCGAGCCGCACGCGGCCCAGCTGGACGCGAGCGCCCAGCGGGCTGTCCGCGCGCAGCTGGCGCTCCACCCAGTCGCGGCACTCGGCGTGCAAGAGATCGTTCAGCGCCCGGCCGCGCAGCGCCTCGGGCGCGGCCCCGTAGCTCGCGGTGAACGCCTGATTCGAGAACCGCACGTGGCGCTCGCGGTCGAGAATGAGCAGCGGCGCGGGAACCGTGTCGATGAGCGGCGCGAGCGAGTGCTCCAGCACGGGCCAGGGGTCGGTCGCGGCAGGCAGGCCGCGCGAGATCTCGGGTGGGAGGATCAGGGTGAGCATCGCGCGCCCGATCACGCAGGGGTCAGCCCCCATTCCCGCCCAGCGGCGGGCCGCCTCGAGAATGACGGTGCGAGCTGGCCGCGCGCGGCTGCTCGCGAGGGCGCCCGATAAAGCCGAGAGCAGCGCCTCGCTCTCGGCCTGCGCCCGGTCAGGCCCCAACGCGAGCGCAAGCTCACGCGCCAGGCCGTGCTCCAGGGCGTTCCGGTGCCGGCGAATGAGACGGACGAGTGAGGGGGTCAACGAGACTCTCCGCGGGCCGAAGGTGGGTCGTCGGTGCGAGGTATCGTCAGGAGCCGCCGGGGGCTTGATCGCTTTGGGTGTTCGCGGGCGCCGGAACCGGGCCGTTGGGCGACCGCCATGCGGTCCCCTGGGCGCATGAAATGATCTCTTGCGAATGACGGCCCCGCACGCCTAACGTCATCGACGTGAGCAGGGCGGGACCGGGCCGACCCGGTTCCGCCCTGCTCTCTTTTCTCCGCAACGACCGGGGCAATCTCGACACGAAGGCCCCTGGGAGAAGATGCGATGAAGCTCGATCGTCGGGCGGCCGCGGTTCTCGCGGTCGCGGTCATGTTGCTCGCGGCGGCGTGCGCCCGCCGTGCGAAAACCATCGTTGTCGCGAATCGACCCCCCGAGATCAGTCTGAAGAGCAGCTCGCTCCCACCCGCGCGCGCGGGCGAGGTCAGCCGCCTGATGCGCTGGACCGCGAGCGATCCCGAAGGGCGGATCGATCATTACCTGTACGCGGTCGATCCGCGTGCGATGGATCGCGCGGACGACGGATGGACGCGGACCGACGAGACCTCGTACGTGATGAGCGTGCCGGCGCACGACGCCGCGACCCTGCCCTCGGGACGCAGCGGCCACCTGTTCGCGGTGCGCGCCGTGGACGCGGGGGGCGCGCTCTCGGCGCCAGCGTGGGTGGCGTTCGGGGATTCGTCGGCGACCATCCCGCCGACGGTCCAGATCCTCTGCCCGCGACCCAGCGACTTGGCTCGCGCGTACCTGCCGCCGTCGTTTCGAATCAACTGGGACGGCATCGACCCGGATGGAGTCTTCACTCAGAAACCGGTGAAGTACAAGTACCGGCTCTTCACCGACAACGGCCCGGACTTCAATCTCTCGACGATTCGGGCGCGACCCGACTCGGTCCGGCGCTTCTACGCTCCCCAGTTCGCGGACTGGGACTCGGTCGGGGGTGATTCGACCTCGGTCAGTTACTCCAATCTGACCATCGATGCTGAGTACATCTTCGTGGTCGTGGCGTTCGACGAGGCGGGCGCCTATTCGCCGGTGTTCTCGTTCAGCACCAACATGCTCTACTTCCGTGTGATCCAACCGAATTCGCTCGGCCCCCCGCTCACCATGTTCGGCTCGGGGTTCTCCTACACGTATGCCACCGGAAGCATTCCGCCGAATCCGGCCCCGGCACTCACCGTCGATGAGCCGGCCGACCAGCCGCTGACGTTCAGCTGGTTCGCGATGCCGTTTCCCTCTTCGTGCGACGGACTGCTCCGGTATCGCTGGGCGCTCGACATCGCCGACATCGGTGACGAGACCCCGCGCTCGAACGAGGCCACGGACTGGATGCACTGGAGTCAGTGGAGCGACGCCGCGACCTCCGCCACGGTCGGCCCGTTCAATCCGCCGGGCTTCAAGCGGCAGAGTCATCAGTTCTACATCGAGGCCGATGACCCGGTGGGATTGCGCAGCCTCGGCACGTTCGGGTTTCGCGTGAGCCGCGCTCCGTTCGACGACGATCTCCTGATCGTGGACGACACGCGCTATCTGCCGGATCAACGGACATTCCCCACCCCGTGCATGAACGCGCCGATCGGAGCGTGGCCCACCGCGGCGGAGCTCGACACCTTCCTCTATGCCCGCGGCGCATTCCCCTGGCGCTGCTATCCCGCGGGCACGATGAGCACGCCGGGGATCTTCAACGGCTATCACTACGACACGCTCGGCACGCGCGGACTGCCGGGCGTGGTGCCTTCGCTGCTGGTGCTGAACCGCTACCGCCACGTGCTGTGGCTGGTCAACAACGCCGCCGCGAGCAACTTCAAGGCACCGACCGATCCCACCGACCCGACCACCGCGATGCGCTACATGTCGGAGCCGGGCAGGATCAACGTGCTCGCGGCCTACGTCGCCCAGGGCGGGCAGCTCTGGCTCGCGGGCGCCGGTGCGGGCAGCGCGAATCTCAGGCCGTGGAACAAGACCAACAACGACGCAGTTCCGCCGACGCTGGCTCTCACGTTCTCGAATGCGAACGGCGAGCTGGTCCCCGGGCGGTTCATTTACGACGTGAGCCACTGGCGGTCGGAATTCAAGCAACTGCGCGCGACCGTGCAGATCAATCGCAGCCTGGGCCGGCTCACCGGCAGCCCGGGACTCTATTCGCTGCTTCCGCCCAAGATGGAGACCAAGTCCGTGGCCACCGATCCGCTCCCGCCGCTGCGGACCAGCTCGAATTTCTACCAGACCCAGTCCGACATCGAATTCCTCAGTCTCCCGAATATCATCATGGAAGGCGGCGGGGCGGTGCTCGACACGCTGTACGCGGCGGCCGGCGGCACGCTGCCATTCGGCCAGATCGCGGCGAACATGACCTACTATCACGGTTCCGAGAACGCGCCGCTGGTCTTCACCGGGTTCAACCTCTGGAACTTCCGGCGCGCGGAGTGCATTCAGCTGGTGGATTTCGTGCTGCAACAGGTCTGGGGTCTCAGCCGCGACCCCGATCCGCGGCTCGCGCAGCCCGTCACGCGCAGGTAGTCGCCCGCTTGACGCGCTCCCGGCGCGCGACCTAGCTTTTCGCGCGTCGGCTCCCGCGCGCCAGCGGCGCGCCATGTCGCGCCATTTCGCCCTCGCGCATCACTCCGCCCCCGCGGAGCACGATCATGTTGAGCTGCGTGCGCACCGCAGCGTTGTGGGGCGTCGAAGCGTTTCCCGTCGAATGCGAGATCGACGTCGGCCCCGGTCTGCCGGGGTTCATCATGGTGGGTCTCCCGGATGCGAGCGCGCGCGAGGCGCGCGAGCGCGTGTGGCCGGCGCTGCGGAACTCCGGCTTCAGCCCGCCCGATCGCCGCGTCACCGTGAATCTCGCGCCCGCCGAGCGCCGCAAGGAGGGCGCGTCCGCCGATCTCGCGGTCGCGCT
This sequence comes from Candidatus Eiseniibacteriota bacterium, assembly GCA_041483195.1. Lineage (GTDB taxonomy): Bacteria > Eisenbacteria > RBG-16-71-46 > RBG-16-71-46 > RBG-16-71-46 > WS-2. The sequence continues at coordinate 97,235 of JBGPFC010000008.1, forward strand.
CGGCATGCTGGTCGCGACCTCGCAGGCGCCGGGAGTTCGCCTCGATGGCGTCGGCGCGATCGGCGAACTGGCGCTCGACGGCGCGCTGCGCGCGGTGCGCGGCACGCTCCCGCTCGCGGAAGCGCTGTGGCGGGCGGGCGCAACCACTCTGCTGTGCGCGACCGATGCCGCGCCCGAAGCCGCTCTGGTGGCGGGACTCACCGTGCATGCCGTCTCGCGGCTCGCCGAGGCGGTCGACTGGCTACGCGGCGGCGAGCTTCCGATCGCATCGCCCGCGCCGCCCGATGCGGAAGCCGAGCGCGCGGAAGGCCTCGCGGAGGTGCGCGGACAGGCGATCGCGCGCCGCGCCCTCGAGATCGCGGCGGCAGGCGGGCATCATCTGCTGCTGGTCGGTCCGCCCGGCGCGGGAAAGTCGATGCTCGCGCGGCGCCTGCCCGGCATCCTTCCACCGCTCGAGCCCGACGAGGCGCTGATCGTCACGCGGCTGCATTCCAGCGTGGGCCTCCGCCCTCCGGGGCGCGGCCTGATGCGCGGGCGGCCCTTCCGCGCGCCGCATCACTCGCTGTCGCGCGCGGGGCTGGTCGGCGGCGGCAATCCGCTGCGGCCCGGCGAGCTCTCGCTCGCGCATCTCGGCGTGCTCTTTCTCGACGAGCTGTCCGAATATCCGCGCCTGCTGCTCGATGCACTGCGCGAGCCGCTCGAGACCGGAAGCGTGTGGCTCTCGCGTGCGTCGGGGTCGGCGCGGTTTCCGGCCCGGGCGCTGCTGGTCGCAGCGATGAACCCCTGCAAGTGCGGCTGGCTCGGTCATCCCAAGCGCGGATGCAAGTGCACGCCCACCGATCTTGCGCAGCATGCCGCGCGCGTGAGCGGTCCGGTGCTCGATCGGATTGATATTCAGATCGAGGTGCCGGCGCTGACCTCCGCGGAGCTGCTCGCGGCGTCAGCTGGCGAATCGAGCGCCGCCGTGCGCGAGCGCGTGATCGCGGCGCGGGCGATCCAGCGTGCGCGGGGCGCGCTCAATGCGGCGCTGCCCAACGCGGCGCTGCGAGAGTGCTGCACGCTCGACGACACGGGGCGTCGCCTGGTCGCCGATGCCGTGGATCGCGGCGGGATGAGCGCCCGCGCGGTGCACCGCGCGCTGCGGGTGGCGCGCACCATCGCGGACCTGGCGGGCGAGGAACGCATGAGCGCGCTGCGGATCGCCGAGGCGCTTCAGTATCGCGCGTACGAGGCGCGGAGGTTCGCGCCACGTTGAGCGAGGCGTCGGGTATTGACCGCTCCGGCGCGCCGGGTCTAGTCTGCGCTCTCCGAAAACTTTGCCACACAGTCGACGGCCCACATGAATGGAGGACGTCATGCAGCTGGAGATCAGCGATGGCACCCCGTGGTGGCTGAGTCCCGACATCTGGGTGACCGAGACCATCGGAGGGACCACGACGGTCGTGTCGCAGCCCGAGGTGGGTAAGACCTACCGCGTCTGGGCCAAAGTCGAGAACATCACCGTCGGCACCCCCATGGATGCCGTGGACGCCGTCGTTTCCTTCTACTGGGCGGATCCGTCCACGGTGGTCACGCTCGCCACCGCGACGCTGATCGGCACGGCCACCGTGACGTTGCCCCCTGGGAACACCGATGTGGAGTGTCCGATCGACTGGAGCCCGAGCTGGGTCAACAACGGTCACGAGTGCCTGGTCGCGACCGTGGATCATCCGGCCGACCCCATCACGCCGCCGCTCGGTGGCGCCGCGGCCTTCGATCCCCCGAATCACCGGCAGATCGCCCAGCTGAATCTCAGCGTTCTGCTGCCACTGCCCGGGCCGCGGCCGTGGATGATGATCTATCCCTTCGGCGCCGGATTCCCCGGCGAGCGGCGCCACGGCAAGGCGCGGCTCAAGGTGCGCAGATTGCCGCTCGCGGGACAGGAACGCCTGCTGCGGGCGCGCGGCTTCAAGCGGCTCCCGGCCGAGATGAACGGCATCCGCAAGTTCGGGATTCAGCCGTACAACGCAGGCGACTGCGTGAAAGAAACCGGCCGCCCCTCGTTGCCCCTGTCGGAGAAGCTGCGCGGGCTGCGGGGCATGGCGCTCGCGGTCCAGCTTCCGCGAAAGCCGCAGGCCGGGACCGCGGCGCTGTTCGTGGTCGAGCAGCTCGACGGGAAGCGGGCCGCGGGCGGTGTCGGCCTCCTCATCTTCGCGGGGCGAGGGAAGTCGCGCTGAGAGGGCGCGGCTCGGCCGCTCTCTTCGATCAGCCGCTCGAACATCGGCGCCCAGATCGGCGAAGCCCCCGGCCGACCCCGGGGGCTCGACTTGGTCTGGGCCTCCGTGCTCCAATGGGGAGGCTCATCCGGCGCTTCCGATCCCGGATTGAAATGACCCCGAAGTATCGAGCTCCGCGCGCAAGCGTTCCGCGACCGACGATCCCCACGGGTGGGCGCGACGACGTGAGGGGTACGATGCGAATCGTTCATCGATTCCGAATCCTGATCGCCGCGGCATCGCTGTTCGTCCATGCGCCCCGCGCCGCGGCGCAGGAGCCGATGCGGTACATCTACGACTCCCCGGAATCGAAGCTCGACAAGCGATACGAGTACCACTGGGAGATTCTGAGGACGGCGCTCGAGCGGACCCAGGGCAGATACGGCACCTACGTCATGGAAAAGTCGGTCTCCATGCCCGAGCAGCGCCAGTCGTTCGAGCTGAAGCACGCGACCGGCAAGCTGACGGTGATGTACCTCGGAACCAATCCCGAGTTCGAACGCGACCTGATTCCGATCCGCATCCCGGTCGACAAGAACCTCGGCGGGTATTGCGTGTTCCTCATTCGAAAGGACGAGCAGAGCCGATTCGACGCGATCCGGACGCTCGAAGACCTGAAGCGCTTCACGTACGGCCTCGGCCTGGGCTGGATCGACGTCGAGATCCTGAGGCACAACGGCTTCAAGGTCGTCACCGGCTCCGACTACGACGGGCTCTTCTCGATGCTCGCCAACGGACGGTTCGACATCTTCCTGCGGGCGACCGTCGAGGTCCTCGACGAAGTCGCGCAGCGCATCGACAAGATGCCCGATCTTTCGATCGAGCAGAACCTCCTGCTCTACTATCCGCTGCCGATGTACTTCTGGTTTTCGAAGACGCCGGAGGGTGAGCGATTGGCGTCCCGGGCCCGGGAGGGAATGCTCGCGATGATCCAGGACGGCACCTACGACCGGATCTTCTTCAAGTACCAGAAGTCCAAGATCGATCGGCTCGACCTGCGCCATCGCAAGCTCTTCCGCATCGAGAATCCATTCCTGGTTCCCGAGACGCCCTTCGCGGACAGGCGACTGTGGTTCGACCCCACGGCGGCCCGATGAGGCGCGGCGCACGTGATCCGGCTCCCCTGACGCGCCGGTTCACCCCCCTGATGCGCCGCATCGGGAGTTCCCGATGATCCCCCGCAAGAGTTCCGTCGCGGTGCTGGTGATCACCGTGCTCGTGGTGGCGGCGACGCTTCTGATGGGAGCGCTGGGGGCGTTTTCGTACCGGGCCGACAGCGAGCGGGAGTGGCGCGAGCTGCGGGTCCGAACGAACCGCGTGGCAGACCAGCTGTCGGTGGGCCTCGCGCTTCCCCTCTGGAACTTCGATCGGGCGCAGGTCGACAAGGTCATCGAGAGCGCGATGACCAGCCCCGAAGTTTACGCCGTAGTGGTCCGCCAGAACGACGTCTCGTCGCCGGGGGGCGTGATCGTTCATGGGCGAATCCGGGATGCGGCGTGGCACGTCGTGGCCACCGACCGCGAGCTGGCGGCCGGGGAGCTCCTGCTCGCGGAACGGCAGATCACCGCATCGGACGCCTCGCTCGGCTCGGTGCGTGTGTTCTCCACGCCGCGCTTTCTCGAGGAGAACCTGCGCCGCGGCCTCTACTCCCTCGAGCTCCGGATCCTGATCCTCGACCTGATCCTGATCGTCAGCCTGTTCGCGATGCTGTGGTGGATCGTGATCAAGCCGCTCCAGACGGTCGAGCAGTACGCGGTCGCGGCGAGCTCGGGGGAGCGCATCGGCGCGGGAGCGCGCGCGCGGCGGTTCCACGGCGAGCTGGAGAGCCTGCGATCGTCGATCGAGAAGACCATCGATCTGCTGGACGCGCGATTCGCGGCGCTCGGGAAGAACCAGGCCATGCTCACCTCGGTGCTGAACTCGGTGCCGCAGTCGATCTTCTGGAAGGATCGCGACGGCGTGTACCTGGGTTGCAACGAGGTGTTCGCCGGCGCCACCGGCCTGGGAGGTCCGGCGGCGGTCGTCGGGAAGACCGACTCCGATCTTCCGTGGCCGCGGGAGGCTGGCGAGGTCTATCGCGCCGACGACTCGGAAATTCTGCGGACCGGGCGGCCGCGCCGGCACGTCATCGAACCGCTTCGAGAGGCCGGCGGGAAACAGCTCTGGATCGACACAACGAAGGTGCCGCTGCTCGATGGGGACGGCAGGCCGTACGGGATCCTCGGCGTGTACGACGACGTCACCGAGCGAAAGCGCGCCGAGGAATCGCTTGCCGAGAGCGAGGAGCGCTTCCGATCTGCGATGTTCAACTCGGCGATCGGCATGGCCCTCGTCGCGCCGGATGGCCGCTGGCTCGAAGTCAATCCCGCGCTGTGCCGGATCGTCGGCTACGCGCGCGCGGAGCTGCTCGCCACGAACTTCCAGGCGCTGACCCACCCCGACGATCTCGACGCCGATCTCGATTTCGTGCGCGAGCTGCTGGCGGGAACCCGCTCGACCTACGAGATGGAAAAGCGCTACATGCACCAGGACGGGGCCATCGTCTGGATCCGGCTCAACGTCTCGTTGGTGCGCGATGCGGCGGGCGATCCGGTGCATTTCATCTCGCAGATGCAGGATATCACGGAGCGGCGGCGGGCCGAGGAAGCGATCCGGACGATGAACGCCGAGCTGGAGCGGCGCGTGCGCGAGCGAACCCTCGAGCTCGAATCCGCGAACCGCGAGCTCGAGGCGTTCTCGTACTCCGTCTCCCACGACCTGCGCGCCCCGCTGCGCGCGATCATTGGGTTCTCCCGGATCGTGATGGAGGAGTACGGGGCGCACCTGCCCCCGGAGCCGACCCGGCTCCTCGGCATCGTCGAGGACAACACCCGCCAGATGGGCAGCCTGATCGACGACCTGCTGGCGTTTTCCCGGTTGGGCCGCCAGCCCCTGACCCGGGAGGAGGTCCACCCGGGAGCGATCGTCGAATCCGTCGTGCAGCTGCTGCGTGCTGGCGAGCGGCCCGAGCGGGTCGTGGAGGTGTCCATCGATGAGCTTCCGCCGTGCGAGGCCGACCCGGCGCTGCTGCGACAGGTATTCACGAACCTGCTGTCGAATGCTTTCAAGTACACTCGGCGCCGCGATCCGGCGAGCATACGGGTCGGCTCGTTCGCGAGCGCGACCTCGGGAGATCGTGTGTATTTCGTCGAGGACAACGGCACCGGATTCGACATGCGCTACGTCGACAAGCTGTTCGGCGTGTTCCAGCGCCTGCACAAGTCGGATGAGTACGAGGGCACGGGCGTCGGCCTGGCCATCGTCCAGCGGATCGTGCATCGGCACGGCGGACGCGCCTGGGCGGAGGGGCGGATCGAAGGCGGGGCCAAGTTCTACTTCACGCTCACGGGAGGCGCGGATGGGGGTCGCTGATGGCGGGATCGTCGAGGTGCTGCTGGTCGAGGACAACCCCGCCGACGTGGAGTTGACCCTCAGGGCGTTGCGCAAGAATCAGCTGGGCGGCTCCGTGCAGGTCGTGCACGACGGGGCGGAGGCGCTGGACTTCCTGTTCGGCGATGGGGCCTACGCGGGCCGCGACCCGCACCACGTCCCCAGGGTGATCCTTCTCGACCTCAAGCTGCCCAAGGTGGACGGGCTCGAGGTGCTGAAGCGGATCAAGGCCTCTCCCGCGACGCGGGCGATCCCGGTCGTGGTGCTCACGTCGTCGCAGGAGGACCGGGACCTGAGCGAATGCTACCGCCTGGGCGTCAACAGTTATATCGTGAAGCCCGTGGATTTCGAGCAGTTCACCGATTCCGTCAGGCAGCTCGGACTCTACTGGCTGCTCCTCAACAAGGTTCCAAACTGACGCCGGAGCCGACATGCCCACCCCGCTGAGAGCGCTCGTCGTCGAAGATCGTCCCTCCGACATCGAACTGATGACGCGGGTGCTGCGCGCCGACGATTTCGTCCCCGAAATCGTCGCCGTGGAGACCGAGCGGGACTACCTGACGAATCTGAGCCGGGGATGGGACGTCATCCTCTCGGATTACTCGATGCCGCAGTTCAATGCGACCCGGGCGCTGTCGCTGCTCCAGGAAGCGGGCCTCGACATTCCGTTTCTGGTCATCACCGGGAGCATCAGCGAAGAGGTCGCGGTCGAGTGCATGAAGCAGGGGGCGACCGACTATCTGCTCAAGGATCGGCTCACGCGCCTGGGGCCGGCGGTGCGGCGCGCCCTCGCCGAAAAACAAATGCGGCAGCAGCGCCTGGAAATGGAGGCGCAGCTCCGGCAGTCCCAGAAGATGGAGGGAATGGGCCGCCTCGCGGGCGGCATCGCGCACGATTTCAACAACCTGCTGACGATCATCTGCGGCTACACGGAAATGGTGCTGTCGAGACTCGAGCCCGAGAGCGAAGCCGTGGATTACCTGCGCCAGGTGCAGGGCGCGACCGACCGGGCGCGGAACCTGACCCAGCAGATCCTCGCGTTCAGCCGCAAGCAGATGCTCGAGACGCGGGTGATCAACCTGAACGCGGAGGTCTCGTCGATCGAGAGCATGCTCCGGCGTTTGATCGGCTCCGACGTCGAGATCGTGACTCACCTCGACCCGCTGCTCGGCAACGCGAGGGCCGATTCCGCCCAGGTCCAGCAGGTGCTGCTGAACCTCGTCGTGAACGCGCGCGACGCGATGCCGCAAGGCGGAACGCTCACGCTCCAGACGGCCAACATCGTGCAGGACGATGCCGCGGCGTCCCGCCGGCCGGAGCTGCCGGCGGGCGAGTACGTGATGCTGGCCGTCCGTGACACCGGTTCCGGAATGCCCCCCGACACGCTCAGCCACGCGTTCGAGCCGTTCTTCACCACCAAGTCGGCGGGCCAGGGCACCGGCCTCGGCCTGGCGACCGTGTTTGGAATCGTGAAGCAGCACGGCGGACACGTGGCGGCCGTCTCCGAACCCGGCCGGGGAACCGTCATTCAGATTTATCTCCCCCGCACGCACGAGGCCTACGACGAGCCCGAGCTCATCCCGGCCCCGCGTTCGGCGGGCCGGCACTCCGGGACCATCCTGCTCGTGGAGGACGAAGATTCCATCCGGAGCATGATCGCGAGGGTGATCGGCAAGGAAGGGTATCGGGTGCTCGAGGCCGAGAACGCGCGTCACGCCGAGCAGATCGCGTCAGAGTACTCGGGCCCGATCGACCTGCTGCTGACCGACGTGATCCTCCCGGGGATGCGCGGCACCGAGCTGCACCGGCGGGTTCGCGCGAATCGGCCCAGCCTCAAGGTGCTCTACATCTCGGGCTACTCGGACAACGTGATCGTCGAGGACCAGGACGCCATACCTTCTGAGTGCTTCCTGCAGAAGCCATTCCGGCTCGGCGATCTGAATCAGCGCATCGATCAGTTGCTCGATCATCCCTGATCCGCCGTGCCGGCCGCCCGGCGCGCTTCGGCCCAGCGGCGGGTCCGGCCCGAGGCCCACATGCTGAGACTCGCGCTGCTCGCCGTCCTGGTGGTGGTGTCGTCGCCTCCCGCGCGGGGCGCGGCCGCCCCGGATTCCACTTCGGCGGTCGCAGAGCTCGGGCGCGAGGCCGTGGCCCTGCGGCCGCTCGCGAAGTCGCGGCTCGTGAGACGGTTTCTCGCGGCGAGCGCCGGACTCCCGTCGATCGCACCGCGCACGCTCACCTACGATTCTTCGCGCACGCGCTACTACAACGAAAGCGAGGCGACCGCTCTGCCCGACACGGCGCGCGCGCACATGCTCCAGCGCACGCTGGATGAGAGCTTCTACTACACCACGCGCTACGGCTCGCCGCTCGCGTACTCGCGCGCGCTCGAGTTGCTCGCGGCGCATGGGCTCGCCGACATCGGGGGCCGGCGCATCGCCGACTTCGGCTATGGCACGGTGGGGCATCTGCGCCTGCTCGCGAGCCTCGGGGCGGACGTGCACGGGATCGAGGTGGACCCGCTGCTGCGGGCACTCTATTCCTACCCGGGCGACCAGGGCGCGATCGAAGGCGCGGGCGGCAGGCGCGGAACGCTCACGCTCCACTCCGGCCGCTTCCCGGCCGAGCCCGAGATCACGGAGGCGGTCGGCGGCGGGTACGACCTGTTCCTCTCGAAGAACACGCTCAAGAACGGGTACCTTCATCCCGCCCGGCCCGTGACCCCCCGCATGCGGGTTCAGCTCGGCGTCGACGACACGTCGTTCGTCCGCCACCTCGCCGGCATGCTCCGGCCGGGCGGGCTCGTCATGATCTACAACCTGTGCCCGGCTCCCGCGCCGCCCGACCAGCCGTACATTCCATGGGCCGATGGCCGATGTCCGTTCGCACGCGCGCTGTGGGAGAGCGCGGGCTTCGTGGTGCTGGAGTTCGACCGCGACGATTCCCCCGCGGCGCGCGCGATGGGGCATGCGCTGGGCTGGGATCGAGGCGAGAATCCCATGGACGTCGAGCACGACCTGTTCGCCACCTGGACGCTGGTGCGGAAGAGAGGCGGGTGACGCTCTTCCGGTGATCGCGTCGGCCGCCGAGCGCTGCGGACCCGATGCGTTCACAGGGGCCGAACCCGGTGGCCGGCACAATCGCGCGCGGCTCGGGTTCAGGGTCGCCACACAAAGTTTATCAGCGCCGAAACCCGCCACGCTTCGATTCAGAGTGCCTCGAGATCACGGCGCGCTCGTCCAAAATCAGCGATGCGGGGCACTCGCTTCCGAATTTGTCCTTCCCTTCGGCGGCTCGCGCCCCGTACCCTGATGTCAGAATATTGCGAGATGCGGTTTTCGTCGTCTCCGCCGCGGGCCCGGAGCGACGATGTGGTGCTGCCCTCCCAACCACATGAGTTTAGGAGTCCGTGCACGGAGCCACCCCAGGCTCATGCATGTCATTCGCGGTTCACCACAGCCGGAGGAAAGTATGACACCCAGGACACTGCGGCGCACCTCGCTCACTGTTGCGCTGGTGGCGGCCATGGTCGCGCTGGTCGCGACGTACGCCCCCCGTTCCGCCACGGCGCAAGACACCGGCCCCATCTACCTCAGGGGAAACCAGGCTGTTCAGGACGATCGCATTCAGCTGCTCCGCGAGGAGTTCCGTGAGCGGCAGAAGGAAATCCGCGAGCAGACCGAGCGCGCGAAGCACGCGAAGCATGCAAAGCAGGCGCACGGACGGAAGGCCGAACAGTCCACCACGAACGATGACTACGCCGGCCGCAGCGCATCGCTGGCGCGTTCCGCTTCGCCATTCGGCATCGATCGCATTCTTGTCGCCCCGACAAACGTCAAGGCCAACGACAAGACCGGCGATGCTGTCGGCGCCGGACAGGCGGAGCAGAGCAGCGCGTTCCTCGGCCTCAACGGCCTGTGCGCGTGGAATGACGGCCAGGGTTTCAACCTGACCCCGCAGGACGTGCAGGGCTACGGCTGGTCGAACGACGGCGGTGCGACCTGGACCGACGGCGGCATTCCGCTCAAGAGCGGCACCATCGCGACCTGGTCGAGCGATCCGTCCGTCACGGTCAACGAAAAGACCGGCGACTTCTACTACACAGGGCTCACCACGAACACGGGCACCAACAACAACGGCGTCGCGGTGGCGCGTGGCCATTTCACCGCCGGCGTGTTCGGGTGGGACGCGACGACGCAGGTGGCCGCCGGCCCCGGCGCCAGCCAGGGATTCGACAAGGAGTGGATGTGCGCCGATTCGTCCAACGGCAACCTCTACGTCACCTGGACGCTGTTCGTCCCCGGTGCTGACAACATTTTCTTCTCGCGCTCCACGAACAACGGCGCCACCTGGAGCGCTCCGCTCCAGATCAACGGCACGTGGGAAAGCGGCCTGGTATCCGGCTCGCGCCCGATGGTGGGACCGAACGGTGAGGTCTACGTCCAGTACACCGCGATCGGCCCGGTGGATGCCGACTCGGTCAAGATCGCCAAGTCCACGAACGGCGGCGCCAGCTTCTCGCCGGCGGTGGTGGCCATGACCGAGTACGACAACTACTTCACCGGCGGGCCGGGATTCAATCGCCCGCGCGCGGTCACGTTCGCGTCCGGGGCCGTGGATCGCAGCACGGGCCCGAATCGCGGCCGCGTGTACATGACGATCCAGGACTGCGTGAACTTCTACGGCGATGGATTCTTCATCAACAGCGGCAGGAGCGAGGTCGAGGTCAACAACGGGTTTGCCAACGCGACACCGTTCACGATCGGTCAGACGCTGCGTGGCTCGCTGACCCTTGTGACGGACCAGGACTGGTTCAGTTTCCCCGCGACGATGGGGACGACTTACCTCTTCTACGTAGACTCGCTCCGGACCACAAGCCTCAGATACCAGATGCGTCTCTACTGCCCGAACGACACGACGATTCTGTCACGCCTCGCATCCAGTGGCGCCCAGGCCACCACTAGCGCGCAGAATTCGCACTCCCTGATCGTGTGGACCGCCCCGACCACGAATACCTATTACCTGCGCATGATCCCGTTGACGGTGAGTGCCGTCAACGGCGGCTACCGCATCCTGACCGGCACGCATGCGCCGAGCGGGTCGGACGTCGCCCGCGACACGCGCGACGTCATGATGTCGTCTTCGGCCAACGGCGTGACGGGGTGGAGCCCCCGGGTGCGCGTGAACGACGATCTGGCGCTGTACGACAACTGGCTGCCCGAGGTGGCGGTCCCGTGCGACGGCAAGCCATACATCATGTGGTTCGACTGGCGGGACACGCCGGCCTCATGCTTCGGCGGTACCAATATCTACCTCTCGCGCTCGACCGACGCCGGCGCAACTTGGGCGGCGAATCAGACGGCCACCACTGCGACCACCGCCAACTGGACGCAGGTGGCCAGCAACATCGCGCCGAACCAGGGCGACTACAACGGCATGTACGGCGGCGACTGCGTCGCCCTCTCCATGGCCGACGGCCGCCTCGGCGACGCCGACGTGTTCACCGCCCGGATCACCACCGGGTTCACGCTGAGCGGCTGCCCCGGCGATCAGGTGGTGGTCGCGTCAACGACCTTCAGCGGCGGCGTTACCGTGAACAACCTGAACCAGATGTTCGGCAACACCTACACGTACACGGTGTCGGTGGATCGCAACTGGCCCGGCTTCCCGGCGACGAGCAACGTCTCCACGGGAGCGCTCGGATCCGGCGCGATTCCCATCTCCATCCCGGTTCCGGACTCCGCGGCGCACCTCGAAGTCGTGAGGGTGTGCGTCACGGTCTCGCAGGATGGCGCGTGCGTGTCGCAGTGCTGCTTCAACCTCACGGTGACCAACCCGACCACCGGAGCGCTGGCGTCGCTCGCAAGCTCGAGCGCCGAACCCGGCCACGTGAGCCTGAGGTGGTTCGTGCAGGGCTCTTCGGCGGTGAAGGTGTACCGCACCGAGGACGGCGCGGGCTGGACTTCGCTGGGCATGGTCTTGCCGAGCGCAGGCTACGTGAACTTCGAGGACACGAACGTCCGCGCGGGGATTCGGTACGGGTATCGCCTCGGCATTCCCTCGGGTGGCAGCGAGATCCTCGCCGGCCAGACGTGGGTCGAGGTTCCGCTCACCGCCGAGTTCGCGCTCAGTCGCGTGTTCCCGAATCCGGCGTCGGAAGGCTTCTCGGTCAGCTTCTCGCTGACGAGCAAGGCTCCCGCGACGCTGGATATCATCGATCTGAGCGGACGCCGCGTGCTGACGCGCGAGGTCGGCTCGATGGGCGTCGGCCGTCATACGCTCTCGCTCGAGACCGAGACCGGCCGTCTGCCGATCGGCGTGTACGCGATCCGTCTCACGCAGGGTCACAGCGTGGCGAAGGCCAAGGTCAGCGTGCTGCGCTAGTCGGCTCGTAGCTTCAGAGGCACCCGGGAGGGCCGGCGCGCGAGCGCCGGCCCTCTTCGTTGGTGCGCGCGTGCGCCGGCCGGATCAGATGTCGAGCACGAGGCGGCAGCGGCACGCGCGCGGCTCGAGGTCGAGCTCGAGCGCGTGGTGCGAGACGGCCTTCAGCTCGCGTAGAAAGGTCTGGCGCGCAGGGTCGCGCGGCACACCCTCGAGCCGCCCGGAGAGGGTCGTCGGGGTCAGGCGTTCCACCACGGCGCGGGTCCACACCGCCCGGCGCAGATCGGCCTCGAGCAGCGCGGTGTTGAGCCAGTGCACCATGAGATCGCGGGGGTCGTCGCCCTCGAGCTCGATCTCCACTTCCAGCTCGGGCTCGCCGGCTGGAGCCTCGATCGTCTGTGCGAGCAGCGCCTCGGCCGCGAGCGCGTACAATCGCTCCGGCGTCGCGGCCCATACCTCGAGCCCGAGATCGGCGGTATGGTCGAACGTTTGAAAGCCCTCGCTCATGCCGGAGAGTGTACGCGAGACCGCGGCGTTACAGGAGTTGCCGCGAGCGCAGGCTCACCACGCCGCGCTCGGCGACGATCACGTGATCGAGAACTCCGATCCCGACCAGCTCGCCGACCTGCACCAGGCGCCGGGTGATCGAGAGGTCCTCCTCGCTGGGCTCGGGATCGCCGCTCGGATGATTGTGCACCAGCACCACGCTCGCCGCCGAGTGGAGAATCGCAGGCAGGAACACCTCGCGCGGATGAACGATCGAGGCGTTCAGGCTGCCGATCGAAACGGTCTCGCGGCACTGCAGCTCGTGACGCGCATTGAGCAGCAGCACGACGAAGTGCTCCTTGCGCGCGCGGGGAAGGTCGCGCACCTGGGCCAGCACGTCGTCCGGGCCGCGGATCGCGGCGCTGGTCGCCGCGCGCTCGCACGCACGCCGCCCGAGCTCGAATGCCGCGGACAGGGCCGCGGCGCGGGCGGGGCCGATTCCCTGCACCCGCAACCAGCGTGCGGACGACCATCGCGCCAGCTCGGAGGGCGGCTGGCGCGCGAGCCGCCGCCCGATGCGAAGCGCGCTGCGCCCCGCGCTGCCGGTGCCGACCACCAGCGCGATCAGCTCGGCGTCGGCGAGCGCCCCGGCGCCCCGGGCGCGCAACTTCTCGCGCGGCCTGAGCCCCCCCGGCCCGTGCGCTGGCGCCGGGGCCATCACGCCGCCGGCCGCGGCGAACGGCGCCGATGGGAACTCTTCGCTTTTCATCGTGGGAGGATCTCGGTCATAATCTCGCGTTCGGTCCGGTCGCGCGGACTCTCGCCCCTCAGGGGCATTCGATCCATCGGAGGCGGCTGCATGCGACGTGCCATACTCGGGTCTGCGGTGGCGTTGTGCGCGGCGGGGTTGCTCGCCACCGACGCCGGAGCACCCCCTCAGGTCGTGAACCTCGTGAACGGTATCGGGCTGATCGATTACACGCGCAAGCCCGACTTCAAGGTCGGCGACTGGGTGCGCTACCACATCACGGCCCGCAGCGTGCTCGGCGCGCGCGACGACTACATGGTCACGGTGGTGATCGCCGGGGAAGAAACGTTCTGGGGTGAGGACGGGTTCTGGGTGGAGTCCTGGACCGAACCGATCGACCGGGCTCCGCAGGCGATCGCGACGTTCATGTCTTTCGCGGTCTTCGGTGACACCCTCCCGCTCCCGCACATGACGCTCTACCAGCGCAAGAGCATCAGCGAAGTGACGGAGGACGGACGGCCGGTGGAGACGCTCGCGCGCCGCCCTCCTGGGAGCCTGAAGGCGCGCTCACCGATCGACGATCAAGTCCATTGGAGCATCGACACGCTGGGCGTCGACACGGTGAGCGTCCCCACCGGCCTGTATCAGTGCGCCAAGGTGCTGACGCGTCAGGGCAAGGGCGCGAAGACCGACGTGGGTGACAGCACGCTCTACACCGAAGTGCACGACGAGCGCGTGACGTACATCTCGCGCCAGGTGCCGATCACGAGCCTGGTCCGCGAAGACATCGACTACTGGTTCCAGCGTCGCACGTGGCAGATCGGCCGCTCGCAGGAGGCCGCTCCCATGCACATGATGGAGCACTCGACCGGGACGGCGCGCCTCGTGGGGTTCGGAAGCGGCATGGTCCCGCGCCTGGTACCGCCCGAGAAACAAAAAATGGTGCGAGCCCAGCAGGCGGGAGCGCCGCCGAAACCCGCACGCGGTCCGGTTCCCGCGAAGCGCGCGCCGCCGCGCGGCTCGGGATGACGAGCCGCTGGCGCGCGCCGACCCCGGTCGAGCGCGTCAGCCGAGGTTGTCGCCACCCTCCGACTCGAACAGGCCGCTCGCGAATGCTTCCGGGTCGAAGGCGTCCCAGTCTTCGAGGCCCTCGCCCAGACCGATCACGCTGATCGGCAGCCCGAGCTGGTCGGCGATCGCGAGCACCACGCCGCCTCGCGAGGTTCCGTCCAGCTTGTTCACCGCCAGGCTCGTCACCGGAATCGCCCGCTGAAATTCGCGCGCCTGTTGCAGGCCGTTCTGGCCGAGCGTTGCGTCGAGCACCAGCAGCACGTGGTGCGGAGCGCCCGGCACGACCCGCGCGCACACCCGGCCCACCTTCTGAAGCTCCGCCATCAGGTTGTGCTTGGTGTGCAACCGCCCCGCGGTGTCCACCAGCACCACCTCGATCCCGCGCGCCCTCGCCGCCGTGAGCCCGTCGTGTACGACCGCCGCGGGATCGCTGCCGTCACGCGCGCGCAGCATCTCGACCCCGGCGCGCGCGGCCCACACTTCGAGCTGCTCCGCCGCCGCCGCGCGAAACGTGTCGGCCGCGATCAGCAGCGTGGAGCGTCCGGCGCGCGCGAACCTCGCGGCGAGCTTGCCGCCGAGCGTGGTCTTCCCGACCCCGTTCACCCCGATCAGCAGCGCGACCCAGGGCCGCTCCACGCCCGGCTCGAATCGCGCGAGATTCCGCCCGAGCATCTCGGCGGCGGTGGCCTCGAGCGCGTGGCGGAGATCGAGCGCTGGCTCGCGGCGCATGCGCTCGCCCGCGAGCTGGATCAGGCGCTCCGCGGTCGCGGGGCCGACGTCGGCGGCGAGCAGCGCCTCCTCGAGGCGCTCGCGGGCCTCGGCGTCCACCGCGCCGCTCCGGCCGAGCGCGGCCCCCAGCGATTGCTCGAGCCGTTCGCGCGTGCGCTGGAGCCCGCTGCGGAATCGCTGCCAGAGGCTCATGGCCGCATCGCGCGAGATCCCGCCGGGAGACGGCCCGGCCCTCGTGGCCGGTGTCGCACGCTCAGGGTGTGACCGCCCCCACCAGCTCGGCCTCGTTCCCGTTCGACGAGGGCGCGCCTGCGAACTTCACGGAGACCAGCTTCGAGACGCCCAGCTCCTGCATCGTCACGCCGTAGAGGTTGCCGGCGGACTCCATGGTCTTCTTGTTGTGCGTGATCACGATGAACTGGGTCTTCGCGCTGAATCGCTCCAGCATGCGCAGGAAACGATCCACGTTCGCGTCGTCGAGCGGCGCGTCGACCTCGTCGAGCAGGCAGAACGGGGATGGCTTCACCAGGTAGATCGCGAACAGCAACGCGATCGCGGTGAGCGCGCGTTCGCCCCCCGACATCAGGCTGATGCTCTGCAGGTGCTTGCCGCGCGGCTTGGCCGCGATCTCGATCTCGCACTCGAGCGGGTCCTCGCCCATCATGCGCAGCTCGGCGTCTCCGCCCTCGAACAGCGTCGTGAAGATGTCGCGGAAATGCACCTGCACCTTCGCGAAGGTCTCGCGAAACAATTCGCTCGCGGTGACGTTGATCTTCTCGATCGCCTCGAGCAGCTGGACGCGGGCGCTGGTGAGGTCGGCGCGCTGCTGCACCAGGAACTGGTAGCGCTCCTTCTTCTTGGTGTAGTCGTCGAGCGCGAGCAGGTTCACGGCACCCAGCGTACGGAATCGCTCGCGCGCCTCCTCGATCAGCGCCCGCGCGGCGGGCTCGTCGAAGCCTTCCGGAGCGGGCTCCGGCGTCCATGCCTCGGGGTCCATCTGGTACTCGGCGCGAAGGCGCTCGAACGTGCGTTCCAGCTCGGCGTGTGCCTGTACGCGGTCGAGCTCGATCTGGTGGAGCAGCTCGCCGAGCTCGGTCTGCTCGAAGCGGCGCTGCCGTGCCTCGTCCTCCGCGGTCTGCACGTCGGCCTTGAGACCCTGGAAGCGTTTCTGCAGCTCGACCACCCGATCGCGCTGGCTGGACTCGACCTCGAGCAGTCCGGTGAGACCGGCCGCGAGGCCGGCCACCTGCGCCTCGATCTCCGCGATCTGAGCGAGGGCGGTGCTCTGTTCCTCGGCGCGGGCGGCGAGCCCCGCCTCCAGCTCGCGTCGCGTCTGCTCGGCGCGCGCCCATTGCGCCTGCCACTCCCCTTCTTCGCGGGACAGCCGCAGCAGATTCTCCCGCGCCTGCTGCGCGACCGTCGCGACCTGTTCGCGGCGTGCTTCGAGGGCGCGCACCGCGCCGTCGAGATCCGAGAGCTCGCTGCGCGCACGGTCGAGCTGGCCCTGATACTCGGCGAGATCGCTCTCGGCGCGGAGCAGCGCGCGGCCGAGCGACTCCAGCTCGGTGTCGACCACCCCGATCTCGCGGCCCCGATCCTCGGCTTCCGCGCCGGCCCAGCGCCGCTCGCGGGAGGCGGCTTCGAGATCCCGGCCCAGAGTCTCGAGCGCGCCGCGCCTGGCGCTCACCTCGGCGTCGGCCAGCGCGCGTTGCCCGGCCAGCCGCTGGTGCTCCGCCTGGATCGCCGCCCCTTCGCGCTCCTGCCCCTCGATCGCGAGCGCGACCTCGGCGAGCTGTCCGGTGAGATCCCGGATCTGGGTCTCGCGGTGGAGCAGCCCGGCGAGGTTGCGCGCCGATCCGGCCCGCACCCGGCCGCGTTCCCACACCTCGCCGTCGAGGCTCACGAAGCGCAGCCCGCCCTCGCTGCGCGCGGCGAGCCGCGCCGCGCTCGCGCGGTCTTCGACCACGACCACCGCGCCGAGCAGCCGCTCGACCAGCGCCCGGAACCGCGAATCGCAGCGCACCAGGTCGGAGGCGCGGCCCACCACCCCCTCACCCTCGGGCGATGGGGGCAGCGCTCCGCTCGTGAGCGTCGAGAGATCGAGGAGCGTCGCGCGACCGCTCTCGAGCGTGCGCAGGTGTTCGAGCGCCTGCTCCAGCGCCGCGCGATCATCGACCAGCACGAACGCCGCGGCCTCCCCCAGCGACGCCTCCAGCGCATCGAGGTAACGCGCCGGGACTTCGAGCACGTCCGCCACCACGCCCGTGACGCCGGCCGGTCGCGCCGCGCCGCTCAACAATGCCTTCACGCCCTCGGACACGCCTTCGAAATTCCGCTTCAGCTCGAGCAGCGTGTTGAGGCGCGACTCTCCGGCGGCCGACTCTTCGCGCAGTCGCGACAATCCGGCGGCGGCGTCGCGGCCCCGGCCACCGAGGCTCGCGATCGCGCCATCGACCTCGCCCAGCGCCGTATCCGCCTCGTCGAGCTCGAGCTCGAGCCCGGCACGGCGCTGCTCGCCTTCACTCTGCGCCCGGGACAGCTCGGCGAGTCGCGCCTCGAGTTCGGCGCGACGATTCGCCGCGGCATCGCGGCGCTCGCCCAGCGAGAGCTGCCGCTCGCGAATACGATCGCACGCCCCGCGCTTGTCGGCCTCCGCCGAGAACAGATCGAGCGAGAGCTGCTTGTGGTCGGACACGATCTCGCGGCGCCCGCGCAATTCGCCTTCGACCGCGAGCAGATCGCGCTCGGCGGATTCCGCCGCCAGCTGCGCGGCATCGCGCGCTCCCGACAGCTCGGCGCGCTTCGCTTCCGCCTCGCGCTCGCGCGCCGCCACCTCGGCGAGCCGTTCGCGCATGCGCGCGGCCTCGGCCCCGGCCTCCGCGGCGCGGCGCGCCAGCCCGGACGCGCGCTCGCCGAGCAGCACCACCTGGTGCTCTGCCTGACTGCGCGTTTCCTCGCGATCGCGCAGTCCGCCCTGCGCGGTCGCGAGCTCGCGCTCGAGCTCGAGCAGCGCGAGCTTCTGATCGTTGAGCCTCGCCTCCAGCGCGCCAAGCGCAGCGGTCACACCCTCGCGGCGCACCGCCTCCTCCTGCCACTGCTCCTTCGCGTCCACCTCGCGGCGCTTCAGCGCCGCGACCTGTCCGGCGGTGAGCCGCAGATCGAGGTCGCGGATCTCGTCGCGCAGCCGCTGGTGCCGGCGCGCCTTGCCGACCTGCCGCGCGAGCGAGCGCAGCTCGCGCTCGAGCTCGAACACGATGTCGTTGAGCCGCGTCAGGTCGCCCTCGGTGGCGTCGAGCTTGTGGAGGGCCTCCTTCTTCCGGCTCTTGTACTTGGTGATGCCCGAGGCCTCCTCGAACAGGAACCGGCGATGCCCCGAGTTGTCGGAGAGGACGTGATCCACCATCGAGCGCTCGATCACCGAGTAGGCGTGGCTGCCCATGCCGGTGTCGAAGAACAGGTCGCGAATGTCCTTGAGCCGGCACGGCGTCTTGTTGAGGAAGTACTCGCTCATGCCGGAGCGGAACACGCGGCGCGCGATCGTGACCTCGCTGAACTCCGTCGGCAGGATTCCGCGATCGTTCTTGAACGTGAGGTGCACTTCGGCGAGCCCGAGCGGCTTGCGGGCGGGTGAGCCGTTGAAGATCACGTCTTCCATCGAGTCGCCGCGCAACTGCTTGGCGCTCTGCTCGCCCATCACCCAGCGGATCGCGTCGGAGACGTTGGTCTTGCCGCAGCCGTTGGGGCCGATCACACCGGTGATCCCCTCGCCAAACACCAGCTGGGTGCGGTCCACGAACGATTTGAATCCCTGGAGCTCGAGCTTATAGAGAAACATCCGTGTCCCCTTCCGCTCTGCGCCCGCGGGAGCCGAGGCCGCGGAATGGCGCAATCAAGGCTGCTCGTTGCAGAGATGTCGGTGCGGTGCCAAAGCGCGACGTCTGATCCAACCGACCCCAGGCGCCCAAACGGACCGCCTTCGGCGCGAGGTGTCGCCACCGCCGCGCGAGGCCTAAGCCGGGCCGCTTCCATGGCCACTGTGGGCTGCCTGTGGAGCGTGAACTTATCCACGATCCGCGAGGCTGGCAATCGTTTTCTTGGGCAGCCCGAGCCGCGGCTCATCCGCCGCTCAAGGGTCGCGCGCCGCTCCGAACGCCCGTGCGAGGGATCCGACCGCTTCGTCCATCTCGTCTTCGGCCAGCGTTCGCGGGTCCAGCCGCCAGCGCCCCCCGCGCGTGGTGCCGATCACGGGGGGTTGAGCGGCGCGCGCGAGTCGCTCGAGATCCTGCGCGGTTCGGCCCTCCTGCTTCAGCTCGACCACCCAGCCCGGCAGCTTCTGCATGGGCAGCGCGCCGCCGCCCGCCTCGCCGTCGCCACGCACCACGCGCGTCGCGAGCCCTGGGATCGCGGCCGCCAGCGCGTCGGCCAGACGCCTCGCGCGCGGCTCGAGCTGGTCGGGAGTGGCGCGCAGCATCGCGAGCGCCGGGATCTCGCGCGCGGCGCGCGCGGGATCGGCGTAGAGCGGAAGCGTCGCCTCGAGCGCCGCGAGCGCGAGTTTGTCGAGCCGGAGCGCCCGCGCGAGCGGGTCCTTCCGCAGTCGCTCGATCCAGCGCCGGCGTCCGAGCACCAGCCCCGCCTGCGCCCCGCCCAGCAGCTTGTCCCCGGAAAACGTGACGAGATCGGCCCCCGCCGCGAGGCTCTCCCCGACCGTTGGCTCGTGCGCGATCCCGAAGGCGGCGAGATCCACGAGCGCGCCGCTGCCGAGATCCTCGATCAGCGGAATGCGATGATCCCGGGCGAGGCGGGCGAGCTCGTCGAGCGCCGGTCGCGCGGTGAAACCCGCGATCCGGAAATTGCTGGGGTGGACGCGCAGCACCGCTCCGATGTCGTCGTGGCGTTCGATCGCCCTGGCGTAATCGCGCAGGTGCGTGCGATTCGTGGTGCCCACCTCGAGCAGGCTGGCCCCGCTCTTCTCCAGGATTTCGGGAATGCGAAACGAGCCGCCGATCTCGACCAGCTCGCCGCGCGAGACCAGGACCTTTCGCCCCGCCGCGAGCGCCGAAAGCGCGAGCAACACCGCCGCGGCGCCGTTGTTCACGGCCAGGGCGGCCTCCGCGCCGGTGAGGCGCGTGAGCCAGCGCTCGACGCCGAGGCCGCGGACGCCGCGCGCACCGCTCTCCAGGTCGTACTCGAGGCTCGAGTATCCCCGCGCCACGGCATCCACCGCCGCGCGCGCCGCGCTCGCGTATGGCGCACGGCCGAGATTGGTGTGCAGCACGACCCCGGTGGCATTGAGCACGCGGCGCATCCGGGGCCGATGCTGCGTGTCCGCGCGGGCCGCTGCGCTCGCGGCCAGCGCCGCGGGATCGGCCGCGTCGGCCGCGCCGGTCCGAAGCCGCTCGCGCGCGTCGGCCAGCTCCGCGCGCACCGCCTCGACCACCAGCGCCCGGGGCAACCGCCGCAGCGTTTCGGCCAGCGCGGGGTGGCGGAGCAACGTTTCGACGGCGGGCAACGTGCGCAACCGGAGGCGGGCGGTGGCCATGGCGCCATCTTAGACGCACGGCCCCGCGCCGGGCCAATCGCGGCGCGGCGCGCCCGGCCCTGCCGGCCCGGCGGGCCGGGCGGGCCCGATCGCCCCCCCGGTCGATCCCTGCACTCGGGGGTCATTCCGGCCGGGGTACGTGCCGAAACCCATGCAAAGTCGTGGGCACGGCCTTCGGTCCCGGAACGATGGCCCCACTGACATGGGGAGAGTTTCATGCTGGCCATGCCTAGGGTCGGAGCCTGGCTCCTGCCCCCGGTCACACTGCTCATGCTCTCGGGAATCGCGCTGGCGGCGGGCCCGAACGCGTCCGACGACAACCCGTTCGCGCTGGTGCGCGAGCAGCAGGTCGTGACCGGCGCCTCGAAGCGACCGCAGCCGCTCTCGGAGACTCCGTCCTCGGTCACGGTCATCACCGCGGCCGACATCGAGGCGCAGGGCTTCCACACCCTCGCCGACGCGCTGCGATGGGCGCGCGGGCTCTACGTCACGTACGATCGCAACTACAGCTACCTCGGCGTGCGCGGACTGCAGCGCCCCGGTGACTACAACAACAAGGTGTTGCTCACCCTCGACGGCCACGCGATCAACGGCAATCTCTTCGGCGATGCGGCCTTCGGTCCGGAGCTCGGGCTCGACATGGAAATCGTCGAGCGCATCGAGATCGTCCGGGGTCCGGTCTCCGCGCTCTACGGAAGCAACGCGGTGCTCGCCGTCGTGAACGTCGTGACGCGGCAGCCGCGCAGCGAACCCGGCCTCTCCGCGACCGCGCGTGCGGGAAGCGGCGACGAGCGTCGCGGCTTCCTCGCGCTCGCGTGGTCGAGACCCGGATGGCCGCAGTGGAATCTCACCGGGTCCTATCTCGACACGCGAGGATTCGACCTCTTCTTCCCGGAATACGCCCCGCCCTCCGGCGTGTCGGGGGAAGCGCGGGGGCTCGACGGCGAGCGCGACGCCAATTTCTTCGGGACCGCGGAATGGATGGGCGCGCGGCTCGCGGTCAAGGTGAATCGCCGGGACAAGCACATTCCGACCGGATCGTACGGCACGACTTTCGGGGATTCGCGCACCGGCACCACCGACGGCCACGACTTCGTCGAGCTGTCCGGCCGGCGCAAGCCGGGCGAGCGCGTGGAGCTCGACGGGCGCGCCTACTGGGACGCGCTCCGATACAGCGGCATCTACGTGTACGGCGCGCCGGGCTCGACCACGCTGAACCACGACCTCGGCTACGGCGACGCGTTCGGCACCGAGTTGCGCGTCAACTGGTCGCCGGGGGTGCGCCAGGTGGTGACCGGCGGGATCGAAGCGCGCTGGCATCCGCGGCGTCTCCAGCAGAACTGGGACGATGGTCTCTCGGCGTTCTACACCGACAAGAACGTCGATGGACGCGAAAACGCGGCGTACCTCCAGGATGAGATCCGCCTCGTCCGGGGCCTGCGCATCACGGCCGGCGCGCGGATCGACGACGATTCGCGCTTCGATCCGGTATTCAGCCCGCGCCTCGACGCGGCGTGGCAGCAGAGCCTCCGCACCTCGTGGAGACTGCTGGCCGGCACCGCGTACCGCGCGCCCAGCGTGTACGAAACCGATTACGCGCACGG
Organism: Candidatus Eiseniibacteriota bacterium; assembly: GCA_041483195.1. Lineage (GTDB taxonomy): Bacteria > Eisenbacteria > RBG-16-71-46 > RBG-16-71-46 > RBG-16-71-46 > WS-2. The sequence continues at coordinate 119,477 of JBGPFC010000008.1, forward strand.
AACCCAGATTGGAAACATGGCGCTCCTGCCCGAGCGCGTGCGTTCGATGGAGCTTTCGGTGGTGCGGACGGTCGGCCGCGTGAGCGGCACGCTGGCCGTCTACCACAGCCGCGTCCTCGACCTTATCGACTACGAATCGATCGATACCCTCGGCACGCTCCAGTTCCGCAATCGCGAACAGGTGCGGAGCCAGGGGATCGAGGGAGATCTCGACTGGGTCCCCGCGGCCGGCATCCGGGTCCGCACCGACCTCGCCTGGCAGCGGAGCTGGGACGCGATCTCGCGCGCCTGCCTCACGAACTCGCCGCGGTGGAACGGACACGTGCTCGTATCCCACGCGCCGGCGGGCGGCCGCCTGTCGACCGGCGTGGGGATTCGCGCCCTCTCGCCGCGCCGCACGCTGGCCGGACATCGCACCGCGTCCGCGATCGTCACCGACGCGCGCATCGGGTGGAGATGGAGCCCGGGGCTGAGCGCGGCATTCGAGGTGCGCAACCTGCTCGGGGCGCAGTTCGGGGATCCGGCCTCCCGCGAGTTCGTGCAGGACCAGATCATGCAGGACGGGCGCGCGCTGTACCTCACCCTGTCGTTCCTTCCCGGGGCGGGCCGATGATCGCGGGACCTCGGCGCGCGCGGCGGTTCGCACTCGTCGCGGCGCTGCTCGTGCTCGCCGCGCCCGCCGGGCGGCCGGCGGCGGCCGGGACCGTGGTGCTGCTGCGCTCGCGCGCGCTCGCACCCTTCGATTCGGTCGCGGCCGGCTTTCACGACCGTTACTCGGATGCCGTCTACGACATCACCCTCGATGGATCCGACCCGGTCGAGCTGATCCGCGACGTCTCGCGCCTGCGCCCCGAAGCGGTGGTGGCGGTCGGACTGCGCGCCTCGCTGTTCGCGCGCGACAATTTCCCCCGCATCCCGCTCGTCCACACCATGGTCGTCGATCCGGCGCGCCACGACCTGGTGGGCGCGTGGATCACGGGCATCTCGTCGGACGTCCCGCCCGCGCAGTCGCTCGAGGCCCTCCATCGAGCCGCCCCCGACGTGCGGCGGGTCGGCGTCGTGGTCGGACCCGCCGGCGCCGGGGGCGTCCTGCGTCAGGCGCGCCAGGCGGCTCGGCGAATCGGGATCGTCCTGATCGAGGCGCCGATCCCGGATCTCGCGGCGCTGCCGGGGCGCGCGCGCGAGCTGGTCGAGCGCGTCGACGCGCTGTGGCTGCTCGCGGACCCGACCGTCGCGACCCCCGAAGGATTTCGGTTCCTGCTCGACCTCTCGCTCGCGCATCGCAAGCCGCTGCTGGTGTTCGCGGAGCCGCTGGTGCGCGCGGGAGCGTTCGCCGCGCTGTGCCCGGACTACGGGTGGATCGGCGAGCGCGCGGCCGAGGCGGTGCGCCGCATCCAGGCCGGTGAGCGCGCCGGCGACATTCCGGTCGCGAGCCTCAAGCGCACGCGGCTGGTCGTGAACCTCGCGACGGCGAGAGCCATCGGCCGCACGGTGCCGTCGGACGCGGTCGAAGCCGCGGCGGTGGTCCCATGATCGACATCCGCCGCCGGCTGGCCGGGGTGCGCGTCCGGCTCGGGATCCTCCTCTTCAGCGGAGTGATCCTGGTCGGCATCGGCTTCTACGCGCTGCTGCTCACGCTCACCCGGCAGTGGCTGTTGCAGGAGCTCGACGCGCGCAGCCGCACGCTCACCGGCTTGCTCGCGACCCGCGTCGCGACGCCGCTGATGCTCGAGGACCGCCTCGATCTGGGCGACGAGCTCGCGCGCGCCGCGCGGGAGCCCGATGTGGTCGGCGCCGCGGTCTATCACGGCAACGGCAGCACGGTCGCGGAGAGCGTGCGCGACCGCGCGCTGTGGGCGCGCATTCCGTGGTCGCCGTACCCCAGTCATCGCGAGGAGACGCTCGCGGTTCACGCGCAGCGGATCGCGGGGCACGGACTGCTCGAGGTGGTCGCGCCGGTGACGCGCGCGCCGAGCGTCGTCGGCTCCCCGATCGCGGAAGCGGGTGAGCTCGCGGGCCTCGGCGAGGCGCCGGGCGCGTCTCACCAGCCCGAGCGCGTGGGCTGGGTGCGCATGGTGATTTCCACCGCCCGGGTCGAGGCCGCGGTCGCCACCGCGCGCCGGATCGGGCTCACGCTGATCGTGACCGCGCTCGGACTCTGGCTCATCCCGATCTCGGTGCTGATCCGAGTGATGGTTCAGCCGCTGCGCGAGGCGAGCGAGCTCGCGCGCGAAATCGCGGCGGGCCATCTCGACCGCCGCCTCCCGGTGCGCAGCGACGACGAGCTCGGGGCGCTCGCCCACTCGATGAACAGCATGGCGGGCGAGCTCTCCGCCGCGCAGTCACGCGCCCGCACCGAGGCCGATGCGCTCCGGGTCGCGAGCGAAGCCGTCGTCGCGATCGCGCGCGAGGCGCGAGCGGCGGACGACCCCGCCAGCATGTTCGGCGTGGTGGCCGGTCAGGTGCGCCGCATCACCGCCTGCCGCGGGGTCGCGCTGGTCTCGGCCACCGATGACGATCCGCTGCTGCGCATCGCCCTGCTCGACCCGCCGGGACCCTGGGCCGAGCTCGCGCCCGGCGCGCCGCTCGATCCGGCGATCGCGAAGCGGCTCGCGCGGCTCGGCGACCAGCCGTTGCGCATCCCGCTCTCCGGCGAAGCCGGCGCGCTCGCCCGCGGACTGGTGCGGGACGGGTTCGCGACGATGCTGGTGGTGCCGCTCGTCATCGAAGCCGGCCCGCCCGCCGCGTTGCTGCTGCTCGCGGACCGGGACGATGCTTTCGCCTCGACCGAAGTAGACGTCGTCGCCGGCCTCGCGACGCATCTCGCCTCCGCGCTCCAGGCATCGCAGCTGCGCGAGCGTCTCGAGCACGCGTTCGACGAGCTGCAGACCGCGCGCGGGCAGCTGGTGCGATCCGAGCGCCTGCGCGTGGCCGGCGAGATGGCCTCCGGCATCGCGCACGAGTTCAACAACGTGCTCGCCGCGATCCTGGGCCGCGCGCAGCTGCTGCGCCGCGACGTGCGGCGCGGCACGCTCCAGCCGGAGGCGTTGCTGCGGGCGCTCGAGATCGTCGAGCGCGCGGCGCGCGACGGCGGCGAAACGGTGCGACGGCTGCGCCAGTTCGGCGATGGCGGCGAGCCCACCGACGCGACGGCCGTCGACATCGACTCCGCGATGCGCGACGCTGCAGAGTTCACGCGCATGAGATGGCACAACGAAGCGCAGGCGGCCGGCCGCGAGATCACGCTCGCGTTCGAGTCGACCCCCGAGGCCTGGGTGCAGGGACGCAGCAGCGAGCTGCGCGAGATCTTCACGAACCTGATCCTCAACGCGATCGACGCGCTCCCGAATGGCGGACACATCCGGCTCGCGTCCCATGCCGATGGCGGGCAGGTGCAGGTCACCGTCGAGGACGACGGGCGCGGGATGGACGAGGAGACGCGGCGGCGGGTGTTCGACCCCTTCTTCACGACGAAGGGTGAGCGCGGCACCGGCCTCGGACTCTCGGTGACCTACGGCATCGTCCAGCGCCACGGCGGCACCATCGTGATCGAGAGCGAGCCCGGCCGCGGCACGCGGGTCCGCATGACGTTCCCGCTCGCGCGCGCCCCGCAGCAGGCGATCGAGCCGGTCGTCGCGGAGTCCGCGGCGTCCGGCGTGTCGCTCGACGTGCTGGTGGTGGACGACGAGCAGCCGGTGCGCGACCTGCTGGTCGACATCCTCGTCATGCTCGGGCATCGTCCGCGCGCCTTCGACAGCGGTGAGGCGGCGCTTTCGCGGTTCCGCGCCGGGGCGTTTCAGCTGGTGCTCACCGACATCGGCATGCCGGGCATGAGCGGCTGGCAGCTCGCGCGCGCCATCCGCGGGCGGGATCCGGAGGTCATGCTGGCGTTCATCACCGGGTGGGGGCAGGACGTGGCCGCCGAGGCGGTGCGCGATGCCGGCGCCGACGCCGTGGTGAGCAAGCCGTTCACGATCGAGGACGTCGAGGCGCTGGCGCGCGCCGCCGCGGAGCGGGGCCCAGGTCGTCGCGCCGCTTGACGCGGGTGGCCCGGCCGCCGCCCGCCCTCGCCGGCGTCAGCCCCCGAGGTAGGCGCGCTTCACGTCCTCGTTCTGCAGCAGGCGCGCGGCGTCGTCTTCCAGCCGCACGTGGCCGGTCTCGAGCACGTAGCCGCGGCGCGCGATGGTGAGCGCCATGTGCGCGTTCTGCTCGACCAGCAGCACGGTCACGCCGCTCGCGTTGATCTCGCGGATGGTGCGGAAGATTTCGCGCACCAGCAGCGGCGCGAGCCCGAGCGATGGCTCGTCGAGCAGCAGCAGCCGCGGCTTCGACATGAGCGCGCGCGCGATCGCCAGCATCTGCTGCTCGCCGCCCGAGAGCGTTCCCGCGCTCTGGCGGCGCCGCTCCGCGAGCCGTGGAAACAGCGCGTACATGCTCGCGCGATCCTGCGCGACGCCCGCGCGATCCCTGCGGCGGTAGGCCCCCAGCTCCAGGTTGTCCTCCACCGTGAGATTCGCGAACACCATGCGTCCTTCCGGCGCCTGCGAGACGCCGAGTCCGACGATCTCGTGCGGAGGCATGTGGCCGATGTCGCGGCCCTCGAAGCGCACCGTCCCGGCGCGCGGGGGGATGAGGCCCGAGATGCAGCGCAGCAGCGTGGTCTTGCCCGCGCCGTTCGCGCCGATCAGCGTGACGATCTCGCCGGCGTCCGCGCGGAGCGAAACGCCCTTCAGCGCGTGCACCGCGCCGTAGAACACGTCGAGCCCCGCGACCTCCAGCACGTCACACCCCCGCGCCCAGGTCGGCGTGGACCTCTTCGCCGAGGTAGGCCTCGACCACCCGCGGATCCCGGCGGATCTGTTCGGGCGTGCCCTCCGCGATCTTCACGCCGTAGTCCAGCACCGCGATCCGGCGGCAGATGCCCATCACGACGCGCATGTCGTGCTCGATGAGCAGGATCGTGACCTGGAACCGCTCGCGGATGTCCTCGATCAGCCGCATCAACTGCTCGCTCTCCTGCGGGTTGAGCCCGGCGGCCGGCTCGTCGAGCAGCAACAGCCGCGGCTTCCCCGCGAGCGCGCGCGCGATCTCGAGCCGGCGCTGCTGGCCGTACGGCAGGTCCGAGGCGGTGGTGTCTGCCCACTCCGCGAGCCCCATGACCTCGAGCAGCTCGCTCGCCTCGCGCTGGATCCGCGCCTCGTCGCGCGCGAACCGCCCGGTGCGGAAGATCGCGTCGGCGATCCCGGCCTGCGCGTGCTGGTGGGCCGCGATGCACACGTTGTCGCGACAGCACCGCGATCCGAACAGGCGGATGTTCTGAAACGTGCGGGTGATGCCGCGGCGCGCGATCGCGTGGGGCTTGAGGCCCGCGATCGACCGGCCCTCGAACAGGATGCTGCCGCCGGTCGGCGCGTAGGCGCCGGTGACGACGTTGAACACCGTGGTCTTCCCCGCGCCGTTCGGGCCGATCAGGCCGAACAGCTCGCCGCGCGCGATCTCGAGCGTCAGGTCGGCGACCGCCTTGAGGCCGCCGAACTGCATCGTGACGCGATCGAGGTGCAGCAGGACGCCTTCGGCCGCCATGTCAGGCCCCGGCCGCCCGCGGGCGCCTGAGGAACCCCGGCAGCGAGAGCTCGCGGCTGCCGAGCAGTCCCTGGGGACGCGTGATCATGAGCACGATCAGCATCAGCGAGTAGATCACCATGCGGTAGTCCTTGACCGGCCGCAGCACCTCCGGCATGAGCGTGAGGACGATCGCCGCCAGCACCGAACCCGAGATGCTGCCCATGCCGCCCAGCACCACCATCGCGATCACCTCGATGCTCTTGAGGAAGGTGAACGAGTTGGGGTTGAGGTACGAGAGGAAGTGCGCGAACAGTCCGCCCGCGATCCCCGCGAAGAACGAGCCGATCACGAACGCGATGACCTTGTAACGGGTGGTGTCCACCCCCAGCGCCTCGGCCGCGATCTCGTCGTCGCGGATCGCGAACAGCGCGCGCCCATGGGTGCTCCGCGCGAGATGGAGCGAAAGCACGATGACCGCCGCCACCGTGAGGCCCACCCAGAAGAAGTTGACCCAGCCCGGGATCCCGGGCAGCCCGCGGGCGCCCCCCACCGCATCGACGTTGAGGATGAGCACGCGGATGATCTCGCCGAATCCGAGCGTCACGATCGCGAGGTAATCGCCGCGCAGCCGCAACGACGGCAGGCCCACCAGGTAGCCGGCGAGCGCGGCCAGCAGGCCGCCCGCGATCAGGGCCGCCACCAGCGCGAAGCCGTGCGCGATCACCGGCGGCACGCCGGCCGCGACCAGCGTCTCGGCCCAGCGCTGGCCGGCGTGGATCGTGACCATCGCCGAGCTGTACGCGCCGACCGCCATGAACCCGGCGTGGCCGATCGAGAACTGCCCGGTGAACCCGTTGATCAGGTTGAGCGACACCGCGAGCACGACGTTGATCCCGCACAGCATGACGATCTGCATGAGGTAGGGATTGAGCATGCGCGGCAGCGCGAGGTCGAGCACGAGGAGCGCCGCCACCGTGCCCGCCGCCCACGCCGCGTGACGCACGTCAGACCTTTTCCGCGACGTGCTGGCCGAGAATGCCCGCGGGGCGCACCAGCAGGATGACGATCAGCAGTATGAACGCGATCGCGTCGCGCCAGGTCGGCGAGAGGTAGCCGACGACCAGCACCTCGGCGATCCCCATGACCAGCCCGCCGATCACCGCGCCCGGGATGTTGCCGATCCCGCCCAGCACCGCGGCCACGAACGCCTTGAGTCCCGGCATGATGCCCATGTAGGGCTCGATCTTGGGATTCTGCAGGGCCACCAGGACGCCGGCGGCCGCGGCCAGCATGGAGCCCAGCACGAAGGTGAAGGTGATGATGCGGTCCACCGAGATCCCCATGAGCGCGGCGGCGGTGTGGCTGTGGGAAACGGCGCGCATCGCCTTGCCGACCCGGGTGTGCAGAACGATCATGCGCAGCAGCACCATCAGCACGACCGACACCACGAGGATGATGATCTGCTGGTTCGAGATGGTCACGCCCCCGCCCAGCGCCACGTTGTGCGCCGGGATGATCTGGGGGAAGAACTTGGGATCGGCGCCGAACAGCATCAGCCCGCCGTTTTCGAGCAGCAGCGATACGCCGATCGCCGTGATGAGCGCCGCGAGCCGCGAAGACTTGCGTACCGGCTTGTACGCGGCGCGCTCGATGAGCGCGCCGGTGGCCCCGCACGCCGCCATCGAGATCAGCAGCACCAGCAGCGCGCCCGCGGGCGTCGGGTGTTGCGCAGCGCCCATCCAGCGCGCGGCGTAGTACGCGAAGAACGCGCCCAGCATGTACACGTCGCCGTGCGCGAAGTTGATGAGCTTCAGGATGCCGTACACCATCGTGTAGCCCAGCGCGATCAGGGCGTACACGCTCCCCAGCGTCACGCCGTTCACCATCTGCTGGAGGAACTCGGACACGGAGCGGGGCCGCGGCCTAGAAGGGCTGAATCGTCGTGTTGTAGACCTTCTTGCCGCCCTTGATCTCGATCACCACGGCCGGCTTGGTCGCGTTGCGGTTCTCGTCGAGCGTGATGGTCCCCGTCACGCCGGCGTAGCCCCTGGTGGCCGCGATCAGATCGCGGAGCTTCTGCTCGGCGGCCGCGCGCGCCGGGCTCCCCGCCTTCGAGGACGCCAGCCCCTTGAATCCCTCGGGATCCTGCTCGGCGAGCTGTTCCATGCTGTGGAACAGCACGTTCGCAGCGTCGTAGGCCAGCCCGCCGATCGCGTCCGGGTCGCCGTTGAACTTCGCGCGGTAGCGGCGCAGGAAGCCCTGTAGATTCGAGTCCGGGTAATCGAGCGCCCAGTGGTTCGAGTAGTAGCAGCCGTTCAGCGCGTCGCCGCCGATCTCGAGCAGCTTCTCGCTCTCCCATCCGTCGCCGCCGATGAGCGGCGCGGCGATCCCGAGCTCACGCGCCTGCTTCGCGATCAGCCCCACCTCGGTGTAGTAGCCGGGCACGATGACGGCCTCTGGCTTCTTGCCCTTGATCTTGGTGAGCGCCGCGCGGAAGTCCGCATCGCCCGAGCTGTACGACTCCTCGACGATCACGGTGCCGCCCATCGCGGTGAAGCCCTCCGTGAAGTACTTGGCGAGGCCGATGCTGTAGTCGTTCTTCACGTCCTTGAGGATCGCCACCTTCTTGAGCTTGAGATTCTCGGCCGTGAACTTCGCCATCACGTGGCCCTGGAAGTCGTCGAGGAAGCATACGCGGAAGATGTGATCGCCCTTCTTCGTCACGTCCGGGTTGGTCGAGGATGGCGATATCATGGGCACTCCCGCCGCCTGGCAGATCGGACCGCCCGCGAGGCTGCGCGAAGACGCCACCTCGCCGACCACCGCGATCACGCGATCCTGGTTGATGAGCTTCTGCACGACCGTGGCGGCCTCCTCGGCCTTGCTCTGGTCGTCCTCGACCACGAAGCGCACCGGCAGGCCGCCGATCTTGCCTTCCTTCGCGGCGGTCAGCTCGTCGAGCGCGATCTCGACGCCCGCCTTGGTCGACGTGCCGAAGGTGGCCTCGCCACCGGTGAGCGAGTCGTACTCCCCGATCACCAGCTCGTCCTTCGCGGCCGGGCCGCAGCCGATGGCGACCAGGGACAGCAGGGCAATGGCCGAAACGCCGAGGCGCAGCCGGGTAGGTGAGGTCATGGTCCGGATCTCCTTCCGTGTCGCGCCCGGCGGGCGTTGGCACGCGCGCCGGGCGCTTCCGGTCGTGGGACGGGCGGCCATCGGACCGCCGCAGGATTCGAGAAGAGCCGGCAACAGGTAGCACGCGCTCGCGCGCGGACGCAAGAGGATGTTGTTGGCAAGACTAAGTGACCGCTTTTGACACGACTATCTGTCCGCTTTCAGGCGGCAGCGCCGGAAGCCTCGATTCTGGCGCGTCCGCGAGGATCGAACACCCCCAGGCATCGGCGCCCCCACCAGACCGAGTGAGA
>JBGPFC010000009.1:0-116176 GCA_041483195.1 Candidatus Eiseniibacteriota bacterium
ACCACGCCGCGCGCCACATCGCGCGCGTGCACGCCTCCGCGCGGCTCGCCGAAGCGCAGCGCGTCGAGAACTCCCACGACCTCGGCGCCCATGCAGCCGACGTCCCGCACGATGCCGCCGACGCCGGTGGCAGCGCCCTCCACCGGCAGCACCTGGCTCGGGTGGTTGTGGCTCTCATGGGCGAGGACCAGCGCGAGATGCTCGCAGGGCGCGGGCAGGGCCACGACGCCCGCGTCCTCGCCGGGACCGATCATCACCTGCGGCGCCGCCACCGGCAGGCGGCGCAGCAAGTGCCGCGTGGACTTGTACGAGCAATGCTCGCTCCACAGAATCCCGAACAGCACGGCTTCCGGCCACAGCGGGACCCGCCCCAGCAGCTCGATGAGGAGCGTGATCTCCTCGGGCTCGAGGCGCACGCCGCGCGCCGCCAGTCGGGTGGCGACCGTCTGCGGGTGGCGCGCCTCGGCCGCGGTGTATGCGGGCCGGATGCGCGCCGCGGTCTTCATTCCGGACCCCGCGCGGCGCGCGCGAAGATCGCGTCGACGCTCCCGAGAAACCGCTCGATCGCGAAGCATTCCGCCAGCCGCTCACCCGGAAGCACACGCGCGATCCGCGCGTCGGATTCCAGCGCCGCGCGGAACGGGGTGCCGACGTCCAGCGCACGCATCGCGTGCTCCTGCACCAGGCGGTAGGCCTCGTCGCGTGCGAGTCCGGCCGCGGTGAGCGCGAGCAGCACGCGCTGCGAGAACACCAGCCCGCCGCCGGCGTCGAGCTGGCGGCGCATCGCGCCGGCGTCAACGGTCAGCCGCTCCAGGATGTCCGAGACCTCGGCCGCCATGAAGTCCGCGATCTGAAAGGCGTCCGGGAAGATCACGCGCTCGGCGGAGGAGTGGCTGACGTCCCGCTCGTGCCACAGCGCCTGATTCTCGAGCGCGGCCTGCGCGTACGCGCGCAGCAGGCGGCTCAGCCCGCAAACCCGCTCGCATCGCACCGGGTTGCGCTTGTGTGGCATCGCGGAAGAGCCCTTCTGTCCCGGCTCGAAGGGCTCCGCCGCTTCGCGCACTTCGCTCCGCTGCAGGTGCCGGATCTCGAGCGCGATCTTCTCGAGGGTGCCGCCCAGCACCGCGAACGCGCACAGCAGCGCCGCGTGGCGATCGCGCTGCACGATCTGATTGGCCACCGGCTCCGGCGAGAGGCCGAGGTACGCGAGCGCGGCCTCTTCGACAGCAGCCTCGAGATGGGCCAGGGTGCCCACCGCGCCGGAGCACTTGCCCACCGCGCAGCCCGCGAGCGCGGCCCGCATCCGATCGCGGTCGCGACCGAGCTCCTCGCTCCAGACCAGACACTTGAGGCCGAAGGTGATGGGTTCGGCATGCATGCCGTGCGTGCGTCCCACCATCGCCGTGTGGCGGTGACGCTCCGCGAGCGAGCGCGCCGCGCGCTGCGCGCGGCCGATCGCTTCGAGCAGCAACGCGCCCCCCTCGCCGATCTGGAGCGCGAGCGCGGTGTCCACCAGGTCGGAGCTGGTCATCCCGACGTGAAGGTGGCGCGCGTCGTCGCCTACCGACTCGCCCACCATGCTCAGGAACGCGATGACGTCGTGCTGCACCTCGGCCTCGATCGCGAGCAGCCGGCGGTGATCGAGGCGCGCGGCGCCGCGAATGCGGCCGCTCACGCCCGCCGGGACCTCGCCGCGCGCCTCGCGCGCCGCAGTGACCGCGAGCTCGACCTCGAGCCAGAGCGCCAGCCGGCGCTCATCGGCCCACACCCCGCGCATCGCCGGCCGCGCGTAGCGATCGATCATTGCTCGCTCCGCGGCGCTTCGGCCAGCGTCAGGCTCACCGCCAGCTTCTGTCCGCCCCGCTCGATGTCGAGCGCGAGCCGGTCGCCGACGCCGGCGCCGTAGATGCTGCGCTGCGCGTCGTCGACGGTGTCGACCACATGGCCGTTCACGCGCCGAATGCGGTCTCCAACGCGTACCCCCGCGCCGGCCGCGGGTCCTCCCTCGACGACGCGCGTCACCACCAGGCCGCCCGCGTCCGCGTAGCCGAGCCGGCGCGCGAGGTACGGCGTGATCTCCTGCACCTGCATGCCGGGCCACGCCGCGCGGACCCTTCCGTACTTCTGAATCTCCTCCACCACCCGGCGCGCGAGGTTGATGGGGATGGCGAATCCGATCCCGAGCGACCCCCCGCCGCGGGTGAAGATGAACGTGTTCACACCGATCACCTCGCCGTCGCCGTTCACCAGCGGTCCGCCGCTGTTGCCCGGATTGATCGCGGCGTCGGTCTGAACCATGTTCTTGTACACGCCGCTCTCCGTGACCTCGGACTTGATGTCGCGGCGGGTCGCGCTGATCACGCCGGCGGTGACGGTGGGCTGCGTGTCGTTCAACAGGAATCCGAAGGGATTGCCGATCGCGATCGCCCACTCCCCGACCACCAGATCGTCGCTGTTCCCGAGCGGCGCCACCGGCAGCCGGGGCGCGCTCACGGCCAGCACCGCGAGGTCGTAGGTGGGCGAAGCCCCGAGCACCCGGGCCGGCAGCTGGCGTCCGTCACTCAGTGTCACCGTGATCTGCTCGGCGTCCCGCACCACGTGCTCGTTGGTGAGCAGCAGTCCCTTCGCGTCCACGACGAAACCCGAGCCCAGCCCCGGGATTCGCTCCTTGTATTCCATCGGCGGGTAGAAGCGCTCCCAGAATTCGTCGGGGATCACGCCGCCGAACGGATCGCTGCGCACCACGCGGGTCGTGACCACGCTCACCGAGACCACGGCCGGGCTCACGCGTTGCGCGGCGGTGACGATCGCGGTCCGCCGCGCGCTCGAGAGTTCCTGCGCCTCGGCGGGGGTCACGCCTCGCGCACGCCCCGGCGCGTGGCGCATGACGAGCGTGGTCGCCAGCACGCCCAGCGCCAGGCCCACGATCACGCCGCGCACGCCCGCTCGAGTGGGCAGGTTCATGCACCGGCCTCCCGATAGAACACCTCTTCGAAGCAGAGCCCATGCGCCGGGGCGGTGACCCCGGCGCAACGCCGGTCACGCCCGGCGAGCACCTTGCGCATCGCTTCCGCCGGGTCCGGAGAGGCGGCCGCGCTCAGCGCGGTGCCGACCACGTTGCGCACCATGTGATACAGGAACCGGTCGGCCACGATGTCGAGCCGCACGCCGCCTTCCCACCGCCCCCATCGCGCGCGCGCGACCCGGCACTCAGGCGGCACCCGGGTGCTGCCGGCCGCCTGGAAAGCGCTGAAGTCGTGCTCGCCCTCGAGCGCGCGGGTCGCGCGCTCCAGCGCATCCGGATCGGGCGCGTGCCGCGGATGCCACGCGAAACGCGAGAACAGTGGGTCGTCGGCGCGCAACAGCCGGTAGGCGTAACGCCGGCCGCACGCCGAGTGCCGTGCGTGGAATCCGGCGTCCGCTTCGCCAATCGAGCGCACCCGCACATCGGGAGGCAGGCGGCGCGCGAGGCCGGCCTCGATGGCGCGCGGCGGGAGGCGGGTCGCGGATTGAAAAGAGGCCACCTGCCCGCGCGCGTGAACCCCGGCGTCGGTGCGGCCGGCGCCGTGCACGTCGATCGCTTCACCGGCGAGCAGCATGCGCAGCGTCTCCACGAGTACCCCCTGGACCGTGCGCTGGCCGGGCTGAGCCTGCCAGCCGTGAAAGGAGGTGCCGTCGTACCCGATCACCAGCCTGAACGTCCGCACCTAGGCTCGCCACAGGAGGGCCGCCCCCGCGACGGCGAGCCCCGCGCCCTTCCACGCCCATCCGCCGCGGGCGGGCGGCGGAACCGGTCGCATCCGATAGTGGCGCGCCTCGAGCGCGAGCCCGACGCGCTCCGCGCGCTCGAGAGAGGCGACCAGCGTCGGCACCAGCGCGGCGCGCAGGCGCCGCAGCCGCTCTGCCCATCCGCGCGGTGGCCGCCCCGCGCGCAGCGCCTGGATGGCCGCGATCCGACGCGCCTCGGCGCCCACCAGCGGCGCGAAGCGCAACGCCAGACCGAGCACCACCCGCGATCGACCCACCGCGAGCCCCACGCGCTCGAGCGGGGCGAGGAGCCTCGCGACTTCGTCCGCCGCGCGCTCCCCAGGCCACAGCGCCTTCAGCCCGAGCATCGCGACCGCCGCTCCGATCACCCGCAGCGCGAGCAGCGCGCCGAGCGCGAGACCTTCCCGGGTGGGAGTGCGTCCCAGCAGGGCGGGCAGCGGGAGCGCACGACCGGGATCGAGGTAGAGATTGAGCGCGAGCGAGAGCGCCCCGCCGAAGGCCATCAGCCGCCACCAGCCGGCCGCGGGACGGGTGGCGCCCGCCGCGGCCGCCGCGACGGTCGCGAGCACAACGCACGCGATCGCGCTCTCGAGCCGCGCGGCGACCAGCGATCCCGCCATCGCGCCGAGCAACAGGGGCGCGAGCGCCTTCGCCCGCGGCGCGGCCGCGCTCATCGCGCCCCTGCCCGCTCGCCGCACCATGCCTCGGCGATCTGCACAGCGTTCAGCGCGGCGCCCTTGCGCAGGTTGTCGGAGGCGATGAAGAACTCGAGCGCGTTCGCCTGAGAGAGATCGCGCCGCGCGCGGCCCACCAGCACCGCGTCGCGCCCCTCGGCATCGAGCGGCATCGGGTACCGGCCGCGCCCGGGATCGTCCACCACCTCGAGCCCCGGGAAGCGGCGCCACAGCGCGCGGGCCTCATCGGGTTCGATGGCGCGCTCGAACCGCGCGTTGACGGCCGCCGCATGCCCGACGCGCACCGGCACCCGCACCGCGGTCGCGGTGATCGGGAGCTCGGGCAGCCCCAGGATCTTGCGCGTTTCCCACACGATCTTCATCTCCTCCCGGGTGTAGCCGTTGCTCTCGAAGCGGTCGATGTGAGGGACCACGTTGAACGCCAGCGCTGGCGAGCCGCTCGCGAGCGGCGGCGGCGGCCCGTCGAGCCCGTCGCGCACCCCGCGCTCGAGATCCGCGAGCGCTTCGGCTCCCGCCCCCGACACCGATTGGTAGGTCGCGACCGCCACGCGCTCGAGGCGCGCCGCGCGCGCCAGCGGGGCGAGCGCCATCACGATCGCGATCGTCGAGCAGTTGGGGTTCGCGATCAGCGTGGCGCGCGGGTCGAGCAGCGCCCCATTGATCTCAGGCACCACCAGCGGCACGCGCTCGTGATAGCGGAACGCGCTGCTGTTGTCGATGACGCGCGCGCCCGCCGCCTCGGCGATCGGCGCCCACTCCTCGCTCACCGCGTTCGCGACCGCGAACAGCGCGAGGTCGATGCCCGCGAACGAATCCGCCCGCACCGGCTGGACTTCGATCGATGCTTCGTGGAACCGCAGCGAACGGCCCGCCCCGGCGTCGCTCGCCAGCAGGCGCAGCGAGCCGACCTCGAACCTTCGCGCTTCGAGGATGCGGAGCATGGTCTGGCCGACCAGCCCGGTCGCGCCGAGAATGGCCACGCGACGGCTCACAGGGTCGACTCCAGACGCCTCACGAGGGCGACGCTCCGCGGCAGGTGGGATCTCACGGGACCGGAACCGGCATGGTAGTGGCCGCGCCCGCGAAGTGTCAACGCGAGCGCCGCGGTTCCATCGCGCCGCGATGTCGCATGCCCGGGGGTGCCTCCGCGCAGGTCAACGCTCGCCGCGCGGTCCGATCGGTATTCCGGTCATCGCGCCGAGCACGAGTGCGAGCAGCGCGAGACCGCATGCGATTCCCGGCCAGTCGCCGACGCGCGTGTAGAGAGTCCGGGGTCCCGGCGCCGAGAGCGCGCCGATCAGCACGCCGGGCGTGAACACCGGCAGTCGCTGCCGCACGCGCCCGTTCGCGTCGATCAGGAGCGTGAGCCCCGTGTTCGCGCAGCGCGCGAGCGGGACGTGATGCTCGACCGCGCGGAAGCTCGCCATCGCCGCGTGCTGCGCGAGCGCAGCGCTGTTGCCGAACCACTCGTCGTTGGTGACGTTGACCAGCCAGCGAGCGCCCTTGCGGACGTCGGCGCGGGCGAGCGCCGGAAAGATGGACTCGAAGCAGATCAGGCAGCTGAACGGCCCCCCGGGCCCCGCGAACAACACGGTGCCGGATCCACTCGTCCATTCGGCCTGCCCGAGGTCGAGCCTTCCCAGCGCCGGGATCAGCCACTCGAACGGCATGCGCTCCCCGAATGGAACGAGATGCCGCTTGGCGTAGGTCGCGCCTCCGCTGCCGTCCGGGGTGAACATCCCCGCCGCGTTGGTCACGGCGGTGCGCCCGTCAGCGGTGATGCCGTAGTCGGCGAAACCGCTGAAGACCGGCACCCCGGTGCGCGCCGTGAAGCGCGCGACCGCCAGCGCCTGATCGAGCTGCTTGCGCATGTAGCTGCCGGTCGCGGTCTCCGGCCACACCACGAGTTCAGGACGCGGCGTCGCCCGCACCGCGCTGTCGGAGAGCGCGAGAAACGTCGCGAGAATCTCGGGCTCGTGCTTGCCCGACCACTTGAACTCGCCCGCCACGTCGGCCTGCACCAGCGCCACCACCGGACCCGAGCCGCGCGGAGCTGCCTCGAGCACGCGCCGGCCCCACAGCCACGGAAAGAGCAGCACCAGCAGCGCGCCGAACGCGGCACGCAGGCGACTTCGTCCCGCGAGCGCGCGCCAGATGAGCACGTTCGACACCAGCACCCAGAGCGTGACGAGCGTCACGCTCCCGAGGCTCGCGAGCTGGATCACGGGAGCGTAGGCGTGCTGGCTGTAGCCGGGCTGGAACCACGGAAACCCGAGCTCGCCAGAGCCCCGCAATTCTTCGATCGCGAGCGCCACCACCGGAAAGGTCCAGGCCAGCGATCGGCGCGCGCGCCGCGCGAGCACTCCCGCGACCAGCGTGGTGAGTCCTGAGAACAAGGCGAGGTAGCCCGCCGCCATGATCCACGCCGGATACTTGAGCCACGGCAGGGTGATCGCGACCTCCGACAGCAACGCGATCCAGTGGGTTCCGATCAGGTAGAAGGAGAGGCCGAACGCGTAGCCCAGCGAGAACAGCCCGCGCGCCCCGGCGCGCGAGCGCATGCGCGCCTCGAGCGCGACCAGCAGCGGAACGAACGCGATCCACGCGAGACAGCCGAGCGGGGCGGGCGTGAACGCCGCACCGAGGAGCGCGCCGGAGAGCAGCGCGAGCGCGAGCTGCCGGCGATTACCCGAGCCGGACCTCTTTCCCCTGCTCGGCGGACCGGTAGACGGCATCCATCAGCTCCATGACCGGGACGATCTCGTCGGCGTGGCCCATGGGCTTCACGTTCTTCCTGAGCACGTCGACGAAGTGATCGATCTGCGCCTCGATCGAATGCTTGTACTGGTTGCGGGAGGTCTCGAGCGTGGGGGTCACGTTGACGAGCGTCCCATGCATTCCCTTGTGCACCCGGAACGGATTGAGCAGCGCGGCGCCCCCGGATCCGAACAGGTTGAGGTAGGCGAAGTCCTTCTCCATGAGCAGACCCCAGGTCAGCTCGAGCGTGAGCGTCGCGCCGGACGCGAGGCGGAAGAAGGCCGTCGCGCTGTCCTCGACCTCGCCCTTGCGCGAACGGTGGACGCTCGCCGTCACCGATTCCACCTTCGGACCGCCGAGCGTCCACAGCGAGAGGTCGAGCATCTGGAATCCGAGGTCGAGCACCACGCCGCCGCCGGACTCCCGCTTGCCGCGGCGCCACTCGTCGGAGTCCCACTCCGTGCGCTGGCGCAGCCACCCCGCCTTCGCGAGGAAGATGTCGCCGAGATCGCCCTTCTCGACGAACTTGCGCAGCAACTGGGCGTCGGGGCGGAACCGATGCTGCACCGCGCACATCAGGAGCCGGTCGGCCTTCTTCGCCGCCTTCGCCATGTTCTCCGCTTCCGCCGCGCTGCGCGCGAGCGGGCGCTCGCAGAGCACGTCCTTCCCGGCCTCGAGGGCCGCGATCGCGAGCGGCGCGTGAAGGAAATTCGGCGTGCAGATGTCGATCGCGTCGATCGTCTCGTCGGCGAGCAGATCGTCGAATCGCGAGTGCACCTTCGGCACCTGGAACTTCTGCGCGACCCGCGCGGCCTTTTCCGGATCGCGGTCGCACAGCGCCGCCAGCTCGAGTCCCTCGTTCTTCTTCAGCGCGGGGATGTGGGCGATCTGCGCCGCCGCTCCCACGCCGACCAGCCCGATTCGAAGACTTTTTCGCGCCACGTGTGCCCTCCCTGGAACGATGGGCGCGGAGTCTAGGGAGCCACTTCGGGAGCGTCAAGCGCCATGCCGTCGGACTCCTGCGCCGTGAGGCCGTAGCGACGCAGCTTCTTGAGCAGGCCCTGCCGCGAGAGGCCGAGCGAACGGGCCGCCTGCGACTTGTTCCAGCGCGCGCCGTCGAGTGCCTCGCGCAGGCGGCGCTCCTCGAGCGCGCGGGTCTCGGCGTGCAGCCCGCGCGCCTCCGGCGTCCCGGGCAGGAGCGGCTGGTCGGGCCAGTGCTCGAGCCCGACCACCGCGCGCGCGCCTGCGACGCGCACCGCATACGCGCAACCGTTCGAGAGCTCCCGTACGTTCCCGGGCCACGGGTAGCGCATCAGGTGAGCGATCAGCCGCGGATCGAGGGCGGGCGGCGGCGCGCCGCAGGTGGCCGCCGCGCGCGCGAGGAACGCGCGCGCGAGCAGCAACACGTCCTCGCCGCGCTCGCGCAAGGCCGGAAGCACGAGCCGCACGGCGTTGAGGCGGTAGTAGAGATCGGCGCGGAATGTGCCCGCCCCGACCGCCTGGTCGAGGGTGCGGTGGGTCGCGGAGACCACGCGCACGTCGAGATGGCGGACGCGCGTGTCGCCCACCCGCCGCGCCTCACCCTCCTGCAGCACGCGCAGCAACTTCATCTGGAGCAGCGCGCTCGCATCTCCGATCTCGTCGAGGAAGAGCGTGCCATGGTCGGCGGCCTCGAACAGCCCGGCGCGGTCGGCCACCGCTCCGGTGAACGCGCCCCGGCTGTGACCGAACAGCTCGCTCTCGATCAGCGTGTCGGGGGTCGCACCGCAATTGTGCGCGACGAATTCCGCGCGGCGACGCGGGCTGAGCGTGTGGACCGCCCGCGCGACCAGCTCCTTTCCGGTCCCGGTTTCGCCCAGCACCACCACCGGGAGCTCGCTCTCCGCCACCCGCGGGAGCGCGCGGCACAGCTCACGCCAGGCTTGCGATTCTCCAAGCATCTCGGGCGGCAACCGCCGCCCCGCATCCCGACTCTCGCGTTCCATCCCACCCTCCCGTCCCCGTACCGCCCGGAACGCCGCTCACGCCGCGATCCACTCGACGCCGCGCTCGCCGCTCGTGATCGTGCCGATCTCGAAAACGGTTTCGCCGGCGGCGGTCAACTCGCCCGCCAGGGCGCGGGCCTCCTCGGGAGCGCTCACCACGATCATGCCGATGCCGAGGTTGAACGCGCTGCGCGCGTCGTCGATCGGCACCCCGCCGGCCTCGATCAGCCAGCGGAACAGCGGGGGCATGGTCCAGCTCGCGGCATCGATGCGCGCGCGGCATCCCGCCGGCAGCACGCGCGGGAGATTCCCCGCGATCCCGCCGCCCGTGACGTGCGCCAGCGCGTGCACGCGGGCAAGCGCCGGCGTGAGCGCGCGCCCGTACCAGCGGTGGGGCGCCAGCAACGCGTCCATGACGCGTTCGCCGTTGCCGCGTGGAAGCGGAGCGCGGGGATCGATCCCAGCGCCGGCCAGCACCCGGCGGGCGAGTGAGTAACCGTTGGTATGAAGCCCGGTGGAGGCCAGCCCGAGCACGCGATCGCCGACGCGAACCCGCTCGCCATCGATCAGGCGCTCGCGCTCCACCACTCCCAGCATGCAGCCCGCGACGTCGACGACACCCGGCGCGTAGGTGTCGGGCATCTCCGCGGTCTCGCCTCCCAGCAGGACGGCGCCCACCTCGCGGCAGGCGCGGGCCATCCCCTCGACCGCCGCGAGCACGATCGCGGGATCGAGGCGCGCCTGCGCGACGTAGTCGAGAAACGCGAGCGGCCGCGCGCCGTGAACCAGGAGATCGTTCGCCCCGTGAAAGACGAGATCCGCAGCGGCGTCGCCCACCCGGCCGGCCTCGAGCGCCAGATGGAGCTTGGTCCCGACACCATCCATCGAGGCGGCGAGCAGCGCCCCCCCCGCCGGCCATTCCATCACTCCCGCGAAACCCTCGGCCGGACCCCTGAAGCCGTCGCCCCAGGTGGAACGCACCGCGCGGCCCAGCGCGGACTTGATCGCGTCGGAACGCGCGAGATCGACTCCGGCTTCGCGGTAGCGCATCAGCCTCGCGCCCGGAGCGGCTTGATGCGCAGCAGCAGCAGGTCCTCGCTGCTCGGGCTCGGGATGAGTGGAAACTGCCCGGCGGCATGGAGCCGCAGCAGGCACTCGACCACGCCCTCGTCGAATTGGGTGCCGGCCCCGCGCTTCAATTCCTGGAGCGCGGCCTGCAGCGACAGCGCGCGACGATACGGCCGATCCGAGGTCATCGCGTCGAATGCGTCGCTCACGTTCAGGATGCGCGCGCCGAGCGGCACGTCGGCGGCCTTGAGCCCGAACGGGTAACCCTGCCCGTCGGGGCGCTCGTGATGACTGCGCACGATCTCGGCCGCCCGGCGCAGCGCCCGCACCCGCGCCACGATCTCCGCCCCCGCCGCCGGATGCGCACGCAGCGTGCGCTGCTCCTCATGCGAGAGCGTTCCCGGCTTCTGGAGAATGTGCTGGTGCTGGGGCCCGATCTTCCCCAGATCGTGCACCAGCGCCGCGTACTCGACCTCCTCGACCTCGTGCTCGGGAAGCCGCATGCCGCGCGCGAGACGCACCGCGTACTGCGAGACTCGCACCGAGTGGTGCCGCGTGTACGGGTCGATCTCTTCGAGCACTTCGGTGAGCGCCCGCACGAAATCCTTGAGGTCTGACTTGATCTCGACGTACAAGCCGAACGAATGCCGCGCGACCAGAAACGGGATGCCGAACAGCACGAGCGCCCACGGCCCGGTGCTGACGTAAACGACGACCACCAGGGTCCCGAGCGCGATGAAAGACAGATGATGGAGGATCCCTCGCAGGAAGTTGCTCTGCCACACCCGCCACGGGCTGGGGCCGGAGGTGAGCCCGATCACGGTGGAGACCATCACGGAGTTGGCGATGAAGTAGGCCCCGCCGCAGCCCAGCAGGGCGGGGATGTCCCGCGGGAACGCGAGCGATCCCGCTCGTCCTCCCAGCGCATGAAACGCCCAGCCACTCGCGAAGTAGGTCACCGTGAAATTGGCGAGATTGTGGATCACGCGCACGCGGGGCCGCCGCTGGATGAAGCCCTCGTTCACCGTGGTGCTGACCAGCGAGAGCCACGACGTATAGACCGGCCCCAGCACGACCAGGCAGGGCAGATCGAACACCCCGCTGGCGGTCGCGTAACCCCCGCTCGGCAGAGCGACCGGGCGCGCGTCGCCGAGCAGCATGAGCACCAGCACCGTGCCGAGCAGGAGCGGAGAGATCGGCCCCGCGCCGGGCGTGAATCGCGCCAGCAGCACGACCGCCGCCAGCAGCACGACGCCGTAGTACAGGCGGAACAATCTCGGGTGTAGGGATGGGGATGAACTCTTCAACGTCGCTCGATCGGGGGGCGCGGACTTCGACATGGAGGGAGGCACATCGCGAACGGAAGACGAGACCGACACCAGCTTCGGAGGTTCCCCGCGACCTAAGGCCGCGAGATCACGAGCCGCTGCTTACCAGCCGGCCTTGGTGAAGAAGTTCACGAGCTCGAGGATGTAGTCCACGAAGCCCACCTCCTTTTGGAATTTCTCTGCGGGGGAACTGGATGACTTCCCGAACAGGTGGGTCCGCTTCGCTACTCGAGGGTTGGCTTCGCTCCGCTGGCCTCCTGGGTCGATGCCGGTCTCAAGACATATTCGATTGGTTCTCGGGTCTGCAGCCCGCCCAGCACGCGATTGAGTGCCGCGAGTGTGGCGAGCGCTACGGCCTGCTGCGTATCCTGCTCCACGTTGCAGCATCCCACCAGCATTTTTTCGTGGCGATGGGCCAGCAGCGAGAGCCCCACCACCACCACGTCCTGCCTCGCGAAGCGGACGATATCGACGCCGGTCACGCTCAGCGCCCACTCGTCATCGAGGAATTCCTGGATGGCGGAGATGCTCGCCGCCGCGATCAGGGCGTGCGCCCCCTCACGCGTCGCGCTGCCCGAGGCGCTTCCCATGCGGGCGATGCCCTTCCAGCGCAATTCCACCTGGGCCTGAGCCCTGGCCCCCGAGACGTAGACGTTGACGCTGCCGAAGCGCACGCGCTCCGCGTCGGATGCGGCGTGAGCCTCCGGCGCGTTCGGGGCGATGCGCTCGACCGCGGCGGGCGCCGGCCCGGGGCGGGTGTATGCCACCGAGACCACGCGATGATCGATGGGGCGGTTGAAGCGGGTGAGCAGCAGGGTCTGAACGTCGCGGACGATCTGCTTGGCGGGGCGGCCCGAAGTGGTGAGGACGTGCACCTCACGCACTTCTTCTCCTTCGGTCTGAACGCTGGCGCCTTCGACGTCGCGCAGCGTGCGGATCGCGGCTTCCACCTGCCTCGCCCAGGAGAGATGCGTCGCGTCGACGGCCACCCTGTCCTCCATGCCCATGGGAACTTTTCTCCGGGAAATGCTATCACACGCTCCAAGGCTGTTGCTACGACTCATCCTCGAAGATCGGCTCGAGGTCGAAGTGCACCATCCGGTGGAGCAGGGCGACCCGCTGCGTAATCTCCTCCGGGCCGGTTTCGACCAATCGCCGGGGGCTGAACCCCTCGATCGCGATCGAGGCCATGGCGGTGCCACAGGCCAGCGCCTGCCGCAGCGCCTCGCCGTCGCGGCGGCCGCAGCGCGCGAGCCAGCCCAGAAATCCGCCCGCGAACGAGTCGCCGGCCCCGGTCGGATCGGTGAGCGCCTCCACCGGATAGGCGGGGGTGATGAACCGCTCGTCGCGCGATCGATAGAGCGCGCCGTGTTCGCCTTTCTTCACGATCACGGCGCGGGCGCCCTGCTCCAGCAGGCGGTCGGCGGCACGGACCAGCTGGGTCTCCCCCGCCAGCGCGCGGGCCTCTTCTTCGTTCAGCAGCGCGACGTCCACCTGGCGCAGAACCTCGAGGACGCGATCCGGCTTGCGTGCGATCCAGTAGTTCATCGTGTCTGAGAGCGTGAGGCGGGGCGAGTGCATCTGGCTCAGCACCTCGAGCTGCAGGTCCGGGTCGATGTTGGCGAGAAACACGAACGGGCTCGCGCGGTGCCGCTCGTCGAGCTTCGGATGAAAGGTGGAGAATACGTTGAGCTGGGTCTCGAGGGTGTGGGCGTGCCCGAGCTCGACGTTGTACTCGCCGCGCCATCGGAACGTGCGGCCGGCCGCGGTTTCGAGGCCCCCCAAGTCCACGCCCCTGCCCTCGAACACGCCGCGATGACCAGCCGGGAAGTCTTCCCCCACCACCGCCACCAGACGCACCGGCGCGAAATGGCTGGCCGAGAGCGAAAAGTACGAGGCCGAGCCACCGAGCGCCTCGTCCGCCGCCCCGAACGGCGTGCGCACCGAGTCCAGCGCGACCGACCCCACCACCACGATCTCGCGCGCGGCGCTCGCGTCCCGCTCCGCGTGCCTCACGTCACGCTCTCCGTCGCGCGCGACATGCGCTCCGGTGCGGATACGCCCATCAACGCGAGCCCGTTCCGCAGCACGATCCGCGCGGCTTCGGCGAGCCGCAGCCGCGCGCGCGACCGCGCGACGTCGTCCGAGACCACGCGGCACGCGTGATAGAAGCGGTGAAAGGCCGCGGCCGTCTCGAGCAGGTAGGCCGGGACGCGGTGCGGCTCGCGCGCGAACGCCGCGCCCCGAACCACCTCGGGAAAAGCGGCGAGCTTGCGAATCAGCGCGATCTCCTCGGCGGCTCCATGGGACGCATCGCCGTCGGCCGGCTCCAGGCCGCGCTCCGACGCGAAGCGCAGGATCGACGCGATGCGGGCGTGCGCGTACTGCACGTAGTATGCGGGATTCTCGTCGTTCTGCCGCCGCGCGAGGTCGAGGTCGAAGTCGAGGTGAGCGTTGGTCGAACGCATCAGGAAGAAGAATTTCGCGCAATCGGACCCGATATCGTCCATCAGATCGCGCAACGAGACGAATTCGCCGGCCCGCTTGCTCATCTTCACCGGCGCGCCTCCCGACATCAGGTTGACCTGCTGGACGATCAGCACCTCGAGAAAGTCGGGCTCGAGCCCGAGCGCCTGGAGCGCGGCCTTCATGCGCGGCACGTAACCGTGATGATCGGGCCCCCACAGGTCGATCGCGTGCCGGAATCCTCGCCCGTGCTTGTCGCGGTGGTAGGCGATATCGGGCAACAGATAGGTCGGGGCGCCGTTGCTCTTCACGATCACGCGGTCCAGGTCGTCGCCGAAGCGTGCCGTGCGGAGGAAGGTCGCGGGCTCGAGTCCGACGTCGGCATCCTCCGGCGCCGGCGGGCGGTCCCCGGACCACGCCTCGGGCTGGCGCGCGCGGTAGACCATGCCCCGCCCTTCCAGCTCGGCGAGCGTCGCGGCCACCGCGCCCGATGCGTGCAGCTCGGACTCGCGAAACCAGCGCGAGAACTCCGCGCCGTATTCCGCCAGGTCGCGGCGCTGCCATTCGAGCACGCGGTCGAGCGCCCGGTCGCGGAACCAGTGGCCGCCCTCCGGGCGATCGAGCGCGGCCCGGGCATCGGTCTCCGGGAGCGTCGCGGCGAGATCGCGAACGTACTCCCCCCGATAACCGTTCTCGGGAACGGGTCGCGGAATTCCCACGCGCTCCGCGAAACGCGCGGCCATCGACTCGCCGAGCAGGTCGGCCTGATTCCCGGCGTCGTTCACGTAGAACTCGCCTTCGGCATGGTGCCCGGTCGCGTTGAGCAGGCGCACGAGCGCCGCCCCGACCGCCGCCGCGCGCGCGCTCACGACGTTGAGCGGTCCGGTCGGATTGGCACTCACGTACTCGACCAGCATCCTCGAGCCACCGGCGTGATCCGCCTCGCCGAAGCGATCGCCGGCCCGCGCGATGACGGCGGGCAGGCGATCGAGGAAGGCCGCGCTGTACCGGAAATTGATGAACCCCGGGCCGGCGACCTCGACGCTCGAGAACAGAGCGGGGTCGAGCGGAAACGCGGCCGACAGCGACTGGGCCAGGGCGCGCGGCGGGCGCCCGGCCTCGCGCGCGAGCAGCAGCGCGAGGTTGGTGGTCCAGTCGCCGTGTCCGGCTTCGCGCGGCACCGCGAGCTCGAGCTTCGCGAGTCGCCCGGGATCCCAGAGTTCCACGCGCTTCAGCGCATCGGCGAATCCGTCAGTCAGCGCTTTCCAGACCAAGGTCCAGGCTCCTCGCGTCACCCCACAGGCGATCGAGCATGTAGTACTCGCGGGTCTTCTCGTGGAAGACGTGGACCACGACCTCGACGTAATCGAGCAGCACCCAGCGCCGTCCTTCGTATCCCTCGACGTGCCAGGCACGCGCGCCGCGTTCCCGCAACTTGTCCTCGACCGCCTCCGCCACCGCCTTCACCTGCACCGCGCTCGATGCCGAACAGATCAGGAAATAATCGCACACGCCGCCCAGCTCACGCAGGTCGAGGGCCACCGGATCGCTCGCCTTCTTGCCGACGGCTGCGGCCGCGGCGATCCGGACGATCTCGACCGCGGTGGGCGGCGCCGGCGCGCGGGAGCGTCCGCTGCCGGTCGCGGCCTCGGGGCGATGATGGACGCGCGGCGTCAATGGTCGCGCCGCACCGCGTAGTCGACGGCGCGGTCGAGCGCCCGGCGGGCGGCCCCATCGGGCTCCCCGTCGAGAATGCCCCTCGCCGCTTCGGCCAGCGCGAGCGAGCGGTTGCGCGCGTATTCGAACCCGCCGCACTTGTCCACCAGCGCCTTCAGCTGGTGCCATTGCGCGGGCGTCCAGCGCTTGCGCAGGGCGAGTTGTCTGAGTTTGCGGCGATCGCTCTCGGTGGCCGAACGGAGCGCGGCGATCAGCGGGAGCGTCACCTTTCCTTCCGCCAGGTCGTATCCCACCGGCTTCCCGGTGGTACGCGAGTCGGCCTGGTAGTCGAACAGGTCGTCCACGATCTGGAACGCGACCCCGACCACCTCGCCGAAGCGGCGGTACCGCTCGCGCCGCTGCGGGTGCCGCCGCCCACCGTTGAGCCCGGCCCCGATCTCGGTGGCCGCGCCGATCAGCGAGCCGGTCTTCGCGCGCACCAGCTCTTCGTACTGCTCCTCGGTCACGTCGAGATTGTACGCGTACTGAAATTCGAGGGCCTCGCCACATGACATCTCGGTCACCACCCGCGCGAGGATCCCCATCGCGGTGTCGAACTTGTGCTCGACCAGCAGGCGCATCGCCTGCGCGTACAGGTAGTCGCCCATGATGATCGCCATCTCGTCGGTCCAGAGACCGTTTACGGTCGGCCGGCCGCGGCGCAAGTCGCTGCGGTCCACGGAGTCGTCGTGAATGAGGGCGGCCGCGTGCACCATCTCCACCACCGTCGCGCACAGCACGGCGTCCTCGCCCACGTGGCCGCGCAGGCGCGCGACCAGCAACAGCAGCGTGGGACGGAATTTCTTGCCCCGGGTGGCGAGCACGTGGCCGCCTACCTGGTTCAAGATCGGGATGGGGGTGCGAAACGCGTCACGGAGGTGGCCCTGGACCCGCTCCAGTTCGCGCCGCACCGGCTTTTGGACCGCGGTCATGGTCATCATCGGGCTCGAATCGGGGCGTGAAGGCCTTAGCCCCTGCTCCTCTCTAAGGCGCGCGGCAGGATACGGGCCGCCCTGAAAAGGTGTCAAGCGCGACGGTTCGATGGAGTGCGCGCGTCGCGCCACGCGGTGAGGCGCGCGAGCAGCGTCTCGCGAAGGTTTCGCGACGGGTCATCGAGCACTTCCTCGAGGAGCGCTTCGAGCGCATCGCCCACCGCGCGCCCCGGCCCGACCCCGAGCACGCGCATCACGTCGCGACCGTCGACCGCGAGATCCGTGACGCGGAGCGCGCGCGATTCCGCGAGCACGCGCTCGATGCGCTGCCGCATGACCTCGAGCATCGGGGGGAATCCGGCACTCGATCCGTTGCCCAGCACGTCCGCGATGCGCAGATCGAAGAGATCCGCGACCGCATCCTCGCCAACGCGGCGCAACCAGCGCCGCACCGCGGCATCCCCCCAGGCGGATCGAAAGTCGAACATGTGCTCACGCACGAGATGCACGATCGCGCGCCGTCGCTCGATGGGGAATCGCAATCGCTCGAGCAGCCGGTCCGCGATTTCCGCACCGACGAACTGATGGTTGTAGAACGTGCCTTCGCCGCCACGCTCGACCCGCGTGTCCGGTTTCCCGACGTCGTGCAACAGCGCCGCCCAGCGCACCACCGGCTTGTCGGCGGGAGCGGCATCGCAGGTGTGAAGGCTGTGCCAGTACACGTCGTATGCGTGATGCCGGTTCTGGGGCACGGCGACGGTGCGCTCGAGCTCGGGCAGCCACAGCGCGAGCAATCCGGCTTCGCGCATGAGCTCGAAGCCGGCGGACGGGCGGGGCGCCTGCATCATGCGCTCCAGCTCGTCACGCACGCGCTCGAGCGCGACCCGTTGCGCGCGGTCGATGGCCGCGCCGAGCGCCGCCCGCGTCGCGGGCTCGGGATCCATCTCGAGGGTGGCGGCGAGGCGCGCGACGCGCAGCGGACGCAACGCGTCCTCGTGGAAGCGCGCCACCGGGTCTCCCACCGCGCGCAGCACGCGGCGTTCGAGATCGAGCACCCCGTGCTGCGGGTCGAGCAGCACGCCGCTCACCGGATCGAACGCGATCGCGTTCACGGTGAGATCGCGCCGCGCCAGGTCTTCCTCGGGATCGTTCGAGAACTCGACGGCGTCCGGATGCCGGGCGTCGGCGTACGCGCCCTCCCGGCGAAACGTCGTGACCTCGCACTCCAGCTCGGGCTCGACGATCAGCACCGTGCCGTGCCGGAGTCCGGTCGGCGCCACGCGCTCGAACCTCGACGTCACCTCGGCCGGGGTCAGGTCGGTGGCGATGTCCAGCACCGGCTCGCCGCCTCGGCCGAGCAGCGCGTCCCGCACGGCGCCCCCCACCAGAAATGCCTGATGGCCGCCCGCGCGCAGTCGCTCGAGCACCGGAATCAGCGGCGCGGGCCAGCCATGCGAGACCAGCGCGGCGCGCGCGCGCGCCAACGCCGGATCGAGCGCGAAATCTGCGGCGCGCGTGGTAGCATCCCGGCCGGCCTTCCGTTCGAACGGCATCATGCGGCGGTCACCTCTCCCACGTTCGCCGTCTGCACGGCGAAGGATGCTGGCATGAATCGCTGGACGTGCGCGTCGTGCGCGTCACTGGTCGCCTTCCTGATCACGGCTTCGCCGGCTCGCGCCGCGACGGACGCGGGGCGCGACCCCCCACCCGCGCGGGTCCGGGCATGGCAGACCGGCGCGTTTGCGCCCGATCGCCTCCAGCACGCATCGCTCGCGTTCAGTTCCGGCCTGGCGATCGGCATCCTCACCCGAGAACCGGTCGCCGCGGGCGGGGGAGCGCTCGCGCTCGGCGTCGCGAAGGAGCTGGCGGACCTCAGGCACGGCCGCCTCGATCGCGGGGATCTGCTCGCCGACCTGGTGGGCGCATCGTTCGCGGCGCTCGCAACCTCCCGGCTTCGCCGCTAACCAGGAGGCGGGCGCACCGGGGGATTCGGTCCCGAATTTCCGCCGCTCCCGCCGAATACGTTGTTGTTGTGCAGCGCCGCGCCGACCGCGACCAGAATGGCGCCGCCGCCGATCAGGCCGGTGCGCGTCCAGTCCACCGACCGCACCCAGAGCGACTTCACGTCGGCGAGGCCGAGCCCGAGCGTCGCGAATTCCTCGACGCGCGTCTCGACGTCGCGGTGCCGGAATCCCACGATGCTGTCCGCCGCGAAATTGGCGTAGTCGAATTCGTAAACCAGTCCGTCGACCGTGAGCACGCGAACGTGCTCGCGCTGGGGGCGCGACGCGTACTCCCCGCGTGGAATCTCGCGGAGCGCGGTGCATCCCGAGCTCGTGATCCAGGCGACACAGACCGCCGCGCGAGCAACGCGGTTCATCCGCATGCCAGACATCCTCCTCCGGTCAGGGTCGCCGCCGTCCGATCGATGCGGCCGCGAATGCCGAGCATAGCGGAATTGGAGGCCGGCCGCCCGCGACGCGCGCCGGTGAATTGGCGGCCGCGCTCAGCGCCAGAAGAGAATGCGGCCGCAGCTCGCGCAGAGCGTGAGCGATTCCTCGCTGCCGGGGGTGGCGGATGTCGGCAGTGTCACGAAACACCCGAGGCACACCCGCTCTCGGACCGGAACCACGCCGCGGCCGTAGCGCTTCAGCGCCCGCAGGTAATGCTGCACCCATCGCCGGTCCACGCCCGCGACCAGACGCTCGCGGGCTCGTGCGAGCCCGTTCAGATCGCGGAGCGTGTAGCCTAGCTTGCGCAGCCGCGCGACCGAAGCTGCATCGCTCAGTTCTCGCAGCAGCAGGTCCAGGTCGTGGAGCCTAAGGACGGTGGCGACGCTCACGAAACCCCCTCACGCAGCAGGGCCGCGACGCTCTCGACCCCCTCGGCGTCGATCAGCTTCTGCCGGCTGCGCTGAAGTCGCGTCATCGCGACGGCGCGGGCCAGCAAGTCGTGATGGGCGTCCTCGCTCGAATCGGGGGGTGAGAGCGCGAGCAGCACCAGGTGAACGCGCAGCCCGTCGGGCGCACCCCAATCGATCCCGCGACGGCATCGCGCCACGAACAGGCGGGGCTCGAGCACGGCGAACGAGCGGGCCGCCGGGACCGCCACACCCTTCCCGATCGCGGAGCCGCAGAAGCGTTCCCGGCGGAGCAGCGTCTCGCTGAGCAACGCGGGATCACGCACCGCGCCGGCGCGAGCGGCGGCATGCACCAGCTCGTGTAGGATCGATTCCTTGCGTTTGGGTCTGAGGTCCGGGATGTAGAGCGAGGGGTCGACAACCGAAGGGACCAGCACCGTCGACATCGGTCTCATGTCCTCCGCTGACGGAGAACACTAGCAGAATTCCGGGCGCGCCCGCCAGCCTCACGCCGCGCGCGCCCGGCCCGGGCTCCTGAAGCGGTCGGGCGGCCGGATCAGGCGGACCGCCAGCCACGCGGAACCCAGGCCCACCGCGAGCCCCGCGAGCACGTCGGTGCAGAAATGCCGGTTGAGGTAGACGCGAGAGATCGAAATGACGAGCGCGCCCAGCCACGCGGCCGGCGCGACGCGGCGCCAGCGCCTGCCGATGACCGCCGCGATCGCCGCGGCGTTGGCGGCATGACTCGAGGGAAATGACGAATTGCTGCGCTTGCGCTCTCCGTCCGGACGTTCGCGATTCACCGCCCACTTGAGGCCTTCGACCACCAGGTTGGTGGGCGCGAGCGCGAGCAACGCGAGTCGCACGGTCGCCGGCCCGGCGACCGCGTCGAAGACCGCGATCGCGAGCAATGCCCCGAGCACCACCTCGGGGCGGCCGATGTCGCTCGCCGCGCGCATCGGCCGCTCGAGCGCCGGACGCCGCGACTCCTGAATCGCGCGCTGCAGCGTGCGGTCGATCTGCACCACCGACGAGAGCAGCGCGAGCGCGAGGGCGATGCGCGCGATCATGATGCGTCCACGCGGATCAGCCCGCTCGCCGGAAGCCACCCCTCGATGCCGCGCCCCGCCTCCACCCGGACGCGATCCCCGGCGCGGCTCAGGATCCGCACGACCTGGCCGGGCTCCAGCTCGAGCCCCGGGCCGGCAAGGGTGGCCGCGCCCTCCAGCACGGCCGCCGGGATGCGCGCGGCGACCCAGCCCTGGAATGGAAACACGGCAGCGCACGTGACGGCGAGCGCCAGCGCGGCGACCGACGGGACGCGGCGCGGCCAGAATCCCCCCGCGGCCGCGCCGAACACGAGGGCCAGCACGCTCCACTCGATGCGTCGCACCGGCCAACGGGCGCTCGTCGCCCCGCTCAGACCACCCGCCTCGCGCACGCGCTCGCGGACCCAGCCCAGAGCTGGATCGCGCGGCCCCAGGATTTCCCCGCGCACCACCCAGGCGGAGGCCGGCCCCACCTGGCCGCCACGAACCTCCGCCCACGCGAGTCGGGCCGCGAGGCCCGGAGTGCGCGCTCCGCGCTCCCAGAGCGCGAGCCAGACGCGTCGTGCCCGCTCGAGATCGCCGGCCCGCGCCGCGGCATCGGCGCCGCCGGCCTCGACGCGTTCGCGTATCCCGCCCGGGCCCGGCCCGAGCATCACGGCCAGGACGATCGCGGCGGCGGCCAGCACCAGGGCGCTCGCCCGCTGCGGCCAGGTCGGGATCGCGCGCGGCAGGGCATCGCCGAGCTCCGCGACCAGGCGGCGGCGCACCGCCTCCTCGTCAGCCCCCGCCCGCGCGTAACGGGCCGCGGAGATTTCGCGCCGCAGACCTGAGATGGGGCGGCCTCGCGCCTCGAGCCACGCGCTCGCCTGCTCCGAGGCCTGCCAGAAATCCGGACCGCGCGCGAGCCCGACCGCGCGCAGCCACTCGCGCTGGCGCGCGCGGTCGGCCGCGTCCGCGGGGACCCTGCGGCTCCGCCGCCAGAGCGTGAGCGAGGCGCCGAGCGCGAGCCCGGACACCGCCCACGCCCACGGTGCCACCGGGCGCGCGGTCGGATCGAGCGGATGGTCCGCGAACATCGTCGGAAACAATTCGGAGGCGGCCTCCCCCGAGTAGAGCGGCGGTCCGACGCTCACCACCAGCGGTCGCAGCGACACGCGGCCGTAGGCCGCGGTCGCGGGATCGAACCACGCGAACGATGGCGCCTCGATCGTCAGGTCCCCCTGGCGCCGCGGCAACAGCGTCCACTGGAAACGCCGTCGGCCGGACGCGAGCGATCCCGGCGCACCGAGACTGTCTTCGACGGCCCCCGTGAACGGCTCGAAGTCGCGAGGGGTGAGCGCGGGCGTATGGAGCAGCGGCAGGTTCCCGACCCCGCGCACCTCGAGGCGAACCGTGACCGGAACGTCTTGCGAGGTGCGGGTGCGATCCGCGGTGAATGCCACCGTGAAGCTGCCCACCGCGCCGTCGAAGCCGGGCGGCGCGCCGGCGGGCAACTCGCGCACCTGCACGCGGACCGGCGGGCTCTTGAGGGTGAGCTCGCGACGCGGAACCCGGCCACCCAGCCAGCCGAACGGATCGAGCACCGGTCCGGGGGTCGCCAGCGCGACGCTCGCCACCGCCTCGCCCACCGTCGCATCGCCCACCGCGAGCGCATAGAGCCGCGCGCGCGTTTCGGTGACCAGGACCCGTTGCGGCCCCTGCGCCGCGTAGTAAGACTCCGGCTCGCTGAAGCGCTCCGACCAGAATCCGGGAGTCGCCGGAGGCGTGTACTGCGGGTCCTCCGCGAGCGGCGAGCGTTGAATGAGGCGCACCCGCAGCAGGAGCGGCTGGCCGACGTACGGCCGCGCCGGCGTCACCTCCGCGATCAGCGAGGCCGGACCACTCCCCGCGTTTCCGACCGGAGTCGGCGCGGCGCTCACGGTCAGATCGATCGCCGGACTCTCGTAGATCTGCCCGCCCACCCGCACGTGAATCGGGCCGACCGTGTATCGTCCCGCCCCGGTCGGAGCGATCTCATACCGAAAGACGGTCTCGCTGTTGCTGCGCCCGTTCACCCACGAGAAATTCTGCATGCGCCCGCTGCTGAGCACGTCCACGCCCTGCGGGACGTTGAGCTCCGGTTCGGAGATGTTCCCGCTCGCGCCTCGCACCACGACCTCGAGCGTGGTCGTCTCGCCGGCGGCAAGCACGCGTCTTTCCACGCGAGCCTGCACCTCGACCGATGACGACGCCGGCCGTGCGCCGGTCACGACGACCATCGCAACGGTCGCCAGCACCACGCACGAGGCGATTCGACCGCCGCGCGGCCTCACCAGTCCTTCCCCCGTTTCTCGCGCATCACCCGCACCGGATGCTGCCGCTGTTGCTCGGACCGGGCCAACTCCTGAAGCGCACCCAGCAACTGCTCCGCCTGCTCGCGCGTCATCTGGCCGCCGCCGCCCTGCGGCGGTGGCGAGGCGGTCGACGGCCCCACCTGCGGCGCGGGCGCAGGCGCAGGCCCGCTCCCCGGGCTAGGCTGCTGCTGCGCGCTCTGCGGGGATCCGCCCGCATTCGAGGGCTGGTGGCGGGGTGTCTGCGATTTCTGTTCGCGCTCCCGCTCCCGCTTGCGGCGCATCAGTACCTCGAAATTCCAGCGCGCGTCTTCGTCGCCCGGGTCGCGTTCGAGCGTGCGGCGCAGCGCCTCCATCGCCGGATTGAATTGTCCGCGCTCGCCGAGCACGGTGCCGAGATTGTAGCGCGCCGTGCCGCCGACCGGACCCTCCCGCCCGGTGAAGCGCTGAAGCTCGCGCTCCGCATCCTCGCGCCGCCCCTCGAGCGCGACGGCGGTCGCACGGTTCACGAGCACCTCGGCGGGGGCCCCGCGCTTCGCGCGCATTGCGTACAGCGATTCGGCCTCGGCATATCGCCCCGCACGAAACGCCCGGTCCGCGCGGGCCCAGGCGCTCTGTGCGCGCGCCGGGACCGGGAGCAACGTGAGCAGCGCGAGCAGCGCGGCCGCGGCCGCGCCGCGCTCGGAGTGAAGTTGAGGCGAAGCTTCCAATTCCCGGCGCACGCGGCGGCGCGGGCGCGCGAACTCCAGCGCGAGCAGGAGCGCGGCGAGCGCCGCGCACGCCGGGAAGCGCGCGACCGGGCGCTCGACCAGCCGCTCCCCCCGCCCCGAGCGCGAGAGGCTCCCGAGCGCGGAGAGCAGCCTGGGCAGCTCGCCGCCCGGGCGCGAGGCCGCGAAGTATCCCCCGTGCGTCTGACGGGCGAGCGCGCGCAGGAGCGCCTCGTCGAGCCGGCTTCGGACGGCGGCTCCCCCCTCGTCGCGCTTGATGTCGGTCGTGCGTCCCTGATCGTCGAGTACCGGGATCACGTCCCCGGTCGGCGTGCCCACGCCCACGGCGAACACGCGAATTCCGGTGCTAGCGAGCTCCTCGATCGCGGCGCGGGCGCCCTGCTCCAGGTCCTCGCCATCGGTCCAGATCAGGATGGCCTGCTCCTCGCGGCGTCCCGACGGCATCAGGCGCCGCGCCGCCCGCAGGGCCCGCCCGAGATCGGTCCCGGGATCGCTCACCGAGTTGCTGGACAACGCCTCGATCGTGAGCCGCGCCGCGGCGAGGTCCTGGGTCAGCGGACAGAGCCGTACCGCGTCGCCGGCGAACGCGACGATGCCCACTCGGCTCCCGCCGAGTCGATCGAGCACCGCGAGCGCCTCGCGCCGCGCTTCGCCGAGCCGGCTGGGCGGCACGTCGCGCACGTCCATGCTGGCGGAGACATCCATCACCATCACCAGGTCGGAGCCGCTCGCGCTGCGCCGGACCAGTTCCCGTCCCCATTCCGGTGAAGCGGCGCCGACCAGCAGCAACCCGAGCGCCGCCATTCGCAGCATGCTGCTCGTCCGTCGCTGCCCGATCCGGCGTTGCTCGAGCAGCGGATGCGCCTCGCGATCGCCGACCAGCCGCTTGATCGCGCGCTCGGCGCTCACGATCGCACGCCACTCGAGCACGAACAGAATCGGCAGGCCGGCGAGCCCCCACACCCAGCGGACGTCCGCGAAGATCATCGGGGGTCTCCGTTCACGGCAGCCGGAAGAACAGCGTGGTGACGAGCAGCGCGTGCAGCCCGAGCGCGACCGCGGCCATCGCGAGCAGGATCGGGCCCAGGTCGCGATACTCGCGATACACGATCGCACGGATCGGCGCGCGCTCGAGGCGGTCGATCTCGCCGTAGATCTGGGAGAGCGCCGCCGAATCCTGCGCGCGGAAGAAGCGTCCCCCGGTGCGTTGCGCGATTTCCTCAAGCGTGCCCTCGTCGACGTCCATCCGCACCATCTCGATCCGGCGACCGCGCACCGGGTCGTCGACCGGCACCGGGACCACGCCGCCGCGCCCCACCAGCACCGTGTACACGCGGATCCCGAAGGCCCGGGCCAGATCGGCGCCGGTGAGCGGATCGATCGCGCCCCGGTTGTTCTGGCCGTCGGTCAGCAGCACCACCACCCTGCTCGGCGTGCGGCTGCTGCGCAGTCCCGACACCGCGGTCGCGAGCCCCATCCCGATCGCGGTTCCATCCTCGGCCAGACCGAAATCGAGACCGGACAACAGCTCGAGCAGAGAGTCGTGATCGAGCGTGAGCGGGCATTGCGTGAAGGCGGTGGCCGCGAACGCGACCAGGCCCAGCCGGTCGTGCGCGCGCTGGCGCACGAATTCGCGAGCGGTTTCCTTCGCGACGTAGAGCCGGTTGAGCGGGCGGAAATCCTCGGCGGCCATGCTGGGAGAGATGTCGAGCGCGAGCATAATGTCCACTCCGCGGGTCTCGGTCTCGCTCTGTCGGATTCCCTGCTGTGGGCGCCCGAGCGCGAGCAGCGCCAGCACCAGCGAGAGCCATGGCAGCACGGCCGTCGCGCGCAACAGCGCGGCGCCCAGCGTCCCGCCCCAGCGGCCGATGCGCACCCACAACACCGCCGGCGCCCGCACCGCGGGGCGATTGCGCCGCACCAGCAGCAACGGCACCACGAGCAACGCGAGCAGCCACCACGGTTGATCCCAGCGCATCAGGCCGCCTGCCCGCGAGGCGCCGGCGAGAGACGCCGCACCAGCTTCTCCACGGCGTCTTCGGCGCGCGCGGCCTCCTCCCGAGTCTCGGGAGCACGCGCGAATTTCACGCGGTCCCAGAAGCGCATCAGGCCCTCGATCCGCTCCAGGTCGGAACGATCGAGCGCGGCGATCTCGAGATGCCGCACGAACTCGGGCGTGGTGTCCCCCGGTCGTGGCGTCCCGGCGGTCGCCTCGAGGAAGCGCCGCACGATGCGCCCGAGCTGAAACGCATGCTCGGAGAATCGCTCCTGTTCGGGGAGCGCGAGGCGACGGAGCGCGGCCAGCGCCGCGAGCGCTTCGGCGGCCGGGTCGCGGGGGGCCCGCGCCGGCACGACCGCGGGCGCCGCGCGCCGCCTGCGCCGGCGCAGCGCGACCACCGCCGCGATCAGAGCGGCCAGCCCGATCACCACGAATGCCACGCGCAGCCAGGGCACCCGTTCCCACCACGGAGCGGCGAGCGGACCGCGCGGCGGACGCAGGTCCGCGGCGCTGTCCGCCGCGGAGAGCACCGGCGCGACGAGCATCCGCAGCGTGGGCAGCCGGGCGAGCCGTGGTCCCGAGCCGTCGTCGATCTCGACGCGGAGTCCGGGGATCGCGACCTCGCCCAGCGCGAAACACTGGACCCCGAGATCGACGAACAGCGTATCGGCCGCCGCGTAATCGTAGCGACCGGCGGGATCGGCGGCACGGCGCGTTCCGATCCGGGGCTTCGACCGCGTCTCGAGCGGTCCCCAACTAAGGACGCCCCCGGATTCGGGGGGCAGGAAGCGAATGCGGCCGGGGCCGCCGCCGGTGATCCACCCGTGGTACGCGACGCGCTCGCCCAGCTTCGCGACGTTCCGGCTGAGCCCCGCGCTCACCGCGTACGGCTGGCGCGGTACGCGGGGCGGCGCGTGAATCTCCGCGCGCGCCACCCGGGTCGCGCCGGCGAGCAGCGCCGCGATCAGCAGTCGCCGCGCCGCGCGCGTCACGCCCGCGCCCTCCCCCGCCGGCGCGTCGCGAAGTACCTCACCAGCGAGGGCATATAGGCGCGATCGGTGCGCAGCTCGAGCCACGGGCTGTGCGCCTGCTCGAGCGCCTGCTCGAGCGCGCGACGCCGCACGAGCGCATCACGCTGGTAGCTCTGACGCACCTTCGCGCTTCCGGTGTTCACCAGCGCCCGGGTTCCGCGCTCGAGGTCTTCGAGCTCCACCCAGCCCACGTCCGGCAGCGTTTCGTCGCGCGGATCTCGCAGCACGAGGATCGTGAGATCGTGGCGCCGGCTCAGCACCCGCAGGTCGCGCACCGGGAGCGTGTCCTCGAAATCGGAGATCCAGAACATCAGGCTGCGGCGGCGCGTGGTCCGCAGGAGAAACCGCACCGCCTCGCCGAGCCGCGTCCCGGCCCCCTGCGGCGCCACGAGCAGGACGTCTCGCAGCAGGCGCAGCAGGTGGGTGCGCCCGCGCGCCGGCGGGACGAAATGCTCGACGCGCTCACCGGCCAGCGCCAGTCCCACCCGGTCGTTGTTGCGAATCGCGGCGAATCCCAGGATCGCACACAGCTCCGCCGCGAGATCGCGCTTCTCCTGCCCGGCGGTGCCGAAGCGCATCGAGCGCGAGACGTCCACGACCAGCAGCACCGTGAGCTCGCGCTCCTCGACGAAACGCTTGACGTAGGGAGCGCCCAGGCGCGCCGTGACGTTCCAGTCGATGTCCCGCACCTCGTCGCCCGGAACGTAGGGACGCACTTCCTCGAACTCGACCCCGCGGCCCTTGAAGATGCTTTCCGCGTGGCCGGCGAACAGGTTCTCGACCAGGTGCCGGCTGCGGATTTCCAGCCGGCGCACCTTGCGCAACAGGTCGGAGGTCTGCATCAGGGCACGCGCACCTGCTCCAGGATGCGGCGCGCCACTTCTTCGCCGTTCACGCCCTCGGCTTCCGCCTCGTAGGTCACGTGAATGCGGTGGCGCAGCACGTCGGGTGCGATCTGCTTCACGTCCTCTGGCAACACGTAGGGCCGGCCGTCGATCAGCGCCAGCCCCTGCGCCCCGCGCACCAGGAACAGCGTCGCGCGCGGCGAGGCGCCGAAGGCGACCAGCGTATCCAGTGCGAGGCCGAACTCGCGCGGGCGGCGCGTGGCCGCCACCAGATCGAGCACGTACTCCTGGATCTTGTCGTCAACGTACACGGCGGCCAGCGCCTCGCGCGCCTCCATGACGTCCGCCCGGTGGGCCTGCGGCGTCAGCGCGGGCAGGCTCGCGAGTCCGGCCCGCCTCAGAATTTCCTTCTCTTCCGTGCGCTGCGGATAGTCGATCCGCACCTTGAGCATGAATCGATCGCTCTGCGCCTCGGGCAGCGCATAGGTGCCTTCCTGCTCGATCGGGTTTTGAGTCGCCATCACCAGAAACGGCTCCTCGAGCGGGTGGCTCTCGTCGCCGAGCGTGACCTGTCGCTCCTGCATGGCCTCGAGCAGCGCCGATTGCACCTTCGCCGGGGCGCGGTTGATCTCGTCGGCCAGCACCAGGTTCGCGAACAGCGGGCCCCGCTTCGCGCTGAACGATCCGTCACGAGGGTTGTAGATCAGCGTGCCCGTGAGATCCGCCGGCAACAGGTCCGGCGTGAACTGGATGCGGCGGAACTTGAGCGAGAGCGAGTCGGCGAGGCTCTTCACGGCGAGCGTCTTCGCGAGCCCGGGAACGCCCTCGAGCAGCACGTGACCGCCGGCGAGCAATCCCACCAGCAGCCGGTCCACCATCGCGTGCTGGCCAACCAGGGCGCGACCCACCTCGGCGCGCACGCGGCTCAACACGGCTCCGGCGCGCTCGATGCGGCGCGCGGATTCCTTGGTGTCGACGGTCATCGACGGATCCTCTCGATCGAATGGAAATGAAGAAGCGGCGCCAGTGTTCACCGGACGCCGCAGTATAGCCAACGCTGAGGTGCGGTCCAATGCGCGGCGCGGGCCGCGCGAACGGATCAGGCGGCGATCGGGAGATCTTCCGCCCGCGCGCCCGAGACCGACCCCCACCTTCCGAGCAGGGTGCGCGCGTCCACGCGTGCGAAGGGAAACTCGAGGGATTCGATCTGGTCGAGCAGGCAGAGCCGTCGTTCGATCTCGAGCGTGCGCTCTTCGTCCGGCGTCGCGCCGGCGCGCACCCGGGCGATGAGCTGGTGAACGCGGAGCCGGGCCAGCGCCTCGACCATGACCTCGCGGCGGTAGTGGGCGGCCGCGGTCTCGAACAGCCGATCCGCGGTCGAGAGGTCCCCGCGCGACATCGCGAGCAGCGCCCCGCGATGCAATGCGGAGCCGCTGAATGCCGACGGGAGGTGCGGCGCGAATGGCCAGAGCAGCCGTGAGTCGAGCATGGTTGCGAGAGAGCCCCAGTGGAACGGACGTCGTCCACGATTCATCATGCACGAAGGGTGCCACAGGTGATTCCGCACGGCGCGGCTAACGCCTTGGGGCACAGCAGACTCGGCCGCGCATCTCGCACTGTTTCGAACTCCGGCACCCGCACCCTTGCATCTTCTCCGCGCGTCGATTCAGCTTGCACGGGCCGCGCGCCGCTCAGGCGCGCAGCACCGGGTCGCGCGCGAACAGCGGGAATCCGGCGCAGAGTTCGCGCACCTCGCGCTCGACCGATTGCGCGAGCGCAGCGTCGTCCGGGCGTTCGAGCACCCGCGCGATCCACTGCGCGATCCGGCGCATCTCTCCAACGCCGAAACCGCGAGTGGTGAGCGCCGGGGTGCCGAGCCGCATACCGCTCGTGATCCAGGGCTTCTGCGGATCGTTCGGCACGGCGTTCTTGTTCACGGTGATGCGCGCGCGATGCAGCGCTTCTTCCGCGGTCTTGCCGGTCATGCCGAGGCGCCGAAGATCCACCAGCAGCAGGTGATTGTCGGTCCCGCCCGAGACCAGGTCGAAGCCGTGCGCCACGAGCGCCTCGGCGAGCGTTCGCGCGTTCTCGACGACGCGTCGCTGGTAAGCGACGAATCCGTCGCTCAGCGCCTCGCCAAAGCACACCGCTTTCGCAGCGATGACGTGCATCAGCGGACCGCCCTGCAGCCCGGGAAAGACCGACTTGTCCAGCTTCTCGGCCAGCGTCGCGCGGCACAACGCGAAGCCTCCGCGCGGGCCACGCAGGGTCTTGTGGGTGGTGCTGGTCACGATGTCGGCGTGCGGCACCGGGCTGGGATGCAGCCCGGCGGCGATCAGTCCCGCGATGTGCGCCATGTCGACGACCAGCGTGGCGCCGACCTCACCCGCGATCGCGGCGAGGCGCTCGAATTCGATGACGCGCGGATACGCGCTCGCGCCCGCCACCAGAATCCGCGGGCGATGCTGCTTCGCGAGCGTCTCGACCTGTTCGTAGTCGAGCCGCCCGTCGTCGAGACGCACCCCGTACTGGACGGACTTCCAGAGCTTCCCGGTCACGCTCACCGGGTGCCCGTGCGTGAGATGGCCCCCGTGCGCGAGGCTCATCCCGAGCAGGGTGTCGCCGGGCTGCGAGACCGCGAGATACGCCGCGAGATTGGCCGAAGCGCCGGAGTGCGGCTGGACATTGGCATGCTCGGCGCCGAACAGCCGCTTCACCCTCGCGATCGCCTGGGTCTCCGCGACATCGACGAACTCGCAACCGCCATAGTAGCGTTTGCCCGGGAGGCCCTCCGCGTACTTGTTCGTCATCACGGAGCCGGCCGCCTCGAGCACGGCCGGGCTCACGAAGTTCTCGGACGCGATCAGTTCGAGGGTCGTGAGCTGGCGCCGGCGCTCGTCCTCGATGGCTTCGAACAGAACCGGGTCCTGGTCGCGTAACTCGGACACGTCAGGACCTCGGCTCGAGGCCATGGGACGTCTCGTACGCCTCGATCTTCTTCACGCGGCGCTCGTGGCGTCCCCCCGCGAACGGGGTATCGAGCCAGATCCTCAGCCAGCGCAGCGCGTCTTCCGGATTCGCGGTGGTGCGCCCGCCCAGCGCGAGCACGTTCGAGTCGTTGTCCTGGCGCGTGAGCCGCGCGGTTTCGTCGCTCGTCACCACCGACGCCCGCACCCCGGCCACCTTGTTGGCGGCGATGCTGACACCGATCCCGGTCGCGCACAGCACCACGCCGCGCTCGGCCTCGCCCCGGGCGACGCGCTCCCCGACGGCGATCGCGAAGTCGGGATAATCCACGGACACCTCGGCGGAGCCGGTCCCGACGTCGATCACCCGGTGGCCCAGACGCTCGAGGTCGAGTTTCACCCGCTCCTTGAGCGCGTACCCCGCGTGGTCGCTGCCCACCGCGATGTTCATGGGTTGGTCCGCGCGGCCCCTCGTGGCCGGCGCGCGCTCAGGGCTGCCGCACCGCGGCGGGAACCGGTGAACCGGCCGCCTGCGGCACCGCCGTGAGCCAGCCATGACGATCGGGGACGTCGCCGCGCACGATCCCGAAGAACGCGTCCTGCAGGGCCTTGGTCATCGGCCCACGCTCCCCGCTCCCCACCTGAATGCGATCCACCGAGGAGATCGGGGAGATCTCGACGGCGGTGCCCGCGTAGAACAGCTCATCCGCCGCGTACAGCATCTCGCGCGGCATGATCTCCTCGCGCACGCGAATCCCCATCTCGCCCGCCAGCGTCATCACGCTCGCGCGCGTGATTCCCGCAAGGATGCTGCTGCACAGCGGCGGGGTCACCAGCTCGCCCTTGATGACCGCGAACACGTTCTGTCCGCTGCCCTCGCTCACGAATCCGTGCGGATCGAGCGCGATCGCTTCGACGTACCCGTCGACCAGCGCCTCCATCTTCATCAGCTGCGAGTTCATGTAGTTCGCGGAAGCCTTGGCCATCGCCGGCAGCGTGTTGGCCGCGAAGCGCTGCCACGAGCTGACCTTGACGGCGACGCCCTTGGTGAGCGCGTCTTCGCCCAGGTACTTGCCCCATGGGAACGCCGCGATCGCGACCTCCACCGGGCTGCCGAAGGGATTCACGCCCAGGTTCTCGTAGCCGCGATAGATGAGCGGGCGAATGTAGCATTCCTTCAGATCGTTGAGGCCCACCACCTCGACGCACGCGTCACGCAGCTGTGCGCGTGTGAAGGCGGTCTCCATGCGGTAGATCCGGGCCGAGAGCATGAGCCGGTCCATGTGCTCTTCGAGCCGGAAGATGGCGGGACCACGTTTCGTGGGGTAACAGCGAATCCCTTCGAACACGCTCGATGCGTAGTGGGCGACGTGGGACAGAATGTGAATCTTCGCGTCGTCCCAAGCGACCCACTTGCCGCTCATCCAGATCTTGCTCGCCTTCATGATCGCCATCGTTCACCTCGTGGTCGGACCTCTGCCCCCGCTCAGAGCGAGCGGGCGCGCAGGGCCTCTCGTACGTTGGGCACCAACCGCCGGACATGGCGCCGGATGCGGCGCCAGCATTCTTCGTAGGCTTCCCGCGATGCTCCGAATGGATCCGAGACCGGGAGCGTCGGCTCCCCCGGCTCCGGCCACTCGCTGAGCACATGGACGCGGCTCGGATCGGCGCCCAGGGACTGCACAGATCCCACGTGACCGCGCTCCATGACGATCACCAGATCGGACTCGCGCACGACGGCAGGCGTCACGCGCCGCGCGCGATGCGCTCGAATGTCGACGCCGTCGGCACGCGCCACCGCGATCGCTTCCGGCGTGGGGGGCTGCCCCTCTCCCGCGGCGGTCCCGGCCGAGGACACGGTCACGCGCTCCCGGTCCGGCCCCAGATCGTCGAGCAGCGCCGCGGCCGCCAGGGGACTGCGACAGGTGTTTCCGGTGCAGACGAACAACACGCGCAACGTGGGCAGGGACGACGACATGATGGAAAAGGATAGGGGGCGGTCGGTGACCCGTCAAACCGGCGGGGCGGTCGAGCCATCCTCGAAGTCACCGAGATCCGCGGTCACGTCGACGGCGCCGCGGCGCAGCAGCCGCGGACGCTGGCCGCTCACGTCCACCAGCGTCGAGGGCTGACCGCCGTGGCGCGGTCCACCGTCCAGGACGAGATCCAGCTGGTTGCCGAACACGCGCACCACCTCGCCGGCCGTCTCGGCGGGGGGCTGGCCCGAGAGGTTCGCGCTGCTCGCCACCACCGGGCCGCCGATGCAGTCGAGCAACTTGCGGCTCAGCGTGTCGCGCGGACAACGCAGCGCGACCGTGCCCCCGGCTCCGCGGACCCGGGCAGGCACGATCGGGGCGGCGCGGAAGATGAGCGAGAGCGGCCCCGGCCAGTGACGCTGGATGAGCCGGCTCGCCACCTCGCTGATCTCCACCGCGAGCCCGTACGCCTGGCGCGGCTCGGGAATGAGCGAGATCACCGCCAGCGAGGGATCGCGACGCTTGAGCCGCGCGATCATCTCCACCGCGGAGACGTCGAACAGCGAACACCCGAGACCGTACAGCGTGTCGGTGGGGAACGCGATGACGCCC
Organism: Candidatus Eiseniibacteriota bacterium; assembly: GCA_041483195.1. Classification (GTDB taxonomy): domain Bacteria; phylum Eisenbacteria; class RBG-16-71-46; order RBG-16-71-46; family RBG-16-71-46; genus WS-2. Next base: position 33,112 of record JBGPFC010000009.1, read on the forward strand.
CCGCGCAACACCACTTCCGCAGCGGCGATCAGGGCCGCTTCATCCGGCCGCTCCGGATCGATCGTGATCAGTTCCATCGGTCATCGCCTCCCGGGACGCGCGGCCCGGGCGGCCGGTCGCTGCAGCCTGCGCGCGAGCGCAGGATCGCGGAGCGCGAGGATCCGGAGGGCCAGGTGGGCGGCGTTGCGTGCTCCCCATGCGCCGACGCCGAGCGTGCCGACCGGGACTCCGGGCGGCATCTGCACCGTGGCGAGCAGCGCGTCGAAGCCCGCCAGCGGCGAACTCGCGAGCGGAACGCCGAGCACCGGCAGCGTGGAATGCGCCGCCATCGCGCCGGCGAGGTGCGCCGCGCCTCCCGCGCCGGCGATGATCACCTCGAGGCCCCGTGCGCGCGCGCCACGCGCCCAGCTTCGCGCGGCGTCGGGGGTGCGGTGCGCGGAGCGCACCACCAGCTCGGAAGGCACGCCGAACTCCTCGAGCACGCGCGCCGCTTCTTCCATGATCACGCGATCCGACTCGCTGCCCATCACGATTCCCACGCGCGGCCGCCTCGTCCGCCTCTTGCCCATGCTATGCGCCTCCCCCATCGGCCGCGCGCGCGAGCGCGGAGCGCTCCCCCCGGCCCACTCCGGCCGCGATATCGGAGCGGCATCGCCACCCGTTCCCCGACAGCGTGCCGATCGCGCCGTACACGCGCGCTCGCGCCTCCGCATGCGTAGCCGCGCGCGCGACCACCCAGGCGGCACGGCCACCGCGCACCGTCCATTCCCCCCGCTCGAACGCAGCCGCCGCGTGAAACACGTGGAGGTCGTCACGCCGAGCCAGTCGATCCAGCCCCTCGATGCGCCCGCCGCCCCGTGGCGCGAGGGGATAGTCCTGATCCACGATCGCGACCGCGACCGTCGCCCCCGACGCCGGGCGGATGGACGCGACCACCTCCGGGTCGAATGAACCCGCCGCGGCTCCGGCCAGCAGCGCCGCGAAACGTCCCTCCACCAGCGGCAGCACCACCTGCGTCTCGGGATCTCCGAAGCGGCAATTGAATTCCACCACCATCGGCCCGCGCGCGGTGAGCATCAGGCCCGCGTACAGCGTACCCCGGAACGGGGTGCCGAGTGCATCGAGGCGGCCGAGGACCGGCCCCAGCACCTCGTCCGCCACGCGGGCGGCGCGACCCGGCTCGAACGCCGGACTCGGAGCGCAGGCGCCCATCCCGCCGGTGTTCGGACCGTGGTCGGCGTCGTAGGCGCGCTTGTAGTCGCGCGCGGACGGCAACATGACGAATGCCGCGCCGCATGCGACGGCCATCACGGAGACCTCCTCGCCTTCGAGGAACTCCTCGATCACCACGCTCCGGCCGGCTGCGCCGAACCGCACGCCCTCGAGGCAATCCGCGATGAACGAGCCGGCCTCGCCGAGATCGGGCGTCACCATCACGCCCTTGCCCGCGGCGAGCCCGTCCGCCTTCAGCACCCACGGAGGCTCGAACCGTGCGAGCGCCTCGCGCGCCGGATCGAGCGCGGTGAACAGCTCGGCTCGCGCCGTCGCAACGCCGCATTCGCGCATGAGCCGCTTCGCGTACCACTTGCTCGATTCCAGCCGAGCGGCCTCGGCGCCCGGGCCATAAACCGCGAGCCCCGCCGCGCGCATACGATCCGCCACCCCCGCCGCGAGCGGGACCTCGGGGCCGATCACGACCAGATCGATCGCGTGGGCGAGCGACGCCGCGATCAGGCCGTCCGCGTCGCAATCCGCGACCGCGATGCGGCGCGCGGAGCGGCCCAGCCCGTCGTTGCCGGGCGCGACCAGCACCTCATCGACCTCGGGATCGCGCGCGAGCCGCCATGCGAGCGCGTGCTCGCGCCCCCCGGCCCCGACCACCATGACGCGCCATCTCGCCATTCCGCTCACTCCCCGTCCGCGCCGCCCGCGAGCTCCGCGCGCAGCAGTTCCTGTACCGCCTGGGGCACCGCCTGCCCGCCGCTCTTCTTCATCACCTGGCCCACCAGAAATCCCAGCGTCGCGGCCTTGCCCGCCCGGTACTGGGCGGCCGGGCCCGGATGCTCCGCGATCACCGCGCGCACCAGCGGCAGAAGCTCGCTCGCCGCGGACTGCACGCGAACCCCGTGGCGCTCGAGGAGCGCCGGCACGTCGCCGTCCTCGTCGGTCATCCACGCGAACATCTGCTTCGCGAGCGGGCCGGGCAACTCCCTGGCCGCCACGCGCTCGAGAAAGGCGCCCATGCGCGCCGCGGAGACGCGCTCGCTCCACCGGGTCACGCTCCAGCCACGATCCTTGAGCACGCGCATCACCTCGGTCATGACCCAATTGCTGACGAGCTTTCCATCCGCGAGCGCGGCGCAGGCCTCGAAGTAGTCGGCCAGCTCGCGCTGGTCCCCGATCACCGCCGCGTCGTACGCGGGGATTCCGTACTGCGCCTCGAGACGGGCGGCGCGCTTCCACGGCAATTCGGGCAACCGCGCGCGGGCATCCTCGATCCAGGCCGCGCTGACGCGCAGCGTGGGCAGATCGGGCTCCGGGAAGTAACGGTAGTCGTGCGCGTGCTCCTTGGAACGCATCACGGCCAGCTTGTCGTGGTCGGCGTCGTAGAGGAGCGTACTCTGCTCGACGGTGCCGCCCAGAGCGAGCACCCCGCGCTGCCTCGCGATTTCCGCGGCGAGCCCGCGCTCCACGCCGCGGATCGAATTCAGGTTCTTGAGCTCGGTCTTGGTGCCGAGTCCTCCGCTACCCGCCGGCCGGATCGACACGTTCGCGTCGCAGCGCAGGTGCCCCTTCTCCATGTCCCCTTCCGAGATCTGCAACCAGCGAACCAGCCGGCGCAGCTCGGTCAGGAACGCCGCGCACTCGGCGGGTTCGTGGAACACCGGCTCCGTGACCAGCTCCAGCAGCGGCACGCCGGCGCGATTGAAATCCACGCGCGAGACCGGGCGATCCCCGTGGCGCTCGGGATGGAACGACTTGCCGGTGTCCTCCTCGAGGTGAATGCGGGTCAGGTCGAAGCGGCGCTCGGCCCCCTCCATCCGCACCGGCAGCGCTCCGCCTTCGCACAGCGGGCGGTCATACTGCGTGATCTGATAATTCTTGGGCATGTCGGGATAGAAGTAGTTCTTCCGAGCGAACACGCTCTCGTTGCACACCCCGCATCCGAGTGCCAGCCCGAGGCGGAGCGCGGCGTCGACTGCCGCGTGATTCGCGCGCGGCAACGCTCCCGGCAGCCCCAGACACACCGGGCACACGTTCGCGTTCGGCTGATTTCCGAACGCCGCGGGGCAGTCGCAGAACATCTTGCTGCGGGTGCTCAACTGGATGTGGCATTCGAGGCCGATCACCGCTTCGTAGGCCATGCGAACTCCCTCGAGTGATCGCGCGACAGCCGCGTCGCGTCGCCCTCCATCTCGATCGCGCGGCCCGCCCGCAGCAGGATCGGCTCGGCATCCTCGGGCCCGAGCAGCTGTACGGCGCACGGCAGCCGCGCGCCACCAGCGGCGTCCTCGGGCGCGAGGCCCACCGGGACCGTGAGGCCCGGAATCCCGGCGAGGTTCGCGCCCAGCGTGAAGATGTCGCTCAGATACATCGCGAGCGGATCGGAGGTCTTCTCGCCGATGCGAAATGCCAGCGTGGGCGCCGCCGGGAGCAGCATGAAGTCGCAGCGCGTGAAGGCGGTCTCGTACTCGCGGCGAATGCGTGCCCGGGCGCGCTGCGCCGTGAGGTAGTAGGCGTCGTAGTAGCCGGCCGAGAGCGCGTAGGTCCCGAGCAGGATGCGCCGCTGGACCTCGGGACCGAAGCCGTCGCTTCGCGTGCGAGTGTAGAGCGACCGCAGGTCGGCGGACTCCGGGTGCCGGAATCCGTAGCGAACGCCGTCGAACCGCGCCAGATTGGAGCTGGCCTCCGCGGTCGCCACGAGATAGTAGGTGGCGACCGAGTATTCGCCGGGGAGAAACTCGAACGGCACCCGCGACGCCCCCGCCCGCTCGAGCCACGCCGCCGCGCGCTCGAGCCCCTCGACCACGGCGGGGTCCACGCCTTCCGCCCAGAGGTTCGCCGGCCAGCCGAAACGCAGGCCCCGCACCCCGGATTCCCACCCGCTCACGTCGGGCGCCGCGGACCTTCGAGTGGTCGCGTCGAACGGATCTTCGCCAGCGAGCAGCCCGTACACCAGCGCGACATCGCCGGCGTGACGCGCGAAGATTCCGACCTGGTCGAGCGACGATCCAAACGCGACCAGTCCGTAGCGTGAGAATCGGCCGTAGGTCGGCTTGAGGCCGAACACGCCGCAAAACGCCGCCGGCTGGCGCACCGATCCCCCGGTGTCGGATCCGAGGGCGATCGGACACAGGCCGTACGCGACGGCGGCGGCGGGACCGCCGCTCGAACCTCCAGGGACTCGCGCGAGATCGTAGGGGTTGCGGGTCGGGCCGTACGCGCTGAACTCGGTGGACGAGCCCATCGCGAACTCGTCCATGTTCCCCTTGCCGATCACGACCGCCCCCGCCGTCCGCAGCCGCGTCACGACCGTCGCGTCGTACGGCGCCCGGTAACCCGCCAGGATCTTCGAGCCGCAGGTCGTGAGGTAGTCGGTCGTGCACAGGTTGTCCTTGAGAAGCACCGGCACCCCGCGCAGCGGTCCGTCCGAAGCGGCGGCGGCCGCGGAGCGCCGGGCGGCGGCCTCGGTGTGCACCACCGCATGGACGCGGGGTTCCCATTCACGGGCGGGCCCATCGAAGCCGGCCTCCACCGCTTCCTCGATCGCCACCGCGCCGGAGCGCACCCGCGCCGCGAGCGTCTCCGCGGGGAGTTTCCACAGCATGCGATCGCTCATGGGTTCAGGTTCTCGACGATGGGCGGAACGCGGAAGAAACCATCCTCGCGATCGGGAGCCGCGGCGAGCGCCACCTCCGCTCCGAGCCGCCGGCCGTTCACAACGTCTTCGCGCAGCGGGGCGTCCGCGGGGGCGAAGCTGGTCGGCTCGCATTCCGTGAGATCGAGGCGGTTGAGCGCCGCGACGAAGTCGATCACCTCGGACAGCTCCTCCCGCATCCGCTCGAGCTGCCCTTCGGGGATCTCGAGCCGCGCCAGCTCCGCGATGCGCCGCACGTCGTCACGGCTGATCGGCATCGTGCCCTCCCGTGAGAAAGCGCCCGAGGACCTTCTTCATGACGGTTCCGAACCGCACCGTGAAGCGCGCGTCCACCCCGTCGCCCTCCGCGGCGAGCACCACGCCCCGCCCGAAGGTCTCGTGAAATACTTCGCGCCCCACGGCCCGATGCCGCGTGGCCGCGATCGGCGGCAGTCCCGGCACCGTCGCGCCCAGCTTCTCGCGCGCCTCCGATCCGCCGCCGTGCCACCCCTCGCGCCGCCCAATGCCGCGCGGCACCGCGGCGGCCGCGCGCGCCGGCGCTTCGTCGCGATCCAGCACCGCTTCGGGAATCTCGGCGACGAAGCGCGACACCTGCCCGCCGCGCGCGCCGTCGAACCGGCGCCGGAAGGCGGCGGCCGTCAGCAGCACTTCATCCCGGGCGCGCGTGAGTGCGACGTAGAAGAGGCGGCGTTCCTCCTCGAGGCCGGGGCCGTCTTCCGCCGAAGCCGCGTGCGGGAAGAGCCCTTCCTCGAGCCCCGCGACGATCACCACCGCAAATTCGAGGCCCTTCGCGTTGTGGGCGGTCAGCAGCAGCACCCGGTCCGCGCCGGCCGCGAGCCGGTCCATGTCGCTCACCAGCGCGACCTCGGTGAGGAACTCCTCGAGCGCCCCGCCCCGCGCCTCCCCGAACGCCGTGGCGGCCGCGACCAGCTCCTCGACATTGGAACGGCGCTCGTCAGCTGCATCATCGCCATCGAGCGTCGCCAGGTATCCGGTCTGCTCGATGACGCGGCGCAGCACCCGGTCCGGAGACTGATCGAGCGCGCCCCGCACCTCGTCGATGCACGCGACGAACGCCGCGGCGCCGTTGCGCGCCGCGCGGGTGAGCCCCTCCGCGGCGGCCAGCGAGCGCAGCGCCTCGAGCGGGGAGGCGGAGTCGCGGGCCATCCGCTCCTCGACTCTCCCCCGCACACCCTCGCCCAGTCCCCGGCGTGGCGTGTTCCACACGCGCCAGAACGACACCGAGTCCGCCGGGTTCACCGCGAGCCGCAGGTAGGCGAGCAGATCCTTCACCTCACGGCGCTGGTAGAACGATATCCCGCCCACGATCTCGTATGGCACCACGTGCTGGCGCAAGTCGGTCTCGAGCGCGCGCGACTGCGCGTTGGTACGGTACAGCACGGCGCAGTCGTCGAGCCGTCCGCCGCGTCTCACGCGCCCGAGCAGGAACTGCCGGATGCTTCGCGCCTCTTCGACCTCGTCGGGCGCCAGCACGAATCGCAGCCGGGCACCGTCCTCGCGATCGCACCACAGCTGCTTGCCCCGGCGCATGCGATTGCGCGCGATCACCGCGTTCGCGGCCTTCAGGATGTTCCCGGAGGAGCGGTAGTTCTGCTCGAGCCGCACCACCGCGGCGCCCGGAAACGTCTCGCCGAAGTCGAGCACGTTGCGCAGGTCGGCGCCGCGCCAGCCGTATATCGACTGGTCGTCGTCGCCGACGACGAACAGGTTGCGGTGGAAGCGGGCGAGGGACTCGACCAGGCGGAACTGCGCGTGGTTCGTGTCCTGGTACTCGTCCACCAGCACGTGCTCGAAGCGCCGGCTGTAACGCTCGTGCACCTCCGGATGATCGCGAAACAACCGCACGGTCTCGGCGATCAGGTCGTCGAAGTCGAGCGCGCCGCTCGTGCGCAGGGCGCTCTGGTACAGTTCGTAGCACTCCGCGATGCGCCGCTCCGCCGGGTTCGCGGCCAGCCGGGTCATCTCCTCGGGCGAGACCAGCGCGTTCTTCGCGCCGGAGATGCGTGCGAGCACCGGCGCGACCTTTTCGTCGTCGGCCCCGTGCTCACGGCGCGCGAGGATCTCGCGCAGCAGGCTCTCCTGATCGTCACGATCGTAGATCGCGAAACCGCGCGGGATTCCGAGCGAAGCCGCCTCGCGCCGCAGGATACGCACGGCGGTCGCGTGAAAAGTCCCCACCCACAGGCGATCCGCCACCGCTCCAACCGCCTGTCCGATCCGGCCACGCATCTCGCGCGCCGCCCGGTTGGTGAACGTGAATGCGAGGACCGCTTCGGGAGCCACCCCGCGCTCGAGGAGGCGCGCGATCCGCGCCGTGAGCACGCGCGTCTTTCCGCTGCCGGCGCCAGCCACCACCAGCAACGGACCATCACCATGTTCGACCGCCGCGAGCTGGGCGGAGTTGAGATCGAATGCGGTTTCCAGGGCGACGCTCATGGGTTGGGGCGCGCGAATGACTCGACGGCCCAATCTAGCCGAAACCGCGCGCGGGGGTCCACCGGGAGAGGTTCCCGGCTCGATCCCCCGCGCGCGAATCAGCGGCCGCCGCGTGCCGGGCCCGGATCACGCGCCGGATCGCGCGACGTCACACGCCTCCCGCGGGGAGGGCCCAGCCGGCGGATCAGAACTCGGGGCCGATGCTGAAGTGCCAGCGCGGCCGGCTCGTGCCGTGCAAGTCCGTGTTCCACGCCGTGTCGAGCTTGAGGATGAAGAAATACACGGCGCTCCGCACCCCGACTCCGAATCCCAGCTTCGGGGTCTGGAGACGGCGCGTGCCCTCGACGACGTGCGAGAGCCGGAGATCATCGCCGGGATTCCAGACCGCGCCGGCGTCACCGAAGACCGCCCCACGCAGGTTGAAGATGCCGATCGGCACCGGACCCACCAGTCCCAGCTGCTGGATGAAGGGAAAGCGCAGTTCCGCGTTCACGATCGCGACGCGTGATCCACGCAGGTCGAAATCGCGGTATCCGCGCAGCGTCGTGGCGCCGCCCACCCGGAAGGTCTGCGGGGTGGTCCCGCCACTCGCCCCGGTCAGCACCCGACCGGCAAACGTGTAACCGCGCGTGAAATCCCAATAGCGGCGAGCGTCGAAGGTGATGGTCTGGTAGGCGAGGCCGTTCTCGAACACCGCGAACGATGGAGAGTAGCTGAGATTGTAGCGCTGGCCGTTCACCGGGCCGTAGTAGCCGAACAGCGCGTTGTCGCCGATCAGGGAAACCGAGGGCGATGTGACCGATCGATACTCGCTGCCGCTCCTGAAGAAATCTCCGAATGCGTCCTGATCGTAGAAGATGCGCTCGAGGAACATCTGGGTGAAGTTGAACTCGACCCGCCGGAAGCGGTCGAAGGGGTACGACGCCGAGAGCAGGGCGCCGTAGTTCTGTTCCGAGAAATCGCGAAGCGTGCCGAGCTGCTCCCCGAGTGTCGTGATGTCCGAGGAATAGTAGTTCTTGAAGTGGAACAAACCGGCGCCCAGATCCCAGCGGCGCGGCAGGTAGTTGTAGACCACCAGCGCGTTCAAGTCCTGGAGGGAGTTGCTGAACACGTCGGTGGAGATGAACAGGTTGTGGTTTCCGAGGAAGTCGCTGAGCACGAACTGCGAATTGCCGCCGAATCCGTATCCGCTGGCCGCGTAGAACCCCGCCCCGGCGTAGTCGGGCGAAAGCCGCCCGCGGTAGGGCGCGGGCGGTTGCCCCAGCACCGAATCGGGAACCGCGAATGGTCCCCCGCGCTCCACCAGCGGAATGGTGGCCACGATCGCCTGGACGCTGTCGGGTTGCGGACGAAGCTCGCGGATCTCGCCGCCCGCCCATGACGGCGGCTCCCCGGGTCGCGGCAACCCGGCGCGCAGGCTGTCGATCGCACCGCTGGCCTGCGCACGCGCGCCCGGGTCCTCGGTCATGGTCCGCACCGTGTCTTTCGCCATGCTCATGGTGTCCGGCCAGCTCGCCGCCAGCGCTCCACGGTTCGGCCCGAGTCGCAGGCTGTCGCCGACGGTGAGCCGCGCGGTCGCGGCGTCCATCACGGCCGTCGGCGCCTGACGCTGAAGCCGCGACAACACGCCGTCGACCGAGAGCGGCTCGCGGACCGCGAACACGTCGAACCCGCCGCGGTCGAATGCCGAGAACACCAGCCGGTCGTTCTGGCGTGACCACGACAGGCTGGTGATACCCCCGGTGACGTCGGTGAGCTGCGTGAACGTCGAGTCGCGGCGATCGTAGAGGTAGATGTTGGGAGTCCCGTCACGGTCGGAGACCAGCGCCAGCTTGGTCCCGTCGGGCGCCCACACCGGCGATCGATCGTCGCCCCCGGTGTCGACCACCTTGGTGACCGCGCCGCTCACCAGGTCGAGATTGAAGATGCCGTACCCGCCGAATTGGCCGGTGCGCCGCACCGGCCTCAGCACCACCGGGGCGAGCCGATCCGAAGCGAACGTGATGCCCCTGCCGTCGGGGGTCCAGGTGGGCTCGATCTCGTCCCACGTGTCGTCGGTGAGCCGGGTCCGCGTGCCGTTCCGCGCGTCCACCATCCACAGATCGGACCGCCCGTTCATCACGCCGGCCACGACGATCGAGTCCGCGACCGGGGACCAGGCCGGATACGCGAGCGCGTCGCAACCCAGGTCGAAGCGCCGGAGGATGCGGCCGGTTTCGACCGACACGATGTACAGCACGTCGCGGCCCGCGCTCTTGGCGGTGAGCGCGAGGCGCTGCCCGTCGGGCGACCAGGTGATGGAGCTGCGGAACGACGGGATGCCTTCGAACTGCACGCTGCGTTCACCGCGAATCACGCGGCGCTGCACTTTCCCGTCGTACGCCGACATGATGTACACATCGGTGTACTGGCGGCGGTCGGAGAAATAGGCGATGCGATCGCCCTGGGGCGAGACCGAGGGAGTCGTGTTCAGGTTGCTCTCGTCACGGCGATGGTCGGTGAGACGCCTGGCGAATTCCTCGGGGTCGTTCTTGCGCGCGACGGTCGGCCAGTACTGCTTGCGCAAGGCGGCCCGAAACTGTTGATCGAACTTGCCAGGCGACATCCCGATGGCCTTCTGGAACGCGCGGTCGAAGCTGCGCATCGAGCGGATGCGCTGGAGCACGTCGCGCAGCCGATCCTCGCCGAAGCGCCGGACCAGGTAGTCGATCGCCGACTGCCCCTGTTTGTAGACCAGGTAACCGCCGCCGTATTCGAGCGGCGGGAGGTACCCCGAGATGGTTCCGTCGCGCAACACCATCTCGGCGTTGGGCTCCATGCCGAGCGAGTAGTACTCGGCCGTGCCCTCGGCGAACCACAACGGAAGCGAGAAGAAGCTCTGATGCGCGATCAGCGAGGCCGCCGACCCGCCGTACAGCAGGTCGAATGTGATCGCATGCACCAGCTCGTGCACGACCACGTGACGCAGGTCCTCGTATGAGCCGGAGAACGGAAGCACGACGCGGTTGCGCAGCGCCTCGGTGAATCCGCCGGTGCTCGCGTCGATCAGCTCGGGCGTGACGTTGGTCTGGGCGAAGTCGTTGTGGGAGCCATAGAGGATGATGGGAACCCGCCGCCCGAGCGTATGCCCCATCCGCCTCGACAGCACCTCATGCGTCTTCTCCGCGAGGTCGAGGACGCGCATCGCGAGGCTGTCGAGCCCCGTGTAGAAGTACACCTCGAAGTGGTCAGAGGTGATCGAGCGCCAGTCGTACTGCCGGTATTGGACCTTGTTCTGCCCGAAGTACTGGGCCTGCGAGGCCCGGGGCGCGAGGCTCCCGATCAGCATCACGAGCGCGATCACGGGGATCGCGACCGACTTCCGCATGCGACGTTCCTTTCCGGTCCGGTCGTTGAGCTGGCGGCGGCCCTCGCCACCCCCAGTGTACACCGCTTCAGACGCGAATGATCCCGCGCGGTTGCGAATGACGTCGCGCTCGCCCGTCAGTACTCCCACCGCGCCTTGAGATTGACGTTGAAATCCGGCGTTCCGGCGGTGGTGGTCGTCTCGCCGCTCAGGAGCCGGCGCTGCGTGAGCTCGGTGGTGACGAAGAAGAAGCGGTTCAGCCGGTATTCAGCCTCGACGTCGCGCTCGAATGGCGTGGTGGGCGTCCCGCTCGCGGAGTATTCGCGATTGAAACCGGGAACGCGCTGCCGGTAACGCACCTGGAGATTGCGCGTCACCGGGATGCCGACGCCCATGATGACCTCCCCCTCGCCGCTCAGGAGCCCGCCGCGCTCGCGCTCCAGCACCCATTCGTTGATGTAGCCCTTGAACGCCCGCTGCAGCTCCGCGGAAACCGTGTTGTTGATGGCCCGGGTCAGGTAGTTGTCCAGCGGATCCTTGAGCCCCGCGACCGGCGCCTGGGGGTCGATGTTGAAGCGCCCGAGGGTGAGCTCACGCAGGATGCGTGGCTCGTCCCAGGTGTTGGGATCGCTGGCGAACTCCACCGCCGGCTCGTTGACCCGGCCGGTGATCTTGACCGTCACGTCATGCGGCACGTCCGCCGCTCCACCGTTCTCGGTGCCGCCGGCGGTCGCGGGCACCACGCGCGTGACGGCCTGCGCGTCGATGGTGGGATTCACCCCGCTCACGTTATCGAACGTGAGGCTGGCGCTCTGCACGTTGAAGCGATTGCTCAGGAAGTAATAGGTGCCGCGCAACGACTGCATGTCGCCGTAGATCAGGAGCGAATCGGGAGTCTGCTCGAGGCTGAGATCCGCGCTGAACTCGATGTCGCCCTCGGGCGGCTGCCAGTGCAGGTTGCTGGTCGCGTTGAGCTGGATTCGATAGGTCCAGAACAGCGGCTGGGTGGTGGCCGCGATCTGCTGGGTCTCGGTCTGGTTCGTGAAGTCGAAGAGCACCACGGCGCGCTGCAGCTCCACGTCGCCCGTGACCTGGGGAAGGGTCGCGCCGTGGACGCGGGGACCGTTCGTCACCGTGAATTCCCCGTCGAATTCAGCGGCGTAGAGCCCCGACTCCACGGCCGTGAAATCGCGCAGCGTGAGATCGAACCGATAGCCCTTGAGCGCCATCCCGTCGAGCTCGACGACCCCATGTCCGCCGACGTGGCCGTGCGCGCCCTGCCGGGCGGAGAGCGAGTCGAGCGTGAGGTGCGATTCGTCGAGTCGGAAGTCCGCGTAGACGCTCTCCAGCACCTCCTCACGGGTGGCGAGCCGGACGACGCCGTTTCGCACGCGCAGAAAGCCGTCGAGATCCGGATGATGGGCCGTGCCGCCAACCTTCGCGCTGAGATCGAAACGGCCCGAGGCCGCGCCGATCTGCGGCACGAACAGCGGCAGCACCGCGAGGTCGCCGCCCGGGATGTCGACGCGCCAGGCCATCTCGGCATCGGGCAGCTCGGGTTTCCCCCCCAGCGCGATGCGCAACGGCAGCTCGCCCGATGCGGTCGAGACCAGATTGCCGCGCGTCATGCGAATCTCTTCCACCTCGAGGCGCTCGTCCCGGAATGTCGCGCGCGCCGTGACGCGATCGGCGGAGTAGTCCCGCCACGCGAGGGGGCGGCCCTCCGCGTTGACTCGAAGCTCCGGATGTTGCGGACTGCCTGCGATCTCGAGCGTCGCGTCGAGCTTCCCGCTCACCCCGGCCGCGGCCGGCGCGAACGCCCCTACGCGCTCGAGCGGAAATGCGCTCGCGCGCACTTCGCCCTGCCAGCGTGCCGCGCGCGAGAGCCAGTCGATCACGCCCGGCGCGGTGAGCGTGTCGGGCCAGAGCGCCGTCGAATCGTCCACGCGGCCACTCGCCTCGAGCGCGCCCGGACCGACCCGGAGCCGCAACGCGCGCACCTCCAGTCCCCGCGGCGCCCCCGCGAGGATCAGGCTCAGTGAGTCGGCGCGGTGGCCTCCCGACCCCGGGCCGGCGGCCGTCGCCTCGAAATCCCAATGGGGATCGCCGGAGTTTCCGATCACACGCATGTCGACGTGCGCGCGCCCTTCGAGCCCCAGATCCGCGGGCAGGCCCAGCCGCGCGAGATCGAGACTGTCCGCCGACGCCTTCCAGTCGTACGCCCCGCCCGGACCGGCCCAGCGTCCCGCGATCGCCAGCCGCGCCGCGCCGTCACGCGCGAACAGCCGATCGAACGTGACGCCGTGCGCGTCTCCCGAGAGCAGGAGCGGCGGCTCGGTCACCCAGTCGAATCGTGCGCTCTTCGCGTCGGCGCGATCGAGGGTCATGCTCCATCCCGAGGCGGCCCATGCCGCGCGCCCGGCGACCGTGATCAACGTGTCGCCGGCGTGCCCCTCCAGCCGCGCGATGTCCGCCACCTGATCGCCGAGTCGAAGTTCCGCGGCCGCGCTGTCGAAATGGACCCCCAGGAACATGACGTCGCCCAGCACCGCCCGGGCGCCGAGATCGGGCGTCGGCAGCAGGCGGCCGCTCACGTCCGCGAGCTTCCATCGCCCCATGCGTGCGCCCAGCCAGTCCGTCCCGCTGCCCTCGAGCGAGCCGGTCACGTGCAGCTCGCCACCGCGTGATTCAACGGCGCCCTCGCCGCGGGCGAGCCTTCCGCGCAGTCCGCTGGCGCGGCCATCCGGCCATTCCTCGAGCGGGAGGTCGAGCAACGTGTATCGACCGCCCCAGCCGTGCGAACGCGAGACCCCATCCAGCGTCATCGCCCCACCGGCGCGACGCATCGCCACGCGAAACGTGTCCGGTCTGCCCTCCGGAAACTCCGCCACCACCCGCGCGCTGTCGGCGCGCCAGCCGCCGAGCACCGAGCTGCCGAGCCGCGCCTCGAGGCGCGCGTCCTTTCGCGCATCCACTCCGTACCGGAACCACCCCGCCAGCGATCCGGCCGGCCAGCCGGGAATCCCGATCGCGCCCCACCTCGCCGGGTCGGCGGCGCGCGCGTCGCCGCTCAGCTCCCATTTCTCGGATGAGTAATCGAATCGGCCCGTGAACGCGCCCGCCGCGGATTCGCAGATCAGCGGTTCCAGCGTCCACTTCCTGCCGTTCGTGACGAATGCGCCGTGAGCCGTAGCGGGAAGGCCGTTCCATTCGAGGTCCGTCACGAAGTCACCCTTCCACGCGTCGCGGCCGGCCGCGTCGGCGACGAAGCGGCCCTCCCCCGGCACGTCGAACGCGTGGTTCTGGAAGACCGTCGCGAGCCAGCGCCACCGCACCCGCGAGACATCGAGATGCACCACACGATGGGGGTCGCCCTTGATCCACGCGGCCCGCGCGTCGAGCGCGAGATCGGTCGTGCGCAGGCCGCGGACCGCGAGCCGCACGCTGTCGCCCTCCGCGTACTCCGCCTCGAGGTGCTCGAGGCGGCTCCCCCATGGGCCCCGCCGCCAGCTCAGGCCGTGAACCACGGCCCGCAACGCTCCCCCGGTGGCGAGGGAAGCCTGGAGCTCGATCCCATCGATGCCATCGAGCGGCTTCGGCGCGCGAAACGAGCCGTCATGGAGCACGAGGTGAACGTCGAAGCCGCGCGCGCGCTTCCCGGGCGCGGTCTCCCCCGCGGTCCAGCGCGGAAGCCGGAGCTTGCCGTCCGCGCCCATGGCGAACTGAACGACCGGGCGGTCGATCTCGATCTCGATGGGCCCGCGGCCCCGGATCAACCCGATCGCGGAGTAGCCGATTCGCATCGAGGGTGCCGTCAGCAGCGGCGGAGCATTGCCGCCGCGGAACCTCAGGCGAGGCTCGAGGATCCGGATTCCGGTCAGCGGATTGCCCTTGATGTCGTGAATCTCGAGCACGAGATCGGAGTGCCGCGCGAGCGTCTGGTTGACGAAGAGCGTGAGCTCCTTCGCCACCCACTCGGTGCGATTGACCAGGTAGAGCGCCGCGCTCGCGACCGCGATCACGACCAGCGCGGCCAACGACAGCACGATCAGCCAGAAGAGTTTCGCGACGGTCCATCGCACCGGGCGCGGGACGTGCTCGACCGCTTCCTCGATCTCCTCCTTGAGCTCTTCGACCAGACCATGATGAGGGACCCCGGGATCGGGACCGCCCGGCGGCGGAGCATCGGGATCGTGGAGGTCGGTCATGGCTCAGAACGCCGGGCCGATCGCGAATTGACGCACGCCCTTGAGGCGCGCGTGTTCGAGCGTCGGGCGAAGGCTCCATGTGAAATCGATTCGCAGCGGGCCGATCGGCAGGTTCACGCGCGGGCCGAACCCCACGACGAAGCGCACGTCGCTCGGGTCGAGAGGCCGATGAGTCGCGCGCGGTTCGAACTGGCGCAGCTCGATCAGCGAGGGTCGCGCCCACACGTTGCCGGCGTCCGCGAACACCTCGAGGCCAAACGGACCGGCGAGCGGCACCCGGAATTCGAGGCTGGCTTCGAGCAGCGCGAGCCCCCCCGACGCCGGAAGACTGTTCTCGTCATACCCACGAATGGAGTTGACGCCGCCCGAGCGGAAACGATCCGTGAGCGGGACGCGCTGGACCTGGGGATCGAGCTTCGGATCGGGCGAGAACTGCACGTTCTCCCCGAACGGGCTGATGGCGCCCGCACGAACGCGGCTCGCCAGGATCCAGCCGTTCGAGAGCGGCGTGTACCATGCGGACGTGAGCTGCGCCTTGGTGAAGCTGCTGGTGCCCTTCAGCGGACCGCCCGCCACCTCGGCGGTCAGGTTCTGCACCGACCCGCGGCTCGCGTTGAGCGGATTGTCGCGCAGGTCCCGATCCAGTCCGAGCTGAAGGCGGTGGGTGGTGAAATGGGGCGGCACGTTCAGCGTGAGCGAATCCCTCACGAGCGGCGTGAGATCGGGGTCCCGCCAATCGATCGACTGCAGGACGAACGCGTTGTCCTGGGTGAGCGAAACCCGGGCGAACCGCCCGAGCTCGCGCCGCAACTGGAAGCTGAACCCTTTCGTCTCCTCGCCGATCACCCATCGCGGATCGGTCCGGTCTCTCCCGCGCTCGTAGTAGCCGCTCGCCTCTCCGCGCGTCCGGGTGTGGAGCAGCCACGGCTCGAGCAACGACACCTGGCTTCGGGTGAGCAGGAACCGCGCGCGGTCGTCGAACGCGATCCGCGACGAGAGCACACCCTGCACGGCACGGTTGCCCACGTTGCGATGACCCCACTCACCCGTCGAGCGGAAGCGCTCGGCGGTTCCGCTGCCGATGCCGGCGTCGACCCAGCGCGGCTTGCGCTCGCGCACGCGCAGGTCGACATCCACGCGGGATCGCGTCGAGTCGACGAACGGGGTCATCTGCACCTGGCTGAAGAGGCCGGTCTCGTAAAGCCGCTCGATCGAGCGCTCCATGCGCGGGTAGCGGTACACGTCGCCCTTCCGGATCAGCAGCTCGCGCCGGATGTAGCCCTCGCGCACCCGGCCCTCGGCCTGCGGCAGCACCAGCACGTCTCCGAAATAGTAGAGCGGGCCCTCGGTGACGTCGTACCGGATGTCCACGCGGAGCGCGTCGCGATGGGTCGCAGCGGTCACATGGGGAATGTAGCCGCGCTCCTGATAGGCCCGGGAGATGCGCGTGGTGTCGACGATCACGAACGACGGATTGAACGGCCTGCCGGCGCGCGCCGTGAGACGCCTGCGCAGCTGCTCGATGGGGTAGGCGCGAACCCCGTCGAAGCTCACCGTGCCGACCCGCGTGCGCGATCCCTCCTCGATCTCGAAGGTCACGATCGCCTCGCGCGGATTGGCGCCCGACGTCACGCGCGCGTGCGCGCGCGCATCCAGGAATCCGTACTGTCGGCACACGGTCTCGATCGCGAGCGTGTCGGCGCGAAGGAAGTCGAGGCGCAGCGCGGGGCGCTCACCCCACGGCCAGATCGAGGGACGGCGCGTCTTGACCACCGACCAGATGTCCCGGGCCGGAACGCGGTGACGTCCGTGGACGCGAACCCGGACGATCACCCGGAGTTCGCTCGGGAACTCCTGTTGCGCATGGGCGTCACGCGCGCCGGGGCCGAGCAGAACGAGCACGAGCGACAACGCGATCCCGACGCGGCCCATGCGTGCCCGGGCTCCGGGCCAGCCGGCCGATCCCCCCGGAACCGGGGGATCAGGGCGGTGATGGCGCAATCACTGTCTCCCTGGGAGCGGGCTGCGGGGCCCTGTCCAATGCGCGCTGCCTCTGGATCCAGCGCAGCGGATCGTTGGCCAGGATGAAGACGAACAGCGTCCCGATCACCACCAGCCCCACCTTCTGGAAGCGGAGATAACCACGGGCGGAGATCGCCCGACGGCGCAGCGCCTGGACCAGGGCCAGCAGGATGTGGCCCCCGTCCAGCACGGGGATGGGGAGCAGATTGAAGGCCATGATGGCGATATTGATCATCGCGAGAAATTGGAGATACGAGTCGAGTCCGCGCCGCGCCTGCTCGCTCGCGGCCTGCGCGATGAACATCGGGCCGCCCAGATATTCACGGTAGTAGAGGAACCTCGAGGCGGTGAGCCACATGCTTCCGTAGACCGAGACCACCAGCGAACCCGTCGCGCGGAATCCGATCGCCACCGACTCGAGCAGCCCGTGTCGCTCGACGTACACGCCGTGACGCGGGGCCTCGATGCCGATCCGGGCGTTGGCGCCCGGCCCCCCGTCCGGATTGATCGGCTTCACATGGATCTCGAAGACGCGGCCACCGCGTTCGACGGTAAGCACCACGTCGCGATCGACCTGCCCGTGCAGCGCCTCGGGGAGCTGGTCCCAGGTGAGGATGGCGCGGCCATTCACCATCCGGATCCGGTCACCCTCCTTCAGCCCCGCCTTGTATGCCGGCATCCCCGTCGCCACCGAGCCGACGATCGGCGGATCGGACGGGCGCCGCAGGCTCGACATCAGGGGCTCACGCTGGTCCGGCGTGAGCGAGAGGGCGAAGCGCTTTCCTTCCCGATCGATGGTCAGCGTCGCCGGGCGGCTCTCGGGCTGCTTCGAATTGGCCACGAAGATCTCGACCCAGCTCTTCACCTCGGTGCCGTTCACGGATACGACTCGATCGCCCTCCCGCAGGCCGGCGCGGTAGGCCGTGCTGCTGTCGGGGGTCGCGCCGAGGCGATTCGGAAAGTCCGGATAGCTCACGCCCACGATTCCCACCACGACCAGCGCGACGAATGCCGCGATCAGATTGGCGGCCGGGCCGGCGATCGCGATCAGCAGACGACCAAACCAGGGGTGGGAGAGAAATTCCTCTGGCGAGCCGGGCATCGTGCCGTCTTCCCCGGGACTGTCCCCCGCCATCTGCACGAACCCGCCGAGGGGAAACCACGCGACGCGGTATTCGGTCTCGCCGCGCCGAAACGCCACCATCGCGGGGCCGAATCCGAGCGAGAAGCGGAGCACGCGAACGCCCCGCCACTTGGCCATCAGAAAATGGCCGAGCTCATGCACGAAAATGACCAGGCCGAGCAGCACGACGCCCGGCACCACGGCGTTCCAAATCACTGTCAACTCCTTAGAAAATCAGCCCGTTGCGCAGGCTAACCCCGCCTCACGGGAGCGTCAAGGATGCGGCCGTGGGAGCCGCCCCGCGACCCGGGCCGGGACGCGAAACACTTGCAAGAGACGGACCGCGCGGAGCGCCCGCCGCGATCGCCCGGACTCAGGGATCGCCGCGTCTGCCGCGCAACACGCTGTCGTACGCTTGCAGCGTGCGCACGACCATGGCATCGGCGCTGAAATCGCGCACGGCCGCCTGCGCCGCCGCCGCCCGGCGTGCGGCACCCGGCGCGTCGGCGAGTGCATCGAGCACGGCCGAAGCGAGCGCCGCCGGGTCGCGCGGCGGGACCAGCCTCCCGGTGCGACCCTCCTCCACGATGTCCGGAATTCCTCCCACCGCGGTCGCGACGATCGGGATGCCCAGCGCCTGCGCGTCGAGCAGCGACGTGCACATGCCCTCGAGGTAGGACGCGAGCGCGAACAGGCTGAACTGGGCGAGCAGTCCGCGCGCGTCGTCACGAAAGCCGAGAACGTGCACGCGCTGACCCAGGCCGGACTCGCGAATCTGCCGTTCGAGCGCGGGACGGCACGGACCCTCGCCCACCCACACGAAGCGCGCATCGGGCCGCGCGCGCAGGACGATCGTGGCGGCGCGGGCGAGATCCGCGTGGTTCTTGTGGGGGGCGAGCGCTGCGACTGTGCCCACGATCGGGGCCTCGCGCGGTGCGCCGATCAGGGCGTGGAGATCCGCGGCGGCGGCGACACCGGCGCCCGCCGCCGGCAGCTCCACGCCGCTCGGGACCAGCGCGAGCCGCGCCTCCGGCACACCCCCCGCGCGCATCACCTCCATCACCCCGCGACTGATGCACAGGTAGCGGTCCACTGGAAGGCGGTACTTGATGCGGCTCGGCCAGTGACCCGCGATCGCGAAGTCGACGCGACGAGAGACGACGACGCCCGGCACGCCGGCGAGTCGCGCGGCCGGCACTCCGACCGCATGCGCATGCGCGCTGTGACAGTGCACGATGTCGGGGCCTGCCCGTCGCAGCGCACGCGCGGCGGCCAGCATCGCGACCGCGTCCCACTCGAATCGCGGCCGCCAGGCTCGCGCCTCCATCCCCTCCGCCGCCGCGCGCTCGAGCAGCGGGCCCCGCGGCGCCAGCAGCAGGCAGGCATGGCCGCGCATGCGCAGCCCGCGCATCAGGAGCAGCACCTGCGCCTGACCTCCGCGCCAGCTCCGGCCGGTATCGAGATGGGCGATCTTCAAGCGAAGGCCTCGCTGCGCCCTTCGATCGCCGCTCGCAGGCTCGCTCCGATGCGCTCGGCGGTCGCCACCTCGCCGGCGCGGGCCCTCGCGCGCGCGCTCAAGTCCGCGCGACGCTGCGGATCCGCGATCAGGTCGCGCAACGCGACCGCCAGCGCCTCGGCGTTCCCGCGGGGCACCGCCACCAGATGGACGCCGGGTTCGAACACCTCGCGCAGTCCCGGGCCATCTCCGGTGATCACCGCACGGCCGCCGGCCAAACCCTGGTAGACCTTGTGCGGGATGACGCGGCCCGCCTTCTCGCCGGCGCCGAACGCGCCGAGGACGATGTCGGCATCGCCGAGCACGCGCGGCGCGTCCGCGTACGGGATCTCCCCCGCGAAATCCACGCGCTCGACGGCGGCGCTCGCGGCCAGCTCGCGCGCCCGATCGAACTCGATCCCCTTCCCGGCGAGCGTGATGCGGTAGGGCGGCAACGACGGCGCGTCGCGCTGGAGGCGCGCCGCGGCCTCGATCACGAGCGGCACGCCGTGCAGCGGAAGGAATCCTCCGAGGTAGGTGACCCGCACCACGGAGGCGGGGACGGCCCGCGGGATGTCGAAGAACGAGTCCTCCGCTCCGACCAGCACGCGGCGCAGCCGCTCCCGGCGCGCGCCCAGCGAGACGTACAGCTCGCCGTGCGCCCAGGTGTCGCACAGCACGAGATCGGCGAGCGCCAGCGACCACCGATCGATGCCGCGGTTCCACCTGGCCTGCCCCGAGTCGCCGGCATGCAGCCCCCAGTCCGCGACCAGCGTGTCGTATCGCGATACCAGAGGATCGAATACCAGGACGCGCCGGCCGCGAAGGAGCCGGGCGAGCGGCATGTCCTTGTGGCGAAACTCGGGAACCAGCAGCACGTCGGCGGCATCGACGCGGCGCGCGAGCGCGAGGGCGAGCGCCGGATACCGAAACACCGCGCGGCGCTCGCGTGCGTGCGCCTCGAGCACCTCGGCGCCGGCTCGACGGAGGCCCTCGCGCAGGATGCGATTGCGCGGGTAGCCGCGGTCGTAGGCGCCGAAGAAACAGACCCGCATCAGGTGCGCTCCCGCGGACCACCCTCGAGCCCGCCACCCCCGGACCGCGGCCCCGCCCACAGCGCGGCATACTTGAGAAACACCTGCGCCGCGGCGAGCGCGCACACCGCGGCGCCGTGCGCGCCGTCGAGCCACCCCGCCTGCAGCACGTACATGCGCATGAAGCGGAGCGGAGGCCTCAGCACGAGGTCGGCCGCGCTCGCATGCCGTCCCGCGCGCCGCGCCTGCTCGGCGCCCGCCGCCGCGTAACGCAGCAGCTTGTCGCGGCAGTCGTCCCATCGTTCGTAGCTGCGGTGTTCGATCGTACCCGGCAGGTCGGCGACCGGCCCCGCGATCCGAACCTGCTCGTGGACCTGCGTTTCGTCGAACGCCGCGGCCTCCCGCCGGAACAGGCGCAGCACGCGCTCGCCCTGCCATCCGCAGTGGCGGATGCGCCGCCCCAGGAACCAGGTCGCACGCGCGAAGCGATACCCCGCCGCTTCCCCCCGCGTCACCGCCGCGCGGATCGCCTCGATCGCGTTCGCGTCGAGGCGTTCGTCGGCGTCGAGCCACAGCACCCAGGGCTCTCGGGCCTGGGCGAGGGCGAACCGCCGCTGAGGCCCGAACCCGTCGAGCGCGCGCTCGAACACCCGCGCGCCGAGGCGCGCGGCGACCTCACGGCTGGCGTCGCGGGTCGCGGCGTCCACCACGACCACGATCTCGCGCGCGAAGCCGAGCCCCGGCAGCAGGCCCTCGAGGCGCGCCGCCTCGTCACGCGCGATGAGCAGGATCGAGACCGGCAGCGGGTCCATGGCGCTCGAGGTGGGCGAGAAGGTGACGCGCCGCAACATCCGGCGCGAGGGTGGGCATGCAGTTCCAGTGCGGGCACACCGTGCGATCGCAGGCGCGGCACGGCAGATCGGTCTGCACGAAGCCGTGACGCTCGCCCGGGGGATTCCAGGTGTCAGGGTGCGTCGGACCGAACCACGCGAAGCTCGCGACGCCGAGCGCGGCCGCGAGGTGACGCGGTCCGCTGTCCGTCCCAGCCACTGCCGCGAGCCGCGCGATCACGGCCGCGAGAACAGCGACGTCGCACGCGCCGAGCGTCATCACGCCGGGGGTGAGCGACGCGATCGCGCTCGCGATCGCGTCCTCCCCCGGGCCGCCGAGCACCAGCACGTGCCACCCGGCCGCGAGCACCCGCCGCGCCAGCGCCGCCACGTGGGAGACGGGCCAGGTCTTGGTGGGCCAGCTTCCGGCCGCGACCAGCCCCACCGTGCGGGCGGGCGCGCGGACTCCGGCAGCCGCGAGCAGCGCGGCGGCGGCGGCGCGCGCGGACGCGCTCGTCGAGACCCGGGGCTCGAGTCCATCCGCCACTCCACCGGCCGCGACCGCGAGACGCACGTGGGTGGCGGAGGCGTGCTCGCGATGTCCGCCCGGCAGGGCGAGCGTGCGCGGCACTCGCGTGCGGTAAGCATGTCGCCGCGCGCGCAGCGCGTAGCCCGCCGTGAAGCGCGCGCCGCTCAGCGCGGTGAGGGTTGCGCTCCGGGGATTGCCGAAGAAATCCACGGCGCGTTCGATTCGCAGACGCCTGAGCGACGCCGCGAGACGCACCAGCGCGCCGGTCGTGCGATCGAGCGGCCAGACCCGGTCCACGCCGTCGAGGCCCTCGAGCAATGGCGCGTAGCGCGGCTCGGTCACCACTTCGAGGCGGGCGTCGGGAAATCCGCGGCGTAGCGCGCGCAGCGCTGGCGTGATGAGCACCACGTCGCCCAACGCGCGCAGCCGGATGGCGAGCACCGTCGCGCTCACTCCCGCCCCGCGTCGCGTGCGCGCACCGGTGACAACAGATCGCGGCCCGCGTGCGCGTCGCTCATTGCCGCACCATCGCGGCCCGCGCCGCCTCGCGCGCCATGCTGTCGACCTCGACGAGCTGAGCCAGCGATTCGACCGGCTCGACGCGATGCCGCTCCAGCACGCGCTCGACCAGCGCCGGGACCTCGCCGAGCGTGATCTCGCCATCGAGAAACCCCTGCACCGCCACTTCGTCTGCGGCATTCAGAACGCATGGGGCGGTGCCGCCCGCGCGGCCCGCCGCGAGCGCCACGTCGAACGCGGGGTGGCGGCCGGCCGGAATCGGCGCGAACTCGAGCCCACGGAGCGCCGCCACGTCGAGCGGCGCGACCGCCTCGCTCCAGCGCTCCGGCCATGACAGGGCGAGCTGGATCGGAAGACGCATGTCGGGCGGCGCGGCTTGCAGCACCGTCGAGCCGTCCCGAAACGTGACCAGCGCGTGGATCAGCGCCTGGGGATGGAGCACGGCGTCGAGGCGCGACCAGTCCAGATCGAAGAGCCAGCGCGCCTCGATCAGCTCGAGCCCCTTGTTGAAAAGCAATGCCGAGTCCACGGTGATGCGCGCTCCCATGGCCCACACCGGGTGCGCGAGCACCTCCGCGCGCGTGGCGCGCCGCCAGTCGGGGTGCGAACGCAGCGCTCCGCCCGAAGCGGTGAGCGTCAGCCGCGCGATCTCCTCCGGGGCCCGCCCTCCCAGACATTGCAGCGCGGCGCTGTGTTCACTGTCCACCGGGATCAGCTCTCCGCCGCGCGCGAGCGCTTCGCGCACCAGCGCGCCCCCGATCACCAGCGTCTCCTTGTTGGCGAGCGCGAGGCGGGCGCCACGCTCGAGCGCCGCGAGCGAGGCCGCGAGCCCCGCCGCCCCCACGATGCCGTTGAGGACGACGTCGGCATCGGGGCGAGCGGCGACCCGTGCCGCCGCGCCGGTCCCGATCTCGATCACGGCCCCCGGCGAGGCTTCCGCCAGCGCCCGTCGCGCCAGCCCGGGGTCGGGTGCCCGCTCGAGCGCGAGCGCCAGCGGCCGCCAGTGTCTCGCCTGCTCGCACAGCGCATCGAGCCCGCCCCCCGCCGCGAGGGCCGTCACGCGCACGCGGTCGCTTTCACGCGTGGCGACCTCGAGGGCCTGGCGGCCAATCGAGCCCGTCGACCCGAGTACCGCGAGTCGGCGCGCCCCGGTCCCCGTCATGGCACGCGAAACACGGCGATCTTCAGGAAGTAGAAGGTCAGCGGGGCCGCGAAGTAGAGACTGTCGAACCGATCGAGGATGCCGCCGTGTCCTGGGATCATGTCGGACGAATCGCCGTGCTGCGCATCGCGCTTGAGCAGCGACTCCACGAGGTCGCCGACCTGCGCGAACACGCCGACCAGCAGGCCGAGCGCGGCCGCGCTCGAGGCCCCGAGGAACGGCGCGAACCACGCGCGCGCGACGAGCGAGGCCAGCACGGCCGCTGCGAGACCGCCAATCGCCCCTTCCACCGACTTGCGCGGCGAGATTCGCATCCACGGCCGATTGCGGCCGAGCGCCCGCCCCACCGCGTAGGCGCCGGTATCGCAGCTCCAGGTGACGAAGAACGCGAGCAGCACGTACGAAGCGCCGTCCGCGTACGCGGTGCCCGCGCGCCACGGCAGCTCGCGGAGCAGTACGAGATGCGCCGAGAGCCAGCCCACGTAGAGCACCCCGAACAGCGTGACCGCCATGCCTTCCACCTGGCGCGGCCGATCGGCGCGGCGCAACCCCAGCGCGAGCACCAGCAGCAGCGCGGCGGTCGCGAGAAAATCCGCCTGGCTCGCGTGCGGGCGGTACGCCACCCAGAGCACGCCGATCCCCGAGAGGATTCCGAGCGGCACGTCGGGCTTCAGCCCCTTGCCTCGCATCATGCGGTAGAACTCGACCAGGCCGAGCGTCACCTGGAGCCCGACGAACCCGACGAACGCGAGTCCGCCCGCGCGGGCGAGCAGGATCAGCAGCGGCACGAACACCAGCCCGCTCGCGATGCGCCAGCGCAACGACCAGCCGGAGGCCTTCGCGTTGGGCGTCTGCGGGGCCGGCAGCTCGCCGCCCTCCGGCACGAGCGCTGCCGCGGACGCCCGGCCCTCGGCCTCCGCGTTCAATCGACCCTCCCGAAGCGCCGCTCGCGGCGTTGGAAATCGGCGACGGCGTCGAACAGATGCTTGCGGCGAAAGTCGGGCCAGAGCGTGTCCGTGATCCACAATTCGGTATAGGCCAGCTGCCAGAGCATGAAGTTCGACAGTCGCATCTCGCCGCTGGTGCGGATCAGGAGATCGGGGTCCGGGAGCCCGGCGGTGTAGAGATGCTCCGCGACGAACGCGTCGTCCACGCCGTCGGGATCGATTCGCTCGCGGCGTGACTCCCTCAGAATCGCCTTCACCGCGTCGACCAGCTCGGCACGGCCGCTGTATGAGAGCGCGAGATTCAGGAGCAGCCCGGTGGAGGCCGCGAGGTAGGCCTGAGTCTCGGCGATGGCCTTGCGCACCGAGGCGGGAAGCTCTTCGGTGCGGCCGATCACGGCGAGCCGCACGTTGTTGCGGCGCAGCTCGGCGCGTTCGGCGCGCAGCGTGCGCTCGAGGATGCCCATCAGCGCCTGCACCTCGCGATGGGGACGGTTCCAGTTCTCGATCGAGAACGTGTAGAGCGTCAGGAACTCGATCCCGAGCGCGACGCAACCCTTCACCGCCTCACGCACCGACTCGCGTGCCGCGCGGTGGCCCATGAGTCGCGCCGCCCCGCGCGCGCGCGCCCAGCGGCCGTTGCCGTCCATGATGATGGCGACGTGCCGCGGCAGATTGCCGCGTGCCTTGAGCTCCTCGGGTGTGGGAACGCGAGCCGGCAAGAGTTCCCCCGGACGACAGTCGAGAACGGTGCGGCTACAGACGAACGAGGGCGCGGCGCTCGGAGCCTCGGCTCGATCCGACCGCGATCGCGCGACCGGACGGGCGCGGCCTTCGCCGCGAGTGCGCCCCGATCAGACTTCCATGACTTCGGCCGTCTTCTTCTTCAACAGATCGTCCACCTGACCGATGTAGCGATCGGTGAGCTTCTGGACCTCGGCGACGAGTCGCCGCGCCTCGTCCTCGGACAGTGAGCCGCCATCCTCCTGGTGCTTGATCTCCTTGTTCACGTCGTGCCGGATCTGCCGGACATGCACCCGGCCCTCCTCGGCAAGCTTCGCGACGATCTTCACCAGGTCCTTGCGCCGCTCCTCGCTGAGCGTCGGAATCGGCACCCGGATCACGACCCCGTCATCGGTCGGGCTGACGCCCAGCTCCGACTGCTGGATCGCGCGCGTGATCGCCTTGATGAGCGACTTGTCCCAGGGCTGCACCATCAGCAGGCGTGGCTCCGGGGCGCTCACCGTTCCGACCTGGTTGAGCGGGACCACCTGACCGTATGCCTCGACCCGCACCGTGTCGAGCAGCGCGGGGCTGGCCTTGCCGCTGCGGATGCCGCTGAGCTCGCGGCGCGCGGCCTCGATCGCCTTCTTCATTCGCTCTTCGGCGTTCGCCATGATCTTGTTCACCATGGTCACTTCTCCCCCACCAGAGTTCCGACCTCTTCCCCCTGCACGACGCGCATCAGATTGCCGGGATCGCCGATATTGAACACGACGATCGGCAGCCGATTGTCCATGCAAAGTGAGATCGCTGTCGAGTCCATGACCTTGAGCCCCCGGGTGAGGATATCGATGTAGCTGATGCGAGGGAAGAAGGTCGCGGAGGGATCGAGGACGGGGTCCCCGCTGAACACTCCGTCGACCTTGGTCGCCTTGAGGATGACGTCCGCCCCGATCTCGATGGCCCGCAGCGCGGCGGCGGTGTCGGTGGTGAAGTACGGATTGCCGGTGCCGGCCGCGAGCACCACGATCCGGTCCTTCTCGAGGTGGCGAACCGCTCGCCGGCGGATGTACGGCTCGCACACGCGCGCCATCTCGATGGCCGACATCACGCGGGTGTAGAGCCCGCGCTTCTCGAGGGCGTGCTGCAGGGCCAGCCCATTGATGACGGTGGCCAGCATTCCCATGTAGTCGGCGCCCACGCGGTCCATCCCACGCGTGCTCGCGGCCAGGCCGCGGAAGATGTTTCCGCCGCCGGTCACGATCCCGACCTGCACCCCCAGCGCGTGGACGTCGCGGACCTGGTCGGCGATCGAGGCCATGACGTCTTCATCGATGCCGTGGCCGGCGGCCCCGGCCAGGATCTCGCCGCTGAGCTTGAGGAGGATGCGCTGGTAGCGCGCGGCCACGCCTACTCCTGGCCGAGTCGGTAGCGAACGAACCGGCGGACGACGAGACGCTCGCCGGTCTTCGCCGACGCGGCCGTGACCAGGTCTGAGACCGTCAGCTTGTCGTCGCGGATGTACGCCTGCTCGAGCAGGCAGATCTCGGAGTAGAACTTGTCGAGCTTGCCACCCACGATCTTCTCGATGATCGCGGCGGGCTTGCCCTGTCCCTCCATCTGCGCAGTGAAGATCGCGCGCTCGCGCTCGACGCGCTCCGCCGCGACCTCCTCACGGCGCACGACTTCGGCGCCGGCCGCCGCGACCTGCATCGCGAGATTGCGAACCAGCTCCTGGAATTCCGGGGTGCGCGCGACGAAATCGGTCTCGCAATTGACTTCGATCAGCACCCCGACGCGATTCCCGGGGTGGATGTAGGCGTCGACCACTCCCTCGCTGGCCACGCGATCCGAACGCTTCTCAGCCTTCGCGATGCCGCTCTTGCGCAGCGCGTCCACCGCCTTTTCGAAGTTGCCGCCCGCCTCGACCAGCGCCTTCTTGCATTCCATCATGCCGGCGCCGGTGCGCTCCCTCAATTCCCTGACCTGATCGGCTGTCACCGTCATCGCAATCCTCGATTGTGTTGGAACGCCCGCCGCGAGCCTCGCGGCGCGGGCGGGCGATGCGTCGACGCTCGGAGCTGTGTCAGACGGTCGCGGGATGGGAGGTCTCGCCCTCGGCTTCACTGCCTTCGCCGCCGTACGAGACCGTCTCCTGCTCGCCGCCCTCGTGCGCGAACGCCTTCGATTCGAGAATGGTGTCCGCGACCATGCCGGTGAACAGCTTGATCGCGCGAATCGCGTCGTCGTTGCCCGGGATCGGGAAGGTCACGGGCGACGGGTCGCAGTTGGTGTCCACCACGCCCACGATCGGGATGCCGAGCCGACTCGCCTCGGTCACCGCGATCTTCTCCTTCTTGGTGTCGATCACGAACACCAGCGAAGGAATGCCCGGCATCTCCTTGATGCCCGCGAAGACGAACTGCAGCCGTTCGCGCTCCCGTCCGAGCCGCGACACCTCCTTCTTCGCCAGTTTCTCGAAGGTGCCATCGGTCGCCATCTTGTCGAGATCGTGGAGACGCTTGATGCTGGTGCGGATGGTCTTGAAGTTGGTGAGCATGCCGCCCAGCCACCGCTCCGTGACGTAGAACTGGCCGCAGCGCGCGACCTCGTCGACGACGATCGGCTTCGCCTGCTTCTTGGTGCCCACGAACAGCACGTGTCCGCCGGCGCGCACCACGCGCTCGATGGCCGCGCGCGCCTCTTGAATGCACTTCAGCGTCTTCTGAAGGTCGATGATGTAGATCCCGTTGCGCTCCATGAAGATGAATTTCTTCATCTGCGGGTTCCAGCGCCGGGTCTGATGCCCGAAGTGCACTCCGGCTTCGAGCAGGTCCTTCATCGTGATCTCGGCCACTGCTTCCTCCTCAGGGGTTGGTTCGTCCGCCCCGTTCCTCGTTCGATGGCGCCTTGCTCCGCGTCGGGAGACCCCTGGCGCCGGGAACGGTGCGTGCGTGATGTGGTGCGTCTACCGCTTGCTGAACTGGAAGCGCTTGCGTGCCCCGGGCTGTCCGTACTTCTTGCGCTCTTTCATCCGCGGATCGCGCGTGAGCGCGCCTTCGCGGCCCAGCAGGCCGCGCAGGGTCTCGTCCTCCTTGACCAGCGCACGCGCGATCGCGAGTCGCAGCGCACCGGCCTGGCCGGCGAGGCCGCCGCCGTGCACGCGCGCCTCGAAGCTGTACTTCGCGGCCGTGTTGGTGGTGACCATCGGCTGGAGCGCCGTGCGCACCAGCGTGTCGCGCATGAGGTACTGTTCGGGCGTGCGTCCGTTGATGGTGTTGCGTCCGGCCACCGCCACCAGGCGCACGCGCGCGACCGCTTCCTTGCGACGTCCGGTTCGAGGCTGAGTCAACGTCTCCGTCGCCATCGTCTCCCCTGGCTAGGTGCGCGGATCCCACGCGGCCGCCTGCTGCGCCGCATGAGGATGTTCCGCGCCCGCGTACACTTTGAGCTTCTTCATCATCGCGCGGCCGAGCTTGGTCTTGGGCATCATCCCGCGCACCGCCTGCATGATGACGCGTTCCGGATGCTTCTCCATGCGCTCGACGATCGAGGTCCAGCTCCCGCCGCCCGGATACATCGTGTGATGAAAATACTTCTTGTCCTGCGCCTTCTTGCCGCTGAGCGCGACCTTGCTGGCGTTGATGACCACGACGTGGTCCCCGGTGTCGATGTGGGGCGTGTAGATCGGCTTGTGCTTGCCCTTCAGCACCGTCGCGATCCGGGTGGCCAGCCGGCCCAGCGTCCTGCCTTCGGCATCCACGAGCAGCCAGCGTCGGTCGACGTCGGCGGGCCGGGCGCTATAAGTCTTCATGCCATCCTCCGATTGCACACGGGCGCGCGGATCGGCGGCGGCGCGCGCGTGGCACGCAGACCTGAGACGGCCGCTATCCGCAAGAAGCGACGGAAGCTAGCACGCGCGTCGAAACCCTGTCAAGCCGCCGAGCGAACCGGCCGACCCTCGCTGCGTCGCGTGCCGGCACCCGGCGTCACTCGAATTCGGCGAGCACCTGCCGGAGCCGCGCGAGCGGCAGCCCGACCACGTTGAAGTAGTCGCCATCGATGCGGCGCACGAACTGCGCCGCCATGCCCTGGATGCCGTACGCCCCGGCCTTGTCGAGGGGCTCGCCGGTGCGGACGTACGCGTCGATCGCCGCCTCGTCGAGCTTCGCGAGCAGCACTTCCGTGCATTCGGTGGCGGTGCGCTCCTCGCCGTCGCGCACGACGGCGATCCCGGTCCACACCTGATGCGCGCGGCCGTGGAGGCGCAGCAGCATCGCCCGCGCCTCGGCGGCGTCCCGCGGCTTGCCGAGGCGCGCCCCCCGCAGCACGACGATCGTGTCCGCCCCGATCACGACGGCGCCTCGACGCTTCGCGGCGACGCGACGCGCCTTGTCGAGCGCGAGCGCACGCACGCCGTGCCGGGGCTCCGCCGCACCCGGCCACGATCGATCCGGCCCCGGGTCCGCGAGGGTGAAGGGCGCGCCCACCTGCCGGAGCAGAGCGACGCGGCGCGGTGATCCCGACGCGAGCACCAGCGGGGAGCGCCCCGAGTAGAACAGCGGCGGCACCCGGCTCATGCCGGCCGCTCCGCCTTGCGAGGACTCTCGATCATGATCGTCACCGGTCCGTCGTTCACGAGCTCGACCTCCATGTGCGCGCGAAACACGCCGCGCGCGACCTCGACCCCCTCGCTCGTGAGCGCCTCGCAGAACCGCACGAACAGCGGCTCGGCGTGCTCGGGGCGGGCGGCCTCGACGAAGTCGGGGCGACGGCCGCGGCGCGCATCGGCATAGAGCGTGAACTGAGGCACGACCAGCGCGCTTCCGCCGGCCTCCCGGACGTCGCGGTTCATCTGGCCCTCCGCGTCTGGGAAGATCCGCAGTCCGGCCAGCTTGCGCGCCGCCCAGTCCGCATCCGCTTCGCGGTCTGCGTGAGTCGCCCCCAGCAGGACCAGCACGCCGGATCCGATCTCGCCCGCCGCGCGTCCGTCCACGGTGACCCGCGCCCGAGCCACCCGCTGCACCAGCGCTCTCACGCCTCGACGCCGCTCGCGCCCGGGGAGGGCGGGCGCGATCCGCCGATGATGCGCTGCCGGCGCTCGACCCGGGACACGCCCTTCACCCGCCGGATCGCCTGCATGACTTCCTGCAACCGCGCGAGGTGGGGGACTTCGACAACGAACACGCCACGCGCGTTCTGATCCTCGCTCGCCATCCCGGCGCTGCGGATGTTGACCGAGACCGCGGCGATCGCCTTCGCGATGTCGGCCAGCAGCGAGGTGCGGTCGTGGCCATACACGACCAGCCGCACCGGAAACGTGTCGCCGATCCGCGAATCCCATTCGACAGCGACCTTGCGTTCGGGTGCGACGCGATCGCCGAAGGTATTCGGGCAGTCCAGGCGGTGGACCGAGACGCCGCGCCCGATGGTGACGATCCCGATCGCCGGGTCCCCCGGCACCGGCTGGCAGCAGCGCGCGAACGACAGCATGACGTTGTCGATCCCCTGGATGCGCACACCGCCGGATGGCTTGCGTGCCAGCCCGAGCGCCTCGAGCGGGCCCTTCGCCAGACGCTCGGCGAATCCCTCCTTCTCCGGGACGATCTTGCGCACCACCTGGGTGAGCGACAGCTGGCCCTCCGCCAGGCGCGCGTACATCTGCTCGACGTCGGAGCAGCCCAGCGATCGCGCGATCTCTTCGAGGGTGGCGTCCTCGACCTTCTGACGTGCGCGCTTGATCTCGCGTTCCACCATCTCGCGCCCGAGGGCGACGCTGTCGGTGTGGCGCTGCTGGCGCAGCCAGTGACGCACCTTGCTGCGCGCCCCGGCGGTCTTCACGATCTGCAGCCAGTCTTCGTGGGGCCGCGCCTGCGGCGACGTGATGATCTCGACCGTGTCGCCGTTGCGCAGCGGGTAGCGCAGCGGCACCAGTTCGCCGTTCACGCGGGCGCCTACCGTGTGCTGGCCGACCGCGGTGTGGACCAGGAACGCGAAGTCGAGCGGGGTCGAGCCCTTCGCCAGGCGCTTGAGCTCGCGGCGCGGCGTGTAGACGAACACCTCCTCCTGATAGAGCGCGGTGCGCAGGAAGTCCATGTATTCGTCGTCGCTGGTGGTGCGCTGCCAGTCGGCGGTCTGCGCCACGAAGCCTCCGAGGCGCTCGTCGAGCTCCGCGTCGACCCGTCCCCCCTGCTTGTACACGTAGTGCGCGGCGATGCCGGTCTCGGCGATGCGATGCATGTCGCGGGTGCGGATCTGGATCTCGACCATCTCTCCGCTCTCGGTGAGAACGGTCGTGTGCAGCGACTGGTACATGTTGCTCTTCGGGGTCGCGATGTAGTCCTTGAAGCGATCCGCGACCGGCGTGAACTGGTCGTGCGCCACGCCGAGCGCCCGATAGCAGTCGTTCCGCGTGTGGGTGACGATACGCAGTCCGAACAGGTCGTAGATGGACTCGAAGTCCTTCCCGCCGCGGAGTTTGTGGAAGATCGAGTAGAAGTGCTTCGGGCGCCCCACGACTTCCGCCTTGATGCCGGCGGCCTTCAGCCCCTCCCCCAGCTTCGCGCGCACGGTTTCGAGGAACGCGTCGCGCTCCTCGCGGTTCGCCGCGACCCGCTCCGCGATCTCCCGGTACGCGTCCGGCTCGAGCATCTTCAGGCTGAGGTCTTCGAGCTCGCGCTTGATGCCGGCCATGCCCAGACGGTGCGCGAGCGGGGCGTAGATGTCGAGCGTCTCGGCCGCGATCCGGCGCGTCTTGTCCTTTCGCAGGTATTCGAGCGTTCGCATGTTGTGAAGCCGATCGGCGAGCTTGATGAAGATCACACGCAGATCGCGCGACATCGAGAGCAGCATCTTCCGGAAGTTCTCGGCCTGCTCCGCCTCGCGGCTGTCGAAGTGAAGCCCGGAGAGCTTGGTGACGCCCTCCACCAGCCGCGCGACCTCGTGCCCGAAGCGCTTCTCGACGTCCTCGATCGTGATCGACGTGTCCTCGACCACGTCGTGCAGGATCGCCCCGAGGGCGAGCGACGTGTCCATCCGGCTCTCGAACAGGTCGAGCAGGATCAGGCACACCTCGACGAGGTGCGTGACGTAGGGCTGGCCGGACTCGCGGCGTTGATCCGCGTGCGCGCGGTCCACGAAATCGAAGCAGGCCGCCACCCGGTCGCGATCGACCTTGGGCGCGCGCTCATCGAGCGCGGCGACCAGCGCGGCTCGCAGCTCGGGATGGCCGCCGGCCGTGGGTGCTTCGCTCACGCCACCCGCACTCCCTTCACCTTGAGCTGAACCCGGGTCTCGCCCTGCCATTCGTTGCGGCTGGGGACGAAGAGCAGATCGCAGCGTCGCGCCCGCGCGATCTCGGGCGCGCGCTCGCCGAGGCCGAAGCCGATCGCGTCGGCACGGGCGGTGCCGTCGTGCAGCGACATCTTCAGGTGCTTGCCGCCGCCCACCGCGGTCGCCGCGTCCACCACCAGATCCGTCGCGCGAAACAGCGGTTCGGCGTTGTCGAGCCCGTGCGGGGAAAGGCGCTCCAGCCAGTCCAGCAGATCCAGGTCGCAATCGGCGAGCCGCAGATCGGAATCGAGGTGGATCCGCGGTACGAAATGCTCCGCCGTCAGCTGCTCGCGCACCAGCGACTCGATGCGCGTGCGCAGTTCGGGGAGGCGCTCGCGCCGCACCGAGAGCCCCGCCGCGAAGGCGTGCCCGCCATACGTCTCGAGCACGTCGGAGCACTGGGCCAGCAGGCGATTGAGGTCCAGGCCCGGGAGGCTGCGGCCGGAGCCCCGCCCGAGATCTCCGTCGAGGGCCACCAGCACGGTGGGGCGCTGGAAGCGCTCGACCAGGCGCGAGGCGACGATGCCGATCACCCCCGGATGCCATTGGTCCGACCAAAGAAGTATGGACGCGCAGTTCGGCCAGTCGAGCTCGCTCTCGACGCGTCCGGCCGCTTCGACCAGCGCCTCTTCGTCGAATCGTCTTCGCCGGTTGTTGTCCTCTTCCAGGCTCTCCGCGCAGGCGCGGGCCTCTGACGCGTCGCGCGCGAGCAGCAGGCGCAGCCCCTGTTCGGCATTCCCCATGCGCCCCGCCGCGTTGATCCGGGGCGCGAGCACGAACGCCACCTGCCCGCTGCTGATGCGGCGGCCGGCCAGCCCCGCCATGTCGATCAGCGCCTTGAGGCCGAGCCGGCCGCCACGATTCAGCCGCTCCAACCCGTGGCGCGCGAGCACGCGGTTCTCCCCCACCAGCGGAACGACGTCGGCGATGGTGCCGAGCGCGACGACGTCCAGGAATTCGCTGGCGCGTTCGAGTCCGCCCCGCCCGCGCAGCAGGCCCTGCGCGAGCTTGAACGTGACCCCCACCCCGGCGAGCGACTTGAAAGGGTAGGCGCATCCGGCGCGGTGCGGGTTCACGACCGCGACCGCGCGCGGCAGATTCGCGGGGGGATCGTGGTGGTCGGTGATGACGGTGTCGATGCCGGCCGCGCGGGCGTGCTCGACCGGCTCGACCGCCGTGATGCCGCAATCGACGGTGACGACCAGCGTGCAGCCGCGGCGGCGCGCCTGATCGATCGCGGACACCGAGAGCCCGTAACCGTCGCGCGTCCGGTGTGGGATGTGATAGTCGACCCGCCCCCCGAGATGCTCCAGCACCGCGTACAACAGGTAGGTCGATGTGACCCCGTCCACATCGTAGTCGCCGTGCACCAGGATGCGCTCCTTGCGCTCGATGGCCAGCAGGATGCGCTCGACCGCGCGGTCGAGATCGAGCAGCAGGAACGGATCGTGGAGATCGTCGAGCGTCGGCTCGAGGAAGCCACGCGCGGCCTCGAGCGTGCCGACCCCGCGGTGCACCAGCGCGTGCGCGATCGCGAGCGGGGCCCCGAGGTCGTGCGCGAGGGCCAGCGCCCGCTCGGCGTCGTGGCGCGGATGGAGCGTCCATTCGGGTGTCAGCGGAGGCGCGAGCACGATCGATCGTCGACCCTGGGTGTGGGAGGCGCGGGAGGGACGGAACCTGAGGGCCACGCTAGCAGCGCGCTCGAAACACGGTCAAGCGCAGCGCCTCCGATCGATCCGAGACGGGGGCCACGCGTGCGGCCGAAAACGGCGACGCCCGGCAGAATCGCCGGGCGCGCGCCGCAGTCATCCGAGTCTTCCGTAAGCCGAATTTTGTCGGATTGCTCCGTGGTGATCATTTGTCTGGGACGTCCGTTACCGGACGCCTCGTGCGACCGACCCTGGGGTGGTAGCGGAGCGGGACACACTCCTCCCCCTCTATGCGGTCTTGCTCCAGGTGGGGTTTACCGAGCCGGCCCCGTCACCGGGACCGCTGGTGCGCTCTTACCGCACCGTTTCACCCTTGCCCGCAGCGCTCGCGTTGCCGCGCGCGCCCGTTGGCGGTCTGCTCTCTGTTGCACTTTCCGTGGGCTCGCGCCCCCTGGGAGTTACCCAGCACCTTGCCCTGTGGAGTTCGGACTTTCCTCGAGCAGTGGCCTCGGCCGCCGCTTGCGCGGAAGCGTCGGCGCATCGCCCGCGATCACCTGGAAGACTCGGAACCCAGGACCCGATCGAGGGTCTCATTCACCAGCTGGTCCGCGCGAGCATTCTCCTCGCGACGCACCGCGCGGTACGTTACCTTGGTGAGCTTCATGGCCGCGGCCGCGGCGGTGGCGTGGAGCGGCTTGAGTCCCGCGTGCTTCACCCGGTACTCCCCGGTCATCTGCCGCACCACGAGTTCGCTGTCCATCAGCACGCGCACGACGCTCGCGCCGTGGCGCGCCGCTGCGTCGAGCCCATTAATCAACGCGCGGTATTCGGCGACGTTATTCGTGACGTCGCCCAGGAACTCGCCGCGCGCCTCGTGTTCCTCCCCGCGCGGATCGAGCAGTACCCAGGCGCACGCGCCGGGGCCCGGATTGCCGCGCGCGCCGCCATCGCAACGGAGCAGCCAGATGTTCGTGCGCGGCTCGGCCATGGGCGCAGCTTAGAGCATGCGCACGGCGTGCTCAAACGCCACGCGTCGTCGCGCCTCGGGCCGGCTCGAGCCATCCCGCTCGATCGAGCGCTCGCCACGCGTCCGCTTCGCCACGGCGTATCAACTCGCGCGCGTGTGCGGGATCGAAGTCGAGCACCCCGCCCGGGAGGACCCGCTCGGGCTCGACCACGCACATCCGCGCCGGATCGCCGGCGCGACTCCATTCCGAGGGGAGCGAGCGCAACTCGGCCTGCATGTCACGCCAGTTCGCGATCTCGAGCAGCCGACCGCCGAGCTCGAACAGGTCGACCGGGGATGGAGACGCCGCCGGAGTTCCGCTCGGGGAGAGCAGCACGACGATCATCGCGTCGGCGCCGTCGGCGATCGCGACCTGGAGCGGCTGATTCGAGAACCCGCCCGGATCGACGAAGTCGCGGCCCGCGATCCTCACCGGCTCGAAAAGTCCGGGAATCGCGGAGGATGCCACCGTCGCGCGCAGCACGTCCTCGGCGGTGTGCATCACCGCGACCTCTCCCAGCGCGCGGGCGACGAGTTCGCGAAATTCCGGCGCCGGCCCGGGCCAGCTCACGAAGTGGGTGGTGCGACCCGAGTCGACGGCCAGCGCCGAGATCACGAGCCGCACCGGGCCGTCGATGAGGCGCGAAGCGTCGCCGCGCGCGACCAGGTCGTCGAGCAGTCGCCGCCGCCCGGCGCTGCCCCAGAGCCCGCGCCCGCCGGTTTCCGGCATCAGCCGCTTGAAGAACATCCGCAGGCTCCTTCCGCCGCGCCCGGGGCGGTTCACCAGCCACACGACGATCCCGAACAGCAACACCGTGGCGCCGAAGCGATGGGGCCACGGAACCCCCGCGATCAGCACCGCGAGATGGACGGCCGCCCCGGCTGCGAGCGCCACCCCCAGGCGGCGATGCCAGCGATGAGGATCGCCGGGCGGCGTGATGCGCGCGAGCAGCGCTTCCGCGCGGCGCGAGAGCAGCATGAGTCCGAGCCCGAACACGGCGACCGCCGCCCAGGCGGTCGCGTCGAGCAGGAGCGACGTCAGGTCGGAGTGCCGGCTCGCGGCGCGCTCGAACGCGCGCAGGCCCGTGATCTGGTACGAACCGGCGAACGTGAGCACCACCTCGACCAGCGCGAGCACGAGCGCAGCGCCACCGAGCGCCCGCATCGCGAGCGTCGCCCAGCGCATGCCGAGGCTCGAAGGCCGCAACCGCAGCCACACGTCCTCCAGCGCAGCGGTGCGCAGGCCGTGCGCGACCCAGATCACGGCGTTGATCGCACCACTCGATACGCCGGCGACCAGCGCGGGCTTGAGCGCGAGCCGCTCCAGCACCTGGAGCACGCCGACCTCGTAGGCGCCGAGCGTGCCGCCTCCCGAGAGCAGGACGGCGACGCGTCGAAATCCGAGGTCGCCGCGGAGTACGCGCGCCGCGTGGCTCACATCGGCGGACTCAGGGAGCGTCGGGCGGCCACAGCATGAGGCGGCCGCATCCGTCGCAGAGCAGCAGCCGGTCGCGGCGCTTGGCTTCCTGCACGACCTGCGGCGGCTGGCCCCTGTAACATCCTCCGCACGAGCCCTTCATGATCGCGACTACGGCGCGACCCTCGCGCGATGCCCGGATCCGCTCGTAACGACTGCGCGTCGCGGCCGGCAGATGCTCGAGGTGGCCGGCGCGCTGCGCATCGAGACCGGCCGCGCGCTCGCGATCGATCGCTTCCTCGCGATCGATGGCCGCGGCCCGCTCCGCGAGCTCGCGTTCGGCGCCCCGCACGGCCTGTTCGATGGCGGGCCGCTCGCCCGCGAGGCGTTCCTCGTCTTCCAGCGCCACCAGCACGGAGGTCTCGATGTCGGAGCGCTTCTTCCGAACCCCTCCGATCTCGTGGAGCAGCGCCTGGTATTCCTCGTTCTTCTTGACCAGCGGGAGCTGGCCCTGGAACTTGCGTTCCTCCGCCGTGAGCGCCTCGATCTGGCGCTCGAACTCCCGGCGCCTGACCTGGAGCGCCGCGACCTGCGACTTGTGCTGCTCGAGCCGGACGCGTTCCGCGGCGAGGCGATGTTCGAGTGCCGTGCGCTGCTCGGGAAACCGCTTGAGCTCCGCGCTCACGACGGCCAGCTGCTCGTCGAGGTCCTTCAGCGCCCAGAGGTGGTCGAGTTCGTCGCTCATCGCGGGCGTTCCGGCCACGCAAACGGGGATGTCGCGAACGACATCCCCGGTCGATGGCGCGTGACCGTCGTGGCGCGTCGCGCCGGACGCGGCGTGCGCGCGGGCGCCGCGTGTCGCGGTCGACCCTGCACGGTACGCATCCCATTCATCCTCGGCTCCTCGTGTATCGCGGCGCGGCCCGCACGCCGCGCGAAAGATGGTGGGCGGAACAGGGCTCGAACCTGTGACCCCCTGGTTGTGATCCAGGTGCTCTACCAGCTGAGCTATCCGCCCGGGTCGACCCCGGCCGCGCGCGGCGCGAAGGCCAGGTCGCGAGATCATGGGCCCACCTGGATTCGAACCAGGGTCTTGCCGGTTATGAGCCGGCCGCTCTGGACCGCTGAGCTATGGGCCCAGCGTGGGGCGCGCATGAATCCCGACGCCAAAAGCCGCGTGTTTCTAGCATCGGCCGCGGGGGGTGTCAAGGAAGGCGCCGCTCGGCGCCCGCGCCGCGCCGGCGCCCCGCGGATCAGAACAGCGGATGGATGTAATCGTCGTCGACGACCGCCGCCGCGACGCCCTGCGCCAGCTCGAGCGCGAGCCCCGCCGCCGCGGCGGTCACGAGCGCCATGGCGAACGCGCGCTGGCGCGGCGCTCGAACCGGCGCCGCGAGCCATGTCACCGCTTCGCTCGCGACCAGGCCGAACAACAGCAGGCACGCGGGGGTGACCAGAATCACGTAGCGCAACAGCTTCGAATAACCCACGAAGCCGAGCCCGATCTGGATCGCGACGATGCCGAGAATCCACCCCAGCAGCGCCGCCCCGACGCGTCGCGAGCGCGCCGGCAGCGGGAGCAGCGCGAGCCCCGCGATCGATGGGATCAGCGTCCACACCGCACGCGGCAACAGCGAGAGATAGATCCACGGCGGACGCTCGATGGTCACCATGTGGACGAACGCGTTGACCGCGATGAGCTGCGGGGCGGGCTTGCCCGCCCACGCCGGGAACGGGCTCCCGGTCTCCCGCCACTGCCAGATCTCCCACGGGAGCTGGACCACGACCGCCGCCCCCAGGAAGACCGCGGCGAGCTTCCAGTCGAATCCCCGCGCCGTCCCGTCGCCGGCGGCCCACGCGAGCAGCAGGATTCCCGGCACCGCGAAGAATGCGTTCAACTTGATCAGGCTCGCGTAGCCGAGCGCGACGCCCGCGAGCGCGGCGAGCGCGAGACTGCGGCGGGTGCGGGCCGCGAGGAACAAGCTGCACGCGAGCGTCGCGACCGCGAGCATCGGGCCGTCGAGCCAGTAGCGCAGGTTGACGTGCACCGCGATCGGGGTGAGCGCCGCGAGCGCCGCGACCAGCACCGCGCGCAGGCCGCGGAACGGGTCCAGCACCTGCTGCCCGATACGCATCACGCACGCGAAGAACATCGCGAAACTCAGGAGCTGCGCGAGCGGATACCCCCCTTCCCGCAGCAGCCGGTGAAGGAGCCAGAACAGCGCGACCCCCCCGGGCGGGTGAAAGAACAGCGGGCCGGCGTACTGCTCCGGCGCGTAGTGGAGGCCGACCAGCGGCGTCCCGCGGAGCGTGTAGCCGTGGCCGGTTTCGAGCTGGCGCACCAGCACGCGGTACACCAGCTCGTCGCCCTCGCGATGCTCGCCGCCGAGAACCGGGAGCCGGCAGAGCAGTCCGGCGGCGAAGCAGGCCACGATCATGGCGACCGGCAGCCCGCGGCCGGCGCCGGTGCGGGCCGGGCGCGCCGCGTCCCGAGCACCCGCGCGGCCGCGCGCGTCGCCGCGCCGTCGCGTCCCGCGCTCCGGCCCGCGCACGTGCCCGTTCTCCTACAGCAGCTCGGTGTAGGCCTTGAGCCGCCGGCTCCGCGTCGGATGCCGCAGCTTGCGCAGCGCCTTCGCCTCGATTTGACGGATGCGCTCGCGGGTGACGTTGAAGAACGCCCCCACCTCCTCGAGCGTGCGCTGCGCGCCGTCCTCGGTGAGGCCGAACCGCAGGCGAATGACCTTCGCCTCCCGCGGGGTGAGCGTGCGCAGCACGTCGTTCACCTCGTCGCGCAGCATCGCGGACGCCGCGGAATGCGCCGGGCTCACGACGCTGGTGTCCTCGATGAAGTCGCCGAGGTTGGAATCGTCGTCCTCGCCGATCGGGCGATCGAGCGAGATGGGCTCCTGCGCCGCTTTCAGGATGCTCTTCACCTTGTCGACCGGCAGTTCCAGCCGCTCCGCGATCTCCTCGGGGGTCGGCTCGCGGCCCAACTCCTGGACCAGCCGCCGCGACACGCGGACCACGCGGTTGATGTGCTCGATCATGTGGACGGGCACCCGGATGGTGCGCGCCTGATCGGCGATCGCGCGGGTGATCGCCTGCCGAATCCACCACGTCGCGTAGGTCGAGAATTTGTATCCCTTGGTGTAGTCGAACTTGTCGACGGCGCGCATCAGCCCCGAATTACCCTCCTGGATGAGATCCAGGAACTCGAGTCCGCGATTCGTGTAGCGCTTGGCGATCGAGATGACGAGCCGCACGTTCGCCTCGATCATCTCCTTCTTGGCCTGACCGGTGGCGCGCTCGCCGTCCTTGATCTGGCGGTAGAGCTCGAGCAGGTGGTCGCGCACCATTTTCGCCTCGTCCTCGATGCGCTTCACTTCCTTCTTCGCGTTCTTGATCTCGTTCATGAACTCGGCGATCTGCGCCGGCTGCAGGTTCGAATCGCGGCGCACCGCGCGGAGCTCGCGCGGGCCGCGCTTGAGCCGCCGAGCGAACCCGTTCATGTCCTCGACGCTGTGCCCGAACCGGCGCTCGAGCATCGCGACCACGTCGTCCACCTCGAGCAGCCGCTCGGCGAGCTCCTTGATCGGGGAGGCCAGCCCTTCGACCATCCGCGGATTCATCGAGAGCTTGTGGATCTCCTGTGTCAGCTCGGCCTCGACCTTCGCGAAATTCGCCTGCAGCGACGAGCGCCGCCGTTCGAGCATGCGCGCGTCCTGGCGCGCGAGCATGTCGTTGTAGCGTTTCTGCAGGACGAAGACGCGCTCGAGGATCTTGACCGCGCGCAGGCGCTCCTTCTTGAGCGCCTGCTCGGTCACCGCGTTCTCGTCGACCTTGATGAAGTCCTCGATCTTGAGCAGGCCCTCCTTGAGCTTCTTCAGCATGGCCCGGATGTCGCGAACCGCCGGCTCGGCGCGGAAGAGCGCGGACACCACCTGGCGCTCGCCGGCCTCGATGCGCCGCGCGATCTCGACCTCGCCCTCGCGGGTGAGCAGCGGCACGCGTCCCATCTCGCGCAGATACATTCGCACCGGATCGTCGTAGCGCACCGGCTGCTGCGGCACCGCCTTGCTCGAAACCGCGGGCTTCTTGTCCTCGATCTTGCGGAGCTTCTTGATCCGTTCCTGGGCCTCTTCTTCGCTGGCAAACACCTCGATGTGCATCTGGTTCAGCATCGCGTGGATCTCTTCCATCTGATCCACCTGAGCCTCGGGGTCCTGGTCGTCATCGAGGAGCCACACCACCTGATCCTCGGTGACGTAGCCCTGGCGCAACGCAAGCGACTTGATCTCCTCCATGCGCTTGCGCTGCTCGGCCTTCGCCTTCTGCTTGATTTCCTTGTTCTTCGCAGCGACTGAGGTCATGAACGCGGATCTCCTTTTATGTGCTGCTGAGGTCCTTCAGAGAGCGTGCGATCTCGTAGATTTCCTGGCTGAGCCGCCGTTCCGTGTCGGGGTCGGCGGCGGAGCGTCTCAATTCCAACTCGCGCTCGTGCTTGTGCTGCCGGAGGCGGCGCACGACCAGCTGCCGCGCGGCGCCCCGCGCCTCCGCCTCCCAGTCACGTTCATCAGCGGCCGAAGCTGAAAGCTCGCGCGCCAGCGCGGCCGCAGCTTCATCCTCGGGGAAGCCCGAGCCCGCCGACCACAGCCATTGCGCGAGCGTCGCGCACGCGGGGTCGCGGAAATCGGCGGGACCGACCTCGTCGCGCACCGCGTCGAGCGCGGCGGGGGCCTGCAATATCGACTGCAGCAGCAGGCCCTCGATGCTCTGCTCCTGCCGGCGCTGCTCGCGCACCGCGGCGGCCAGCGGCCGCTCCGCGCCCTGTCCGGTCTTCTTCAGCGCCAGGGCGCGGTGCAGCACCGACTCGGCGATGCCGAGCACCTGCTCGGCGCGCTCGAACAGCAGTTTCACACGGATCGGATCCTGGACCGCGGCGCCGAGCGTCACCACCGCCTGCAGCGCGCGCTCGCGCGGGTCGCCGCTCCCGCCCGCCCGCAGTACGTGCCGGTGAACGAACTCGACCGGATCCGCCGCCTGCGCGCGCAGCGCCGTCCAGGCCGCGGTCCCGCCCCGGCGCACCAGCGTGTCGGGATCGTCGCCCTGCGGGAGATCGACCACGCTCACGGCCAGTCCTTCGCCGAGCAGCACGCCCAGCGATCGCATCATCGCGTCGCGACCCGCCGCGTCGCCGTCGTACGTGAGCGCGACGCGCGCCACGACGCGCTTGAGCAACCGCGCCTGCTCGGTCGTGAGGGCGGTGCCCGAGGTCGCCACCGCGTGCGCGAGCCCGGCCTGATGCAGGGCGATGGCGTCGAAGTAGCCTTCGACCACGATCATCTCGCCATCGGGCTCGACCCGCCGCCGCGCCTGATCGAGCGCGAACAGGAAGCCGCTCTTGTGGTAGAGCGGCGTCTCCGGGGAGTTGAGATACTTGGGCTGATCCTCCGCCGCGAGCGCCCGTGCTCCGAATCCCACGACCGTGCCGCCCGGGATCTGAAGCGGCACCATGAGCCGGTTGCGAAACCGGTCGTAGTGCCCGCCGCGCGGAGGACCCCCCTCGTCGGGAGAGCGGCGCGGCACCGTGAGGCCCGCCTGCACCAGCAGCTCGTCCGTGACCCGGCCCCGCAGCCGCTGCGTGAGCTGTTCCCATCCCGCCGGCGCGAGACCCAGGCGGAACGCGCGCTGCGTCTCGCGCGTGATGCCGCGGCGGTCGAGGTAGGCGCGCGCTTCCGCTCCGATCGCGGGATCGCCGAGCCATTGTTCGTATGCCGTGGCGGCCGCCTCCAGCGCGTCCTCGAGTCGCGCGCGCACGCCGCGTTCGGGCCCCGCGCCACGCCGTTCGGGCACGGCGATCCCGGCTCGCCGACTCAGCAGCTCCACCGCCTCGAGGAACCCCACCTTCTCGGTTTCCTGCACGAACTTGAAGACGTCCCCTCCCGCCTTGCAGCTGAAGCAGTGATAGAACTGACGCTCCGCGTTGACCGAGAACGAACCCGTCTTCTCCTGGTGAAAAGGACAGAGCCCCACCCAGTTGCGCCCCACGCGCTTCAGGCCGACGCTCTCGCGCACGATTTCGACGATGTCGCTCGCGGCGCGCACGCGTTCCACCCAGTCGTCCGCGCCGCGCGTGCCGCGTCCTCCGATCGTGTTCATGGCGCTCACCGCAGCGTCACCACGGTGACGCCCCTTCCGCCTTCGCCGATCGCGCCGAGACGGTGCGATGCGATCTGCGGATGGCCTCGAAGATGGCGCTCGACCGCGGCGCGCAACACGCCGCGTCCGACGCCGTGCACGATGCGAATCTCGCCCAGCCCCGCGACCACCGCGCGATCCAGACCTTGATCGAGCGCGCTCAACGCTTCGTCCACCTCCATGCCCCGCAGCTGGATCTCGAGCGCCGGGGCCTCTTCGGAAGCGGACCAGGTCGCGCCGCCGTTCGCGGGACCCTGCGGAGCCTTCGGGCCTTCGTCGCCCCCCGGG
The DNA here is from genome assembly GCA_041483195.1 of Candidatus Eiseniibacteriota bacterium. Classification (GTDB taxonomy): domain Bacteria; phylum Eisenbacteria; class RBG-16-71-46; order RBG-16-71-46; family RBG-16-71-46; genus WS-2. Next base: position 76,273 of record JBGPFC010000009.1, read on the forward strand.
CGCGCGAGCCGGCTCACGTGGCTCTGAATGCTCCAGCTCCCGCGCCGCAACCCGACCTTGCCTTCCGAATCGGGCGCGCTCACGACCTCCGCCTCGACGCCGAGATCCAGGACCCGCACGCGCTGCCCTACCTCGACCGCGAACGGCGCGGACGGAGCGCCCGCCGGCGCCCCGAGCGCGGCCGCCGCCTCGCGGTCGATCGCGGCCGCGTCCCGCTCGAGCGCCACGATCCGGTCGCGCACCTCGTCGGCGCTCGCGCGGCGTTTCTCGGCGCGTCGCGCCTCGCGCTGCACGGTCTGCCACAGTTCGCGCGCGTTCGCCAGCAATCCCTCGCTCTCGCGGGTGAGCCTGCGCCGCAGCGCCTCGAGCTCGCGGCGCGAGGCCTCGGTCTGATCGCGATGGCGCGACGCCTCGGTCGCGGCCTCCGCGCGCGCGGCGTCCAGCGACGCGAGCTCGCGCTCCATGCGCCGCTGGGTCTCGTCGAGCGAGGCGAGCAGGCATTCGAGCTCGCGCACCGAATCGGGCGTCAGGGCGCGCGCGCGCTCGATCAGGGCCGGCGGAAATCCGAGCCGTGCCGCCACCGCGAGGGCGTGGCTCGCGCCCGGGATGCCGGGGCGGAAGCGGTAGTGCGAGACCAGCGTCTCTGCGTCGAACTCCAGCGAGCCGCTGGCCACACCCGGCACCTCGCCCGGCACACGCTTGAGGCTCCCCAGATGGGTCGTGACCACGCCCCATGCGCGGCGCTCCGCGAAGTGCTCGAGCAGCGAGCGGCCCAGCGCGGCGCCCTCGTCGGGGTCGGTGCCGGCTCCGAGTTCGTCGCACAGCAGCAGGCTGCCCGGGCCTGCGCGCTCGGACATCGCGCGCAGCGTCTGCAGGTGCGCGGCGAAGGTGGACAGCCCCTGCTCCACGGATTGCTCGTCGCCGAGATCTGCGAGCATCGTGTCGATCTCCGGCAGGGCGCTGCCTTCGTCCGCAGGCACCGGCAGCGCGGCGTGCGCCATCGCCACCGCCAGCCCCACCGTCTTCATGAGCACCGTCTTTCCGCCCATGTTGGGCCCGCTCACCAGCAGCAGACGCGCGTCGGGGCCGAGCTCGAGATCGAGCGGAACGATCGCGCCGGCGCGCTCGCCCATCATCATGAGCGGGTGCCGGGCGCGCCGCAGTCGCAGGCGGTCGCCGCCGGGATCGAGCGCGATCGCATCGAACTCGCGCGCCCATCGCGCGCGGGCCCTCAGCGTGTCGAGCTTCACCAGGGCGGCTTCGAGCGCGGCGAGCGGCTCCGCGGCATCGAGCACCGCCGACGCCAGCTCGCGCAGCACCCGCCGCTCCTCTTCCTGGGCGAGCGCGCGAAGCTCGATCAACCGGTTGTTCGCCTCGCACATCTCGAGCGGCTCGACGAACAACGACTGCCCGCTCCCGGACACGTCGTGCACCAGCCCTCGCCGGCGCGGAAACCCCGCGGCGGGCACCAGCGCGACGAACCGTTCGCCGTGGCGCGTGACGTAGGCATTCTCACCGAAAGCGCCGGCCCAGCGCGTGAGCCGCGATTCCAGGTCGCGCTCGCCTCCCGCCAGGGCGGAGCGGGCCCGCCGCAGCGCCGGAGAGGCGCCGTCGCTCACACGCCCGTCCGGCTCGAGCGCGACGGCGAGACGCCCGCGCAGGGCTTCGAGCCGCGGGATGGCCTGGACGATCGCCGCGAGCTCCGGGTACCGCGGAGCGGCCTGCTCGCCCGACCACGCGACTCGCGTCTCTTCCCCGGCGAGGAGCCAGGTCCCGACCTCGACCAGCCCCGGTCCATCGAGAGCGTCCACGCGCTCGCGATCGAGCCTCGGCCCCAATTCGCCCCGCCCGACCGCACACCACGCCTCGGGCTCGCCCTGCCGCCGGATGGCCTCGGCGAGCACCGCGTTCTCGCGACTGCGCGCCGCGCGCTCCGCGAACGGGCGCCACGCCGAGAGGGAAGCGCGCGCGCGCGAGCTGTCGGCACGCGCAGCGATGGCTGCCGTCACGCGATCGAACTCCAGGAGTTGAAGGGAATGCGCGTCCACGCCGTTCCTAACCGACGTCCGGGTTCAGCGCTCGACGCTCAGGAATGCCGGGACTGCGCGTGCGCCCGCCGCTGAGCCGAAAGGAATCGTTGCCTGAGCCAGCTGCTGCCGGGGAAGTACCGGCTGTCGAAATTGCACGCCTGCGCGCCGCCCGCCATAAGCGGCGGTGCGCAGCGTGCGCCGGACGCCGCATGACTCACGGCGCGCGGCCACGTGGTGAGGAGCGCGCCCATCACGAGCAGACTCGCCACCGCCACCCCGAGCGCGGCGCCGACGACGACGCCGCCGATGCGATCGAGCCAACCCACTGGGCTCTTCTTCACGGCGGCGCTCAACAAGTCGCCCCACCACTGGAACAACGCGGCCGCCGCAAGGCCCGCGAGACCCGCGACCAGCCAGCGCAACGCCAGAAACACGACAGCGGGCCGGGCAGACTGCCAATGCTGACCGACCCACTGCGCGACCCAGCCTGCAACCCACAGACCCGCGAGCAGTCCGAGGAGTGCGAAGATCTGCCCGACCGTTCCGCGCACGAGTCCGCGCACGGCGAATAGAATCACGAGCAGAACGATCAGCCAGTCGAGCGTTGTCCAGCTACGAAACCAGTCCAGTTCGGCTAGTTCTCCTGCTGACGCCGCGCGATGTTCTTACGCTTCGCCGCGTTCAATTTGCGCTTGCGACGCTCGCTCGGCTTCTCGAAGTGCTGATGGCGTCGCAAGTCCGAAAGGACACCGGCCTTCTCACACTTCTTCTTGAAACGGCGCAGGGCACTCTCGAAGGACTCTCCATCCTTCACCCTGATTCCGGGCAATAAATCCCCCCCTCTCAGCCGTCGAAGAGCTTCGGAAATCGAATTGCGGAATGCATAACGAACGCGCCCCCGGAGACCCGCAGGCGCGAAGCTGGCAGTGGCAGTCTATGGCGCGAGTTCGCGCGCGTCAAGCCCGCGTCGCGACCCGGGCTTCCGAGCGTTCATCGAGCCGGCACCGCTCCGGCGGGAGGTCGCGACTACTGCCCGCCCGCGGCCCACCACGCCGCCCAGGCCAGGGCCGCGGTTTCCGTCCTTAAGCGACCGTCCGAAAGGCACATAGGCACGAACCGGGCGGCCTCGAGCGAAGTCGATTCGGCGTGGGTGAACCCCCCGGCCGGCCCGATCGCCCCGACCCAGAGGCCTTCGGAGTGCCCGGCACCCCCGGGAGGACGACCCCCCATGCTCGCGAGCGAGCGGGAGCATTCGCGGGGCAGCTCGCCCAGTCCGGCTTCGATCCCGAGGGGTTCCCGGATTTCCATGAGAAACCGGCGATGCGATTGGCGAAGCGCCGCGATCGAGAGCCTGCGCCAGCGTTCCAGGCGCTCGGCGGCGCGCGTCCACTTTCCACGCTCGCACTCGAGCGGCTGAAAGATTTCCACCCCCAGCTCCGCGAGCTTCTCGATCAACCAGTCTGCTCGCTCGCCATCCGGAGGGCCGCACCACACCCGGGCACGCCGCACGCGCGCGCCGCGCTCGACGCTCTCCACCTCGGCGCTCGCTTCGCGGTCGAGCGATGCGATCCGCAGGCGCGCGATCGCGCCGCGCCCATCGGTGGCGCGAACCACGTCGCCGACCCTCGCGCGACACACGCGCGCGAGATAGTGCGCTTCGTCGGGTGAGAGCGCGACGCGCGACCCGGCGGTCCCGAGTTCGGGAACATAGACGAACGAGGGAGGCTCACCCGCCAAAGGCGTCCTTCACCCGCTCGAGCAGCGTCTTGCCCGGACGCGGTGGCTTCTGGGTCTCGGCGCCGCGCAGCTCCTCGAGCAGGCGCCGCTCCTCGCCCGACACCTTCCCCGGCACCCAGATCACGATTCGCGAGCGCAGGTCGCCGCGTCCGCCGCCGCGCAGCGCGGGCAGTCCGCGCCCGCGCGACCGGATGACGCGCCCGCTCGGGGAACCGGCGGGCACATCGATGTGCGCCGTACCGCCCAGCGTCGGCACCTCGACCCTTCCTCCGAGCACGGCGGTCGCGAAATGGATGGGAACGTCGATGAGCAGGTCGTCTCCTTCCCGCTCGAACACCGCGTGGGGCTTCTCCTCGATCAGCACGATCAGATCGCCCGCCGGTCCTCCGCGAGGGCCGGCGTCTCCCATTCCGCGCAGCGGGATGAAATTGCCGTTCGTGACGCCGGCCGGAACCTTCACGGCGAGGGTATCGCTCGCGCTGACGCGCCCGTCCCCGCCGCACGCCCGGCACCTCTCGGTCACGGTGCGCCCCTCTCCGAGACACGCGGGACAGGTCGCGACGTTCACGAATTGGCCGAAGATCGATTGCTGCACGTGGCGGACCTGCCCGCGCCCCTGGCATTGCGCGCAGACGCTCTCGCCGCTCCCCCCCTTTCCCCCGCATTCAGCGCAGGGACGGAGGTGGCGCACCCGAATCTTCTTCTCGACCCCGGACGCGATCTCCTCGAGCGTGAGCTTGAGTCGCAGCTGGAGATCGTCGCCGCGCGCCGCCCCGCGACCGCGCGCGCGGCCGCCACCGAAGATGTCCTCGAAGCCGCCGACGTCACCGCCGAAGTCGCGCATGAACGCACGCAACGCGTCGGCGAGATCGAAGCCGCTGAAATCGGGGGTCGGCCCCGGCCCGGCCGAGCCGCTCACCCCCGCGTGCCCGAACTGGTCGTAGCGCGCGCGTTTTTCGGGATCGCGCAGCACCTCGTACGCCTCGGTCGCCTCCTTGAACTTCTGCTCGGTGGCCTTGTCGCCGGGGTTCCGGTCGGGATGGTTCTCGAACGCGATCTTGCGATAGGCCTTCCGGATCTCCTCCTCCTTCGCGCCCCGTTGCACGCCGAGCACTTCGTAAAAGTCGCGACGTGCCACTTACGCCTCTTCTCCCGCCGGGGCGCGCGCGACCACGACCCGCGCGGCGCGCAGCGCCCGATCTCCGCGCGCGTAGCCGCGGTGCACGACCTGCACCACCTGCCCCGGCGCCGCGCCAGGCGGCGCGTCGATCTCGAGCAGCGCTTCGTGGAGGTGAGGATCGAACGGGCGGCCGACCGGGTCGACCTGCACGACGCCGTAACGGCCGAGGCGCTCGAGGATGCCGTTCGCGGTCAGTCGCACGCCTTCGGTCCACGCGCCGGCCGCTCCCCCCTCGCGCGCGGCGTCGAGCGCGCGCTCCAGATCGTCGAGCACCGCGATCAGTTCGATCAGCACGCCTTCTTCCGCGGCGCGCCAGGCTTCCTCGCGCTCGCGCGCCGCCCGGCGGCGGAGGTTCTGGAGCTCGGCCTCCGCTCGCAGCCACCGGTCGCGGAAATCCTCGGCGGCCGGAACCGAAGGCCCGCCCCCCTCATTGGCGGGCGCCTCTGCATCATCCGCGCGAGTCGGTCCGGGCACGGGCTCGGTCGGGGCCGGAATGCTTTCCTCTGCGAGCTCGCCGGCCGCCGGCGCGGGAGATCCGGGCGCACGCTCGTCCGCGGGGAGCCCGGTATCCGGGCGCTCCGCCTCGTCGGGCCGGGCGGTCATGACGAGAGCAGGTCGGCGACGCGCGCGCCGACGGCATCCACCACGGCGAGGGCCTGAGCGTAGTCCATCCGCAATGGGCCGAGCACTCCCACCGCGCCGTGAATGGATCCCGGCAGCGGATAGCTCACCAGGCTGCAGCCCGAGAGCGCGCGGTCCTCGTCGATCCCGATGCGCACCGTGGCGTGCCCCTCGACGCTCGCGACCATGAGGCGATCGAGCGGGGCGCCGGATTCCACGACGCGCAGGATGGAGCCCAGCCGCGGCGCGCTCGCGAACTCCGGCTGCTCCGCGATGTGCATCGCGCCCGCGCTGTAGAGCGGCGTGGACACCGGCTGCGACCAGCTCGCGCTCGCGGCCCGCGCGACCATTCGCACCGCGCTGTGCCTGACCAGCTCCGGATCCGCGGCGAGCCGCTGCCTCACCTCGGCCAGCGTGCGCCCCAGCAACCGCTCGCGCAGCACCCCCGCGACCGCCTCCAGCTGGTCGCGATCGAGCGGACTCTCGAGCGCGAGCGCCAGCGCGCGCACCGCGCTCGGCCCCAGATTCAGCACCAGGAAAGCATGGCGATCGTCGGCCGCGACCAGATCGAGCCGCGTGAGGGTCTCCCGATCGAGCGAGGCGGCCAGCGCCAGGCCGAGCTGGTGGGTGAGCGTCGAGAGCAGGCGCGAGGCTTCGTGCAGCAGGTGTTCCACATCGCGCGCCGAGCGCGACAGCGTCTCGTCCACCTGCGCCATGAGCTCCGGCGGCAGCACCGCGGGCGTGAGCAGGACGCGTACGAAGAACTGATATCCGCGCGCGCTCGGCACCCGGCCGGAGGAGGCGTGGGATCGCTCCAGCAGCCCGATGGTCTCGAGCTCGGCGAGGGCCCCGCGCAGGCTCGCGGACGAGAGCGAGAAGCCGGCCTGCTGTGCGAGCCGCTCGGAGCCCACCGGGCGCGCGCTCTGCCCGTGGAGAGTCACCAGCGCCGCGAACACCTCGCGCTGGCGCGGGCTCAAATCGGGGTCCCGTTCGCTGGTGCGGCCGGGGAATGCCGGTTCGGACATGATCTCCACGTTACGGAGCGCGGTCCGCGACTGTCAAACGGCGAGCGCCGGGGCGGCATCCTCCGCGCCAGCATCCGCGGCGCGCGCTTCGATCCAGGCGATGACATCGTCGGCGACGAATCGGAACCGCGTCGGAATGCGCAGTCCGCGGGCGGTGACCTCGAGACGCCCGACGCGGCAGGCATGCTCGAGCGCCACGCCGTACCGGCGCGTCACGGCGCGCCACGCGTCGGGTGCGTGATCGCGCGCTTCGATCCCGCACTCGAGGCGCAGGCCCAGCATCACGATCTCCTGCGCGATCGTGCGATCGCTCTCGGACTCGCGCTCCGCCTCGGGCCGCGTGCCGGATTCGAGCGCGTCCGCCCAGCGCTCGAGCGCGTAGTGGTTGCCGTAGCGGACGCCCCGCGCCATTCCGTGCGCGGAGGGACCGAGCGCCACGCAGGGACGCCGCAACCAGTACACCAGATTGTGACGGCATTCCGCCCCGGGCCGGGAGAAGTTCGACGTCTCGTAGCATGCGTAGCCGCGCGCGGCGAGCCGGGCGTCGAGCGCCGAGTACGAAGCGGCCTGCGCTTCGGGCGACGGCAGGGTGCGCGAGCCGCGCAGCACCTGGTTGCCGAGCGGCGTGCCCGCCTCGGGGATGAAGCAGTATGCGGAGAGATGTTCGGGTTCGAGCGCGAGCGCCGTCTCGACGGTGCGTTCCCAGCGTGCCGGCGAGTGATCGGGAAATCCGAACATGAGATCGAGCGACAGCCGTCGGAACCCGTGCGCTCGCGCCAGCGCGAACGCCTCCGCCGGGCGGCCCGCGGAGTGAATCCGCCCCAGCGCCTCGAGCTCCTCCGGAACGAAACTCTGCGCACCCATCGAGAGACGGTTGACGCCGGCGCCGGCCCACGCCTCGAGCAGCGATTCCCGCACGGATTCGGGATTCGCCTCGAGCGTGATCTCTGCGTCGCGCTCGATGGTGAAATTCGCGCGCAGCGCGCCCGCGATCCGGACGAAGTGGCGGGCGGCGAGCGCGGACGGGGTGCCGCCGCCGAAGAAGACGGAGCTGAATCGCATGCCGGCGGCATCCGGGGCGCGCATCTCGATCTCGCGCTCGAGCGCATCGAGATACCGCGTGAGCGCGGCGGACGACAGCGAGCCGCTCGAGAAGTCGCAATACGCGCAACGCGTCGCACAGAACGGAACGTGCACGTAGAGGCCGGTCCGGGCCGCCTCGCGCGCCGGCCTCCCCGGGCCGTGGCCGGCCGCGGGCCGCTTCAGCGGATGGGCTGGAGGAGACGGTTCCATCGAGGCCAGTTCCGGGTGGCGTCCCACGACCAGTAGATGAACATCGCGTGGCCCTTCACCAGGTCCATCTGGAGCGGACCCCAGTAGCGGCTGTCGTTCGAGTTGTCGCGGTTGTCGCCCATCATGAACAGCTCGCCGGCCGGAACCGTGTAGGGGCCGTAGTTGTCGCGAAACTCGAAGCCCGCCGGACGCACGGTGGGATCGGTGTGGATGGTGTACGGCTCGTTCAGCTTCTCGCCGTCCACCGCGACCTGCTTGTCGACGACTTGGAGAGTTTGATTGCCGGTCGCGATGCAGCGCTTGATGAAGTCCTTGCTCGGATCCTGCGGAAACTGGAAGACGATGACGTCGCCCCGATGCGGCGCGCGCAGCCCCGGCAGCCGGACATGCGTGAAGGGGATCTTGGGCCCGAACTCGAACTTGTTCACGAACAGGAAATCGCCGACCAGCAGCGTGTCGCGCATGGACTCCGACGGGATTCGAAACGCCTGGATCACGAACGCTCGGAGGAACAGCGTGAGCACGAGCGCCCACAGCCCGGCCTCGACGTACTCGCGCAGGATGGAACGGGATTTCGACGCCATGGGTCTCCTCTATCGCTCGACCTTGAGCACCGCCAGGAACGCTTCCTGGGGCACTTCGACCGTGCCGATCTGCTTCATGCGGCGCTTGCCCTCTTTTTGTTTCTCGAGCAGCTTGCGCTTGCGGGTGATGTCGCCTCCGTAGCACTTGGCGGTGACGTTCTTCCGGATGGCGCCCTGGGTCTCGCGCGCGATGATCTTGCTTCCGATCGCCGCCTGGATCGCCACCTGGAACATCTGTTTCGGAATCAGCTCCTTGAGCTTGGCGCACAGGTCGCTGCCCCAGGCGTACGCCTTGTCGCGATGGACGATGGTGGAAAGCGCGTCGACCGATTCGCCGTTCAGCAGGATGTCGATCTTCACCATCTCGCCCTCGCGGTATCCGTCGAATTCGTAGTCGAGCGACGCGTACCCGCGCGACACCGACTTGAGGCGATCGTAGTAGTCGAGCACGATCTCGCCCAGCGGCAGGCGGTAGGCGACGCGGGCCCGCTTTTCCTCGAGATAGTCCAGGCTCACGTAGATGCCGCGCCGCTCCTGGCAGAGCTTCATGATGTTCCCCAGGTACTCGGCCGGCGTGAGCACGTGCGCGAGCACGTATGGCTCCTCGATCGCCGCGATCAGATTCGCGGCCGGCATCTGGCTGGGGTTGTCGACCGTGACCAGCTCGCCGCTCTCGAGCAGCACGTGATACTCCACGCTCGGGGTGGTCGCGATCAGGTCGATCTGGTACTCGCGCCGCAGGCGCTCCTGGACGATCTCCATGTGGAGCAGCCCGAGGAAGCCGCAGCGGAACCCGAAGCCGAGCGCGACCGAAGTCTCCGGCTCGTAGATGAGAGCGGCGTCGTTGAGCACCAGCTTGCCGAGTGCCTCCTTGAGCGGCTCGTATTGCTCGGCTTCGATCGGGTAGAGTCCCGAGAACACCATCGGCTTCACTTCGCGGAACCCGGGGAGTGCCTCGATGCCTTCGGCGTCGGCGCCCCGCACCGTGTCGCCCACGCGCGCGTCGGCCACGCTCTTCACCCCGGCCACGATGTACCCCACCTGCCCGGCGTGCAGCGTCTCGACCGGATCGAGCTTCAGGCGCAGGCGTCCCACCTCGGTCACCTCGTACCGCTTGCCAGTCGAGAGGAAGCGCACCGCGTCACCCGCCCGCACCGCGCCGTCCACCACGCGCACCAGCGCGACGACGCCGCGGTACTGATCGAACTTGGAATCGAAGATGAGCGCGCGCAGCGCGCCGTCCAGGTTTCCGTCCGGAGGCGGGATGTCGGCGATGACCTGCTCGAGCAGCTCCCCGACCCCGAGCCCGGTCTTGGCGCTGATGCGCAGCACGTGCTCGGCCGGAATGCCGGTGACGTGTTCGATCTCCAGCGCCACGTCGTCGGGACGCGCGACCGGCAGGTCGACCTTGTTGATCGCGCCCACCACCGCGAGCCCCTGCTCGCGCGCCAGGAGGTAGTTCGATAGCGTCTGGGCCTCGATGCCCTGCGAGGCGTCCACCACCAGGATGGCGCCCTCGCACGCGGCCAGGCTGCGCGACACTTCGTACGTGAAGTCGACGTGCCCCGGGGTGTCGATCAGATTGAGCTGGTAGGTGCGCCCATCTCGCGCCGGATACTCCATCGCGATCGCGTGCGACTTGATGGTGATCCCGCGCTCCCGCTCGAGGTCCATGTCGTCGAGCACCTGCGCCTTCATCTGTTGCGGGGTCAGCGTGTGGGTGAGCTCGAGCAGGCGGTCCGCGAGCGTGCTCTTCCCGTGATCGATGTGCGCCACGATGCAGAAGTTGCGGATCAGGGAGAGGCGCGGGTCCTTCACCAGCGGAACTCCAGGTTCAATCGCACGGCGTTCACCCCGGCGCCGCCCTCGGGCAGCGCGGGATCGTGCTCGAACTCGATCCTGAAATTGCGGAAGTGGGCGTCCACGTACGCGTCGAGCAGGGAATAGATGAGCACGCCCGCCACCATCCACTCGCGGGCGGTGAGCTGGTTGAGCCGGTCGTTGTACGCGGTGACCGCCGTGGCCTCGCGCTGCTCGTCGAGCGCGCGGCGCGCGGATTCGACGTCACGATTGAGCCGCCCCAGCGCGCGCTCGTCGTCCAGCATGCGGAGCCCCAGCGCCCCCTCCCCTCCCGCGACCGCGAGCGCCTTGAGCCACGCGCGATTATGCAGCTGCCCCCAGCCCGGAAACGCCAGCGAGCGCAGCATCACCCAGCGGGGCTGATCGAACCGCGAGCTTCGCGGCATCGCGGGCGCCTGCGATCCGGACCGCGGCGCCGGGGTCGGCCCGAGCCTCCGCGGGATCTCGATCACGCGGGCGTCCCTCCCGGCGAGGCTGTCGGCCATCGCGCTGTCGGGCGGCGCGGTGGATGGGGCGGGTTGTGCCAGCGCCCCGGACGCCGCGCACGCCGCGATCATGACCATGGCGAGCGATCGCGGCAGGTTTGGCGGGAACGCGTGGGAATCGAACCCACCTCGGGCGCTCTGAACGCCCGACCGCAGGATTTGAAGTCCCCGGGGACCACCAGATCCCATTCGTTCCCCCCCATCACACATGTGCCTCCAAGCATACCCGCCGGGTGGCGTCATTCGGAGGGCGCGCCGGCTCGATCGAGGCGGCCGCGGTGCCCTCGCCCCCGGACGTCCCCGCCGGGCTCGGGCGTTTCAGGGACCGGAGCATGGGCCTCGTGAACACGAGACCCCCTCGCCGGCCAGGGCCGACACCACGCGACCCAGATTACTACCAGAGCCACCGTGCCCCCGCCACCACCGCAGGCGGGAGGACGTCATGCCCGTGGCCCGCGCACGGCGCCTCACGCGCGCTTCAGCTCGATCGCGCTCGCGCCGCGTCTCGACACCTCGCCCAGCTCCCTCACCCACACGCGCCTCCGTCTCAGCGCCTCGAGCAGCGCTGCGAGCCGGCGCCGCGGCACCGCGAGCAGGAGCCCGCCCGAGGTCTGCGGATCGTAGAGCGCTCGAATCAGGGGCTCCGCGAGATCGCCGTGCCCGACATCCCGCGCGTAGTAATCCCGGTTCCTGTCGAGGCCTCCCGGATAGACGCCGGCGGCCGCGAACTCGAGCACCCGGGGCAGCAGCCAGTTCCCGTGCGGACGCAGGTGAAAGCTCACGCCGCTCGCCATCGCCATCTGCTGCGCATGTCCGATCAGGCCGTAGCCGGTGACGTCGGTGGCCGCGCGCGCGCCGAACTCCACTGCGGCCTCGGCCGCCACCCGATTCAGCACGGTCATCTGCCGGCTCACTCGCCGCGCGAGCGCTGCATCGAGCAGGCCCTGCTTGAGCGCCGTGGACAGCACTCCGGTTCCGAGCGGCTTCGTGAGCAGCAGGCGGTCGCCGGGCCGCGCGCCGGCGTTGGTGAGCAGCCGCCGCCGCTTCACGACGCCGGTCACCGCGTAGCCGAACTTGAGCTCGGGATCGCGAACCGAGTGGCCGCCGATCACGCTCGCTCCGGCCTCTCGCATCTTGTCCTGACCGCCGCGCAGGATCTCGGCAACGATCGTCCGCGGCAGGTCGTCCGGCAGGCACAGCACGCCGAGCGCCGTGAGCGGGCGGCCGCCCATCGCGTACACGTCGGAGAGCGCGTTGGCCGCCGCGACCTGGCCGAAGGCGTAGGGATCGTCCACCACCGGCGTGAAGAAATCGATGGTCTGCACCAGGGCTTCGCCCCGGCCGTGAGCGAATACGCCCGCGTCGTCGAGGGAAGACTGGTCCACCAGCACGCGCCGATCGCGCCGCGCGTCTGCCAGCCCTTGAAGCGCCGTGCGCAGGTCCTCCGGACCCAGTTTGGAAGCTCAACCCGCACATGCCACGTGCGCCGTGAGCCTCACCTCGATGCGACGCCGTTCGGTCACCGGATCGAATTCCGAGGCGGGGCGGCGTCGAAGGCGGGTTCGGCCTGGACGAGAATCAGAGGTCCCTTCCGGTTGCAATCGCGTCGATCTCGACGCGCGCGCCGCGTGGGAGTCCGGCCGCCGCGATGGTGGTGCGTGCCGGGGGCGCGCTCGGGAAATGCCGGGCGTACACCTCGTTCATGGCCTGAAATTCCTTCATGTCGGCCAGGTACACCGTGGTCTTCACCACGTCGGCGAGCGTGAGTCCCGCGCCCGCGAGCACCGCGGCCAGATTCGCGAGCACCTGCTCGGTCTGCGCCCCGACGTCCGCCCCTTTGAGCTCACCGGTCGCGGGGTCGAGTGCCACCTGCCCGGCGGTGAAGACCAGCCGCTGTCCGCCGTGCATGCGTACCACCTGCGCCTGGCTGTAAGGGCCGATCGCCCGGGGCGCGCCGTTCACGTTGAGCGGTGATTTCATGTCTGGCCTCCGGCGCCCGTCATTCGACGGTCACGCTCTTCGCGAGATTGCGGGGCTGATCCACGTCGCAGCCGCGCATCACGGCGACGTGATACGCGAGCAGCTGGAGCGGCACCACGGACAGCAGTGGCTGGAGAATGGAGAGCGTGGCCGGCACGTACAGCACGTGATCCGCGTGCCGTGCGACCTCGGTGTCGCCCTCGGTCGCGATCGCGACGATTCGGCCCTTGCGCGCGCGCACCTCGCTCATGTTGCTCATGACCTTGTCGTAAGCCGAATCACGGGTGCAGATGAACACCACCGGCATGTTTTCGTCGATCAGGGCGATCGGCCCATGCTTCATCTCGGCGGCCGGGTAACCCTCCGCGTGAATGTACGAGATCTCCTTGAGCTTGAGCGCGCCTTCGAGCGCGACCGGAAAGTTGTAGCCGCGGCCCAGGTAGATGAAGTTGTCGTGCTGGCCGTACTCCTCCGCGATCCGCTTCACCGCGTCGCTGCGTCTCAGGATCTCCTCGATCTTGCCCGGGATCGCGTCCAATTCGCGGGCCAGCTCGATCCCGCTCTCGCGGGACATCGAGCGCTGGCGCCCGAGCGCGAGCGTGAGCAGCGCGAGCACCGTGACCTGGCTGGTGAACGCCTTGGTGGAGGCGACGCCGATCTCCGGACCCGCGTGGATGTAGACGCCGCCGTCCGATTCACGCGCGATCGTGGAGCCCACCACGTTCACGATGCCGAGCGCCCTCGCCCCCTTGCGGCGCGCCTCGCGCATCGCGGCCAGCGTGTCCGCCGTCTCGCCGGACTGCGAGATGACGAGCACCGTGGTGCCGTCATCGACGATCGGATTGCGATACCGGAACTCCGAGGCGTACTCGACCTCGACCGGAATGCGCGCGAGCTCCTCGATCATGTATTCGCCGATCAGGCCGGCGTGCCAGGAGGTGCCGCAGGCGAGGATGATGAGGCGCCGGATCCCGAGCATCTCCTCGGACTTCATGTTGAGGCCGCCGAGGCGGGCGAGGCCCTCCGCGGTGTTGAGGCGGCCGCGCATCGAGTTCCGCACCGAGTCGGGCTGCTCGAAGATCTCCTTGAGCATGAAATGGTCGAAGCCGCCCTTCTCGATCTGCCCGAGATCCCACTCGACTTCGTGCACCGCCTTGTCCACTCGCACGTGCCCGATGGTCGCGGTGTGGAATCCGTCCGGCGAGAGCACCGCCATCTCGCCGTCGTCGAGATAGACCACCTGCCGGGTGTGCTCGACGATCGGGGCGACGTCCGACGCGAGGAAGTACTCACCGTCCGCGATGCCGACCACCAGCGGACTGCCTTTGCGCGCGCCCACCACCGTGCCCGGTTCGTCCGCGCACATCACGGCGATGCCGTAAGTGCCCTCGACGTCGGCGAGCGCCGCCCCCACCGCGCGCTCGAGTCCGATGCCTCGCCTCAGGTACTTCTCGACGAGATGGGTCAGCACCTCGGTGTCGGTATCGGTGCGGAAGCTGTGTCCTTCGGCCTCGAGCGCGCTCTTCAGCACCGAGTAGTTCTCGATGATGCCGTTGTGGACGAGCGCGACCCGCCCGCGGGTGTCGGTGTGGGGATGGGCGTTGACGTCGTTGGGCGCGCCGTGCGTGGCCCAGCGCGTGTGCGCGATACCGGCGGTGCCGATCGGCGGATCCTTCGCGAGGCGCGCCTCGAGCTCGCGGATCTTGCCCGCCGCCTTGACGACGCGCAGCACGGTTCCGCATTGCACCGCCACGCCCGCCGAGTCGTAGCCCCGGTATTCGAGGCGCTTGAGCCCTTCCACCAGGATCGGCAGGCAGGTCCGATGTCCGACATAGCCCACGATACCGCACATGATCAGACTTCCTTCCCGCCCGCGGGCGCGAGCGCCGCGCGGGCTTCGTCGATGAGCGATCGCGTGCGCGCCTCCGAAGGCGACTCCGCGATCAGGCGCACGACCGGCTCCGTCCCGGACGCGCGCACGTGCACCCATTCGTCCTGGCGGCTGAAACGCAGGCCATCGGCGGTGTCGATGGCGTGCCCGGCGAATCGCTGGCGCAGCCGCGACGCCGTGACCTCCCACGGCTCTTCGGGACGCGCGGCCTTCTGCTTGATCATGCTGGTGCGAGGCAGCTCGTCCGCGAGCGCGCGCAGCGTGCCGCCGGAGGCCGCGAGCGCCTGCGCGACCAGCGCGACCGCGACCAGTCCATCGCGCCCGTAGTGCGCGGCGGGGACGATCATCCCGCCATTGCCTTCGCCGCCCGCGACCGCGCCGCGAGCGCGCATTTCGGTCACCACATGAGCCTCGCCCACCGGGGAGCGGTAGAGCGGAACGCGGAATCGCGCACAAACAGCGTCCACTATAAGAGAGGTGGAGAGGTTTGTCACCACGGGGCCGCGGCGCCTGGCCAGCACCACCGCGGTGCCGAGCGCGAGCGTGTATTCCTCGCCGAGGGGGACGCCGAGCGCGTCCACGAAAGCCGCCCGGTCGGAATCCGGATCGAGTGCGACGCCGAAGTCCGCGCCATGCAGCTTCACCGCTTGCGACAGGGCGCCCAGGTGTTCGGGAAGCGGCTCGAGCTCGCGGGTGAATCGGCCATTGGGGACGCAATCGAGCGCGATGACTTCGGCCCCGAGCCCAGTGAGCAGACGTGGCACCGCGACGCCGCCCACGCTCGCACAACCGTCCACCACGACGCGCAGCCGCCGGGCGCGGATCGCGGAGGGGTCCACGAACTCGAGCCCGAGGATGCGCTCGAGATGCCATTCGAGCGCCCCACCTTCCTGGCGCTCCGCGCCGAGCCGGTCGAAGGACTCCCAGAGCGTCGCGCCCGTCTCGTAGCGCTCACGCACTCCGCGCCCCGCCTCGGCGTCGAGAAACTCGCCGCGCGACGAGAGGAACTTGAGCGCGTTCCAGGGCGCGGGATTGTGGCTGGCGGTGAGGATGATGCCGCCCGCGGCGCGGAGATGTTCGACCGCGAGCTGCGTCGTGGGGGTGGTCGCGAGTCCGAGGTCGATGACGTCGCGACCCGCCGCCATGAGGCCGGCTGCGACCGCGCGATGCACCATCGGCCCCGAAGCGCGGGCGTCGCGTCCCACCACCACCTCGCCCGGGCCCAGCGCTCGCGCGAAGGCCGCCGCGAAACCCGACAGCACCGGTGGAGTCAGCGACTCCCCGACGATGCCGCGCACCCCCGCGACGCTGATCATGAGCGGAGCGATCATGAGATCGGTCTCGGCACTCCTCCCGAAGCGTTCCTGACGCGCGATGGGCCGATGGCCCGGGGTCGCCGGCATCGGCCCGTGACGTCCGGCCCCGCGGGCCGGACCACCTTGGAGAATGGAGCTGGTGACCGGAATCGAACCGGTGACCCCTTCATTACGAGTGAAGTGCTCTACCAGCTGAGCTACACCAGCTCTTCAGGAGCGGGGCGGGGGTGAGCCGCGCCGGTTACGGTGTTCGCGGTGCGCCGCCCGCCCCGCAAGACAATGGTGCGACCCCCCAGAATCGAACTGGGGACACCCGCATTTTCAGTGCGGTGCTCTACCAACTGAGCTAGGGTCGCGCAGTTCCGGATGGCCCGCGCAGACGTGGGCCTTCGTGGCGCGGGACAAGTATCACGCGCGCAGAATAGGCGTCAACCGCGTGCGGCGCGCGGCCCGGCGGCACGGAATGGGCGCCGTTCGCGCCACGGATTCCTCCGCGCGCGACGCGACGCGGGCGGCGTGGCGTGGCGCCGAGGCCGGGCTCCCCGCCCCTCACTGCAGCGTGGCCTGCCCGCGGCGGTCCGGCCGCCGGTCGCGGCGATCCCCGCCCGCGCGGCGCCGATCCTGATTCTCGCGCACCGGCAGGGTGAGTGAGAACACCGTATTCCACTCGCCCTCGCTTCGCAGCCGGATCTCGCCGCCGTGCTCGCGCACCAGCTGCTGCGCCACACCGAGCCCGACGCCATCCGCGCCCGGGCGGGCGCTCGCGAACGGGACGAACAACTCCTCGAGCAACTCGCCGGGATGCCGCGGGCCGTCGTGCGCGACATCGAGCACGACGAACTGCCCGGCCCTGCGAGATTCGACGCGGATCCGCCCTCCCACGGCGACGGCATCGAGCGCGTTGGAGAAGATGTTGTTGAGGACGCGCTGGACCCGCGCACGATCGAGCAGCAGCGGCGGCACATCGGGCGCGAGCTTCTTGAGGAGCCGGATGCGCCGCCGCACCAGCGTCTCCCCACACTGCTGCAGGGATTCCTGCACCAGCGCGTTCAGGCTGTCGAGCTGGAGCCGTGGCGGTTCCGCCGCCGCGAGCTCCAGCTGGCCGGACACCATCCGCTCGAGCCGGTCCGCCTCGCGCATGACGATCTCGAGATACTCGCGGTGCGGGTCGCTGCCCGCCAACTCGCGGTGGACGCGGCGCGCGAACGCGCCGATCGAAGCCAGCGGGTTGCGGGCCTCCTGCGCGACGCGTCTGGCCATCTCGCCCAGCGTGGCCAGTCGTTCCTGCCGGCGGATCCGTGCGCGCAGCTCGCGCTGCTGTTGCTCGGCGACACGCAGCGTCTCGAAGCGCTGCGCCTGATCGACGACCAGTGCCGTGAGATCGCAGAGGGTGTTGAGGAACGCGTGATCGATGCGGTCGAACGCCGGCGGCTCAGCCGGGTGGAGCACGGTGCGATCGTAGACGGCGAACGCTCCCAGCGTCCGTCCGTACGCCACGAACGGCAGCAGCGCCACCGCCGAAAGCGTCCCGGCCACCTCGCCAGCGATTTCGGGAGCGTCCGCCGCGCACTCGATGGTGCGCGCCTTTCCGCTCGCGACCACCGATTCCGCGATCGGTTGCAGCGCGCGGCCGAGCGTTTCGCGCCCGCCGGGGGCGCCGTGTGTCACCTCGAGCCGCAACGCACCGCCCGGTTGCGCGAGCCACAGGGCGCCGCCGCGCGCCGCGACTCCCTGGGTCGCGAGCCGCAGCGCGAGGCGCAGCGCCTCCGCGAGGTTGAGCGCCGAGACGCCGGCTCTGACCAGCTCACCGATCGCAGCGTCGTGTTGCGCGCGGCGCCTCGAATCGCCGCCGCGCGCGAGCGCGTCGGCACCGGCCTCCGCGAGCTGCCGCAGCTCATCGAGCGCGAATTGGCGGGTGTCGGTGCGCTCCGGATCATCCCACGCTCCCACCAGCAGCGCGTAGGGCCGGCCGGCGCGATACAGCACCGCCGCCCCCAGATCGCTTCCGTGCCACGGCAGCTCGGCATGGTCGCCCGGGCCGAGCGCCGTGCCGCCCCGGGTCCACGCCGCGGCGGGGACTCCCTGCAGCGCGGCGGGCGCGATCGAGAAGGCCCGCCACCGCGAGCTGAACTCCACCGCCTCGGGTCTCGAGCCCGCCCGCCGCAGCTCGAGCAGTGCCGGCGCGAGGGGAAGCGCGGGGGTGATCTCCCTCGCCCAGCGCCAGCCCTCGAGACGATCGCTCGCCGCGTTCCAGAGCATCAGGTACGCGCGGCTGAATCCAGCGCCGGCGGGGTGTACCGCGATCGCGAGCAGCGCCTGCTCCAGCTCGTCGAGGTCCTGCACGCGTTCGAGCAGACGCAGCAGTTCGAGACCATGCGTCAGGCGTTCGCTGCCCCCGGCATCGACCCGCGCGCATGCGGATCTCGAGCTCGCGGGCATACGGATGTCCATGCGCTCTCCCGAAGAAGTATGGATTGAGGCCGGCCCCCGACCCATTGCAGCGCAATGGACATGCCACCCGGCATCCCGGTCGCAAACCCGTGCGGGCTCTATGCAACGGCCGCTCAGTGCCGGGCTAAATGGCCTTTCGGCTTGACCCTAGCGTGACTTCGCCCCTAACGTGAGCGTGTTCGGCAAGCGTGCCGATGCTTCGCCGGGATGCGGCGATCGGGTGGGGTTGGGTAAGAACAGGAGTACGGCTGTGGAAAAAGGCCAAAACCAGGCGCAGCAGCACATGCAGATCGAGCTCGGCGAGAAAGAGGCGGAGGGAATCTACTCGAACGTGGCGTTCATCGCGCACTCGCCATCCGAGGTGATTCTCGATTTCGCCAGGGCGCTTCCCGGGCTGCCCAAGGCGCGCGTCTACGCCCGGGTCATCATGACGCCGCAGCACGCGAAGTCACTGCTGCAGGCGCTCGAGCAGAACCTCAAGAACTTCGAGGCTCAGTTCGGTGCGATCAAGCTTCCGGGCGAGCCGCGCGGCAAGGAGCTGGGCTTCAAGCCCTGACGGGCGGGCCCGGCACACCTCATGGCGAGCGGCGCCTTCACTTTCGTGCTGCATTCCCATCTGCCGTGGGTGCTTCATCACGGGCGGTGGCCGCACGGAGTGGACTGGCTGAACGAGGCGACGGCCGAGACCTACCTCCCGCTGTGGCGGATGTGCCGCGAGCGCGCCGCCGACGGGCGCACGCTCGGGATCACGCTCGGGCTCTCCCCCGTCCTGTGCGAACAACTCGCGCATCCCGATTTCCATCGGGAGTTCGTCGGCTACCTCGAGCAGAAGATCGTCGCGGCCGAAGAAGACCGCTCGACGTTCTCGCGCACCGGTGAATCGGCGCTCGCGGCGCTCTCGAAGCGCTGGGAGTCGTTCTACCGCGAGACCCTCGAGGACTTCATGGGGCCGCATGGTCCCAATCTCGTGAAGCGGTTCCGCCGCCTCGAAGAGCAGGGCGCGATCGAGATCGTGACCTGCGGCGCCACCCACGGCTACTTCCCGCTGCTGGGGCGCGACGCCGCCGTCGAGGCACAGGTGCGGATGGCGCGCTCCGCGCACCGGCGCCACTTCGGGCACGACCCGCGCGGCATCTGGCTTCCCGAATGCGCCTATCGTCCCGCAGGCCCGTGGGCCTCGCCCGTCGATCCTCAGGCGGCGCCGGTCGCGCGCCGCGGCGTTGAAGAGATCCTCGCTGCGCACGGGATGGAGTATTTCTTCGTGGACCGCCATCTGCTCAGCGGTGGCGCGCCGCTCGGAGTGTACGCCGATCGCTTCGAGGCCCTGCGCCACGTGGTGCGCGAGGACGGAGCGCCGGCCACGGTTTCGGAACGCCTTCCCTACCGCCCGTACCGCGTGGGCGCGACCGCGCGCGTCTCGTGCTTCGGCCGCGACGCCGCGACCGCGGTGCAGGTGTGGAGCGGCGAGCACGGTTACCCCGGCTCGCCCCCCTATCTCGACTTTCACAAGAAGCGATTCCCAGGCGGGCATCGCTACTGGGCGGTCACCCATCCCCGCGCGGATCTCGCGCACAAGACGATCTACCGGCCGGAGGAAGCGGAGGCCCTGCTGCCGCAGCAGGCCGAGCATTTCCTCTCGCTGCTGGCCGGGGTCACGCGCGATGCGGCCACGCGGCAGCACGAGCCACCGGTGGTGTGCGCGATGTTCGACACCGAGCTGTTCGGGCACTGGTGGTTCGAGGGCCCGCGCTTCATCGCGGCGGTGATCGACCGCGCGGCCGCGGCGGGCGTGGAGCCGATCACGGCGGGCGCCTATCTCGCGCGCAATCCTGCGCGCGAAATCGTCGCGCTGCCCGAGGGCTCGTGGGGCGACGGCGGGCGCCACCAGGTGTGGCTCAACGACGCGACGCGCTGGACGTGGGAACTGGTGCACGCCGCCGAAGCGCGCTTCGAATCGCTCGCGGGACGTGCCACGCGCGCCACGCGCGAGCCCCTGCTGGAGCGATTGCTCGCGCAGGCCGGTCGCGAGCTGCTGCTGCTGGAGGCATCCGACTGGCAGTTCCTGATCACGACGCTCTCCGCCCGCGACTATGCGGAGCTGCGCGTGACCGAACACTCCGATGATTTCACCCGGCTCGCCGGGCTCGCCGACCGACGGCTCGATGGCGGCGCAATCGGCGGAGCCGACGAACAATTCCTGAGCGAATGCGAGAAGCGCGATTCGCTCTTCCCGGACTTCGACTGGCGCGGCTACGCCGGGCCGGTCCCTCAGGAAACCGGCTTCGCGCGCTGAGCCGGGACGCCCCCCGGCGCCGGTCTCGCCCGCCCCCTCGCCTCGCCCCGCGGCCCGCGCTCAGCGGTCGGGCGGGAGCCTCGGCGCTCGCTCGAGCAGTGCCGCGAGCGAAGCGGGGGCCCGGGTGGGCTTGCCGTCGCGCGCGAGGAAGCAGTGCTCGGTGTGACCCCTGGCCAGCAGCTCGCAATCGCCCTCGCGCACGATGCGGTAGCCGAACCGCACCGACGCGCGACCCACGTGTGCGACCGCGGTCTCGATCGCCACCAGATCGTCGTAGCGCGCGGGCTTGAAGTAGCGGCAGCAGGCCTCGACCACCGGCAGCGCGATCCCGTCTTCCTCCACCGCGCGGTAGCTCGATCCCAGGGCGCGCAACATTTCCGCGCGGCCGATCTCGAACCATCGAAGGTAATTCGCGTAGTAGGCGAAACCCATCTGGTCGGTGTCGCCGTAGCGCACCCGGATCGTGAAACGGTGCATCACGTCCCTCCCCGCGTGATCGGTGAAGCGTCGTCGGACGGTCGCGAGCGCGCCGGCGGCGGAGTCTTCCAGCGCCGGTGCAGCCAGAACCACAACTCGGGACGCGCGCGCACCCGGGCCTCCAGCCGCGAGACATGGAGCGCGGTCAGCGCGATCGCAGCGTCCGCCGCGCGGGGATCCGGCGCCGTGAGCGGCGGCTCGATGTCGAGCTCCAGGCGCAGGTCGGCACGACGCGTGACGAACCCCATGATGATCGGCACGCGGGCCGCGAGTGCCATGCGAGCCGGCCCGGTGGCGGTGCTCGCGAGCCGTCCGAGAAACGGCACGAATACGCCGTGGTGGCGCGCGTCCTGATCGGCGACCATCGCCACCCAGCGTCCGGCGCGCAGCGAATGGTACACGCGGCGGATGCCGGAGTCCGCGTCGATCGTGCCGAGTCCGGCGGCGAAGCGCTCCCGCGCGAGCAGCGCATCCACACCCGCGTTGCTGAGCGGCCGCGTCACGGCGTCGACCGGATGCCGCTGCCCGATCCAGGCGCCGAGCGCCTCGAAGTTGCCGTAGTGGCCGGTCAGGAGGATCGCCCCGCGCCCGCGCGCGGCATCCAGATGCTCGAGCCCGCGCACCGCGGCGACCCGGGTCTCACCCGGCGAGCGCGCCAGCTCCGCGAGCCGCGCGTATTCGACGACCACCCGACCGAGCTCACGGTAGTGCTCGCGCAAGATGGCGTCGCGTTCGGCGGGGCCGCGCTCCGGGAACGCACGCGCGAGGTTGTCCTCGGCGACCCTCCGCCGCAGGCCGGCCGCGCGGGCGCCATCGCCGAGCGCGCGCCCGAGCGTCAGCGATCGTCGCCACGGCAGGGCCCGCGCGCCGCCGACCAGCGCGCGCACCAGCAGCGTCTCGAGCGCGTGGCGCGCTCTCACGGCCGGGGCGGCCTCGACCAGCGCTGCCCCGGATGCGCGATCGCGAGGCCGGACCACTCGAGCGCCAGCAGACCGGCAAGCGCGGCATCGATTCCCAGCCCCGCGTCATGCGCCAGCGTCTCGGCGGATCGCGGGCGAGTCTCGAGCACCGCCAGCAGCCGCGCGCCGGGGCTCGACTCCGCGCCAGTCCTCGCGGAAGCCGAGAGCGCCAGCATCACGTCCGCGACGTTCTCGCACGGGACGGCACCGGCGCGAATCAGCGCGTTGCAGCCGCGGCTGGTGGGGCGATCGACATCGCCGGGGACGGCGAACACCACTCGCCCGAGCCGCCGCGCGGCGGCCGCGGTGGCGAGTGCGCCGCTGCGCTCCGCCGCCTCGACCACCACCGTCGCGCGGGAGAGCGCCGCGATCAGGCGATTGCGGCGCACGAAGAGTCCCGAACGCACCGGGACGTCGCCCGGCCATTCCGAGACGATCGCGCCGCGACGGGCGATGGTCTCTGCGAGCTCGCGATGATACGACGGCGTCACCTGATCGAGCCCCCCCGGCAGCACCGCGACCGTCGTGCCGCCGTGATCGAGCGCCCCGCGATGCGCGGCCGCGTCGATGCCGCGGGCCAGCCCGCTCACGACGACCACGCCGAGCGCCGCCAGATCCGCCGCGAGCCGACCCGCGAACGAGAGTCCGTAGGCCGTCGCCGCGCGCGAGCCCACGATGCCCACCGCCTGCGTCTCGGACGGCCAGGCGCCGCGCACGTGCAGCGTGGCGGGCGCGTCGCTCAAGTCGTTCAGCCCGGATGGGTAGTGCGGATCGGAGCGCGGTATCGCGCGCGCCGCCGGGGCCGGCCGCGGCGCGGCATCGCGTTCGCGCACGATCGCTGCGAGTGGCGGCCCGGGCCCGGCACAGGCCACGAGGCCCTCAGCGCTCGGGTGGGGCTTCATTCCCGCCCGGCGCCGTCCCGGGGCGCTCTTTCTGGGGCGGGGGCCCGGTCAGCACTTCCCACTCGAAGCCTTCCTCGCTGCTGCGCACCAGATCGCTCTCGTCCGAAAGCGCGTCCGGCGCATCGACGTTCATCAGCTCCTCGTGTCCCATCATGCGCTCGAGCCGCTCCCACAGCGGTCGGTCACGCTGAGCGATGTCGTCGAATCGGCGTCGCCGCGCGTCGGGGGGAAGGCGGTGCAGCGCGTGCGCGAGGCGCGCCGCGCCTCCGTGATGGCCCATGGTCACCACCGCTTCGCGCGCCGCCAGCGCGACCGTCTCGTTCGCGTCCTCGGCGAGCCTGAGCAACCCCGGCACGGCCGGCCGGTAGCCCATCCGGCCGAGCACTTTCGCGGAGCTGGTACGCGTGAACCAGAGGCCCTGCTCCAGCAATGGAAGCAGGACGGCCGCGTGCGCTTCCCCGAGGCGCTGGAACGCCTCCTCCGCGAGATCTCGCAGGAACCACGATTCGTCGCACAGGCACTCGACCAGCAGCGAGATCGCCTCGCGATCCCGCCGCTGTTCGAGGCCGCGCACGTACTCGCGCTTCGCGGTCAGGCCACGCGCGTTCAGCACGTCGAGCGGGCGGCTCTGTCCATACCGGTCGTCACTCATGCGTGGCACCCTCGGTCGTGGTGAGGGGTGCGATCATCGCCCACAGCGCATTCAGCAGCTCCGGCAACCCCTCGCCGCTCTGGGCGCTGATGAGCCGGGCTCCCGGCAGTCCGGCATTGGCCCTCGCGACGGCGCGCCGCTCGGGCGGGATCAGGTCGCACTTGGTGAGCACCACCACGCGCGGCTTCCGGAGCAGCGCGGGGCTGTACTGCTCCAGCTCGCGCTCGACTCGTTCCAACTCCTCCTTCGGGGAGGTTCCGGTCGCATCCACCAGCATCGCCAGCACCCGCGTCCGTTCGACATGTCTCAGAAACTGGAGGCCCAGACCCTTGCCGCGGTGCGCACCCTCGATGAGCCCGGGCAGGTCGGCCGCGACGAACTGCCGTTCGTCGTCCAGCACCACGATTCCCAGATGCGGCTCGAGCGTCGTGAACGGATAGTCCGCAATCTTGGGCCGCGCGCGCGACACACGCGAGAGCAAGGTGGACTTCCCGGCATTCGGCGGGCCGACGAACCCGACATCGGCGATGAGCTTGAGCTCGAGCTCGAGCACGCGCTCCTCGCCCGCTTCGCCGGGATCGGCGCGCCGCGGCGCCTGATGGGTCGGAGTCGCGAAGCGCGCGTTGCCACGCCCGCCACGCCCGCCCTTCGCGGCCGCGAACCGCGCATCCGCCAGGATCAGGTCGGCGAGCACCTCGCCACTCTCGGCGTCGCGCACCACGGTGCCGGGCGGAACGCGCACCAACAGATCCTCGCCATCCTTCCCGCTGCGCTGATTGCCCGAGCCCGGACGACCAGCATCGGCACGGTATCGGGGCTGTTCGCGGCAGTCAAGAAGTGTGCGCACATGCGGATTGACTTCGAGCCATACGCTGCCCCCACGGCCGCCGTCGCCGCCGTCGGGCCCGCCGCGCGGCACGTACTTCTCGCGGCGGAAGCTGACGCACCCATTGCCACCGCTACCGGCGATCACGTGAATGCGGGCGAGATCGATCAGCACGCCTGAGACTCCGCGCGGGTCGCGGCCGTCGCATCGCGGGCGACCCCCGCGCCGGCATGGCGCCCCGGCTCCCGCGCGAGCTCGTGCATCAGGCCGCGTCCCTCCTCGGCGCGTGGGCCTCTCCGGCGATGAAGGGGAGCAAGCCGCCCGCGCGCGCGATCGCGATCTCCCGAGCGCTCAGATCGTGGACCGCCACGATCTGGGTGCCGCGCGTGAGATTGCGGACCACGAGGGGCCGGCCCGGCTCGAGGCCCTCGGGCAGCGTCGGGAGTTCGAGTTCGTCCCCCGAGCTCAGCCGGTCGTAGTCGGCCGCCCGCGCGAGGCGGAGCGGCAACACCCCCGCCTGCACCAGCTCGCAGCGGAACGCGTTCTCCCACGAGCGAGCGATCGCCGCGCGCACCCCGAGCGCGACCAGCACCAGCGCAGCCTGAACGCGCGAGCTTCCCTGGCCCATCGCCTCACCACTCAGGACGAATCCGCCGCCGTGAGCCCGGGCGCGCCCGGCGAAGCCCGGGTCGATCGGCTCGAACGCGTGCTCGGTCAGCGCGTAAATGTCTCCCGCGAGCGGGATCATTCGAGCGCCCCAGGGGAGCACTTGCTCGACCGCGATCCGATCGCCGGCCTTGATCAGCACGACGCCGCGCAGCGCGCCGGAGATCGGCGGCGCGAGCGGAAACCCTCCGTCGTCACCGCGCGATGATTCACCGCCCGGATCCGGTTCGGGCTCCGGCGCCAGAATCCAGCTCGAGCTCGAACCCGTGACCACGGAGTCGTCATCGCGGGGAATCACCAGCGGGAGCGCCCGCGGATCGAGGAGTCTTCCCATCAGCGCCGCCTGCGCGCAGCTCGCCGGGCTCGCGGCCCACCAGCGCGTCCGGGTCTCGTCGAGATCACGCGCTCGTGCGCCGCAGCACACGCCGATCGCGTCCAGCCCGGCGCTCACCCCGCCCACCGGGGCCGCGCCGAGTTCCAGCACCCTCGCGCCCGCGCCGACCAGCGCGCCGAGTACTCCACTCGCGCTGAGCCCCGCCAGCCGCTCGCGACTCCCGGGCACGATCACGAGTTCGACTCCCGGATGGAGCGCGCGTCCCTCGAACAGCATCGCCAGCCGCTCGAGATCATCGCGCGCAGCACCCGGGCCGCAGAGCACGCGCCGCACCTCCGGCCCGGAATCGGCGCGCAGCACGCGGCCGTTCCCGGCGCGGCCGAGCTCGCTGGCGTGCGGCTCGACGCCCTCGAGATCGATCGCGAGGCTCACCCCCTCGCCGGCGAGCGGCCCGGCCTCGAGCCGTTTCCAGTCGCTGTCACGCCCGCGCGCACGAAGCCACGAATGCGTGACGTCGTCCGACGGGAACACCGCGACCAGCCCCGCCCGTTCAGCGCATGCGACCACGCACGCGATGCGATCGGACATGGCGAGGTGCTCGACCCCCCCGCCCCACATCTCGACCAACACCCCGCGCGCGCCGCCCGGCGGCAGGCGGCGCACGATCTCGGCCGCGAGATCGCACCCGCCGATGTGTTGCGGCAACGTGCCGCGCAGCTCGACCCCGAGCACCGCCGGCGCCGGGCGGACCAGCACCCCGCAACGCAGCGCGGCGGCGAGATCGAGTTCGCCGCAATCCAGCGCGAGCATGCCCAGCGCACCGGCCGCCGCGATCGGCGCTCCGGCCATGATGGCGATGCGGCCCGGCGCCGCGAAGTGGTCGAGGTAGATCGCCTCCGCGTGCCCGGCACCCGGCGGCACGACGTGGACGCCGAGCGCTCGCGCCGTGTCATCCAGATCCGCCTTCGCGCCGGCCGGCTCGAGCGAGCCCGGCGTGCGTCGCGGGTCGGCGCAGAGCAGCGCGAGCGGAACGCGCGCCCGCGTCGACGGCGAAACGCGCAACGCCGGGAGCACGAGTTGCGCGGCGGGCTCGCACAGAATGGCGTGATCGATGCGCAACGCGAGTTCCGCGGCGGGCGCGCGCGCGGATCCCCCGCCCACGTCATCCCCGACATGGGCTTCGAGCAGCATCCGGATCAGACCGGTCGTCATGGCGAAGCCTCCACGGATCTCGTTCAGGAAGGGATGATCTTCGAGCGCGGCGCCGGCGCCGCCTTCGCTTCGCCGCCCGGGCCGGATGCGCCCCCGGCCCCCTTGGCCGGCTTGGCGTCGGCTCCCGCGGCGGGCTTGGCGTCGCCTCCCGCCGCGGGCTTGCCGTCGGCTCCGGCCGCGGGCTTCGCGTCGCCCCCCGACTTCTCGCGACGGGCACCCTCCTTGTAGTTCTTGCTGCGGTAGTCGGTGATGTGGAAGCCAGACCCCTTGAAGATCAGGCCCGCTCCGCCCGCCGGCACGCGCTGCGCGCGCGTCTTGCACTTCGGACAGCGCTTCACGCCATCGTCGGTCATGCTGTGAAACAGCTCGAACGTGTGGCCCTTGCGACAGCGATACACGTAGGTCGGCATGTCCCTCACCCCTCCACGAGCGTCGGGGTGTGCCGGCTCGCTCCGTCCGCGGCGCTCACGCCTGCCCCACTGCCGCCGACGAAGCGCTCAATGCGCATGCGATCGTGGACACCTCGACGACGTCGTCCGCACTGCAGCCGCGCGACAGGTCGTTGGCCTGCCGGGCCAGCCCCATGAGAATCGGGCCGTAGGCCCGGGCGCCCCCCAACCGCTGCACCAGCTTGTAACCGATGTTGCCGGCGTCGAGATCGGGAAAGATCAGTACGTTTGCGTGGCCCGCCACCACGCTGCCCGGCGCCTTGCGCGCGCCCACATCCGGGTCGAGCGCCGCGTCGACCTGCAGCTCGCCGTCGATGTGCAGCTCGGGGCGTTTCGCGTGCGCCAGCGCCAGCGCGTCACGCACTTTCTGCACGCGGGGATGATCGGCGCTGCCGCGCGTCGAAAACGACAGGAGCGCGACGTGCGGGACTTCCTGCGTGAGCCGCGAAAAATGGTCGGCCGCCAGACACGCGATGTCCGCGAGCTGCTCCGCCGTGGGATCGGGCACCACGCCGCAGTCGGCGAACAACAGGACGCGGGGCGCGCCCCCGGCCGGTCCCGGGACCACCATCAGGAAGAACGACGACACGGTGCGATTGCCGGGCGCGAGGCCGATCAGCCACAGCGCGGCGCGCACGATGTCGGCGGTGGTGCGCGAGGCGCCGCCTACCGAGCAATCGGCCAGCCCCCCGCGTACGCGCGCCGCGGCCTGCACGACGGGATCGCGGCTCATGCGCTCGAGCTCTTCGGCGCCGAGCCGGTCGCCACGCGCCTCGCGCAGCGCGCCGGCGGCGCGAGCGATCTCGTCCGCCGCCGCGGGGTCGATCAGCGTCACCCCCGCGAGCGTCACCCCCACGCGCCGCGCGGTCGCACGTACCGCATCGCGCGCACCGTACAGCGAAACCTCGGCGAGACGTTCGCGGGCGAGACGATCCGCTGCGCGCACGACGCGTTCGTCGCCCCCCTCCGGCAGCAGCAGCCGCTGCGGCCGCGCGCGCGCCAGACGGCGGATCCGCTCCAGCACCGCGCTCATGAACGCCTCGCGCGCCCTTTGCGGGCGTGCTTCGCCCCGCCGCCCGCCTGGCGCCCGGCACTGGAGCCCAGGGACGTCCCGTTCCCCGGATTCGCGATCGCGGCGCGCTTCGAAACGCTCGACGCGCCGAAGCGGCGGCGGAGATTTTCCTCGACAGCGGTGGGCACCAATCCGCGGACCGAGCCACCCAGCCGCGCGACCTCCTTGACCAGGGTCGAGTTCAGGTAGGTGTACTGCTGGCTGGGCATGAGAAACGCCACCTCGAGCGCGGGCGAGAGCCGCCGGTTCATCAGCGCCATCTGGAATTCGAATTCGAAATCACTCAGCGCGCGCAGACCCCGAATCATCACGTGCGCCCCGACGCGCCGGGCGCAATCCACCACCAGATCGGAAAACTCCACGACCTCGACCCGCTTCAGCGTGCGGGTCGCCGCACGGATCATCGCGACACGCTCGTCCATCGGGAACAGCGTGCCCTTCGCCTCGCTGTCGGCCACCGCGACCACCACGCGCTCGAACAGTCGTGCGGCTCGGCGTGTGAGATCGAGATGCCCGTTGGTGAACGGATCGAAGGTGCCCGGAAACACCGCGGTGCGGTCAGTGGCCATTTCTTCCCTCCTCACGTTCCATCGTGGTCGCAGTGCTCGACACCCGGTAGGTGCTCACCACCGTCTCGCCGTATCGCCGCGTTCTCACGCGCCCCGCGTGACCGCTCGCCTCCGGCCATGCATCCTTCGCGTGGTGCTCGACGATCACGCGCGTCCCATCATGGAGCACGCCCGGAGCGCCCAGCCCGGCGAGGGTCTCGATCGCCGTCCCCCCGCCGTACGGCGGATCCATGAATACCACGTCCGCTTGGCGGAGCGCTCCCGCGATCCTCGAGAGCCCGCGCGGCAGCGTGAGCGCCCAGACCCTGGCGCTGTTCCCGAGCGCGAGCGTTTCGAGGTTCGCCTCGAGCGCCAGGCGCGCGATGCGGTCCGACTCCACGAAATCGACGCGAGCCGCGCCGCGCGAGAGCGCCTCGATGCCGAGCGCGCCGCTCCCCGCGTAGAGATCGACCACGCGCAATCCCGCGAGTGGCTCCAGCGTCATGAACAGCGCCTCGCGAACGCGATCGGAGGTCGGGCGCGTGCCGCGACCACGCGGAGCGGTGAGGCGCCGCCCGCCGAGCGCGCCGGCGATCACGCGCATGGGAGGGCCGCCAGTGTCGGCCACCGGCCCCGGAGTGTCAAACGGGAGGCGATCGCTTTCCCGTGGCGGGGTAATGGGTTAGCGTCGAGGCCTGAGATCAGTTCGATACTCACGGCAGCTCCACGACTCGGACGCCTTCCGGCGGCACCAGCAGGAACGAGGAGCGGCCCCGGGGCCGTTGAAATCGCCAGCCCGAGAATCGATAGCTCACGCGGCTGTCGCTCGAGTCGCGGTATTCGAGCTCCGCGGGGAGGCCCTGAGCGTCGAGGCTCACCCAGGCGGTGTCCGCCGCGAAATCTTCAGTGGAGGGAGACACCACCGCGTAGCGGCGCGCGGAGAGCGCGCGCTCCACGAAGCGCGATCCATCGCCGGGCAGCAGAAGCTCCCACCATCGCAGCCCGGCCGCCGCGCTGCGCGGGCCGAGGCGAAGCATCTGCTGCAGCGCGGGCTGCAGCCATTCCCCACCGTCGGAGCGCAGCGCGATCCGCTCGCCGGTCGCGGGGAATTCGAGGAGCGCGCGATCGGGGAGCTCGAGCGTGAGACGGCCGCGGGCGCTGCGTGCCAATCCGGTGACCGGATCCAGCGCGCGGCGTTCGATCGTCGCCGCCGCGCGCCCGTTCGCCAGCAGGCGTCGCGCGAACGCGCGCGCCGAAGCGAGCCCATCCGCCGCCGCGGGGGTCGTGGCGCCCGCATGATCCGTGACGCCAGCTGCGGGCCGCACCCCCGCGCCGAGCGCGACCAGCAGCGCCGCCGGGAGCGGCAGGAACCGGACAACGGCCCTCGTCACCACCTTCAAGTCAGAGCCCTCTCGCGCGCTCGATGGCGCGCCGAACCTGGGACCACTCGAGGCGTTCGGCGCCGTCCGGGATGCGCAACACCAGACGCTCCGGGGCCGGATGCTCGTTCCTCCACACCCGCGTGAGCTTCAGGATGAGCTTGAACCGTCCGGCCTCGTCCTGGAGCTCGACCATCGCGGGCCATGCCGCGCCCTCCACGAACGTCCATCCGCGATAGGTCGCGCGTACGCTCACTCCCGGCCTGCGATGAAAGGCGGCGGTGCGCGGCAGGCCATTCGCTCCGATCGCGATCGAGAGCGAGTCCCCCGCCTCCTCCCAGCTCACCACCCGCAGCGAATCCTGGGTGGTCGCGCGCGCCCACGCCGCGGCCGGCGGGCGCCAGCTCGCGCTGAGCACGCGGTAGCCGAGCGCACCCGGTGAGCGGAGACCGAGCGAGTCGACCGCCGCGTCGAGCCGGATGCCCATCCGGCGCGATGGAACGTAGGCGGCGAGCGAGTCGCCGTGCGCCGCGCAATCCAACGCCACGCCGAACATCGAGTCGACCCGCAGCCGGAATGCGTCGGGGCCGGACACCGCGAGCGTGGCGTGCATGCCAGGAATCTGGCCGACCGCGTCCCCGCGCAGCCACGCGCTGACCTCCGCATCCACGGCGCCCCCCATCGCCTCGCGGCGCGCGAGTGCCCGCGCATAGCGCGCGGCCGCCGGACCGAGTTCGAGCATCGGGGGAGCCACCCGATGTACGGCGCACGAGGCCGCAAGCAGCGCAAGCGACGCCGAGGCCAGCGCCCTCCATGCGGGACGCATCGGGAGCCGCCTCACGATCGCGGCCCGCGAATCACGGCCCGCACCGCATCGATCACGGCCCCGGCGACCTGGGCCTCGGTCCGGCCATCGGTCGCGATCCGCAGGGAAGCGGCTTCCGCGTAGAGCGTCGCGCGCGCGGCCAGCAACCGTTCGAGCTCCGCCACCTCGTCCGCGCCGCGCAACAGCGGCCGCGTGTCGCCATCCGACTTCACGCGACGCGCGGCTTCGGTCGGCGTGACTTCGAGCCACACCACATGACACCTGGCGCGCAGCGCCTCGCGGTGACGGGGATCGAGCACGACGCCGCCGCCGCAGGCCAGCACCAGCGCGCCCGCCGCGATGGCTCGCTCGAGCAGCTCGCTTTCACGCCGCCGGAACCAGGCCTCCCCCGAGCGCGCGAACAACTCGGCGATGCTGAGGCCCTCCTCGGCTTCGAGCATGGCGTCGAGATCGGCGACCGCCGTGCCCAGACGCTCGCCCAGGATGCGCGCGACCGCGCTCTTGCCGGCTCCCATGAGCCCGATCAGGGCGATCGGGCGATCGAGGTCGAGGTTCACGCCGCGAGATTAGCACAGCGCGGCGCGAGACCTTTCGGGCGGCGGGCGTGTACGCCCAACGACGAGGCCGCCGGACCATCGGCCCGGCGGCCTTGCGCTACTCGGTGCGTGCGGCCCTTACTTCGACGCCATCGGCTCGATCAATCGCGGGGTCACGAAGATGATGAGCTCGCGATTCTGGCGTGTGCTGTTGTCGGATCTGAAGAGCGCGCCGACCAGCGGAATGTCCTTGAGCATCGGGACGCCGCGCCGGACGGTCGATTCGTTGGTGCGGATCAGGCCGCCGATGACCGCGGTCTGGCCGTCGTCCACCATGACGCGAGTGTCGGCCTCGCTGGTGTTGATGATCACGCCGCCCTGCACCGTGCTCTGGGTCGAGAGATCGCTGACTTCAGGATGCAGGTCCATGATGATCCGCTTGTCCTGCGTCAGGTGAGGCGTGACCTTGAGCTGAATGCCGATGGTCTGCAGCTGCGAGACCGGGTTGCCGGCGACGTCCTGGACGATGAGCGGAATCTTCTGGCCGACCAGGATCTTGGCTTCACGGTTGTCCACCGTCGTGATGCGCGGATTCGAGATGATGTTGGCCTTGCGGTTCTGCTCCAGCATCTGGAGCTGGGCTTCCAGTCCGCCCCAGCTCTTGAAGATGCCGTAGGTGAGCGTCGCGGCCGGGTCCGCGATCGTGTTCTTCACGTCGGGCCTGAGGGACTGCTGGGGATCCCGCCCCGGCTGGATGTCGGTCAGGGTCGCCGGCGAACCGCCCGGGGAGAAGTACTGTGACTCACCGCCGATTCTCCAGTCGACACCCAGGCCACGCAGCGCCTCGGCATCCACGTCCACCAGCTTGGCGGTGATTTCGATCTGCGGCGTGGTCGAGTCGAGCGACTGCGCCATCTCTTCGATTCGCGCGACGTTGACCGGCAGGTCGCTGACGATCAGCGAGTTGGTGCGCCGCTCCACCTGCACGCTGCCCCGTCGCGTCAGAGACGGCTGCAGCGCCGAGGCCAGTTCCCCGGCGTTCGCGTAGTTCAGCTTCACGATGCGGGTCTCGAGCGGCGCGAGCTCCATCTGCTTCGCCCTCGCCGTCTCACGATCCACCGCCTCGTTCTGCAGCTTCGTGGTTTCGTCCACGCGCAGGATGCCGCCATCGTTGACGTAGTCCAGACCGCTGCTGCGCAGGATCTCACGCAGCGCTTCCTGCCAGCCGACGTTCTTGACCGAAGCCCGGACCGTCGCCTTCACCCCGGTCGCGACCAGGATGTTCTGACCGCTGAATTCCGAAATTGCTCGCACCACGGTGCGGATGTCCGCGCCTTCAACGTCGAGGCTGAAGGTGCCCGATCCCGTGCGCACCAGGCCCACCTGTTGTGTGGCGCTCGGCGGCTGCTGCGCCGCCGCCGGGGTGGCCGACAGCACCGAGAGCCACGTGACGGCCATGAGAGCGAGGCCCATGAGGACCTTACCGGTTCGCATTCGAATGATCTCCCTTCCGCGTCAATGGAATAGCTACTGACTGGGTCTGACCGTCCATCGTGAGCTTCACCACGACGGCGTCCCGTCGAAGCGACTCGACGACGCCGTCCATGACCTTGTCGCCGGCGCGGAGCACGAGGCTGTTGCCGCGTCCGTCCTCGACCAGCGCGAAACGATCCTCGGAACCCCACACGATGCCGACCACCTTCATGCCGCCGACATCGACGGGGGCGTCACCCCCGACATCCGCGCCGACGAAGTCGCCACCGACCATCGATTGAAACGGATCGCGGCGGCCGAGCGCGTTGTACTGGTAGGTGACCTGATCGTCGAGATGCGCCGGGGTCTGCACCCCGATCGGTGCCTTGTTCGGATGCAGCGCCGCGACCGGAGCGGCCTTCGCCGGGGACGGCGCGGGCGTGAGGTTCACGGCCTTCGCCGGGGACGGCGCGGGCGTGACGTTCACGGGCTTCGCCGGGGACGGCGCGGGCGTGAGGTTCACGGCCTTCGCCGGGGACGGCACGGGCGTGACGTTCACGGCCTTGGTGACCGGCCGGGCCGGGACGACGACATGCGGCACGGGAGCCGCGGACGCGCCGGCATCACCCGGTGCGAGCCAGTCGGACGCCGTACGCAGCACGACCGTGGTCACGCCACCCAGCAGCAGCCCCGCAGCCACGAGCGAGACCGCGGTGCGCGCGCTGCCGGCACCCGTTCCGCCCGTGTTCTCAGGACGCCTTGCGAACATTGGAGTCTCCTTCCTTTTTCGGTGCGGCGCTCGGGGTGGAGGGCGTCGTGTTCAGGCTGTAGGCCGATGCCGTGAAGTCGGCTCCGGTCGTGTACTCCAGGTTGGCGGTGTTGTTGGCCTTGAGGTGCACGTTCGCCACGGTGATGATGCGCCGAAGATTGGCCAGTTCGGCCATGAAGGAGGCGATCTGGTGGTAGCCGCCGTTCACAGTGATCTGGAGCGGCATTTCCGTGTAGTACTGCTCGCTCTTGGGTCCGCTCGGCCGGAACACGACGAATTGCACGCCCGTCTGCTGCGCGGCGAGCGTGATCTTGCGCAGCAGCGCCGCGATCTGGCGGTCGGCCGGCAACAGCTCGGCCGCGAGCGACCAGCGCTCGTGCAGCTGGTCGTACTCAGCCTCGAAGCGTGGCAGGTCGGCGACCGTGGCGCGCGCGCGCGCCAGCTCGGTCTCCTTCTTCTCATACTCCGCCTTCAAGACGTCGATCTTGTCCCGCTGGGTCGGATAGCCGAAAGGCAGGAAGTGAGTGAAGAAGAACACTCCCATGACGCCTCCCACGACGAGCGCGCTGAGGACGATTTTCTGAACCGCCGGGCTCTTGAGATCCAGGTTGGCCATGTCGTGCTCCTAGTTGGCGGGCTCGTCCGGCGTCACCTGGCAGGTGATGCGGAACTTGACCACGTCCCGGTCGGCGAGCGATCCACGCTCCGCCACGTCGAGTTCCACGTTGGCGAACATGGGAGAACGCTCGAGCCAGGAGATGAAGTCGGATACCACGAGGTTCGAGAAGGTGACCCCCTCCAGATTGAGGGCGGAACTCGCATCCTGCGCTGCGCCCGTCAGCCAGAGGTGGTCTGGAACGCAGCGCGCGAGCTCATCCATGAGCCGAACACTCTGCGTGCGCCCCTTCTCGAGTTTGGCGATGATGCCGAGTCGCAAGTCGAGCTCGGCCCGCTCCTGAGCCAGCCGGTTGACGCGCTCGATCTGCGGCGCGAGCGCGCGCGACTGCGCGTCCACCTCGGCAATCGAATGCGTGAGCGAGGCGGCGCGCGAGTGCATGGAGAGGGACGTGCCCGCGACGACCAGCCCGGCTGCGACGATCAGCACCCCCGGCACCACCAGGTCCCCGGCCTTGAAGCTGAACGAGGCCTTCCGCTGCTGCTTTTCCTCCCGGGGGAGGAGATTGATGCGGATCATTTCTTGTCTCCCAGGCGGCGCAGGGCGAGCCCGATGCCGACCGTCAGAAGAGGCGCCACCTTCATGACGTCCTGCCCCGCGAACAGCGCAGGGTCGTAGGCGATTCGGGTGAGGGGATTCGCGATCTCGGCCGGGACGCCGAATCGGCGGTTGAGGAACTCCGGAACCCCGGGGGTCAGCGCGCTGCCACCGCACAGCATGATGCGCGTGACCGGGCCCGCCTCACCGGCGGTGCGCAGGTAGGCCTGGGCCCGTTCGAGTGCGGTGGCGAGCCCCTCGCAAGCCTGCTCGATGACCGGCGTCATCTCCAGCCCCGCGCCGGACTCACCGCGGACCGCGGCGGCGGCTTCGGACTGGCTGAGATTGAATTTCCGCTGGGCGGCTTCCATGAAGGTGTTGCCGCCGACCTGGAGATCCTTCGTGAAGAACGGCACACCGGCCTGGGTGATGTTGATGTTCGTGATGTCCGCCCCGACGTTGAGGATGGCGACGACCTCCTCGGGAGCGAAGTCGTAGTTCGCGGCGAGCGCGTTCTGGGCCGCGAACGAATCGACATCCACGATCAGCGGCTGCATGCCCGCCTCGCGGATCAGGTCGCTAAAGGACATCACCATGTCTTTCTTGGCCGCGACCAGCAGCACCTGCATCTGTTTCGGGTCGTTGGGCGCCGGCCCCAGAATCTCGAAGTCGAGCGACACGTCGTTGATGTCGTACGGGACGTGCTGCTCCGCTTCCCAGTAGACGGCCTGCTGCGCGTCCTCCGCCGAGAGCTTGTTCATGGTGATCTTCTTGACGATCACCGCGCGGCCGCTCACCGCGGCCACGACGTTCTTCGAGTGGATGCCGCGCGACTCGAGCAGGTTGGAAATGGCGTCCGTCACCATCTGGCGGTCCATGATCTCGCCGTCCACGATCGCTTCAGCGAGCGGGGCCGAGATTCCCCAGTTCGTCATACGGTATCCGCGGTTGGCCTGGGCCTCGAGCTCGACCGCCTTGATCGAGTGGCTGCCGATGTCCAGCCCCACGAGGGACTGCTTCTTTCCGAAAAGCATGTCGTCACTCCCTGAACGCGATTCGGCTTTCGGCCTTCACGCTTGGCTGGACCGCGGGTCCAGACCTGAACTCGCGGTATGACGGTGTTTCGGGCGCCGGCCGGGCCGTACGGCCCGCCGTCCATACCATCGGTCGGCGGCACTTCGTACTTGAGCAAGTTCTTGGAGGCGGCAGCGGGCCGTTCGAACTGCCCGGCGCGGGGCGCTCTCCCGCCCCGGCCGTTACTTGAGAATGACGACCGGCGTCCGCAGCCGCTTGATGGCCATGTCCCTGCGGCCGAGCGCGATGGCCGCGCGAATTTCCCGCATGTTGCGTTCTGCGATGTCGCGCAGGTACTGGTTGGGCGACTCGTGGAACACGGCCGCCCACAGTTCGTAGGCGACGCTCAGGTCACCCGCCTGCTGGCGTGCGAACGCCGCGAACCTGGCCGATTGCGGCGGCGCGTCGGGCTGGCGCGCGGCCTGCTCGAAATACTCGGCCGCGCGGCGAAGGTCGCGCTGGCCGGGGCGCACGTAGTAGAGAAACCCCATCTCGAACGCGAGCTGGCCGCTGCGCGGATTCGCCTCGAGACCCTTGAGCATGACGCGCTCCGCCCGCGTGAAGTCGCCACCTTCCTGGGCGAGCGCGAAGGCGCCGAAGATGTAAGGGGCAATGAATCCCGGCGACAGCTCGGTCAGGACGTCGAGTACGTGCGGGAACCGGGCGAAGCGGTTGTCGGTGCGACGGTGCTCGCCGTAGTACTGGACCCCGCGCAGCCAGGCCAGGTCGGCCGCGGTTTCGCTCTGCCCCAGCGTCGCGAGCCTCAGGTACCGGCCGCTGGGGTAGTACGAGAGCTCTTCGAGCGGACGCGGACGCGGCAGCACCTGCCACGCGGTCTGCGCCAGCGCGAACGCCGAGCATCCGGCCGCGAGCGCCACCGCCCACGCCCCCATCATCCGCCGTTCGCGCAGTCCCGCCAGCGCCCCGGCGCTCACTTGAAGTCCCGAGACTCGAAGGCGGCTGCCCCGAGCGCGAGCACGCACCCGCAGTAGACCAGCGCGTAGGCGCTCGCGAGCCCCAGGTGAAGCGCGCTCGCGGTCTCGCCGCCCGCCGCGAGCGTCCTCAGATTGAACAGCGGAAGGTTAGGAACGAGATTGGCCGCGACCTTCAGGACCGGGGCCAGACCCGCCGGAAAGTGGTCGGCGAACGCGCGCAGATCGTAGCTCCACTGACCGACCAGGTAGAAGCCCAGCGTGTAGAGCGCCGACAGGACTGGCGTCGAGAGCGCGGAGAACATCACCGCCAGCGCGGTCACCACCGAGAGCTCGAGCGCCGCGCAATAGACGGCCGCGAACAGCGACGCCGCGTTCGGCTGGAATCCGCGCAGCGCGAGCAGAACCCACAGCGCGCCTCCCAGCGCGAACGCCACCAGCCACAACGCCGCGGACAGCCCCACCCACTTCCCGACCAGATAGGCCGGACGCGCGATCGGTCGCGACAGGAGGTTGTAGATGGTGCGGCGCTCGATTTCCTTGGCGACCAGGCTGGTGCCGACCATGATCACGATCAAGAGTCCAAGCAGCGAGATCCCGGAGAGTCCCAGGTCGATCGTGAGCCTTCGATCCTCGCCCATCGCCAGCGGGCTGAAGACCTGGGTCGCGAGCAGCAGCACGACGCCGGCGACGCCGACCCCGGTGAGCAGCCGGTCGCGCGTGGCCTCGCGAAACGTGTTGCGCGCGATGAGCAGGGGAATCACGCGGACCTCCGCTCCAGGTGACCCTGCTGCGAATCGGTGCGGGCGGCGGCCATGAACAGTTCCTCGAGGCTCGCCCGCTGCGGCGTCACGGCGGTCACCTGCACCCCGGAGCGCAGCAACCACTGCAGCACCTCGCCGAGCGCCGTCGCGTCGCCGAGGATGAACTCGCTTTCCCCACCATGCTCGCGCCGCTCGATGACTCCGCGCCACGGCACGGGAATTTCGAGCAGGGGCGCGCCCGGGCAGCGGATCTGTACGCGCTGCGGTCCGTCGTTCACCAGTTCGGTCACGGTCGCGACGCGCTGCAGCCGCCCGCGCATCACGATCGCGACGCGGTCGCAGAGCATTTCGACGTCGGGCAGGATGTGCGACGAGAACAGCACCGTCGCGCCGCGCGCCTGCTGCTCGACGATCAGCTCGCGGATGTCGCGGCGGCCGAAGGGGTCGAGGCCGCTCATCGGCTCGTCGAGGATCAGCAGTTCGGGATCGTGGATGAGCGCCGCGCCGAATCCGAGCCGCTGCAGCATGCCCTTGGAATACTTGCGCAGCACCAACTGCGGGCGATCGCTAAGACCCACGCGGCCCAGCCAGCGCGCCGCGCGCTGGCGTGCTTCGCGCCCGGAGATCCCGGACAGCGAAGCCGCGAGCTCGAGATACTCGAGCCCGTTGAGATAGTCGTAGAAGTAGGGTTGCTCTGGGAGGAATCCGATTCCGCGGCGGCTCTGCGTGTCTTCGATCGGTACGCCGTTCAGCCACGCGCGCCCGCGGGTCGGCTTGAGAAGCCCCGTCAGAAGTTTGAGCGTCGTGGTCTTGCCGGCGCCGTTGGGACCGAGGTATCCCATGACCTCGCCGCGGCGGACGTCGAGGTCGAGGTTCTCGAGCCCGGCGCTGACCTTGAGCGTCCAGGGGTTGCGGTAATGTTTCGAGAGCCCCCTGGCGCAGATCGCGAGATCGCGCTCGACCCCCGCGCCGTGGCCGGAGGGCTGCGCGGCCTTGAGCACGTGCTCGGGGCTGGGGGACGCGGTCTGCATATGCTCTCCTTCCGGATCGCTGAAGCGTGCAACGCCGGGGTGTGGACTCCGGGACGGGGTCGCCCCGCGCTGCGGAGCGCGGGTTGCCGTCGCCGTGCGTTGCAATGCACGTGCCGCGAGGAACCTCGTGCTGCATCGTGCAATTTCGGTCCGCGACCGGCCGGGGCGGACAGAGGTTGGTCGCCGCGGTGGAACGAACTCGGCCGAGTCGTTACTGCCCGGTGGTCAGCACCAGCTTCAGCGTGTCACCGGAGGGGCCATTGGCCTTCAGCATGTAGCTGCTGATGGCCGCGGGATTGATCGCGAGCTCGCCCGGGGCACCCGACGTGGGATTGACGTTGAACTGTACGACCGACGGCGCCTTGGTAAATGGATTGAGAGGATACGCACCACCCGGGCAGAGCTGTGCCAGGGTCCTCCCGTCGGGAATCGTCGAGCCTGCGCCGACGGGATAGTACCCGTCGTTCAGGATCGAAAAGTCCTCGAGCACGAGCTGAATCGTGTGCATGTTGCTCTTGACCGAGCTCTCCTGAGCGCGGTGCTCCAATGAAACGAAGTTGGGAATGGCGATCGCGGCCAGGATACCGATCACGACCACCACGATCATCAGCTCGATCAACGTGAAGCCGCGCCGGCTGGAATTCCTCATGGCGCTTCGCGGCGATGATTCCTGCAGTGCCCGCCCTTCGCCGTACGGCAGGGCGCGCCCCGGGATCACTCCCCGGTGCCTCGCGGCTGCGTTCGCGCGAACTGTCATCCTAGCTCCCTCCCTCGCCGTGCGGCGTCTGTTCCAGATCCGACCGCCGGTTCGAGCCGGGATCCTGTCCCGACCGCGCCGGCCATTCGCCCGATCCCATCCGACCTTGCCTTGGAGTCGGAGCGAGGGCAGGAGAGCTTCTCCCGCCCTCGCCGTGACGGTGCACCAGACGATGCTTACTGACCCGCGCTCAGCACCAGCGACAGCGCCGCGGTCTTGCCGTAGCCCTTGATGTTGTAGGTCATGCCGTTCGCGGAGTCGGCGTAGCTCACGATACCCGGATTCGTCAGCGTCGGACCCGCCGCCG
>JBGPFC010000010.1:0-103447 GCA_041483195.1 Candidatus Eiseniibacteriota bacterium
ACCGACACCGTGTTGGAGAAAAAGTTCGCCACCGCCAGGTCGGGATTCCCGTCGCCGCTCACGTCCCCGATCGCGACCGAGACGGGCTGGACCCCGGTCGGCAAGGCGGTCTTCGCCCCGAACCCGCCCGTGCCATTGCCAAGCAGCACCGACGCCGAGTTGGAATTGTAGTTCGCGACCGCGAGGTCCAGCTTGCCGTCGCCGCTCACGTCCCCGATCGCGACGGAGTAGGGAGTCAATCCGGTCTCGAATTCGGTGTTCGTCCCGAACCCGCCCGTGCCCGTGCCGAGCAGGACGGACACCGTGCTGGAACCGGCATTCGCCACCACCAGGTCGGGCTTTCCGTCCCCAGTCACATCTCCGATCGCGATCTGGTAGGGATTGCCGCCCGCCCCGTAGTCGGTCCTGGCTCCGAATCCGCCGCTGCCGTTGCCGAGCCGCACGGACACCGTGTTGTCATCGTTATTCGCCACCGCCAGGTCGAGCTTCCCGTCGCCGCTCACGTCTCCGATCGCGACCGAGGCGGGCGATCCCCCGGTCGCGAAGTCGGTCTTCGTACCGAACCCGCCGGCGCCGGTGCCGATGAGCACCGACACGGTGTTGGATCCGAAGTTCGCCACCGCCAGGTCGGGATTCCCGTCGCCGCTCACGTCCCCGATCGCGACCGAAAAGGGACTCGCCCCGGTGGCGAAGTCGGTATTCGCCCCGAAGCCGCCAGCGCCGTCGCCAATCAGTACCGACACCGTGTTGGAACCGTAGTTCGCCGCCGCCAGATCGAGCTTCCCATCGCCGTTCACGTCTCCGATCGCGATGGATGAGGCAAAGCTGCCGGCCGTGAAGTCTGTATACGGGCCGAACCCGCCCGTACCGTCGCCGAGCAGGACCGACACGGCGTTACTCGCGTTCGCCACCACCAGGTCGGGCTTCCCGTCGCCGTTGAAGTCCCCGATCGCGACCGATGAAGGCAAGTAACCGGTCGCGAAGTCGGTCTTCGCCCCGAACCCGCCGCCGCCGTTGCCGAGCAGCACCGAGACCGTGCTGGAGCTATGGTTCGCCAGCATCAGGTCGAGCCTCCCGTCGCCACTCACGTCCCCGATCGCGACCGAGTTGGGATTGGTGCCGGTCGCGAAGTCGAGCCTCACGCCGAGGTTGAAACCCTGCGCGGCCGACGGCGCGGGCTGGGATGCGAGACAAAGCTCGACGCAGATCAGCAGCGTTACGCCAAGTCCATGGCAGCGCGGATGTCGCGGCGTGCTCGGAGTATCAATGTCGGTGCCGGCTCGGCATGCGGTCGGCTTCGGCGGGCCGGAAACGAAATGCAGTGCTGTCTCGGGCCGGGCATTCGAATCGTGCACGCACATGACGTCTTCCTTTCCCGATGAACGACTTACAGGCTGATGCAACGTCAGGGGAGCCTGGGACGAATCGGCGCCGACTCGCCGAAGGTGGGCCGATGGCGTGGTTTCTCGGATTCGGTTTCAGCCGCGCGCTCTCGCACCAGAACAGCCACGTCATCTCACGCTGTCATCCGTGAAGGGCAGAAGCTCCGTCCGCGCGGACCGTCTAATGGTAGACCTCCGCCCGCCGCCGCGATAGAGGCTCCTTCCCCTGCTCTGATCCCCATTTCGTGAGCCCCCCGTGACCGCTTCTGCCCCCTGTTCACGCCGGCATTCGAGCGGGCTCCAGTAGCCCGGCGCCGAGTGCGGCGCGCCCTTCCAACATTCCCCTTCAGCGCAGGACGCTGAAGGCGCGCCGAGTGGTTCGACCGTCGGCCTCGAGCCGACAGAAATAGCGGCCGGGCGTCACGACTCGTCCTGCTTCGTCTCTCCGATCCCAGACGCGATGGACCCGGCCCGCCGGGAGCGCGGCGTCGTGGATTCTCCGCACCCGGCGGCCGGTAATGTCGAAGATCTCGAGCGTCGCCTCCCCCGCCGCCTGAAGCTGGAACTGGATCTCGATGTCGGCGAGCGCGGGATTCGGAAACACCAGCAGCTCGTGAATGCCGAACGCTTCCGGTTCGTCCACCGCGGCGACGGAGAGCGGCACCGGTCCCGCGGCGATCTCGTAGCTGCCGAAACTGCTGTCGTCCTCGACGTAGGCGATCAGTCCCTCGGGGATGGACGGGTAGCTCGGATCGCAGTCGAACCCGAAGCCCGACAACGTGCCGGTGGGCGAAATCGGATTGCTGGTCGTGGTCCACAGGATTCCCGCGGGGCCGATCATCGAATTACAGTCCACGACTCCGGGGTGATTCGCGGGGAGCGGCGACCAGCTCCAGCCCGGCGGCGACACCACAGTCTGGTAAGGCACGTCGAGGATGATGGCGAAGAACCGCACCGGGCCGATCCCGGTGTTGGTGTACGCGTAGCTGTAGCTGTTCGGCCCGCCCAGCAGCGACGCCGCGGATCGCGCGGGCACCTGCGCGAGCGCCGGCCGATGCGGTGCCTCCGGCCGGACGACGGCGATGTCCTGAACGCACAGATGGTCGGAGCCTTCCGCGACGCCCTTCTCCAGCTTGTCGTTGTCGATCCGAATGCGGCCGTCCGCCCCAACCGTGACTTCGAGCTTGTCGTAGACGCCCTCGCGGTTGTCTTCATTCACGTCCTCGGTCTGCTTGCCCCATGGATTCGCGACTCGCAGCCACTTCTTCCCGTCGGCGGTCTCCTCGAAGTTCGCCACCGTTACACGGTGGGCGGCGTCGCGAATGCGCTGCCCGTTGGCGTCGTACCACCACAGACCGAGCATGACGTCGTGGCACTGGGAGAATTGCTCTTTCAAGTTGGCCCACGTCGCGATCTTGGGCGGGTATATCGCGATCTCCAGCGGGGGATGGTCGGAAGGCGGCATGGACTCCTTGAAGACCTTCTTCTCCTTCATGTATTCACATCCCCCGGCGTCACCCTTGTCAGCGTCGTGGATCTTCTTCTTGAGTTGGTTCTGCATGGCGTTGACCCTGTCCGAATACGACTCACCGGACGGCATCAGTTGCGGGTAGCCGTTCGCGGCCCAATACGCCAGGCAGTCGGCGAACGCCGTGGCCTGGCAAGTGTACGCTTCGCCCTGGGTGAGGTCGGGGACGTGCTTCCAGAGCTTGGCGGCCGGCGCTTTCTCCTGCGCCGCGACTTGAATCTCATCGAGCGCCGGCCCGCGGCTCGCCACGGTCGTCCCCGTCAGATTGCGCACGCCCAGCCGGACCATCGCGCTGTCGGCGCCGGTCGGAATGTCGAGCCGCTCGTTCCATCCTGCGTCGCCGAGCGGAATCGCGAACCGAGAGTCCGCCCACGCGCCCCAGCCTGCCGGGCCGTGACAGCGGACTCCGATGGTCAGGGGCAGTTGCGCCGCCGAGTGCGCCTGATTGGAGTTCGACGAGAATCGGAGGATCCAGCCGAGCACGTCGGGACCGGCATCGAGAACGCTGAAGGCGGGGCTCTGCATGTCGCCGCGCTGATCGGCAAGGAAATCGTGAGTGCCCGGGTCGTCGAACACCAGCGCGCCCCCGCCGACATCGAACGAGGGCGCGGTCAGCCACGAAGGATTCCCGAGGGCCTCGACGCGCGGCGAAACCGTGGACATGGCCGACGGCGTCCAGCCGTAGCCGACGAGGTCGTCGCCGAACCGGTGGAGCACGGTGTACGCGCAGCTGTCGGGCAAGTTCTGCTGGGCC
Organism: Candidatus Eiseniibacteriota bacterium; assembly: GCA_041483195.1. GTDB lineage: Bacteria > Eisenbacteria > RBG-16-71-46 > RBG-16-71-46 > RBG-16-71-46 > WS-2. Next base: position 3,665 of record JBGPFC010000010.1, read on the forward strand.
ACGCTCAGCGAATCGAAGTCCCACGACCCGGTCTCCCTGACCGGCTGCCCCATCGCCCCGCCTCCGTAGAGCGCGGTTACGCCGAGCGGCGGCAGCGAATCGAGAAAGCCCAGCGAGACGTTGTCGAAGTAGACGCCGTCGTTGGAGGCCGCGATGGGACCGCTCGCCGGCCGGCGGGTGTGCACCGCGAGCAGCACGCGGATCGAGTCGGGGACGCCGCTGAGGTTCGAGGTCTGAATCAACCCGGCGGCGCGGAGCCCGGTGCGAATCGTCAGGCACTCGGGCACCGGATCGGAGACCTCCTGGGCGAGTGTCCGGATGTCGCTCCAGCACGGCGCCTGATTCCCGTCGTGTCGCACCGGGTAACACTGCACGCCGACGGTCGTCGTGATTCCGGTGTATGGCGCGTCCAGCGCGCCCGTGTACAGCTCGTAGCGCAGGTAGTAGTCGTCGGTGACGTTCACGATCTCGGCATCGAGACCCTGCCCATTGAAGCTCCCGACCCCGCTCGACACGAGATTGATGGTCGGCGAGACGATGGCCTGCCTCGATTCCACCCTCGGGACCCCGATTCCGAAGGGATCGGGAACGGACTCCGACTGATCGTGGTTCCCGGCCGACAGCGCGTTGCCCGAGAATCCGCAGACCGAAGGATCCGTCGGCGAGAAGATCAGCTCGTTCATGGAATGCGTATGCAGAAACGCCTGCGGCGGTTTGCCAGTGGATTTCCAGGCCTCGAGGGGGCTGACGAAGATCGAGTTGTCGATCGCGCCGGGGGTTTCGAAGTCGCCGAACCCCGGCGCGGTGCTGACGCTTCCCCCGCTGACGGAAACGTCGTCGATCTGCACCGCGCCGCGCCCGTACGAGACGAACCCGCCGGTCTGATCGTCGAAGCCCCGATTGGTCTTGCCCCGGAACAACAGCCGCAGCTTGGGGCCCGCGGCCGCGTACATCGGCGCGAGCACGCTGTTCGGAACGATCAGCGACACCGTTCCCGAGTCTTGGCCGACGGTGGCGAAGATCTCCTTGTAGTAGCCCTCGACCGATCGCAGCGTCTCGCCGAACCAGCGGCGCGTGGGATCGAAGACGGCGTGGGTCAACCCATCGGAGCCGAGCCATCCCGCCACATCATTGACCGGCGCTCCCACGTAGACCATGAACGAGTCGCGCGGCGCGCTCGCGTTACCCGCGGCGCTGCTGCTGATGAAATTCCCCGCCGCGGTGGAGAGCGGATCGTGATTGAACCAGCCCACGCGCGTGGCGGCGGCGGTATCGAACGCGGTGGACATCTGGGTGCGGAACTTGAACGAGACGGTGATGCTCGCGCCGGTGGATCCGATCATGTCCAGATCGCGGTACAGCATCTGATCCATCTGCGAGCCGTAGCCGGGGAAGTTTCGGAGCGTGCCCGAGACGGCGCCCGTGTTCGCGTTGTTGAAGTCGAGCACGTCCTCGTTGAACGCACGCCCCGCGATGGGATCGATGAACGCCAGATCGCCATGCGCGCGCAGGCCCATCCATGCCGAGTAGCTTCCCGCCAGCGGCAGCCACGCCGGGGTCGCCGCGGCAACCTGGGGATGGGGGCTGAGCGCACCGTTGTCCACGTGCCACACGCCGACGACGCCGAACGAGCGTTTGAGCCCCTGCGGGATCGCGTAGTTGGCCTGATTCCCGTAGTCGAGAGCCCACCACGGTCGCTGGGAATCCGTCTGCGGCGTGGGCGTGCTCAGATCGTAGGGAAGCACGACCGGCCACCAACCGCCGAGGGAATCGGGACCCGGGTTCTGATCCCATGTCCAGACCCCGTTGTTGTCCGCGCCCGGAATGGCCGCACCGCGGCCCACGTGATAGGGCCCGTCTCCCCCCACGGTGCCGGGAAGCCCGGTCGGGCTATGAACCTGTCCCACCCACACCGGGGGTGAGAATGCGAGCGCGATTGCGGCGGAGTTCGCCACGAGTATGACGGTCAACGCGGCGGCGAAGCGACGGGGCGGAAACTCGGGCACTGAGAGTCGCGGCACTTCCGGTACCTCGTGCGAAGCGCTACTGGGGCGCTTCTGCGGGCGGGCCCGACATCACGCTTGCGATGCTCGTCATTCGGGGACGCACGTCCCGCCGAACGCACCCAGAGGCTACGCCCGGCCGGGGCAGGTGCCAACAGATATGAATCTCATTTCGGACCCTGCGCGAGCGAGAGCAGATTGCCGTCGGGATCCTTGAACCATGCGACCCTCGTTCCGCTGGGAGCCGTCCACACGCCCGCCTCGTCCTGATCGAGGAATTCATAGCGCTCGAACGTGACTCCGCCCTTCGAGAGCGCCGCCATGGCCCGCCGAATGCTGGGCACCTCCCAACCGAGCACCGTGAAGGACGGTGGCTTGATCCTGTCCACCTTCTGAATGCGCAGCTGCACGCCATTGGAGTCGAACGCGAGGGCGAACTGATCGTCGCCGACCAGACGAAGGCCGAGCGTCTTCTGGTAGAAGGTCCTCGCGCGGCCGGGCCGAGCGGTCGCCACAAACGCGGTGAGCTTCGCCTTCCGCAGCATGGGTCACCTCCGGGTCCGGGGCTCGAGATCCGCTCTGGAGGGGCTCCTCCTGTGCATGATGGTCTCAACTGACGGCTACATGCCTGGGCGCTCCAGACTAGTGTATCTTTACGGAGTCTAGCCGAAGCAACGGCTCGCTTAAAGGCTCGGAGGGATACATGAACACGCTCAGCGCAGAGGAAGCCGCGAAGCTCCTCCACCTCAACGTGAGGCGGGTGCAGAGCCTCGCCCGCGCCGGGAAGTTGCCGGCGGCGCGAGTGGGCAGGAAGTGGCTCTTCCGTCGCGGCGAGCTCGAGGCGCTGCTCGGTGGCCCGGCTCCCGCCGCCGCGAATCGTTCACTCGAGATCAGCGCCCGCAATCGTCTCAGCGGGCAAGTCTCGCGACTGCTGCTCGACGGCCTCATGGCCGAGGTCCACGTCCGCATCGGGGATCAGGACCTCGTCTCGGTGATCACCCGATCGTCAGCGGAACGGCTGGGGCTCAAGATCGGGGACGAGGTACTCGCGGTCATCAAGTCCACCGAGATCATGATCGGCAAGCGGGGCCGCGGCGAATGAAGCGCGGCCGCGCCATCGCGCGCATCGCCGGATTGTCACTCGCCCTCGCGCTGGTCGGCGCGTCCCCATCCGGCGCGGGGCCCGCCGCCTCCCAGGGCAGGAGCAAGCTGCAGGTCTTCGCGGCCGCGTCGCTTTCCGATGCATTCACCGAGATCGGCCGCAAGCTCGAACGGCGGCGGCCGGGCCTGACGATTCACTTGATCCTCGCGGGTTCACAACAACTGGCGACGCAGATCGAGCAGGGCGCGCGGGCGGACGTGTTCGCCTCCGCCGATGAGCGCTGGATGGAGTACGCGAAGGACCGCGGCCTTCTCGCGGGCGAGTACAGTATCTTCGCGAGGAATCGGCTGGTGGTGATCGTTCCGAAGACTAACCCCGCGCGCATCCACCGGCTTCAAGACCTCGCGCGCGGTGGGACCAAGCTGGTGCTCGGGGCCGACGCGGTGCCGGTCGGCCGCTACAGTCGGACGGTCCTGCGAAATCTCGCGCGAGACCCGGCGTTCGGTGGCGGCTTCGCCGCTCGCACGCTCCACAACGTCGTCTCCGAAGAGGAGAACGTGAGGTCGGTCGTCGGCAAGGTGCAACTGGGTGAGGCCGACGCCGGCATCGTGTATCGATCCGACGTCGCCGAGGCCGTGGCGCGCTTCATCCGCGTGATCGAGATCCCGGAGAACGCGAACGTCCTCGCCTCCTATCCGATCGCGCTGGTCAGGGACACGAAGGAGCCCGAAGCAGCCAGGGCGTTCATCGACCTCGTGCTGTCCATCGAAGGGCAGCGGATCCTCGAACGACGCGGCCTGATCCCGGTGACGCCCGCGACCCCCTGATGTCGACCGCGCCTGCATCCTCGTCGGCTGAGGCGCCCCGGCGACGGCGGGGCCTCCTGATGCGGGCGGCCGTGGTCGCGGCGGCCGCGCTGCTCACGGCGTTTCTCGCGCTGCCGTTCCTCGCGCTGCTCCTGCGCGTCTCCCCCGCGCAGCTCGCGGCGCGACTCGGAGATCCGGTCGTGCTCGACGCGCTGCGGTTGAGCCTGCTGACCAGCGCCGCCGCGACCGCGACCGTGATCCTGCTCGGGTTGCCGACCGCTTACCTGCTCGCGACCCGGGAGTTCTTCGGAAAGCGCGTGGTCGAGGTGCTGATCGACCTGCCGATGGTGCTGCCCCCCACGGTGGCGGGCTTCGCGCTGCTGATGGCGTTCGGCCGGGCCGGGCTCGCGGGCCGGTCGCTCGACGCGCTCGGCATCACGCTGCCCTTCACCACCGCGGCGGTGGTGATCGCGCAGGTGTTCATGGCCGCGCCGTTCTTCATCGGGCCTGCTCGCGCCGGTTTCGCCGGCGTGGATCGAAAGTTCCTCGACGTGGCCGCCACGCTGCGCGCCTCCGAGAGCTTCACGTTCTTTCGCGTCGTGCTGCCGCTGGCGATGCCCTCCATCGTCGCGGGCATCGCGATGAGCTGCGCGCGCGCGCTCGGCGAATTCGGCGCGACCATCACGTTCGCCGGCAACCTCCCCGGCGCCACCCAGACCATGCCGCTTGCGGTCTACGTCGCGCTGCAGTCCGATCTCGACGCCGCGGTGGTGCTCTCGGTCCTGCTGCTCATCATGGCGTTCGGCCTGCTCCTGGGGCTGCGGTTCGCCCCGGCGGGCTGGTTCTGGAATCGATCGCGTGCTCAACGTCCAGCTCGCTAAGCGGCTCGGCGAATTCTCGCTCGAGGCATCGATGGCGGTCTCTGACCATTCCGTCATGGTGCTGGTAGGTGAGAGCGGGTCCGGAAAGACCACGCTGCTTCGGCTGCTCGCCGGCCTGATGAGTCCCGACCGCGGGCGGATCGAGGTCGATGGCGCGGTCTGGTTCGATGGCGGCGGGGCGCGAGCGCTCCCCGCATCGGAACGCGCCGTCGGCTACGTGGCCCAGGACTACTCGCTGTTCCCGCATCTTTCGGCGGCCGAGAACGTCGCATTCGGCCTGCGGGCCCAGGGCATTCAGAGACGGGAGATCGCCGCGCGCGTCGACGCCGCGCTGGAACGCCTGGGGATTCGCGCGCTCGCGAGGCGACGGCCGCACGAGCTATCGGGCGGCCAGCAGCAGCGGGTGGCGATCGCGCGCGCGATCGTGCTCGAGCCGCGCCTGCTGCTGCTGGACGAGCCGCTCTCCGCGCTGGATGCGCAGTCGCGGCGCGCGATTCGCGGCGAGCTGCGGCGGCTGCTCGGGGAAATGCCGTGCTCGACGATCTACGTGACGCACAGCCCGAGCGAGGCGCTGGCCTTCGGTGAACGGATCACCGTGCTCGAGGGCGGACGCATCAGTCAGAGCGGATCGCGTGAACAGCTGATGCGGCATCCGCGATCGCGGTACGTCGCGGAATTCCTCGGCGTCAACTTCTTCAGGGGATCGATCGCGTCGCGTCACGAGGATGGTGAGGTCCGGATCGCGATGCCGGAAGGGGACCTCGTGATCGGGGACGCCGACGCCGAGGGCGGGGCGGCGGTCGTGGTGCATCCCCGCGAGATCACGCTCGCGCTCGAGAGGCCCGGTGGAACCGCCCGCAACGTGTTCGCCGGAATCATCGAGGAACTGGAGCCCGAGCCCCCATTGGGCGAACTCGTTCGCGTTTCGCTGGCGACGACTCCGCCGCTGATCGCGGAGGTGACGCGCGAGGCGGTCGAGGCACTCGGGCTGACGCCGGGAATGCGCGTCTACGCCTCGTTCAAGGCCGCGGGCGTCCTCGTGGTGCGATAGCTCGGCGAGCGACGCGAACGCCGATGGGCGTCGGCGCGCGAGACGATCGGGCCCGCGCTACTTCACCACCACCGCCCGCGCCGTCTTCACGCTCGATCCCTGACTGAACCTGACCACGTACACGCCCGGCGCGACACGCCCCGCGTCGGCGAGGATGACGTCGTGCCGGCCCCGCCCGAGCGAGCCGACCTCGCGCTCCGCGACGCGGCGGCCCGCGATGTCCATCAGCTCGAGTCTCGCGGGCGCGGCGCTCGGCAGCGCGAATTGCACCGTCAGCTTCGTGCCCACCGACGGATTCGGGTACACGCCCACCAGGTCGAAGGCCGGGCCCTCCGCAGTCGCCCATGCCTCTCCCGCGAAGCTGAGCGTGCCGCCGTCGGTCAGGCCGAGCCGGTAGCCGTAGCGCGTCCCGCTCATGACCGTCGCGTCATCGAAGCGCAGGTAGCCGCTGCCATCGATGGCCGTCACGGCGATCGCCGCCCAGTCGCTGCCCTTCGTGCGGCGGTACACCGTGGCCGGGACGCCCCGCTTGTCGGCCGAGTACCAGGTCAGTCGGATCCGGTCGGGCTGCGCGTCGCAGCTGACGAGTGAAGCCAGCGCCGGCGTCGGGATCCCCGCAAAGTACGTCTCCGCGAAGTCGACCGCGTCGATCCCGACGGTTCTGCCCATGAGACGACCGGGAATGTCGTCCTGCGGCGGGTGGATGCCGCCCCAGATTCTCGAGAGGCTGCATTGATCGGCCGCATCCCGATACGTCGCCCATTGGAGCGTCACGTCCATGCTCGGGCCATCTTCGAACACCAGGAATTGATTCCGCGGCGCGAAGAAGGAAGACATCCCACCCGGAAAATATTCGTCTCCGGTGATGCGCGTCATCACCTCGGCGGCCGCGCGTGAATAGGTGGAATGTCCGGACGTGTATCCCGCGAACGGCGGGGTCACGAAGGTGGGCCGCTGATAGGGCCACCAGTTCTCGGCGAGAATCCAGCCCACCCCGGAGGTGTCCGATGCCGGGTTGGTGACGTACGTGGGTCCGCGCCACGCGTACAGCTTGATCTTGTTGACATTCACATTGCCCGATCCCGCGAGCGGATCCCCCGTGTGCACCAGCTCGACGTAACCCGGCAGCAGTGGCAGCCCGGCCGGGGAATAGTGGGGAAGCGTCGCGTCGCTCGACTGTCCCTGACCCGCCATCCACCGAAGTGCCGAGACGGGGCGCACGGTGTCGTACCAGCCCTTGTTGCCCCAGCATGCGATCGCGGCGTCGTGAACCGCGCCTCCCATTGCAAGGTAGGCCTTCACGTCCCACTGCAGGTCATCCAGGACCGGGCCCTGCCCCTCGAGGCGCTTGACGAACGAGGGCTGGTCGCTCACGTAGTTGAGAATGGTGAACCAGTGCCCGGGAGGAGTCTCTGAGTTAGGTCCATCTGCCCAGAACTCGGCGAGCACCCGCGTGTAGTCGCCGCGCGGCACGAACTGCGGCGTGTACGGCAGGCCGGTGCGGGGGTTCAACGGACGCCCCGTCCCGGTATCGCCGCCCTCGAGGAGATTGTAAAAACTCGGGAAGTCCGCCTGGGCTTGTGGGAGCACGGCGTTGTTGCCCCGGGACGCGGGCGAGATGTCCCACATGACGATGTCGGATGCCTTCAGATGAGACGACCACACCGCGACCAGCTCGTACCCCCACTTGTAGAGAATGGACCCCGGACTGCTGGCATTCAGCGGATCGATATAGGGCGGGGGGCCGGGATCGTGGTAGACCTGCCAGTCGTAGCCGCCGCGTGGGTGGCTGGTCAGTTCGCTGGGCGTGAGCGCGAACGGCGTCACCGCGCCCCACTCCGGACCGATGAATTTGGGCGTCGAGCCGGGGATGATGTTGCCATTCTGGTCGATGAAGACCGTCACCGTCAGCGGCTGCCAGCGGTTGGGGTCGACCAGGGTCGAGTCGCCCCGCAGTGCCATGATCATGGGAGGGTTGACGGGATTGTAATACTGATACGCGAAGTTGCCCTGTTCGTTCGAGCCATCCTGCAGGCCAAAATTAATGATGCATTGGGCGATGTAGTTGCCGAGCGCGGCCGAGGAACCGGTGGAGTAGTTCGTCGATGTGAATGTCTTGTCGTATCCCAGCGTCGTCATCAGGGCGTCGAACCGCGCCAGCGATTGAGCGGCACCCGGAGAGGTCTGGTAGCGATACCTGAGCAGGCGGTAGCACGCGAAGCTGATGGTCTGATTGCGCGCGGCCTGGATGTCGGCGGGGGCGGCGATTCCGTTGAACGGGCAGTAATAGCCGCCCACCTGATGGCCCAGGAGATACGGCCTGGCGAACGTGTCGTAAGCTGCCCATGAATCGTAGGCCGCGATGGAGAAATGAAAGAGATTTCGCGCCTGGATGGGCGGTCGCGCCAGGTCGATCCGGATCGCCGCGATGAGCGCCTCATTCCACTGCCTCGCGACGGATTGCACGGCAAGCGCCGGCTGCGCGAAGAGTGCGAGCAGCGCGAAGGCCACGGGAAAGCGAAGTGTGGCGGGCATGGTGGGGCATCCTCCAGGAGACTCGGTGGCACCACAAGGATGTGCGCCTAGAGGAAAGCGGCGCGCTGTCGACCGATGAGTCTACCCAAGCGGAGCCCTGCTGTCATGACGTAAGTCTCGCCAGGATTTGGCTGGCCGTTCGAGTGATGCCACTTTCGCCCGTCCTGGGGACTCCTGCTTCTTGCGCCCGGGCGGGGGTGTGCAGGCCCGCGAACAGCGCGAGTGCCGCGCACCTGATCACGACCGGGACCGCACGGCGGAGGATCGAGGCAGTCATCAGGCCCTCGGACTTCACGGGGCCTGAGGCCCTCCCGCGCGGGCAGGGGCCGGGGATCAGGATCCAAGCGAGGTACCTTGATTCCAGGCTGGGGCGGAGACCCGGGACCAGAGCGTTTTCGGCGCTCGGAGGGCGCTACTTCTGATCCGCGCTGGAGGTGCGCCCGGCGCGCCCGGCCGTGGCTTCGCTCGAGCGGTGGCGCAGCACCGATTCCCGTTTTCTCGCCCAGTCGTCCAGCCACCGCACGACTCGCGGCGGCGATGGGACCGAGAAATCCTTGGCGGTCGCCACCCGCCCCTCGAGCAGGAGCTCGCGCGGCTGGTGGTAGGTGCCGAACGTCCAGTCCGCGATCGGAAGGCCGAAGAAGCCCGAGATCGCCTCGTTGCACGAGATGTTCGCGTGATGCATGTGATGGAAGCCGTACAGCTTCCTCCACACCACGCCGAATCGCGGATGCTCGGTCGCGCGCTTCCACCACTCGTAGGGGTGATGTTCGATCGCGTGGAGAATTTCGTAGAGCGACATGGACCATGCGATCGCCGCATAGCCGCCCAGCAGGAATGGCAGCTGCGGGAACAGGAGCTGAAGGCCGATCAGCAGCGGGCTGAAAAGCCCCCAGAACGCCAGCAGCGCGTAGATCGGAAAGGCCGAGTCCTCGTGCTGGTCCTCGCTGGTGATCGGGTAGCGGTTCAGCACGTACCGATCGGAGCCTTCCGTAATCGGCTGCAGGCGAATCGGCGTGAGCCCGTGGTGGTTGCGGTGCGCCTTCGCGAAGGTGAGCAGCCAGCGGGCCGTCACCGAGTGGAGCACGTAGCGATGGAAGGCCCACTCGAAGAAGCAGACGAACAGGTGCACGCCAAGAAACACCAGCACGATGGCCAGCGCGCCAGCGGCGAGCTGGCTCTTCCAGACGTTCGGCATTAGCAACCTGAAGGCCACGAACAGCAGCCCGAGCTGGACGACGACCTGAACGCTGAACCACCAGATCGAGAAGCGTTTCCTGAGTTGCGCCATGAACAAAGGTCTCCGATGTCGGCATGCCGTCTCGCCACGAGCGGCGAGGCCATCACGAATTTCGACATGGTAGCCTAATTGGGGCCTTGGCTTCACCTGTTCCGTGTCGAATTCGCGATCGCTGGTCATTTTTCGACGAGCGGCTCGAAGATTCTCGACCGGCGAACAGGGCGGCAGGGAATGCCCCCGCTGCTCCCGAAGGCGCCATTCGGGTTATCGGCAGGGTGACGCACACTCCTGAACGCTGCGATAGCGCGCTGAAGCGGCCAGCGATCTCAATCGAATTCGCTTTTTGCCGGCGGAGGCGCCTGGTCCGGGCCGACGCGGCCGATCGTGATCGTCGCGCGCGCATAGTTCTCGCCGCGCATCGGCGCGCCTGAGATGCGTCGCAGCATCGTGAGCTGGCCGACGTGGGTGAGCGCGTCGGCGATCGGTCCCTGAAACAGGCGCTCGAGAGGAAATCCCGGCGTCGCGCCCGAGGCGAGCAGCCCGTCGAACGCGGCGAGCGAGGCGTGGAAACGCGCGACCTCGGCGTCCCACGGCAGTCGCGTCGAGTCGCGCCAGACCTTCTCGCCCTTCGCGAGCGACAGGGCCCAATCGAGCAGATCCCCGATGTGCGCGAGGATCTCGCCCGGCGTGCGTGTGGTGGGCGACGCCTTGTAGCTCGCGAACTCGGGCGGCGCGCCGCGGACCGCTTTGGCGCCCCGGTACGCGAGGGTGGCAACGGCGTGGCGGAGAAATTCGCGTGCGTCGTTCATTTCCTGCCTCCGAATGGGGTGACGGCGTGGGGCGCCCCGGTCCGGCGCTGACCGGCGACGATAGCGAGTGCGACCGGCGCATGCCAGCGAAACGCGCGACGGCCACCTCCCGTCGAGGTGGCCGCCACGCTTCGAACTTCGCCAGGCTTCAGGTCCGGAGCATCACCGGATCCGAATGCCCCGCTGCGTGAGCACGCGATCGCCCACGCGCAGCTTCAGCACGTAGTACCCGGATGTGATCTCCGCCCCCCGCGCGTCGCGGAACTTCCACTCCACGCGGTGCTCTCCGGGCTGCATCCGCCCGCGCGCCAGCTCCGCGAGCTGGCGGCCGGCGATGTCGTACGCGACCAGCGAGACATCGGACTCACGCGACAACGTGTAGCTCGCCACGATCCCGCTGCGCGCGGGGTTGGGAACGATCGGCGCGAACCACAGATCGCCCGATCGCGACCCATCCTCGACCCCGGTGACCTTCGCCGCGATCCCGATCGGATAGTCCTCGGTCTCGCCGCCCGTGAACTGGCTGCCCGGCAGGCTGGCCGATCCATTCCATGGATAGTCGTCGGGTGCCGGCTCCGACGAGAGCGTGATGCGCATCCACGGCGTGCCTTCCCTCGGCCCGACCTGGAACGACGGGGAGGTGAGCGCGTTGCAGCCGGGCGCGAGCCCGACCTTCTTGTTCTTCACCGCCCATTCGGGAGCGCAGCGATGTGGCGGACACGCAATCATGTCGTTCCAGTCGCCGTCGTAGTTCCAGTCCACCAGGATGTTCAGGTACACGGTCGTGTTGTTATCGCTGCAGTTGTACGCGTTGTACGGCACCACGCCGAGCGAGCAGCCGGTGACGGTGACGAAGCTCGCGAGGCCGGCGTCGGCATCCCCGTAGCATTCGTCCTGGCCGTACAGCTGGCCGTCCGCGAACTCGTTGCAATCCACGATCACAGCATCGTTGCACCAGCTGATCGATCCCGAGATGGCAACGAGGTTCACCTTTCCATCGATCTCGCTGTCGATGCCGGAGAGCGGGCTGATCGGCGTGCCGCAGCCGAGCCAGAAGTGATCCGCGTCGCTCGCGAGCGCGACGTGCTTCACGTAACCGGTGATCGCGGGCGGGGTGCTGCTCGGCGGCGCACATTCGAGCTGCTGATCGCCGGGAGCGGTAGGGAAGATGCAGGTCGGGAAGTGCCCGATGATCCCGGTCGAATAGGCGGCAATCCCCTCTGGCGCATCGCCGAAGTCCTGGTAGTCGATCTGACAGGGCGTCGCGATGGTGACCGGATAGTCCTCGGTCTCGCCGCCGCGGAAGAAGCCCTGTCCCGCCGGCCCGCCCGCCGAGCCATCCCACGGGAAGTCGTCGGAGACCGGCGTCGCGGTGAGGGTGATGCGCAGCCAGCCGCGGCCGGCATTGGGCCCCGCGAGGAACGATGGCGAGATGTGCGTCTCGCAGCCCGAACCCAGCGTGACGATCTGATTCTTCACCGCCCACTCGTACGCGCACGAGGGGTTCGGACCTGTTCCGCACTGGAAGTTGTCGTTCCAGTCGCCGTCCCGGTTCCAGTCCACGAGGATGTTGAGATAGACGTCCCTCGGGGTCTGGCAGTTGAACGTCTTGAACGTCACGGTCGAGGCCGTGCAGGTGTTGAAGCTGATGGGCCCCGCGATGCCGGCGTCCACGCCGTCCGCGTTGCACTCGTCCTGGCCGAAGTTGAGCCCGAATGCGGCCTCGACGCAATCCACGGCGATCGCCGGCGAGCACACGCTGATCGGGCCGCCGGTGTCGTTGGTCTTGCCATCGAGCTCGCTGTCCACTCCCGGAAGGCCCGCCGCGGGATCGCCGCAGCCGAGCCAGAACTGGTACGGGTCGTCGGAGGACGATACGTGCCGCACGAAACCCGTCGGACCCGGCGGCGTGCTGATCGGCGCGCAGAACAATTGCTGAGTTCCCGGCAGCGTGACGGCCGAGCAGGTCGGGAAGCGTCCGGGGATACCGGGATACGCCTGAACCTCTTCCGGCGCGTCGCCCCAGTCCTCGTAGTCGGGGCACGGCGCGGTGTGATTGATCACGACCGGATAGTCCTCGGTCTCGCCGTCGGTGAACTGCTGCCCCGGACTGGTCGCGGTGCCGGCCCACGGGAAGTTGTCGTTCACGGCTTCGTCGCTGATCGAGATGCGCATCCATCCATCGCCCGCGTTCGGCCCCGACATGAAGATCGGCGAGGTGACGGTGTTGCAACCCGGCCCGAGCACGATCGAGACGTTCTTGACGGCCCACTCGAACGCGCAGGTGGTGTTGCACTGGTAGTTGTCGTTCCAGTCGCCGTCCTGGTTCCAGTCCACGAGGATGTTGAGCACGACCTGGCGCGAGACGGTCGCACAATTGTAGGCCTGGAACGTCACCGTCGAATTGGTGCAGATGCCGAAGCTGACGGGCGAGGCGATGCCGGCGTCGGTGCTGCCGTAGCATTCGTCCTGGCCGAAGCTCATGCCGAAGGCCGCCTCGACGCAGTCGGTGGGCACCACGTCGTTGCAGACGCTGATCGGTGCGCCCGTGGCGTTCATCTTGCCGTCGATCTCGGAGTCGATGCCCTGCGGGAGGCCACCCGTGAGCGGGCAACCCAGCCAGTAACCGCCGCCCGCCGCGGGATGCTGATGGCGCACGAAACCGGTGAGGCCGGGCGCGGTGCTGATCGGCGCGCACGCCAACGTCCGGTCTCCAGGCGCGGTCGGGACGGTGCAGGTCGGGAAGTGCCCGACCACGCCCGGGTACGCGAACACGCCTTCCGGCGCGTCGCCGAAATCCACGGCCGAGCGCTGACAATCGTTGGGGCCATCGACATCGGTGGCCGGTGCCGGGGCGGGAAGCGCGAGTGCTCCCATCAGCAGCACGCCGATGAATCGCGCGGGGGAATATCGCATGGTGAACCTCCCAGGGGGGTCGCAAGTGTGGGGGGCGGCGTCACCTCGGATCATGGACGGCAGTGAGGGGGGCGGCGTCACCTCGGGCGGCACGCGTGGCGATCGCTCGGCGCCAGCGAGTGGCGCCGATTCGAGGTGGCGTGAGGGGGGCGACCTCGGCATATGCTTGGACCACAGGGTGCGAAGCAAACGCGCTGACGCGCGGGGCGCGCTCGTGCCCGGGACTCAGGGGCCGGCAGGATCGCGCGCTCGTCGCAAGCACCCAAGCGCCGCCGCTCGATCGAGCGGCGGCATCTCGCGTGAGGGCGGCGAGCGGCGCGGGGAGGTTGCGGCCTCTCAGGGATGCCCGGCAGCGACGGGCGTTTCCTTTGCGCCGGGCGAAATGCTAGACCCCGCGGGCCGCGAATCAAGACAATTCTTGAGGGGCCGCGGGTGTCGTCGCCAGGGCCGCCGGTCTAGGTCCCGGGGTAGGGCCGGTTCGACGAGGCGATATCCGAACTCGGGGAGCGGTTCGATTCCGGCTCGGAGACCCGCGCGGACCGCGGCTGGCGCGGCGCGGCCTTGCGCCCCGCGGCCGCGCCCCGGCGCAGCAGGAACACCAGCACCAGGATCACGATCGGAAGCAGATTCCACATGGTCCCTCCCGCCGCCCCGCCGCGAGCCTCGAACACCGCTACGCGTGCCCGGGCTCGCGGCGCGATTCCACGGCGCGCCGCTTGCGCTGAAAGAAGCTGCGCAGGATCGCGCCGCACTCGTCGGACAATACGCCGGTCGTCACCTCGACGCGATGGTTGAGCCGCGGCTCGTGGATGACGTCCAGCACCGAGCCGCAGGCGCCCGCCTTGGGATCGGCGGCCCCGTATGCCAGCCGCCCGATCCGTGCGAGCACGATCGCGCCCGCGCACATCGCGCACGGCTCGAGCGTCGCGTAGAGCGTGCAGTCGATGAGGCGCCACGACCCGAGCGCGTTCGATGCCGCCCCGATCGCGAGAATCTCCGCGTGGGCGGTCGCGTCCTGCAGCGCCTCGGTCTGATTGTGACCGCGGCCGATGACGATCCCGTCGTGAACGATCACCGCGCCGACCGGCACCTCGTCGGCCGCCGCGGACGCCCCCGCCTCGCGCAGCGCCGCGCGCATGCCGGCTTCGTCGTCGCGAATCAGCATGGCGTGCCGAGCAGCGTGGCGAGCGAGCACGCGCGATGGGGCGGTGCGCGCCTCATCGCGCGGAGTCCCGCGGCGCGGCGGCGCCCGGCACGGAGCGCGGCGGATACGCCGCCACCCACCGCGCGAACATCGGCGCGAGCACGGTATCGAAGCCAGGCGGACGCGTCTCGTTCCCCACCGGCTGGGTGCCGAGCCCGCTGCTGCTCATCCCGAGCGCGGGCGGCCGCGCCTCGTGGTAGGGGCCCTCCGCGACCTCGCGTCCCTGGGCGGTCCACGCCAGCCGTCCGAGCGAATCCACCAGCGCCGCGCGCAGCGCCGCGGAGGTCGTGGGCTTCCCCGACTGGTCCCACTCCATCGCGACCTGCTCCCAGGTCTCGATGCGCACCGCGAGCAGCGCCTGCACGCGCAGCAGCGCGCACAGCCGCGGCGCGGCGAGCGAGTCGACGCGCCCGCGTTCCACGATCTGATTGCGCACCGCGCGCAGCAGCGAATCGCCGCCGCTCGAGCGCAGCATCGCGCGGGTGGTGACGCTCGATACCCAGCGATACGACGTGGAGCGAAGCGCCACGCCCAGCGCGGCGTCCACCTGCCGCTCGGCATCGAGCTGATTGTCGAAGCTCGCGGCGGGCAGCAGCGCGATGGCGCCCACGCCGAACGAGGCGAAATCGGGATGCGTCCAGATGCGGTCGACCGGCTTCGGTGGCTTCGCGGCGTGCGCGACCGCGGACGCCATCAGGAGCGCGGCCAGCGCGAGCGTTGCGGACGCGAGCACCGCGGGTGCGGGCGCGGCGGGTGCGACCGGCCGAGGGTGCGACACGGCGCTATTTCCCGGAGGCGGCACCCGGCAGCTCGGCGGCCATCGCGGTCTTCTCCACGCGCGCGTTCGCGGCGCAGCGCGGGCACTTCCCGGAGTGTTCGACCGGCTTGTTGTCGGCGGGGCAGATGTAGCTCACGCGAGTCTCGACCAGCGCCGTGCTGTCCATCTCGCACACGCCGGCGCGATCGTAGTCCATGCCGCACTTCGGGCATTCCCACACCTGAGTCTGGTTGGTGAGCTCATCGATGGACCGCGGCGCGGAGGCCGTCACCGCCTCGGTGCCGGATGCGCTCGAAGACGAGTGGGCCGCCGAGGTCGACGAGCCCGGCGAAGCCTGACAGCCCGCGATGGCGAGCGCGATCAGCGTGATGAGGAGCGGACGGTGCATGACGGACTCCAACGAAAGTGGTGCGCCCTGGAGGATTTGAACCCCCAGCCTTCTGGTCCGTAGCCAGACGCTCTATCCAATTGAGCTAAGGGCGCACACATCGACCGCATGAACATCTGGCGGAGAGGAGAGGATTCGAACCTCCGGATCAGTTTTACCCGATCAACCGCTTAGCAGGCGGCTGCCTTCAGCCACTCGGCCACCTCTCCAAGCTACATCTGGCGGAGGGAGTAGGATTCGAACCCACGGAGCTTTCGCTCTCCGGTTTTCAAGACCGGCGCCTTAAACCACTCGGCCATCCCTCCGAGGCGCTGGGCCTGAGCACGATCAGCGACCAGCGACGAGCCTGCGAAAGCTTACGCTGCTACGGCTGTTGCTACGGTCGCCACTCCCTACGCCCCCGCGAGCCGCGACGCCTCGCGCTGCACGGCCTCGTCAGTCAACCGGGCGTAGCGCTGCGTGGTCACGAGCGTCGAGTGACCAAGGATGGCTTGCAGGCCGGCCAAACTACCACCCCGCTCAAGCCACTTGCAAGCGACCGTGTGCCGCCGCTGTTGGGGGTGGGATCTCGCTACGCCGCTCAGTCGCTTGGCCGGGCGCGTGAACGATCCCTGCGCCCGGGGAGAGAACGGCACGAGCTTGCGGGCGCGGTTTCTCAACTCCGCTCGAAGCTCGGCGGGCAGTGGCACCCGACGCACTCGGCCGGTCCTGATGTGGTGGACGAGGTTGCCCCGAGCATGGCGCGTCACGCCGCGATCCGGCCAGATGCCCCGGGTACCCCCTCTCGCCGCGTGCCCACGGCTGGCCGTGGGGTCTTCTTCCCTGCCATCGCAGGCAAACCAATCGAAGGCTCGCGCATCTCTTGCGAGCTCCCTATCGACGCCCTTCCCGATCTCCTGCTCGACCTCAGCGACTGGCCCGACCCTATTCATGAGTGCTTTCGCGCCTTCCTCGAGTCGTTCTGACACGTTGCCCTTGACCGCTCGAATCCACAATAGAACACTTTTCAACATTGTCGATTCGAGCGGTAATCGCCCCACGGCGCACGCGACTCGATGTTTCCGTACTGGAACCACTCTTCCACCTGCTAGAAGCCGGGGGTGATCGCTCCTGGTGCGGCTCCGGCTTCAAAGTGACGCTCGGACCGCGCGCCCACGCGTCGCTCCATGACCACTCCAGGCCCAAGCGGATTTCTCCGCGCGGAACGATGGGCTGTTGCTACGCTCTCATATATACTGCCGCCGCGATGGTCCGCGTTCCGAATCGCTCCACCCAGACTGAGGGCCGGCCGGCCCCCCCGGCGTGCGCTTCGCTGCGCGGCGTGCAGCGCGCCGCATGACGCACCGCGGCCGCCGGCCCGACACACCTCCTTCTCATTCCGACACCCGTCGCCTTTTCCCGGGGGCTGCCGGGGTCGCGCCCGAGCTGCTGCGCGACGCTCCCCGTCGACTGGGTCTCGTGGGTCTCGTCTTCGCGATCGGGCACGTGACCTACTATCTGATCTCCCTCCTCCAGTACCGCCTGCACTGGGTCCACTACCGACCCGAGCGGGAGATCGCGCAGTGGGTGGGCATCGTCATGGGATTCGCCGTGTACTGGATCTCTCGCCGCCGCTCGATTACGCCGGAGTCGCTGGTCTGGGTCGGGGTGATGTTCGAGCTGGTGGGGGGGATGGTCCTTGTGTACCCGGAAGATCTGGTGGTGCTCGCCCATCTGCCGGATGCGCTCATCGGAGTGTCGTGGCTGGCGGTCTGGATCACACTGTTCCCGCTTGTCCTTCCCGCCAGCACGGCCCTGATCGTGACCACCGGCCTCGTGACTGCGTGCACCAGCCCGGCGGCGATGGGGCTGCTTCATCTGCAGGGCCATCCGTGGCCGCCGCCCGACGTTCAGATGTTCACCTTCCTTCCCAATTTTGTGGCCGCGGGGCTCGCGAGCTTTCCGTCGATCGTGCTCAGCCGGCTGCGCCGCGCCGTCTCCGAGGCTCGGGTGATGGGAAGCTACCAGCTGGAAGAGCGCCTCGGCGCAGGGGGCATGGGCGAGGTGTGGCGCGCCTCGCACCGTTTGCTGGCTCGACCCGCCGCGATCAAGCTCATCCGGACCGAACGCCTGGCACAGATCACGGGGGACGAGGCGGATACCTTGCTCCAACGCTTCGATCTGGAGGCGCAGGTCACTGCCTCACTCACCTCGCCGCACACCGTCGCACTTTACGACTTCGGCGTGACCGAAGACGGCACGCTTTACTACGTCATGGAGCTGCTGCACGGCCTCGACCTCGAGCGTCTCGTCGAGCGCTTCGGACCGGTGCCGGCCGGACGATGCGTGGCGCTCCTCGCGCAAGCGTGCGAATCGCTCGAGGAGGCGCACGCGCGCGGGCTCACACACCGCGACATCAAGCCCGCGAATCTCCATGTCGGCCGGATGGGCAGGCGCTGGGACGCCGTCAAGGTGCTCGACTTCGGGCTCGTGCTCCGCGACCGGGTGGCCGGCCGCGCGGAGGCCCGGCTCACCGCGGCCGATCAGGTGGGTGGCACGCCAGCATTCATGGCGCCCGAGATGATTCTTGGCAACGCCGTGGACGGGCGCGCGGACCTGTACGCGCTGGGTTGCGTCGCCTATTGGCTGCTGACCGGGACCATGGTCTTCGAGGGCCGGACGTCGCTCGACGTGATGATGCGGCACCTCGGGGCGGAACCCGTGCCGCCCTCGCAGCGGACCAAGCTCCCCATACCACGCGAGCTCGAGGCGCTGGTGCTCGCATGCCTCGCCAAGGACCCCGCGGCGCGCCCCGCGAACGCATCGGTGATGCGGCGTGAGCTCACGGCCATTCCACTTGCCGAGCCGTGGACGGACGACGACGCGGCACGCTGGTGGCAGGTGCACATGCCGGAGCTGGCCACGGAAGCTCTTTCCGCCGTGATTCAGTGAGCCGGGCCACGTGGCCGCAGCCTCGCGCGCCGCGTCGTCGTCCGCCCGGGCGATTCGGGGCCAAGTGCGCCGTGACGGAGCGCTGGGCCGTATGTACTGTCCTCGTCGTGCGCATGAGAGTTCCCATCCTTCGTGTCCTCTGTCCGCTGATCATCGCGGCATGCCTCGTACCCGCGTCCGTTCCTGCTCAGGAGACGACCGGCAACATCGAAGGCCGAGTCCTCGGCGAGCGGCTCGGCCCGATGGCTCAGGCGCACATCTTCGTGGCCGGGCCAGACCTGCAGGGCAAGCGCGCGGCCTGGTCCGATGATCAGGGCTACTTCCGCGTGCCTGCGCTGCCGGTCGGGCTCTATGTCGTGACCGTGTCAGGGATGACTTACCGCAGTGTGACCTTCGAGAACGTGCGCGTTCAGCTCGGCGCGACCGCCGCGCTCGGCAATATTCGAATGGTCATCGCGGCTCTCGAGGTGGAAGGCACGACGACCGTCGCCACACGCCCACTCATCGACCCGGCCTCCACTTCGGCGGGCGGCAATATCACGTCAGACACGTACACGGCACTCCCAGGTGATCGCGACTACCAATCGATCGTGACCCTGGTGCCCGGGGCGAACGCGTCGTCCTTCGGTGACCGCGCCAATCTGTCGGGCGCGACGGGACCCGAAACCGCCTACTTCGTGGACGGAGTCAACGTCGTTCAGCCTCCCAGCAACTCGCAAAGCATCAGCCTCCCCCACAACTTCCTGCGTGAGGTCGAAGTGCGCGAAGGCGGCGATGAGGCCGAATATGGTGGGGTGCTGGGCGGCATCGTCAATGCCGTCACGGCTTCGGGCGGAAACGAATTTCACGGTCAAGCGTTCGGGTTCTATGCCAACCGACTTCTGACCAGCGGAGCCAAGCGCGGGGCGGCGCAGACCGCTTCGGGCTACTTCGCGTACGACGTGGGTGCGAGTGTGGGCGGTCCGCTCATCAAGGACCGCCTGTGGTTCTTCCTGGCTGGCAACCCGACCGCAGAGCACGAAAGGGTGGTCGTGCCCGGGCTTGGCGACCGCACTGATCGCCAACGCGCCGAGCGCTACTCGGCCAAGATCACATGGCAGGCAGCGGATAACACTCACGTAGTCTTCACCGCTATTGGTGACCCCGCGCTTCGCGACCAGGTCGGGGGCATCATCCGTGAAAACGGTGCGGGCGGGCTTTCCCAGGCCAGCAGCCTGGGGAACTTGGATCCCTACCTGGGAGAGCAGAAGAAGGGCGGCGCGAACTTCTCGCTCTCGGCGGTCCACATCCTGAGCCCGAAGGCATTCCTGGAGGCCACGCTCAACCGCGCGGACTCTCGTGCTTCGCTGCTTGCGACTACCGCGCGCGGCCGCGACGAACCGCTGTTCATCGACACCCGAACCGGATACGTAGAGGGTGGGTTCGGGACGCTATCTGACCGGAAGAGTGGTCGCACGGGAGCGCGACTCGCGGGCAGCTACGCGTGGAGGAGACACTCCTTCAAGGCCGGCGTCGAGTACTCCGACGAGTTCTACCGCACCTTCGAGGACCAGTCAGCCGGCGACCTCGGCATTGTCCTGAGAATCGGCGACTCGCTCTACCAGACAACGACCTACGAGGACAAGCGCACCAGCAATCACAATCGTATCCCCGCTGGCTTCGTCCAGGACTCGTGGCAGCTCGGGCGCGGACTGCGGCTGAACGTCGGCCTGCGCTGGTCCGCGGAGTATTGGATCAGCTCGGGCGGCGACGTGGGCCAGCGGATCACCGACGAGTGGCAGCCCCGCGTGGGCTTGACCTACCTCCCGGGCGAGCAGGGCCGGCAGAAGCTCTTCGCATCATATGGTCGCACCTACCAGCCGACCCGCCTCAATACGCCACAGCTTTTCCTTCAGGATATGCCGAATCTGTTCAGCATCCGGCTCTTCAACCACGATCCGCGCCAGGATCCGGCCGGAGGCGCCACGGTCTTCTCCCAGCTGCTCGGGCGGCAGCCCGAGGTGAACGGCCTCGAGGGGGCCCACCACGATGAATTCCAACTCGGCTACGAGCATCTGCTGCTCGATCGGCTCAAGCTCGGCGTTCGCGGCCGCTACAGGGCTCTGCGGCAGGGAATTGTCGGTGTGATTTCACCCGCAACCGGGCGCGCGGTGTACGGCAACCCCGGAAAGGGAGAGTTGGCCGCCTATCCCGAGATGAACCGGGAATATCGCGCGCTCGAGCTGGTGGTCGAGCGGACGCCGGCCGGTTCCACTTCGCTCGAGGCGTCGTGGGTCTGGTCGAGGAATCTCGGGAACTACGAGGGTTACTGGGATCAGTCGATCGGGACCAACGATCCGGTCGGAGCCGCCACCTTCATGACCTCACCGTCGCTGGCCCGGAACACGGGCGGCTTCCTCCCCAACGACCAGACGCACGTGCTCAAGCTCTTCGGTTCGCAGGGCTTCCACGCTGGCATCAGCGCAGGCGCGTCTCTCACCTGGGCCAGCGGCACACCTCTGAGCGAACTCGGCGCCTCTCCGTATGGCTACCCGTACTTCGTATTTCTCAAGCCTCGCGGGCAGGCCGGCCGAACGCCTTCCACATACGATCTCAACCTTCGGCTCAGCTGGAATGTGCCACTCGATCGCCGCGGCGCGCGGAATTTGCGGGTGATTGCCGACGCCTACCATATCGGCAATCCGCGCCGCGTGGTGTTCGTGGACCAGGTTCGCTACCTCGCCGTCACCAACTCGGGAGTTCAGGCGTCACCCAACCCGGACTACCGGAAGCCGCTCGCCTTCCAGCCGCCGACGGCGGTGCGCCTGGGGATGGAGGCGGGTTGGTAGGTCGGCGGTGAGCGCAGGACTCTGGATCGTGCCCTTCTTCCGCGTCGCGGGGACGCGCAGCGCGTCAGCCGCCGCCCTGATGCTCGGGCCGCAATAGATCGAGCACGGTCTTCACCGGGTTGAACACCGCGAGCGGCACCTCGACGAAGATCGTGCTCCAGCGCGCCATCGCCCCGTTCCAGAGCCCGGGGCGCTCGAGCGTCATCAGCTCGCGCCCCTCGTGTGATTTCTTCGTCACGATCACGGCCTCGGGATCCACGAAGCGGCGAAGATCGAACGCTTCCCCGCGCCGGTCGCGCAGCGCGCAGGCGAGGAAGACCGGATTGAAGTGCGTGCTGCGCGCGAGCGCCTCGCGCTGCGCGGCCTCGGCCCCATCCACCTGCGCGGATTCCACCACCTGAAGGCTCGTGCCCCCGTCGCGTCCGCGCACCCAGAACGGTCCGCCGCCGGGCTCGCCGGTGTTGGGCACCATCCCGCACACGCGCAGCGGGCGATCGAGCAGCCGCACCGCCTCCCCCCGCCGGTGGCCGCTCGAAGCCGATTCCGGCGGCGGAACGGCGTGGAGCTTTTCGCGCGCGAAGGCGAGCGCGTCCTCCGGTGCGTCGAGATCGCGGGCGTCCTCCAGCCGCGCCAGCAGCGCGAAGATCGCGGCCTGGGTCTCGATGAGCTTCCCGGTGAGCGCGCGGTTCCACGCGATGGTCGCGTCCTTCATCGCGTCGACCGCGACGTTGTCGACGTTCTTGATGAACGCGAATTCGGCGTCCAGGTCCTGGAGATTCTCGAGCAGCGCGCCGTGCCCCGCCGGGCGGAACAGCAGGGTGCGGTCCGCGCCGCGGAACGGGCGGCCCGATTCGTCGAGCGCCAGCGTCTCGCTCGAGGCCTTCTGCACCGAGAACTCCGCGTCGAATCGCACGCCGCAGCGAGCCTCGAGCGACGGCCGGGTGCGCTCGAGCCGTTCGAGAAACCGGTCGAGATGTTCGTGCGCCACCGTGAAATGAACACGGCAGCGCCGCGTGGCGTCGGCGAGCAGGGTCGCGGCCTCCACCAGATGCTCCTCGAACGCGGTTCGCACTCCGCCCGCGGTCCGGTGGAATGGAACGAGCGCCTTCGGGGTCTCCGCGAGGCCGAGCCCGGCGGGCGTGAGCAGGGCCTCGAGCAGCGTCCCGTATTCCCCGCGCGCGATCAGCCCTGCGCGATCGAGCCCGGTGCGCGCGAGCTCGCGAGCGAGAGATTCATCGAACGCGAAGCGCGCGATCCCCTCGAGAAACGCGCGCAGGACGCGCGCCTCGGGCCTGCCGGCCCGCAGGTCCTGATCGAGCGAGCGCGGATCGAGCGGCCGGCCGCGGTCCAGGATCAGGAGCAGGTCCGCGAACATCCGGGTCGCGGCGCCCGAGGCGGGCACGAACGCCGCGCAGCGTCCGGCCTCGGCCGCGCGGGCGGCGATGGGGCGCAGTCGCTCCGCTTCGTCGTCGGTCAGCACCTCGATGCCGTCGCCGCGCGTGCATGGCCGCTCGAGCGCGAGGTGTGCCTCGGGCCGGGCGAGCAGGGCGATCTGGCGATAGGCCTCCTCGAGATCGAGCCCGCGCCGCTCGAGCTGCACGGCATCGGCCGCCGAGAACAGGTCGCCGCCCGCGGCGCGAGTCATGCCGCCACCTCTCCCCCGGCGCTAAGGGCGCGAAATCGGCGGCGCGGCGCGCGGGTCTCGATTGCGGGGGCGAGGGAGGCTGCGGGGGATGACATGGCCGCCGCGCAGGCTAGGAATGCGCAGCGGCGCTGTCAAACCCCCGGAGTGTGCCCCGCGGACTCGCCATCGCCCGGCGCGCCGGCCGGGGGGGCCGCCGCGTCCGCCGGGGGCTCCGCGTCGAGCACCTCACGCACCTTGCGCACGAAGGCCTCGAGCGCGAACGGCTTCTGGAGGAACGCGGTGCCCTGCTCGAGCACGCCGTGACGCACCACGGCGTCATCGGTGTAGCCGGACATGTAGATCACGCGCAGGGCGGGCCGCAATCGAATCAGCGCCTGGGCGAGCTCGCGACCGCTCATCTGCGGCATCACGACGTCGGTCACCAGCAGGTGAATGGTCTCGGCATGCGCGCGCTCGATCGCGAGCGCGTCCGGGCCGTGACGCGCCTCGAGCACAACGTAGCCGGTGGTCTCGAGCACCTCGCGCGCCATCGAGCGCACCGCGTCCTCGTCCTCCACCAGCAGCACGGTCTCGCTGCCCCGCAGCGACCTCCCGGCCGCCCGCTCGGGGGCGCTCGCCGCCGGCCCGCCGTCGGCACGCGGCAGGTAGACCTTGAACGTCGTGCCCAGGCCCGGCTCGCTGTACACCGTGATGGTCCCGCCGCTCTGCTCGATGATGGCGTACACGGTCGAGAGTCCGAGCCCGGTGCCCTTGCCCTGCGCCTTGGTCGTGAAGAACGGCTCGAATGCCCGCGCCAGGGTCGGCGAGTCCATCCCGCATCCGTCGTCGCTCACCGTGAGCAGCACGTGCGGTCCGGAACGTAGCTGCGGATGCTGGTCGGCGAATGCGACATCGACCATGACGCCGGCCACCTCGATCGTGAGCCGCCCGCCGCGCGGCAGCGCGTCGCGCGCGTTAACCGCAAGGTTCATGATGACCTGCTCGAGCTGGCCGCGGTCGGCGCGCACGCGCAGCGGAGCCGGCCCGATGTTGCTGTGAAGCTCGATGTCTTCGCCGATCAGGCGGCGCAGCATGCCGTCCATCTCGGTCACCACCAGATTGAGGTCGAGGTCCCGCGGCGCGAGCACCTCCTTGCGGCTGAACGCCAGCAGCTGCCGCGTCAGCAGCGCGCCGCGCGCCGCGGCCTTCTGCACCTCTTCGGCGTTGGTGTGAAGCGGATGCCCGGCGTGGATGCGGCTCAGCATCAGCTCGCTGTGCCCCATGATCGCGGCGAGCAGGTTGTTGAAATCGTGCGCGACCCCGCCCGCCAGCCGTCCGATCGCCTCCATCTTCTGCGAGTGCCGGAGCTGGTCTTCGAGCCTGCGCTGGTCGGTGACGTCGGTCGCCACGCCGATCAGCCCCCTGAACTCGCCGGCGGTGCCGCGCAGCGGCGTGTAGCGCGTCTCGAATGCGAGCTTGCCGACCTCGGTCACGGTCGTGAACTCCTCTCCGGCGAGGGCGCGGCGAATCGCGGCGAGGACGCTGGGGAAGTCCCGGTAGACGTCGAACACCGAGCGTCCGACGACTTCCCCCGGCTCCAGGCCCAGCGCCTCGAGCCCATGGCCCTCCGACATCGTGAAGACCCCGCCGGCGTCGATCGCGAACAGCACGATCGGGGCGTTCGAGATGACAGTGTGCAGACGCTCCTCGGCGGCGCGCAGCGCCTCTTCCACGTGCAGGCGTTCGGTGACGTCGGTGTACTCGAGCATCAGCATCTCGCGGCCGTCGAGATCGGCGAGCGTCCCGCTCACGGTCGCGATGCGCTCGATCCCGTCGCGCTGGCGAACGCGGCACTCCAGGGCGCTCAGGCTCTTCTCGGCGAAGCCGACGGCGTAGTGTGCCTCCAGCCTGGCCCACTCCGGCGGCGCGTGCAGCGACTCGAGCGGAACGCCGATCAGCTCCTCGCGCGGACAGCCGAGCAGGCGGCTCGCCATGGGATTGACCAGCACGATTCGGCGCGTGGAAGGATCCGCCATCACGATCGCCTTGGGGCTGCGCTCGAACAGCAGCCGGTAGCGCGACTCCGAGCGGCGCAGCACGTCGAGACCGCTCAAGTCCTGGATCATCACCATGACCTCGGCCGGGCGGCCGTCCGGCCCCTTGATCGGGAGCGCGGTGAGGTAATGATTGCGGACCGCGCCGGCGTCCACCCGCCTCAGCTCGTGGTGCGTGACCTGGTTGTGCACGAGCGTGCGGCTGACCGGGCACTCCGCGCAGCCGTCGCCCGAGAGTTGCTCGCCGAAGCGCCCGCACACCGCGCGGCACGCGAGACCGATCCAACTCGAGTGTTCCCCGGCGGGCGGCGGCTCGGCCGCCAGCACGCTGTTGGTCCAGCGCACGATCCCGGAGGGATCGGTCACGAACACCCAGGCGTCGGACTGGTGCACCATCGCCGCGAACTTCTGCCGCTCGCGGTCGAGCACGCGCACCTGCTCGTCGAGGGTGCGGAACCAGCGCTCGAATTGCGCCTTGAGCGCTGCGGCTCGCGTGGCCTCCAGCTGCGCGGCCAGCCGCTGCGCGACGACCCGCAGCAGCAGCGCGACCCGCGGGTCGGCGGAAGCGCGCTCGAGATCGTCGGCCCCCGCGAAGCACGCGACCCCGACGACCCGTCCCGCCGCGATCAACGGCAGGGCGCGCACCCCGCGACCGCCTTCGCCGGCGACGACCGACGCCCCCGAACCCGGCTGCGCGGCGCCACGCGCGGCACGCAACATCTCGCCCCGCAGCGCCTCCTCGAGCGCGCCCTTCTCGGGGCGCCACGCTCCGCCCGCGAGCTCCGCGCCCTCGACCGGCAGGAGCGCGAGCGCTTCGGCACGAACCAGGGTGGCGAGCCGCTCCAGCGCGCACTCCAGCGCGCGCTCGAACTGCGCTTCGTCCAGCACCGGGTCGATGTGCGCGATCAGCGCCTCGACTCCGTTCGCAGCGGGCTCGGCGGGGCTCATGAATCGGCCGGGCTCAGGCGGCGGCCGCGCGCGACGCGAACAGGCTCGCGAGGCGATCGGCGACCTGCTGCACCCCCGCCACGGTCTCATCGTCGAACGCCGCGATCTCGTGGCTGTCGATGTCGATCTGCGCGTGAATCCGGTCTCCGGAGCGGATCAGGACCACCAGCTCGGAGCGAGTCTCGGTGCTGCATGCGAGGTAGTTCGCGATGCGTCGCACGTCGGGAATGTTCATGTTGCGCTTCTCGGCCACCGCGGTGCCGCATACCCCCTGGCCCACGCCGATGAACACGTGATCGGTGGGAGCCCCCACGAACGGTCCGAGACGGAGCACCTGGTCCGGAAACAGCTCGTAGATGCCGGTCCAGTCGAAGCGCTCGTCCAGCCGATGCAGGCCGGCCACCGCCGCCTCGAGCACCGCCCCGAACGAGAGGCCCTGGGCGTTGAGCGAGTCGATTTCCTGGAGCAGCGGCTGGACGTTCATGGCCATTTCTTCCGGTATCAAGTACGGGCGCGGCGACATCATGCCCGCGGTGTGGAACGTGGACTCGAAGGGTTATCGGCGCCGCCCGTACCCGACTTGACGGGCGCCGGGTCCCGGGCGCCCCCATGTATACTGCGCGCTTTCGCGCCTCACCCGGGCGCGCCCCCAATCCCGGAGGTCCCGATGCGGTCGCATCACCGAGTCCCGTTCCACCTGCTCGCGGCCATGGGCCTGATCGCTCCCGCGCTCGCCAACGCCGACGGAGCGCGGCTCGGCCACGCGGTCATCCCCACCGCGCAGAGCGTCCGCCTCACGCTCGACCCCGCGAAGCACGACTACTCGGGCGAGGTGGCGATCGATCTGCGGGTGAGCGCCGCGCTGGACTCGTTCGAGCTGAACGCGCGCGGCCAGCGCCTCGATCGCGTGACGCTCACCGGAGCGGACGGCGCGATTCCCGTGACGACCGGCACCGCGCCCCACGATCGCCTCGTCGTGCGTCCCGCCCGCCGGATCGCGGCCGGGAGCTACACGCTCGACATCGCATTCACGAACGATTTCGACACGCAAGCGGCCAGCCTCTACCGCCTCGAGACCGGCGGCGATTCGTATGCGTTCACCCAGTTCGAGGCCGACGACGCGCGCGGGGCGTTCCCGTGCTGGGACGAGCCCGAGTTCAAGATTCCCTGGCGCGTCACGCTGATCGTGCGGGACGGCCAGCTCGCGATCGCGAACACGCTGGTCGAGCGCGAGAGCGTCGCGGACGGGATGCGGACCGTCGCCTTCAGGGTGACGAAGCCCCTGCCCTCCTACCTGCTCGCGTTCGCGGTCGGACCGCTCGAGGCGGTCCCGATTCCGGGCATGAGCGTCCCGGGGCGCGTGATCACCGTGAAGGGCGCCTCGGCGCTCGCGACCGACGTGGTGCGCCAGACCCCGCCGCTGCTCGCCGCGCTCGAGCGCTACTTCGGGCGGCCCTATCCGTACGAGAAGCTCGATCTGCTCGCGGTGCCGGAGTTCCTCTACGGCGCGATGGAAAACGCGGGCGCGATCACCTTCGCCGATCGCATCCTGCTGATGGATCCGAACAGCTCTGGCGTGCAGCAGCGGCGCCGGCTCGCCGAGATCAACGCGCACGAGATGGCCCACATGTGGTTCGGCGACCTGGTCACCATGCAGTGGTGGGACGATCTCTGGCTCAACGAATCGTTCGCGTCGTGGCTCGGCGACAAGATCACGCAGCAGGTGTTCCCGGAGTTCGACAGCGCGGTGCGCGAGCTGGAGGGGAGCGGACGCGCGCTCGCGACCGATTCCCGGCTCTCGACCCGCGCCATCCGCCAGCCGGTGGATCAGAACGTCAACCTCGAGCAGATCGCGGACGTGCTCGCTTACAACAAGGGCCAGGCGGTGCTCGGCATGTTCGAGCACTGGCTGGGGCCCGACGTGTTCCGCAAGGGAGTGGTCGCCTACCTCGACGCGCACGCAAACGGCAACGCGACCGCGACCGACCTGTGGAGCGCGCTCTCGAAGGCCTCGGGACGCGACGTGGGCGCCGCGATGTCGACGTTCCTCGATCAGCCCGGCGTCCCGCTGGTGAGCGTCGAGCCGCTCGCGGGCGGCAGGCTGCGTCTCACCCAGCGCCGGTTCCTCAACTACGGATCGAGCGCCCCGGACCCGCAGCTGTGGAAGATCCCGGTGGTGCTCGAGTTCTCGGAAGGCGGCCGGGTTCATACGCAGCCCGTGCTGCTCACCGCGGCCGAGCAGACCGTCTCGCTCGATGGGGCGCGCGCTCCCGCGTGGATTCACCCGAACGCCGACGAGCGCGGGTACTACCGCTGGAGCCTGCCCGCGGCGGATCTCGACCGGCTGGCCGCGGCGGGCGCGATGGGCACGCGCGAGCGCGTGGGATTCCTGGCGAACGCCGGCGCGCTGCTCGATGCCGGCGCGATGCACGGCGACGACTACCTGCGGACGATCGAGCGCTTCCGCGACGACCCGCAGCCCGAGGTGGTGGACGCGGTGGCCGGGGCGCTCGGGCGCGTGAAGCGCGCGTTCGTCACCCCGGAGCTGCATGAAGCTTTCGCGCGCTACGTGCGCGAGACGCTGGGCCCCGCGTTCCACCGCGTCGGATACGCGACGGCGCCCGGCGAGCCGCCATCGCTCACCTCGCTGCGCGGCACGCTCATCGGATGGCTCGGCGACGACGGCCGCGATCCCGACGCGATCGCGCACGCCGGGGCGATGACACGCGATTACCTGCGCGATCCGGCCTCGATCGACCCCTCGCTGGCGGACGCGGCGCTGCGGCTCGCGGCGATCGGCGGCGACGCCGCGCTCTACGACGAGATCCAGAAGCGTTTCGAGACCGCGCGCTCGCCGGTCGAGCGCACGCGCGCGCTGATGACGCTCGGATCGTTCCGCGACCCGGCGCTGATCGAGCGCACGCTCGCCTACGCGCTGGCCGGCCCGCTGCGCCCGCAGGAGCTGCGATTCATCACCCAGGGCATCGGGGCCGAGCCCAGCGGCGAGCAGCGGCTGTTCGAGTGGATGACGGAGCACTACGCGGCGATCGTCTCGCGGATGCCGCCGAACTTCGCGGCGTTCATGCCGGCCTACGCGGGGGGTTGCTCGGCCCAGCGGCTCGAAGCCGCGCGCGCGTTCTTCGCGAGCCCCGAGCACTCGACGGTCGGCACCGCGCAGCAGCTGGCGAAGGTGGCCGACCAGGTGAACGACTGCGTGGGACTGCGCGGGCGCGAGGGCGCTGCGGTGGCGGCGTATCTGAGGGCCGCGCGCGCGGCGAATTAGCCCCGCTTCATCGCGGCTTGCGCGCGACCAGCGTGACTCGGTCGCCCATCACGTTGAACGCGAGCGTGAGCGGCAGGTTGATGGCGTCCAGGATCGCCATCGCCGCGCGTTCGAGCGGCGTCTTGTTCCCGTGCGCGCGTCCCGGCGGGATCTTGCTCTGGCGCATCGTCACGAGGCGCAGGCCCGAAGCCTCCGCGAGCCGGGCGAGCGGGCGCGGGGTGAACTCCCACAGGTGGTAGGGCGGCTCGCGCAGCACGATGTCGCGGCCGGCGATCCCGCAGGCGCCGAGCGCGACGCGCCGCGCGAGTGAATGGGTCGTGATCGGGCCGCGCAGGTAGAGGTGCCCGCCCGGCGCGAGCACCCGCGCCGCTTCGACCATCGTGGCGCGGCAGTCGGGCACGTGCTCGAGCACGTCGCCCATGTACACCAGGTCGGCGCTCGCGGCCGGCCGGCGCGCGGCTTCGAGCTCGCCATCGAACACCTCGAGCCCGAGCGCGCGCGCGTGTGCCACCGCGGTCGCCGAGAACTCGACGCCGCGCGCCTCCCAGCCGCGCTCGCGCGCGAGCTTGAGCAGCCATCCGCCCGCGCAACCCACCTCGAGCAGGCGGCGCCCGGGGCCGAGCGCTTCGAACGCCTCGAGCAGCGCCTGGTTCTCGCCGCGGAACGCGCGCTCGTCGAAGTAACCGGCCGCGCTTCGCCCGCAGCGAAAGTCCTGCTCGAAATACTCGGGCGCGTAGAACTCGGCGAGCGAAGCGCCGGCGGGCTGCACCCGCAGGAAGCGCATGCCGCAGTCGCGGCATTCGGCGGCCGGGAACGTGCCGCGGAACTCGTAGCGCAGCGGGAGCGCCGCGATCCGCGTGCTCAAGCACGCGAGGCAGCGGTCGAGGGTGCGGGTCGTGAGCGGCGCTTCGTTCATGCGCCGCCGGCGATGGTCGCGCCGCCCAGGCAGCGCTCGCCGGCGTAGAACGCGCACAGCTGGCCGGGCGTCACCGCGGACTGCGGCTGATCGAAGCGCACCTCGACGCTTCCATCCTGGCGCGGGAACACGCGGGCGGCGGCCGGCGCGTGGTGGTAGCGAATCTTGACGTCGACTCGCGCGCCACCTGCGGGCGGCGCGGCGCACAGCCAGTTCGCGACCGCGGTCACGAGGCCGGGCGATGCGAGCGCCTCCTTCGGCCCGACGATCACGGCGTTCTTCTCCGGCTCGATCTCGAGCACGTGGAGCGGCGCGGCGGCCGCGAGCCCGAGCCCGCGCCGCTGCCCCACCGTGTAGTGAATGATGCCGCGGTGGGTGCCGAGCCTTCGTCCCGAGCGGTCGAGGAACGGCCCGGGCGACGTGCCGCGGACCTGTCCCAGGTTCTTCTCCATGAATCCCGCGTAGTCGCCATCCGGGACGAAGCACAGATCCTGGCTCTCGGGCTTGTCCCACACCCGCAACCCGAGGCGCTGGCCGTGGGCGCGCGCCTCGGCCTTGGTGAGGTCGCCGAGCGGGAAGATCGCGCGCGCCAGCGACGCGTACGGTACCAGCGCGAGCGCGTAGGACTGGTCCTTGTCGGCGTCGCGCGCGCGCAGCAGCGCGACGTCGCCGTCCGCGCCGCGCCCGACCCGCGCGTAGTGGCCGGTCGCAATGCGGTCCGCGCCGATCGCGTCCATGCGCGCGACCAGATCTCCGAACTTGAGGTGCTGGTTGCACAGCGCGCACGGATACGGGGTGCGGCCGCTCGCGTAGTCGTCGAGGAACGGCTGCAGCACGCGCGCGCGGAACACCTCCTCGGCCTCGACCACGAAGTGCGGGAAGCCCATGCGCCGGGCGACGCCGCGCGCGTCGTCGATCGCATCGAGCGTGCAGCAGGCGCGCGCCGAGAGCTTCGATGTGCCGTAGCACCAGAGCTTGAGCGTGACGCCCGTGAGGTCGTGGCCCCGCTCGGCGAGCAGCGCGGCCGCGACCGCGGAGTCCACGCCGCCGCTCATCGCGGCGAGCACGCGCATGCGGGACGGCTCCGCGCTCATCGACCCGCGCCGGCGTGCGTGGCGCCCGCCGCGCGCGCCGCCGCCACGCTCTCGCGGAGCGCATCGATCACGCGCTCCAGCTCTCCGGCGGTGGTGGTGCGGCCCATCGAGAGCCGCAGCGCCGCGATCGCGAGATCGCGCGGCACGCCCATCGCGGCCAGCACCGGAGAGGGCTCGACCGCGCCGCTCGCGCACGCCGCGCCCGCCGACACCGCGACCCCGCGCGAATCGAGCGCCATGAGCAGGTGATCGCTGCGAGCGCCCGGGAACGACGCGTTCACGGTGTTGGGCAGGCGCGGGGCGCGGGCGCCGTGGATGACGGCCCCGGGAGCCACCTCGAGAATTCCGGCTTCGAGACGCTCGCGTAGCGCGGAGAGCCGCTCGGCCTCGCCCGAAAGCTCCCTCGCCGCGCACTCGGCGGCCACCCCGAACCCCACGATGCCGGGCAGATTCTCGGTCCCGCCGCGGCGGCCGCGCTCGTGGCCGCTGCCGCGGAACAGCGGCTCGAGCGCCACGCCATCGCGCACGATCATGGCGCCAACGCCCTTCGGTCCGCCCAGCTTGTGGGCCGAGATCACGAGCACGTCCACGCCGAGTCGCGTCATGTCGATCGGAATCTTGCCCGCCGCCTGCACCGCGTCGCACACCGTGACGCGTCCCGCGACGCGGGCCCGCGCCGCGATCGCCTCGACCGGCTGGATGACGCCGGTCTCGTTGTTCGCGAGCATCACGGCGATCACGGTGGTCTCCGCCGCGAGCGCCTCCGGCGCATCCGGGTCCACCGTGCCGGCCGCGCCCGCCGGAAGATGCGAGACCGCGAAGCCGATGCGCTCGAGGAACGAAGCGGCGCCATGCATCGCATGGTGCTCGATCGCGGAGATCGCGACCCGACGGCCGCGCGCCTCGGCTCCGAGCGCTGCGCCGATCAGCGCAGCGTGATCGCCCTCGGTGCCGCCGCTTACGAACGCGACCTGCTCAGGCGCCGCGCCGGCCAGCGCTGCGACCTGCGCACGGGCGCGATCGATGGCGGCGCGGGCGCGCTGTCCCTCGCGGTGCATGCTCGAGGGATTCGCGTCGAGGTCGCCGAGGCACGAGGACATCGCGGCCCGGACCTCGGGGCGCACCGGCGTGGACGCGTTGTGGTCGAAGTAGATCAGATCCGCCTCATCGCGCCGCGCCCCGGCGTCGCGGTCGCTCGGGAAGGCGCGCGAGGGCGCCGCGGGCGCGCCACGCGGCCGGGATCGCTACTGCCCCTTCAGATACTTGGTGAGAACGTCCATGCTCTCGCGGGCGCTGATCCCCTCTGGGGACTCTGGCGCGAGCTCGACCACCCGGTTCCACATGCGGATGGCGTCGCGGTAGAGACCGGCATCCGCGAACGCGACCCCCATCGTGAAGTAAGCGCAGTGCGAGCCGGGCTTGGTCTCGATCACCTTGCGCAGCACGTCCACCGCCTTCTGATACTGGTTCTGCGCGTAGAGCGAGCTCGCGAGCCGGCACATCGCCACCGAGTCGCCGGGCGCGACGTCGAGGGCCCGGTTGTAATAGTTCTGCGCTTCGGCCGGGGTGCCGCCCGCATCGTACGCCGCGCCGAGATTCACGAGCGCCTTGAGATCGGTCGGCTTGATCTTGACGGCCCGCGCCAGCACGCGTACGGCCTCGGCCGTCCGCTCGCGATCGAGGTACATCACGCCCAGCCGGTAGAGATTGTCGAACCGGGTGGAGTCCTTCGCGACCGCCTTCTCGAGCATCGCGAGGCTGTCCACGGTTGCGTCCGTGGCGGCCGTGGTCGCCGCGGCCGGAGGAGCGCCGCTCGCGGCCTGTGCCGGGACGGCCGACGGCTTCACCGGGACGGCGGACGGCTTCTTGGGGGCGGCGTGGACGGAAACGGCGAAGGTCAGGGCGAGACTCGCGGCGATCAGGACGGCGACGGGACGCTTCACGGGACGGGTTCCTCCTCGTGGGCTGAACTGGAAAGCGGCGCGAGATTGTAGCACGGCCCCGGGGACGCCGGAAAACCGCGCGGAGCGGCCGCGCCGGCGGCCGCTCCGCGCGCGCATCGCGCTACGCCCGGGCGGGCATCGCGGCGCGGGCGATCGCCTGATCGAGATCGGCCCACAGATCGTCAACGTCTTCGATCCCCACCGACAGTCGCACCAGTCCGTCCGGAATTCCGGCGCGCGCCCGTTCGGCCGGGGTCCGGTGGATGTGCGACGTCATCGCGGGCAGCGACACCAGCGACTCCACGCCGCCGAGGCTGGGCGCATGCAGCACCAGCGAGAGCGCGTCGACGGTCGCGGCGGCGGCCGGGGCGCCGCCCCGCACCTCGAACGCGACCAGCGGTCCGAAGCCCAGGCTCATCTGCCGGCGCGCGAGGGCGTGACCCGGGTGCGATTCCAGCCCTGGATAGAACACCTGCGCGACCCCCGCGTGCCGCGCGAGACGCTGCGCGAGCGCGAGCGCGCCGGCGTTTCCGCGCTCGACGCGCAGCGGAAGCGTCTTGAGGCTGCGCTCGATCTGCCACGCCACCGCCGGATCGGGCACCGGGCCGAAGATGCGCCGCGCGCTCCACACCCGCTCCATCCGCGCGGATGAACCGAGCGCCGCGCCGGCCAGCAGATCCGCATGACCGCCGATCGACTTGGTCGCGCTGTAGATCACGAGGTCGGCGCCGAGCGCGAGCGGATGCTGGCCCACCGGCGAGGCCACGGTGTTGTCCACCGACAGCAGAGCGCCATGACGGTGGGCGAGCGCCGAGGCGCGCGCCAAATCCACCACGCACAGCGTGGGGTTGGTGGGCGACTCGACGTGGAACAGTCGCGTGCTCTGACGGAACGCGCCCTCCCAGCTCTCGGGATCGCGCGCGTCCACCAGGTCGAACGACCAGCCCAGCCGCTCGGCGCCCCAGCGCAGCAGGTCGTGCGTGCCGCCGTAGGCCTGCTCGAGCGCCACCACGTGATCGCCGGCGGCGAGGTGCGCGAGGAACAGGCAGGACAGCGCGGCCATGCCCGAAGAAAACAGCAGCGCGGTCTCGGCGTCCTCGAGCGCGGCGAGATGTTGCTCGCACGCGCGCAGCGTGGGGTGCCCGAGGCGCTGATAGTACGCGCCCGCCGGGCCGCGCTCCTGCTCGGCCATCATCGCCTCGAGGCTCGGGAACGCGAAGGTCGCGGAGTGAATGATCGGCGTGCTCACCGCCCCCGACGCGGGGCGGGCGGGGCCGTGCACCGCGCGGGTGCTCGCGCCGCGCTTCGGACCGGGTCTGCGCTCCAGGCTCATTCTGATCCTCGGGGTTCGCGATGGAATCGCTCGTGCGACCTGGGCTAATGTCCGCCCCATCATACCTCACGCCGACATGCCCGCCTCCCGTCCGGTCGATCGCCTCACGGTGCGCAGCGTGCTGCTCGTGCGCCCGCGCTTCCTGGGCGACGTGTGCCTCACGCTGCCGGCGCTGGAGGCGGTGCGCGCGGCGTGCCCCGGGGCACGGGTGGCCTACCTGGTCGAGCGCGAGAGCGCGCCGCTGCTGGAGGGCGATCCGCGCGTGGACGAGCTGATCGTTACGCCCCGCGCGCCGGGGGCGTACGCCACCGCCGTGCTGATCGCGCGCATGCGGCGCTTCGCGCCTCAAGTGGCGTTCGATTTCTTCTGCAACCCGCGCACCGCGCTGTGGACATACGCCTCCGGCGCGCGGGTGCGCGTCGGATATCCCCACAAGGGCTGGCGCTCCGCGCTCTACACGCACCACGCGCGGCCGCGCACGCTCTCCGCGATCGGGTTTCATCTGGCGTCGCTCGGCGCGCTCGGCTGGCCTTCGGCTGCGACGCGGCCGCGACTGCACGTTGGCGACGACGCGCGCGCGCAGGCGCGGCGTGGCCTGGACGCGCTCGGCGTCCCGGAGGGCGCGCCGCTGGTGGGCTTTCACCCCGGCGCGCGCTGGCCGACGCGGCGCTGGGACGCCGAACGGTTCGCCGCGCTGGCCGAGCGCTATCTCGAACGCCGCCGCGACGGCGTCGCGCTCATCACCGGCGGCCCCGGCGACCAGCCGCGGGTCGCGAGCGTCATCGCGAGACTCGGCCGCGGGCGCGCGCGCGCGGTGCTCGGCTGGCCGCTCGCGCAGTTCGTCGCGCTGCAGTCGTTGTGCCGCGCGTTCGTGTGCGGCGACACCGGGCCCATGCACACCGCGGCGGCGGCCGGCGCGCCGACCCTCGGGCTCATGTCACGCAACCGGCCCGCGATGTTCTTCCCGTACGCCGAGGCGGACGGCCATCGCGCATACTACGCCCGGGCCGAGTGCAGTCCCTGCCACCGCGACGAGTGCGACGATCTGCGTTGCCTGGAGCGGCTCACGGTGGAGGGGGCGTGGCAACGGCTCGACGCCATCCTCGAGCAGGGCGCGCGAACGCGCGCGGGAGGCTGACATGCCATCACGGATCGTGACCTTCACCTCCGACTTCGGACGACAGGACTGGTTCGTGGGAGTGGTGCACGGCGTCGTGCACGACCTCGCCCCCGAGGCGCGGCTGGTGGATCTCACGCATGAGATTCCGCCGGGCGCGGTCGAGCGCGCGGCGTTCGTGATCGAGGCGGCGGCTCCCGACTTCCCGCCCGGCACCGTCCACCTCGCGGTGGTCGACCCCGGCGTCGGCACGGCGCGGCGCGCGCTCGCGGTCCACGCCCACGATCAGTGGTTCGTCGGCCCCGACAACGGCATCCTCGAGTGGGCGCTCGCCGACCCGCGAGCCGAAGCGCACGCGCTCACCGAGGCGAGATACTTCCGCGAGCCGGTGAGCCGCACGTTTCACGGCCGCGACGTCTTCGCCCCGGTCGCCGCGCACCTCGCGCGCGGTGTCGCGCTCGAGGCGCTCGGGCCCCGGATCGCCGATCCCGTGCGCCTGCGCCGTCCGCCGCCGCGGGCGATCGACGGCGAGATCGAGGGCCGGATCATGTGGGTGGACCGCTTCGGCAACGCGCTCACCAGCATCACGGCCGACGCGATCGCCGCGGCGTTTCCGGGCGCGCGCGAGGAGGACGTCGAGGTGCGAGTGGGGCTGCTGCGCCTGCGCGGGGTGGCACGCTCGTATGGGGACGCGCCGGTTGGCACGGCGATCGCGATCGTCGGCTCGAGCGGACGGCTCGAGATCGCGCAGGTCGGCGGGCACGCCGCCTCGCGCCTCGGGCTCGGCATCGGGGACACGGTAGGGGTGACGCACCACGGCGCCTGAGCTTGACGCGCGCGAAAGCCCCGGCCTCGCGTCGAGACCTGGGGCTTCGCGCGTGTGACGTGCAGTTACGGGTGCGCTCGCTTCGGCGCGTCGAGCGCCTGCGACATGAGCTTGCTCGCGCGCGGGAACAGCTCGAGAGCGCTCTGCAGCTGGGTGTCGTCTTCGACCAGGATGCGATAGCGCGCGAGCTGGCCGCTGGTGTCGAGGGCGAGCTCGGAGCGCACCTGCCGCATGATGAACGGACGGTCCGCGGTCCAGATCGAATCGGTGATCGTGACCTTGTGGCTCTCCATCGACTTGCGCAGCTCGGCCCAGTCGGCGTCGGACAGCTGGAAGTCCTTGTTGAAGGAGTCGGCCGTCCACTTCGCGTCCTTGTGACGCGCGACGTAGTGGGTCGCGAAGTCCACGATCGGGCGCTTCTGGAGCATCTCGACCTGCGGGTTGGTGAGCCGGTCGGGCTCCTTGAGGACCACGTCCGGGTAGATGCCGCCGCCGCCGTACACCGTGCGGCCGCCCGCGGTCTTGAACTTGGGACGGGTCGCGAGCTCGGAATCGCTCGGCACGTCCTCGCGCATCGCGTCCATCGCGTAGGCCTCGCGGTCCGAGAACTTCGTGTAGTCGCGCTGGATCAGCCGGCCGCTCGGCGTGTAGTAGTGCGCGATCGTGAGCAGCAGCTTCGAGCCGTCGGAGAGCCGGAGCTGATTCTGCACCAGCCCCTTCCCGAACGAATTCGTACCGGCCACGATGCCGCGGTCGAGATCCTGGATGGCGCCGGCCACGATCTCGGAGGCCGAGGCGCTGCCGTGATCGATCAGCACCACGGTCGGCATGTCGGCCAGCTTCGGCCGGTCGGTGCTCTTGTAGTCCATGTTCGCCGAAGGGGTCCGGCCGCGCGTGTACACCAGCAGCTTGTCGGACGGCACCAGCTGGTCGAGCACGTCCACCGCCTGCGAGAGCAATCCGCCCGAGTTCGAGCGCAGGTCCACCAGCAGCGATTTCATGCCCTGCGGGCGCAGCGTCGTGATCGCCTTCTCGAGCTCCTCGCCCGTGGTCTGCGCGAAGCGGTTGATTCGCACGTAGCCGATGCCGGACCGGATCATGTAGGCGTAAGGCACGCTCTCGATGGGGATCTTGGCGCGCTCGATCGTGAAGTGGAGCAGCTCGGCCTCGTCCTCGCGCGCGATCGAGACCTGAACGATGCTGCCGGTGGGCCCCTTCAGCAGGCGGAACACGTCGTTCTCGACGATCGATTTCGGCACCGGCTTGCCGTCGACCTCGACGATGCGGTCGCCGGCGCGGATCCCGAGCCGGTGGGCGGGCGTGCCTTCGAGCGGCGAGATCACGGTGATCACGCCGTCGCGGATCTCGAATGCGACCCCGATCCCCGAGTACTCGCCCTGGAACTGCTCGTCCATCCGCTCCGCGCGCGCCTGGGGCATGTACACGGTGTGCGGATCGAGGGTCTTCAGCATGCCGTCGATCGCGCCGTGGATGAGCTTCTCGTTGTCCGGCACCTCGACGTAATGGTTCTGCACCAGGTAGAGCACCTGTGTGAAGAGGTCGAGCTGCGAGCGCAGGTCGTCGGTGGCCTGCAATCCCCGCGCGAGGCCGAAGCCCAGGAACAGTGAGAGCGCCATGGCCACCACGAGGGGGCCCAGCGAAGTGCGACGAAAGAACGCCATGATGTCCCCGCGAGTTGAGGTTCTACGCCGCCGGAGCGCGAGCCTTGAGCCGGCTCAGGCGCTCCACGGCCGCTTCGAGTGTTTCACGACGGCGCGCGAAGTGAAAGCGGAGCCGCTGCCGTCCCGCAACCGGATCCGAGTAGAAACTCGAACCGGGCACCGCCGCCACGCCCACGCCCGAGACCAGGTCGCGCGCGAAGCTCACGTCGTCTGATGCGCCAAATCCCGAGATGTCGGTCATGACGTAGTAGGCACCCCGCGGCATGAACGTCCGGAAACCCGCGGCGGCGAGCGCGGGGACCAGATAATCGCGGCGTTTCCGGTAGTCGTCGGCGAGCTTCCCGTAGTAGCCCGGCGGCGATTCCAGCGCCACGGCCGCGGCCTCCTGCAGCGGCGCGGGCGCCCCCACGGTCAGGAAGTCGTGAACTTTGCGGATCGCAGCGCTGAGCGGCGGGGGAGCGAGACACCAGCCGATGCGCCAGCCCGTGACGCTGTAGGTCTTCGAGAGCCCGCTGATGGTCACGGTGCGCTCCCGCATGCCTTCGAGCGTCGCGAGCGAAACGTGCTCTGCGCCGTCGTAGAGAATGTGCTCGTAGATCTCGTCGGTGATCGCGACCACGTCCCACTTCCGGCACAACGCCGCGATGTGCGCGAGCTCCTCGCGGCTGAACACCTTTCCCGTGGGATTGTTCGGGGTGTTGATGACGATCGCCTTGGTGCGGTTGCTGAACGCGCGCTCCAGCTCGTTTTGGTCGTAGCCCCAGTCGGGCTCGCGCAGCCGGACGAAGCGCGGAGTCGCGCCGCAGAGGATGGCGTCGGGCCCGTAGTTCTCGTAGAACGGCTCGAACACGACGACCTCCTCCCCCGGATTGACCAGCGCGAGGAGGGTCGCGGCCATGCACTCGGTGGATCCGCAGCACACCGTGATCTCGGTCTCGGGATCGAACTCGAGGCGATTGGTCCGGCGCGTCTTCGCGACCAGCGCGTCGCGCAGCCGCTTCGCGCCCCAGGTGATGGCGTACTGATTGACGTCGGCGCGCACCGCCCTCGCCGCCTCGTCCTTGAGCGTGTCCGGGGCGGGAAAATCGGGAAAGCCCTGCGCGAGATTGACGCCATGGTGCTGCTGGCACAGCCGGGTCATCTCGCGAATCACCGACTCGGTGAACAGCGTGCTGCGCAGCGAGACGAGGGATCGCATGTGACCGTCAAGTGTACCCGCGCGCCCCCCCTCGCCCAACATGCGATTTGCACGATCGCCGAGCAAGCCGCGACGAGCGCGGGGGGCGGGCGGCGGGAAGAGGGCGGCGGGCGGCGTGACATGCTGCGGCCGTTCGGACGGAGGTCGGGGGCGGCGGGCGGCGAGACATGCGCGGCGTGCGGGGTGCGGTGGGAGACATGCGGCGGCGACTCGGAGCCTCGCGGGAGCCAGGGATGGCGGAGCGAGGCTTCGCGTCAGTGAGGACTCGCAGGATGCGAGTCCGAACGGCCGCCGCATGTCTCCCACCGCGCCCCGCACGCCCCCCGGACCCTCGCTCCAATGTTTGACTTCGCATCCACCCTCCCCCAACTTCCAGCGCCATGGACGCACAGCGCGGCGTCGCGCGCCGCATGGTGATCGGCTTGCCGCGCGAGGGCCTCTTCCCCGCATGGGAACGCGACTTCGCATCGTATCCGCCCGCCGGAGTCATCCTCTTCGCGCGCGACTTCGCCGATCTCGACGCGTTGCGGCGGCTCACCGCGCGGCTGCGCGAGCTCGCGCGCCCGCGGCGCATCTTCATCGCGATCGACGAGGAGGGCGGCTTCGTCTCGCAACTCGCGGGGCATCTGATCGTGCCTCCCTCCGCCGCGCTGCTCGCGCGCGGGGCCGAGCCCGGCGAGATCGAGTGGGTGCACCGCGTGACCGCGCTCCGCATGCGCGCGCTCGGGCTCGACTGGGCGTTCGCCCCGGTCGCGGACGTGCACTCGGAGCCTCTCAATCCCGTGATCGGGCCACGCGCGTTCGGCGCGGACCCCGACGCCGTGGCGCGCTGCGTCGGCGAGGCGTTGCGCGGCCTGCGGGCGGGCGGCGTGGCCTCGTGCCTCAAGCACTTCCCCGGTCACGGCGACACCAGCGTCGATTCGCATCTGGCGCTGCCGGTCTGCCGCGCGGACGCCCGCCTGCTCGAGCGCCGCGAGCTCGCGCCGTTCCGCGCGCACCCGGACGCCGACGCGATCATGACCGCTCACGTCGTGTACCCCGCGCTCGACCCGGAGCGCCCGGCGACGTTCTCGAAGGCGATCACCTTCGACCTGCTCCGCGAGCGGCTGGGCTTTCGGGGGGTGAGCATCACCGATGCGCTCGAGATGAAGGGCGCCGCCGCCGGGCGCGAGCCGCTCGAGATCGCGGAGCTGGCGCTCGAGGCGGGATGCGACCTGCTGCTGTTCGCGTTTCACGACGAGGAGGTGCGACGCGTGCGGCTCGGTCTCGCACGCGCGGTGCTGGACGGGCGCATCGACCGCGCGCGATTCGACGCGGCCCGGCCGCGGCTCGCGGCGTTCGACCGCGCGCACCCGGAACCCGACGCCGGCTCGCTCGCCGCCCCGCTCGCCACCCTCACGCCTCCGGAGTGGGAGGCGCGCCTCGAGCGCATCGTCGAGCGCGGGCTGGAGCTGAGGGGCGAGTGGCCGGCCATCGCGCGGTCCGGCCCCTGGCGCGTGACGGAGCCCGAGAGCGGTTCCACGTCGACCCTGCGCGCGGCGCTCTCGTCGCTCGGGGTCGCCGTCGTCGAGGACGGCGCGGCCGCCGAGGTGATCGCGATCGCGACCCGCGTGCCGCTCGGCGCGGCGGAGATCGATGGCCTGCGCGCCCGCTGTCGCGCGCGCCCTTGCGCGCTCGTCGCGCTGCAGGCCGGCGCGTTTCTCGAAGCGCTGCCCGAGGCCGCGCTGCGCGTCGCGGCGTCCGACGCCACGCCGCTCACCCGCCGCGTGGTCGCACGCGCGCTGGCCTCGCGCCCGGCCTGAGCGCCGCGCCGGGCGAACGACAACGGTGACTGGCGCGGGGTCCGGGCCGCCCTGCGTTTCGCCTCAGTACGAGAAGTGGAATTGGAGATACATCTGATTCTCGTTGTCCACCTTCTTGCTGCTCACGAACGAGAACTGGTCCGCCTTGTAGTCGACGTGCCGCAGCGTCCAGCGCAGCTCGCCGAACGGGACCGGCACCACTTCCCCTTCGAGCGCGTAGCGTGAGTAGGTGTTGTTGTCGCGAACCGACTGGCGGCTGTTGCGGTCGAGCACCAGGTAGTCGTAGCGCACGCGCACGTTGACCGTGCGGCGCGGTGCGTAGTCGAGCTCACCGAAATACGCGAGCTTGTTGATCTTCGAGCCGAACGGCGGAATCGGCACCTCGCGTTCGTCGGTGCCCGCCCCGATCTCGCCCAGCACGGAGAACGGCCCGCGATGGGTCATGCCGTAGTAGCCCCAGCGCGTCGCGCGGCGGAGCGACGAGGTTTCCTTGCGATAGTCGTCGTAGAGCGAGATCGCGCCCTGGTAGTAGGCCGCGTTGTAGCCGAGCTTCAAGGTCTTGGCCTCCGCGAACGTGTTCCCGGAAACGCCGAACGGATCGGACGCGCCGTTGGTGTAGGCCATGCGCCCGAAGAACGGGCCGCGGGATCCGCCCAGCTCGATTCCCTGATCCGGATTGCGAGGATCGAACGGGAGGAACGACCGCTGGTTCAGGAAGTCGAGGAAGCCGTTGCGAGTCGCGACCGTGTGGTCGTCCATCCGCAGCCCGTAGGGCGTGCGAAAGCGCCCCGCCTTGAGGTAACCGTCGAGCGGGAACCCGCCGATCATGCCCCATGCGTCCTTGGGCTGCGCGGGGTTCCCGGCGATCACGTTGAGCTCGGTCGTGTAGACGAGCGTCAGACGCGGATGCGGCTGGAACGCGATGTGGAGCGAATTCTCCATGTTGAAGAAGCCGAAGCGGTCGAGCGAGTCCTTCAGCACCTGCGCGTTGGCGAGCACCATGAAGCGCTGATTGACCCCGAGGTAGACCGGCATGTTCTCGCCGATTCGATTGGTGAGCGCGAGCTCGTGGAACGGACTCTTCTCGCCCTCGGGCTCGAGCGCATGGCGGTTCTTCGCGAACGCGAAGCCAAACTCGTTGCGCGGTCCGCCGCCGTTCGGATCGAAGTGGCAGGTCTGGCACATGAAGCCGTTGCGCGCGGCGTACTGCGGCACGCTCCGCGCGCGGCGCGGCAGGACGAGCACGGTGAGCGACGCGAGCAGCAACACGACGGGAATCGCGCGAAATCCGAGACGCATGGGCTCCTCCAAGGGTGCGACGCGGCCCGACTCCCCGGTCGCGGAACGCGCGCGACGCCTAGCCGCGCGCGCGAGGAGCAGTTCTGGGGCGCGCGCGCGCCGTGGAGTGGCGCGCGCGCGCGGTGCGACCGTACCCACCGCCGCCGGGGCTCGCGACCGTTATCACCGCGCCCGCTTCGAGGTCAATCTGGAACTTGCCGGGCATCACGATCGGGCGTGTGCGAGTTAAGCGATACCGAACCCCGCGCCGCCGCTCGCGCGCGGGAGGCGCCTCGACGAGGTTCACTCCGGCCGATCCGGGCGCTCCGCCCTTCAGCCCGTAGGGCCCGCGCGTCCGCCGATCGGAGATCACGGTGACGCGCGCCGGAGCGAGCAGCTCGAGCTCGCGCACGATGCCGTCGCCGCCGCGCCAGCGCCCGCGGCCGCCGCTGCCCCCGCGCACGCGCGTCGCCCGCATCCGCAGCGGATACGCGTGCTCGAGGGACTCGATCGGCGTGTTGCGCGTGTTCGTCATGTGCGCCTGCATCGCGCTCGCGCCATCCCAGCCCGGGCCAGCTCCGTGCCCGCCACCCAGCGTCTCGTAGTACGCGAACGGCGAGCCTCCCCGCGGATCGACCCCGCCGATCAGGAGGTTGTTCATCGTGCCGCTGCTGGCCGCCGGCACTCGATCCGGGCACGCGCGCGCAAACGCGCCCAGCACCGCGTCCACGATGCGTTGCGAGGTCTCGACGTTGCCGGCACTCACCGCGGCCGGGAGCCGCGCGTTCACGATGCTGCCCGCCGGAGCGAGCACCTCGATCGGACG
The DNA here is from genome assembly GCA_041483195.1 of Candidatus Eiseniibacteriota bacterium. Lineage (GTDB taxonomy): Bacteria > Eisenbacteria > RBG-16-71-46 > RBG-16-71-46 > RBG-16-71-46 > WS-2. The sequence goes on from JBGPFC010000010.1 coordinate 47,061, forward strand.
GAACGCGCCGTGATTCACCGGAAAGTCCCCGCCCAGCACGCAGCGCACCGCGTAGTAGGTGGCGGCCCGGGTCACCGGCTCGACCGCGTTGACCGGCCCCCGCGCCTGCGGGCTCGATCCGGCGAAATCGACGCACGCGCGTGGACCGTCGAGGCTCAGCGTCACCGCGATGGTCTGGGGTCCGCTCCCGAGGCCGTCGTCGTCGAGCGCGTCGCGGAAGCGGTAGACGCCCCGCGGCAACGCCCGCAACGCGGCGCGCACGCAGCGTTCGGCGTGCGCGATCAGCGCCGTGGCCGCGCGCGTAAGCGCTCCGCGGCCGCGCGAGCGCGCGAGCGCTCCGAGCCGCCGGGCGCCGGTCGCCTGCGCGCCGAGTTGGGCGGCGAGATCCGCGCCGCGCTCGTCGGGCGTGCGCACGTTGGCGAGCAGCAGCGCCAGCACGTCGCCCACGATGCGCCCCTCGCGCGCGAGGAACACCGGCGGCAGTCGCAGGCCCTCCTCGTAGATCTCGCGCGCGAGCGGCATCGAGCCGGGCGCCGCCCCGCCGATGTCCGCGTGGTGCGCGCGGCTCGCGACGAAGAACTCCGGCCGCCGCGCCCCGGCGAGAAACACCGGCGACACCAGCGTGACATCCGGCAGATGGGTGCCGCCCGCGAACGGATCGTTGAGCGCCACGGTGTCGCCGGGACGGAACGGCGCTCTCGCCAGCGCGGCCTCGACCGCGCGCGGCATGCTGCCGAGGTGCACCGGAATGTGCGCGGCCTGTGCGACCAGCCGCCCGGCCGCGTCGAACACGGCGCACGAGTAGTCGAGCCGCTCCTTGATGTTGGGTGAGTACGCGGTCCGCATCAGGGTCGCGCCCATCTCCTCGGCGCAGGCCGCGAACAGTCCCTGGTCGAGCGCGAGCGCGACCCCGTCGAATCGCGTCATCCCCGCCCCCGGCGCAGCACCAGCGTGCCGCTCGCGTGCAGCGCGCCGTGCCAACCGGACGGCACCCACAGCGTGGCGCCGGATTGCGTGACGATCGCCGGCCCGCGCACCGCGCCGCGCGCGGCGAGCGCGTGCGGATCGAGGCACACCGCCTCGAGCCATCGCCCGGCCTCGCGCACGCGCGCGCGAGCGACGCCGGACGCGACGACGGCGCCCGCCGCGAGTGCCCGGCGCGGCGCCGCATCGAGGACCGGCGTGCCCGGTGTGGCGCCGCGCACCTCGAGAGTCACCACCTCCACCGGGCGATCCGGGTGCGCGAATCCGAAGCGGCGCGCGTGCTCGCGATGGAAGCGCGCGACCAGGTCCGCGCCTGCGGGAAGCGAGAGCTCGTGGGATTGCCCGCGGTAACGCACCTCCGCCCAGCGCTCGATCGAATATCGCGCGCGCGCGCCGAACTCCGCGCGCACCTCGCGCTCCAGCGCCCGGAGCTGTCGCGCGATGGCGCGCGCATCGCCGGCCGGCGCGAGCACCGAGCGCCCGCGCTCGTGCCGCTCCCCGCCCGACAGCGCGCCGAGCGCGGAGAGCACGCCGGCATGGGGCGGGAACAGCACCGCAGCGCAGCCCAGCGCGCGAGCGAGCGAGCACGCGTGCAATCCGCCCGCGCCGCCGAACGCGACCAGCGCAGCGCCGCGCGGGTCGTGCCCGCGCTCGACCGAGACCGCGCGCAGCGCGGCCTCGATGCGCCCCTCCGCGACCGCCACCACGCCTTCTGCGGCGGCGGACGCATCGCGGCCGCCGAGCGCCCGGCCCAGTCCCGCGAGGGCGCGAGTGGAGGCGTCGCGATCGAGCCGCAGCGCGCCGTCCGCGAGCGATGTGCCCGGGATCCGGCCCAGCACCACCAGCGCGTCGGTGACCGTCGCGAGCCCGCCGCGCCCGTAGCACGCGGGACCGGGATCGGCGCCGGCGCTCTGCGGCCCGACCCGCAGCAGCCCGCCCGCGTCCACCCGCGCGATCGATCCGCCCCCCGCGCCAACGGTGTGAACGTCGAGCAGCGGGAGCTGCACCGGGAATCCCGCGACCTCGCGCGCGCGCCGCCGCGGAAGCTCGCCGTCCACGAACGCGCAATCGGTGGAGGTTCCGCCCACGTCGAGCGTGAGCGTCCGCGCGAATCCACACGCGCGCGCCACCTCGCGTGCGGCGGCCAGCCCCGCGGCCGGGCCCGAGAGCAGCTGCCGCACCGGCTCGCGGGCGGCGTTCGATGGCGACGCGACGCCGCCGTGCGAGAGCACGATCTCGAGCTTCGCGCGCGTGCCCGCCGCGAGCCTGCCGAGGTAGCGCGCGACCCGCGGCATGAGGTACGCGTTGGTGACCGTGGTCGCGAAACGTTCGTACTCGCGGATCTCGGGGCACAGCTCGGACGAGACGCTCACCGTGAATCCGGCACGCCGAAACGCGCGGGCGATGGCGCGCTCGTGGGCGGGATTCGCGTACGCGTGGAGCAGGCCGACCGCGATGGTCTCGGGCCTCCGCGCGCGCGCGGCGCGCAGGGCGCGGCGGATCGCGGCCGGGGTCAGACGCTCGAGCACCTCGCCGCGGGGACCGATGCGCTCCGCGACGCCCACCCGCCGCGCGGAGGGGACCAGCGGCTCGACCCGGCGCGTGCGAAGCGCGTACAGGTCGGGGCGGTCCTGCCGGGCGATCTCGATCAGGTCTTCGAAGCCCGCCGTGGTGAGCAGCGCGACGCGCGCGCCGCTGCGCTCCAGCAGGGTGTTGGTGGCCACCGTCGAACCGTGGCGCACGCGGGACGCGGCTCCCGCCTCGAGCCGCGCCAGCCCGGCAAGCACCGCGCGCTCCGGCGCCCGCGGCGTGGAGGGCAGCTTGAACGCGACCAGCGCGCCTCCCGAGCGCGCGACGAAATCGGTGAACGTGCCGCCGGTGTCCACCCCCACCACGCTCGCGGGCGGGTTTCGGGCGGCGCGTCTCACGCCGGTCTCCGCGAACGGCGCCAGCGGTCGATCAGGACGCCCAGCACGATGATCGCGGTCGCCGCGATCAGCACCCAGGTCGGGATCGCGAGCTTGCGCCCCACCAGCGCGAGGGCGAAGTAGTAGGGGAGCGCGCCCAGATACACCGCGAGCGCGTAGAGCGGGGCCGGATAGTTCACCGCCGCCGCGACCAGCTTGAGCGGCGCGTCGGGCAGCGGCGTGGCGCGCGCCACCATCAGCGCGACGAACGACGCAGACGGATACGCGCGGGCGGCGTCCTGCAGCTTCTGCTTCGATGGCGCGAAGCGCCGCATCCACGGATGCGCGGAGCTCAACAGCCAGCGCAGCACGAGCAGCTGGAGCGCGCTGCCCAGCGCGCTCGCGGCGCCACCCACCACGGCCACCACCCACGGCTCGTGAAAATGCCCGTAGCGGAGCAACAGCGGAGTGGTCGCGAACGCGAAGGTCGCGCCGTCGAGCAGCAGCAGCAGACACAGCACCCAGATCGAATCGGCGCTCACGCGCGACCGTCCCCGCTCGTCGTGGCATCGCCCCCCGCGCCCCGCGTCGTGCGGGGCGTGCGGCGGGCGACGTGCTCGCCTGCGTCAGCCCAGGGCGGGCGGTGCCGGCGGATCGACCGGCGGAGGCGCCGGCGGACTCATCGGCGGCTGCGCGGTTGCCGCGGCGACCGGAGGCGCCGCGATCACCGATTCCGCGGCCGTGCGCGAAGCGCGCCGGCCCCAGAGCCGCGACAGCATGCCCGACTCGAACTCGACACGCAGCCAGGCGCCCGACCCGAGCAGCGTCACGACCGAGAACGTCAGAAACGCGGCCACCCGGAACAGCGTGCCGATGGCGCCGAGCCCGACCTGATGCAGCAGCGTACCCACCAGGCCGGCGCCACTGATGAGCAGCACGCCATAGAGCGCGGCCCGCGTCAAGCTCACGGGGCCGGGTCCCTGCCGGGCGGCAACTCGTTCGCCGAGCGCGGTGGCTCCCACCACGAACCCCCATACCCACAGCAGGGCGAGGAAGCAGAAGTATCCGAGCAGCGCGGCCACCGCGAGCGGGATCCCGATGATCGTGATGCAGAGCAGCGCGGCGACCAGCGCGAGCGCGACGATCGACGGCACGGCGAGAATCACGGCGAGGAAACCGGTGAGCGCCGCGCTCCCCGGCTCGCGCTTGAGGCTCGCAAGCGCCGCGCCGGTGCGGCCCGGGGCGAGAGCGGCCAGCATCCAGGCGAACAACAGGGTGATCACCAGCCACACCATCGAGGCGGCGATGTGAGCGCCCCGCCGGGCCTGATCCATGGCGATGCTGCGCGGGAAGTGGCGCCGGCCCTTGCCGATCGCGGTCACGCGCTGGCCGCCGATCGAGGAGCCCTCTTCCTCGTGAAGCTCGCCGCCCATGCACACGACGTCACCATCGACCCGTGCCGTCGAATTGAGCGTGACGTCCCCGCCCATCGCCACGACGTCGCCTTCGACGTGGCCGTCGACGACCACGTCACCGCCCACCGCCATCACGTCACCCACCACCACCTGTTCGGACTCGATGTGGATGTCCGCGCCGACCCGCATGATGTTGCCGGACTTGCCGAACGTGATCTGGTTCGAGCCAGCATCCAGGGGCGGGGCATGCGCCGTCGGTGCTTCAGGCGCCTCGGACGCCGAGGGCGCGGGCGGCGGCGATGGCGCGCCGCGCCGGCGCGGACGGGCGGCCTCGATGCGCGCGGCGCTCTCGGGCGACACCGGCTTGAACTCGAGCACTTCCTGTGCGCCCGCCGGAGTGCCGAGGGACCACGCGAGCGCCGAGAGCGCGCGATGCCGCGCGCCGTGCACCACTCGCGCGAACGGACCCACCATGCGCGCGGGATGCGACATCATTCCCGCCGCCAGCAGGGTGGCGCCGGCAACCAGCGCCAGAACGAGCAACGCGGGGAGTCGTCGCATGATCAATTGCCTCCGGCCAACAGGTGGATGTCACCGGACGAGCTGCGCAGGACGACCGGGGCCGTCCCCTGTCGCACGCGTCCGGTCACGAGATGACGCGTCACGGTCTTCACTTCGAGCGGCAGGTCGGTGTTCAGCGCCCCGTTCGAGGTGCGCAGCTCGAGCTCGCAGCCCAGACCCGGGGCGAGGCCCACGGTGATGTCGCCACTGCCGGTGGAGATGTCGGCGCGGCGCAGCGGGGAGACCAGGCGCAGGTCGACGTCGCCGCTCGAGGCTCCGATCCTCACGATGCCGGATCCCGCCCGCACCTGGATGTCGCCACTGGTGGTGGTCGCGCTCAGGCCGCGCGGCGCGCGATCGACGTGAATATCGCCGCTCACCGAGCCGAGCACCAGCGAATCGGTGGCGCCGCGCACGGTCAGGTCGCCGCTCGTGGTGTGCACATCGAGCGGGCCGGCGACCTCGGACGCGACCACGTCGCCGCTGACGGTGCGCAATACGCCGGCCGCCATGCCGCTCAGCTCGAGGTCGCCGCTGGTGCTCTCGGCCCGCAGCGGGCCCCGCGCATCCGCGACGCTGATGTCGCCGCTGGTGGTCTGCACGTCCTGGATGGCGGCCAGCCCCTCGGTCTGAATGTCGCCGCTGGTCGAACGCAGCACGAGCGGCAGGGTGGGTGGAACTGAGACGGTGAGCCGCACCTCGACGACCGGGAGCTCGAGCCCGCAGAACATCTGCCAGAAGCTGATGTGAATCGACTCCCGCTGAGGATAACGAACCCGGACGTCGCAGCGTCCGCCCTCGGTGGCGAGCGTCACCTGGGTCTCGCGCGCGATCTCGGCGGCCCGCTCGCGGCTGGCCGAGCGCACGATCTTGAGGGCGGTGAGGTGGATCTGGCCGTCGGTGCTGGGGAGGATGTGGACCAGACCACGTGGGTTCTCCACCCGCAGGCTCGCGATGCCGTGCGCGTCCAGGACCCGGCCGCTCTGCTCGCGCAGGGCCTCGCCCGCGGTCGCGGGGGCCGCCAGCACGGCGAGCCAAGCGATGACGGTGAGGATCGTGGATTTCACGGCGTCTGCCCTCCTGGTACGCCCGCCTCTACGCGGCGCCGGGGCCGCGGGTTGCGCCGATCGAGCCATGGCGGGCGCGAGGGCCAGGGGGGGCGGCGCCCCATTTCGCATGGCCGATCCACGCGCCGACCCGGCGCGAGGCGTGCCCGCGCGGCCGGCGCGGGGGTGGCGCGAAGCGGGATGAAGAGGGGGAGCACCCGGATCCGGATGCCCCCCCCGTTTTCGGCACTGCATCATGCAATGAAGACTGGCGGCTACTGGTGCATCGAGGTGTCGGCCATGGTGCTTTCGGGCGCGGCCTCGGTCGTCGTGGTCGTCGTCGTGGTCGGTGCCGCAGACTCCTCGCTGCTCTTCTTGCTGCAGCCCATCACCGCGACAGCCAGAGCCAGCGCCACCAGGGCGATCAATGCCAGAGCGGAAATTTTCCTCATCGGGTTCACGTTCACCTCCTCTCGGTCTTGCCGCCTGAGAGCAAACGCCAGGCTCCCCGGCGACCCCGTTCATTTTGAATTGGAATCGAAGACACAGAAGCAACACCACGCGTGAGCGGTGTCGGGGCTGGCGACGTCCCTGTTGCGCTGCCGAAGCAAGGATGAGGAGCTGTCGCGAGACCTTGAAGCGCACGCGCTCGGGGACGAGGGCACTTCAATCCATAAGCGCGCGAAAGGCTAGGGTGGCACCCCCCGCTTGTCAACCTCGATTTTGGAAAGAAATCCCCCCGAATCCTCCGGAATCGCCGTCCGGCACGGCCTGGCCCGCCCGGATCGCGGCCGCGCGGTGCTTCGCGAATCTCAGCCCCCGCTCCCCTCGAGCGCCTGCTCGAGGTCCGCGCGAAGATCCGCGACGTCTTCGATCCCCACCGAGAGCCGCAGCAGCCCATCGGCGAATCCCATCGCGAGCCGCGTCTCGCGGGGGACCGAGGCGTGGGTCATGGACGCCGGGTGGCATACCAGGCTCTCGACCCCGCCCAGGCTCTCGGCGCGGGTGAACAGCCGGAACCGATCGAAGACTCGCCGGCCGCTCTCCAGCGATCCGTCGCCGGGGATGAACGAGATCATGCCCCCGAATCCCGAAGCCTGGCGGCGCGCGAGCGCGTGCTGCGGATGACTCTCGAGTCCGGGATAGAACACCGCGCTGACGCGCGGATGTGCCTCGAGCACCGCCGCGAGCGAGCGCGCATTCTCATCGTGCCGCTGCATGCGCACCGCGAGCGTCTTCGTGCCCCGCAGCGCGAGCCAGCAGTCCATCGGCCCCGGCACCGCGCCCGCCGCGTTCTGGAGAAACCGGATCTGCTCGGCGAGCGGCTCGTCGCTGGTGATCAGCGCCCCGCCCACCATGTCGCTGTGCCCGTTCAGGTACTTGGTCACCGAGTGGACCACGACATCGGCGCCGGCCGCCAGCGGGCGCTGGAAGAACGGGGTCATGAACGTGTTGTCCACCACGACCCGGATGCCGCGCCGGTGGGCGCGCGCGCTCACGTCGGCGATGTCGGTGATCTGCATCATCGGGTTGGTGGGCGTCTCGATGAACACCAGCCGGGTCTCGGGCCGGATGGCCGCCTCGACCCCCGCGGCATCCGCGGCGGGTACGAACGTGAAACCGAGCCCCAGCCGCTTGAACACGCGTTCGAACAGCCGATAGGTGCCACCGTACAGATTGTCGCCGGCGACCACGTGATCGCCCGCCGACAGCGTATGCATCAGCGTCGTGGTCGCCGCCAGCCCCGACGCGAAGCAGAAGCCGTGGCGCCCGCCCTCGAGCGCGGCCAGGTTGTTCTCGAGCGCGGAGCGCGTGGCGTTGTGGGTGCGCGCGTATTCGAAGCCCTTGTTGCGGCCGAGCGCCTCCTGCGCGTAAGTCGAGGTCTGATAGATCGGCACCGTGACCGCGCCGGTGGTGGGATCGGGCTCCTGTCCCGCGTGGATCGCCAGCGTGCTGAAGCCCGACCGCGGCCTCACCGCCCCTTCTCCGCCCATCACACCCCTCCCGCGATGAAGTGGAGCATGTCGAACCGCGTCAGGATGCCGGTCACCGCGCCGTCCTCGCTCACCAGCACCGCCGGGTTGCGGCTCGCGAGCAGGCGCGTGACCTGCGCGACCGGCTCGTCGCTCTTCACGACCGGCAGCGGCTCGCCCATCAGGGACTCGACCGGCTGATCGAGCGTCGAGGAATCCGCGAGCACGCGCTTCAGGATCTCGCTGTCGACGAGCGTGCCCACCACCTCGGCTCCGCGCAACACCGGAATCTGCGAGATGTCGTGCTGCTGGACCAGCGCGAGCGCCCGGCGGAGCGGCTCGCCGACCTGCACCGTGAGCAGCCGCGGCGACTGCCGGCCCTTGATGCCGAGCACGTCGGCGACCCGCGTCGCGGCGGGATCGAGCAGGTGATTGTCGCGCATCCACTCGTCGCTGTGCACCTTCGTGAGGTAGCGCTCGCCGGTGTCGGGGAGCAGCACCACCACCAGCGCGTCGGCCGTCAGATCCTTCGCGACCTGGAGCGCGACCCACACCGCCATCCCCGACGATCCGCCGACGAAGATCGCCTCCTCACGCGCGAGACGGCGCGCCATGTTGAGCCCGTCGCGGTCGTTGCACGCGACGACCTGGTCGATCACCGAGAAGTCGGTGGCGGTCGGGATGAAGTCCTCGCCGACGCCCTCGATCTTGTAGGGATGCGCCTCCGCCATCTCGTGCGTCTCGTGATAGTGCTTGAGGATCGACCCCACCGGGTCGGCCCCGATCACGCGCACGCGGGGGTTCTTCTCCTTGAGATAGCGCCCGGTCCCGGTGATGGTGCCCCCGGTCCCCATGCCGCACACGAAGTGCGTGATCTTCCCAGCGGTCTGCTCCCACAGCTCGGGGCCGGTGCTGGCGTAATGGGCCTGCGGATTCGCGGGGTTGTGATACTGGTCGGTCAGAAACGCGCCCGGGCGCTCTGCGGCGATGCGCTTCGCGACCGAGTAGTACGACTGAGGGGAGTCGGGCGGGACCGCGGTCGGCGAGAGCATCACCTCCGCGCCGAATGCCTTGAGCAGATTGACCTTCTCGCTCGACACCTTGTCCGGCATGCAGAAGACGGCGCGGTAGCCCTTGATCACCGCCACCATCGCGAGTCCGAGCCCGGTGTTTCCCGATGTGCACTCGACGATGGTTCCCCCGGGCTTGAGCTTGCCCGCGCGCTCCGCGCTCTCCACCATCGCGAGCCCGATGCGATCCTTGACGCTTCCGCCGGGATTGAAGAACTCGAGCTTCGCGAGCACCGGGGCCGCGCTCTGCCGCGCGACGCCACCGAGCCGCACCAGCGGCGTGCGCCCGACGGTCTCGAGGATGTTCTCGTGGTAGCGCACACCGTCCAGGACGTGACTCACGGGGAACAGACTCCTGTCGAAGATGGGCCTTGCGGATTCGGCTGGCGGCCGGCGCGCCTGTTCGCGGCCGCGTGGGGTGCGGCCAGGCCGCGCACTCTGGGCCGGACCGGCAGATTAGGCGCGGGGCTTTTCGCGGTCAAGCGGGCGGACTCGGGGTCCGCGGCCGGACGAGGCGGGCGCGCCCGCGGTGGTGGGGCGCGCCCGGCGCTAGTGGATGATCTTCGACCGCTTCTGGGCGAAGTTCCAGCTCGGATCGTTGTCGCCCTGGTGGCAGGTGACGCACACCTGCTCTGTGACGGCGCGATGCTCCTTCGTGTAGGCGTCGTGCTGGGTTCCCATGCCGTGGCAACTTTCGCACTGGACGTTGACGAGCGCCGGCGATTCGCTGGCATTCACGAATCCGCCTGGCTTCTTGTAGCCCACCACGTGGCACGAGACGCAATCGGACGACGTGTCCTTGTGGTTGTCGATCAGCGTCTGCCAGGCACGCGCGTGGGGCGTCGTCTTCCATTGCTCGGCCTGCTGGGCGTGGCAGCGAGTGCAGACCTCGGCGCCCACGAACTTGTCGGGGCTGTTCTCGAGATCCTTCTGGGCCTGCTGCACGACCTGTTCCTTCTCGCGCTTGCGCAGTTTCTCGTTCCAACTGTCGTCGAACAGCTTGACCATCTGCGCGATCTCGGGCTTCTCGCCGACCTCGGGCCCGAGGATGAAGGTCTCGTTGTCGCCGGTCGTCACGTGGCGCTTCGCGTCGAGCGCGAGCACGGTGCGCCCGATGTACTGGCCCTGCTCGCCGCCGTAGCAAGCGACCGTGGTCTTGATGAGACGGCCCTTCTGGAGCATCGGCGCGTTGCGTCCGACGATCAGCGCGTCGATGCCGTCCACCGCGGTCACCAGGTCTTCGCTCTCGACCTTGCCGAGCTGCGAGAGCAGCACGATGACCGTCGCGCCCTTCTTGCGCATCTCGGCCACGGCCGCCTTGGCCGCCGCGACCGGATCCTGGACGACGAGCGAGTCGCGGGCCGGGCCGAGGTCCACTTTGTCGCTGATGACTCCCATGATGCCGAGCGTGGCCGTTCCCACCTTCTTGACGACGTAGGGCTGGAGCACGGGCTTCTTCGTCTTCTTGTCCATCAGGTTGACGCACACGACCGGGAGATGGTCGGCCGCGGCGCGCGACTTGATGAACGCGAGCCCGTAGCGCAGATCACGATCGCCCACGCCCACCGCGTCGGTGCCGAGCACCTTCATCGCGTCCATCAGGAACCAGGCGACGTCCTCGTACTGATCCTGCTCCGGGAAGTAGCCGCCGTTGTCGACGAGCACCACCTGTCCGTACTGCGCCTTGATGCTGTCCGTGAAGCTGGCCCGCCGGGCCAGTCCGCCCTTGGGGGTGTGTCAGCCACAGGGACCGGTCTTGCCCTTCACGTCGGTGGTCGAAAGGATGATGACCTTGTCGGGCTCGAGCGTGGAGTGACTGGCCGTCGTGGCGCCCGAGAGCATGACCCACAACAGGACGGCCATCACGGCGGACGCGAGCAGGCGGGAAGCCAGCGACTTCATGGAGTGCGATCTCCGGTCTCGAGGGTGGCATCGCGTCGAAGCGTGGCGCGCGAAAACGCTTGCGATTCTACGGGTCTGGCTCCGGCAACGTCAAGAATATGGGCGTCCGGATTTTGCTAAACCTCGACCCGATAGCGCCGCAACAGATCCTTCGATGGCACCCGCTTGCGGGAGCCGCCATGGACGACCAGGACGCGGAACCCGTACCGCTCGAGTCCGAAGTGGCGCTCGATGATCCGGACCAGCCCATCGATCGTCGCGTCGCCGCGGATGGTTCGGCCGCGGCGGCCCTGCCCGTGCGCCCGGGCCAGCCCCGCCTCGTAGCCTTCCTCGTATGAGCGCTTGAGCAACCGTTGCAGAGTCCGCCAGTGGGTGAGGCGCAGCTTCTTCAGGACCTGTGTCTGGGTCATGACGTGCCCTCCCTGAATACTTGGAGCCCGCCGGGACTCTAGCAGACGGCCGCACCGGCCGCTCGGAAACCGGGGAGTCCCCCCGGCGCCGATGAGCCGGCGGTCGGCATCGGGGTCCGGCCGCGCTCCCGCCCCGCGGGATTGCGAGGTCCGCGCGAGGGTCTTACACTGAGTGGTCCCTTAAGGACCTCCGGACCGCACCGATGCGGGGGCCGGAAGCACGCCGATCGGACTCCCGGTTCGGGCCGCGAGACGGGAGACGATCGAAGACCGAAGGCCGATCATGGGAGCGAGAGGCGCATGGCGATTCCGGAGCATTCCGATCGCGGTCCGAGCGGCGATGAAACCCTGCGATTCGCACTTCTGATACTCGTGATCGGGATCGGTCTCGGGATCGCGTACAACGCGCTCGGGCTCGCGAGCCGGCCCGCCCGGGGCCTGCCGTGGGTCGGGCACGCCACGAGCGTGCAGAGCCTCGAATCGCTGGAGTCGCTCCCGGATGCGACGCCCGCAGCGGCCTCGACCCGCGCACCGACCACGACGCCCGCGCCGAGCGGCACGGGGGCACAAGCTGCGAAGACGCCTCCGTCGCACCCGGATTCGACAGCGCGGGCGGCGACTCCCGCGCGCGGCACCAGGTCCCCGTCCAAGACGCCCGCCGCTCCCCCCCGGCACGCCGCGGTCACCACTCCCGCCCCGATCACGGCGCCGCCCCCCGCCGCGACGCCGCCCGCCGCGATGCCGCCCGCCGCGCCGGCCACGGCGCCCCGCACCGCCGACCTGCCGGTGATTCCGGACGTGAGCGGTCCGCTCAAGCTGGAGATCGCGACGCTCCGGCGGCTCTACGACGCCGACGCGGCGCTCATCATCGACGCCCGGGATTCCGAAGACTACAAAGACGGCCACATCGCGGGCGCCATCGGCCTCTCTTACAACGACGCCCTCGCCGAACCCGACAGGGTGAAGCGGCTCGATTCGGGCGGGCGCCCGTTCGTGCTCTATTGCAGCGGCGGGGATTGCGAGCTGTCCATGGATCTCGCGAAGGTGCTGGTCGCCGCCGGCAAGCGGAAGGTTCTGGTGTACGAGGGTGGCTTCCCCGAGTGGCAGGCGGCGGGCAATCCGGTCGCCAAGGGCCCGGACCCCGGAGCGCGTCCATGAGCGCCGGCGGAAATTTCCTCACCTCGCGCGCGCTCGTCGGCCTGTGCCGAATCGTGGTCGGACTCGTCATGATCGCGGCGGCGCTCGGCAAGATCGGCGACCCCGCGGCGTTCGCATCGCAGATTCATCACTACCGTCTCATCCCGGCGGCCCCCGAGAACCTGCTCGCCATCACGCTTCCCTGGATCGAGCTGGTCGCGGGGCTCGCTCTGGTGCTCGGCGTGCGGGCGCGATCGGGAGCATGGCTGGTGGCGGCGATGATGGTGGTCTTCACGCTCGCCGTGACCTCCGCGCTCGCGCGCAACCTGAACATCGACTGCGGTTGCTTCGGCACCGCCGACGCCTCGCGGATCGGATGGACGAAGCTGCTCGAGAACATCGCCCTGACCGGCGCTGCGGTGGTCGCCTCGCTGCGACCGAGATGATCTCGCCCACGCCGCGCGGCGCAGGCTCGCCCCGCGCGACGTTCGGGCTCCCCGCCCCGCGCGCATTGCCAGATGCCGGAGGGGGTTCTACTCTGCGGTTCGCGCGAAGGGAGCCCGGAACCGCATGAGCTACGAGACCCTCAACGAGACCGAGTGGGACCAGGTCCGTCACATCTGGGAGATGCTCGACGACGGCGAGACCGACCGGGCGCGCATCCAGCTCGACGACCTGATGCGCAGCCGCCCCGGGCATCCGGATCTCCGCATCGTCGACGCCTCGATCGCGCTCGACGAGGGTGACGCGAAGCGCGCCCACGATGCGCTCGATGGCGCCGAGCGCTCGGCCGATCCCGCACTCTTCTTCCAGCTGCGCGCGGTCGCGGGGTTTCAACTCGTGCGCTTCGAGGAAGCGCTCGCCGACGCCGAACGCGCGCTCGCCGTCCAGCCCGAGATGGCCGAGTCGCACGAGCTGCTCGCACGCATCCACGAATTCCTCGGGAACGCCGCGAAGGCGCGCGAGCACGCCCTGGAGGCGGCGGAGCTGGATCCCGAGCTGTGCCCGCTTCCGCTCGACGTGAGCGACGAGGACTTCGACGCCGTGGTCGAGAAGAGCCTGGTCGAGCTGCCGGACGAGGTGCGCGCCCATCTCGCCGAAATTCCCGTGATCGTCGACCCGTTGCCCGACCGCGCGGTGCTCACCGCCGAGAATCCGCCGCTCGCGCCCGACCTGCTCGGGCTGTTCGTCGGCCGCCACCTGCTCGAGCGCCAGCACGACGACGTGCCGGGCTCGCCGGGATCGATTCACCTGTTCCGCCGCAACCTGCTGCGCGCGTGCGCCGACCGCGAGGAGCTCGAGAAGGAGATCCGCATCACCGTGCTCCACGAGGTCGGGCACCTGCTCGGTCTCGACGAGGACGATCTCGAGCGCTGGGGGCTGGGCTAGCCGCTCCCGGTTTCGTCCTCCACCACCTCGTCCACCCCGATCGCGCCGCTCTCGCATCGCGCGCACGGCAGCCGGTAGCGCGAGACCTCCGCGCGCCGCGCCAGCGCCGTGACCGCCACGCGCGCAGCGGCGGGGCCCCCCGCATCCAGCGCGGATGCGATCGCGCGCAGCGCGGGACCGAGCGTGGTGCCGCGCGCGAAGGGTTCCTCCATCAGGCGCGAGAGCCGCTCGCGCGCGAGCGGCGCCGACGCGCGCCCCGCCTCGTCCTTCATGCCGAGCGCCGCGTACCCGTGCGCCACCAGCGCGCGATCCCAGAACGTCTCGTGCTCGAGCTCGCCCTCTGCCGCGCGCAGCACGCGCGCATCCACGCACGCCGCGCCGTCGCGTGGCGCCCGCGATCGCGCGCGCTCCACCAGCAACGACCACAGCAGGCGGCCGACCGTCGCGTCGCTCCAGTATTCGGACGGCGGCCCCGCCTCCTCGCGCGCGGCGGCGATGACGGCGGCCGCCGGGAGCCCGGGCGTGACGGCCACCGCCTCGACGATTGCGAGCGCCGCGCGATTCCAGCGCACCTCGCGCCGATCGCCGGCGTGCGCGAAGTCGTCGCGGGCGCCGGCGAAATCCGCGCGTGTCGCGCGCAGCGCGCCGCGTGCCAGGCGCGTCGCGGGGTCGTCCTCCGCCGCGAGCGCGCGATCGTATGCGCGCTCGGCGAGCGCGAGATCCCGCGTCCGCTCGGCCGCGATCCCGACCGCGCGCGCGACCCGTCCCGTCGCCCCGCCCGCCGCGCGCAGGGCGCTCAGGCTGGTGAGCGCGCGGCGCCACGCGCCGGCGCGCAGCGCGCCGAGCGCATCGCGGGTCGCGGCGTCGTCACCCGGCGCGGCATCGGGCGGGGTGAGATCGGTGAGAAATCGCGGCCGCTCCGGGAGGATCGCGCCGAGCGGCGCGGCGTCCTCCAGCCAGGCGGCGAGCACGGCGTCCAGATGCTGCAGCGTGGAGGACAGCTCGACGAAGCGCGGCGCGCCGAGCGTGAGCTTCGCGCCGCACGCGCAGCGGGGCGGCGGCGCTTCGCGCGGGACCGTCGCGCCCCGCTGGCACGCCTCGCACCAGGCGTCGATCGCCGCGCCGCGCGGGCCGATCCACGCGCCGGCGCCGCAGGCATCGCAGCTCAGACGCCAGCGCGCCATGGCGTGTTCCCGCGCATCGTGCCCATCGCTACTGGATGCCGCCGATGCTGCCGGTCCTCGTGCCGCGCTCGACGAAGATCTCCTTCTGATCCTTCACCGAGAGACGGAAGTAGTACTCGGCCTCGCCGCCGGTGGTGAAGCTCCGCGAGAAGGCGACGATCCAGCAGTGGAGATCGCGCGACAGCCCGAAGCGCTGGGTGAGGATCTCGCGCTGGCCGAGATCCATCGAGGTCGAGTAGTCGAGGCCCCAGCCCGGACTGATCTGGTATTGGAGCACCGCGTTCGCGGTCTGGCTGCTGCTCCACAGATTGCGGAACACGTAACCGCCCGAGTACGAGTAGGCGAGCCCCAGCGTCCAGCTCTCGCGAGCCTCGGGCTCGGTGGGCGCGCCCTGATCCACCGGCAGCTCGGGGGCGGCCGACGGATGGCGGCCGCTCGAGAGGCTGAGCCCGGTGCTGTAGCCGAGATTGCGCACCGGGTGCGGGTTGTACACGTCGGTGTTCCAGCTGAAGCTCGCGTTGAAGACGCCGGGCGGCTGGAGGAAGAGGCTCGAGCCCAGCGTCGAGAGCGGGTGCAGCTGCTGCTGCTCCTTCCACAGGAAGTTGTATGAGCCGCGCGTGCTGAACGAGACCAGGTTGTCGAGCCGCTGCACGCGCTCGCCATGCTGGAGCTTCACCTGGAGCCGCTGATCGAGGCCGAAGCTCATGAACGACTGCTTGAAGCCCGACACGCCGAAGCCGCCGAAGCTGTCGAACCGCTGCTGGCGCTGTCCGTTCGCGTTCACGAACGTCAGGCTCTCGAACTCGGGGCTGTACGAGTACGAAGCGCTCGGCGTCACGACGTGGCGGATCCCGACCAGCGGGCCGATCCGCCGGCGAAACGTGCCGTAGAACGACGCGCTGGTCGTGACCCCCGAGCTCCACACCCCCGCCGCCGTCCGGCCCAGGGATTTCGGATCGCTCAGGTCGAGATGGTGCCCCTGTTCGTCGAAGTCGAAGATCACCGTGTTCGCGTCGACGAAGGGTTGGAGGTTGAGCCAGCCGAACATCCGCCGCGAATCGGAGAGCGAGGCGCTCGACGCGAACGCGCGCCGCGTCGTGTTCCGCTGCCCGAGCACCGCGATCGAGTCGGGAACGCCGCCCACGCTGAACGTGTCCTGCCGCGCGACGAAGGCGCGGCGCTCGCGCTGAGATGCGAAGCGGGTGCTGAGCGAGAAGTAGAGCGTGCTGAGCGGCTTCTGGAGGAACGTCTTCTGCAGCGGGCCGAACGCCCCCACCGAGCGGGTGGGGAACGACACCGAGAGGTTGGGCGCGGTCTCGAGCAGGTTGGGCAGCGACGCGAGGGTGCCGGTCGGGCGACCGTGCAGCGGACCGCTGCCGTCGGGATCCTCGATCCCGACGTCGGCGTCGAGGTCCTGCCGCCGGTCGAGCGCCGCGCTGATGCCGGCCCAGTCGGCGTTGTGGTTGATCGAGAGGCTCGAGGTCAGGAAGCGATTGAGCCGCTGGCTCAGCGTGCGGCCGAACTGGTTGCTGGTGCTGTAATCGCGGCTCGAGACGAACGAGGCGAGCGCCGCCAGTTGGGTGCGCGGCGAGAGCTCCTGCCAGTGATTGGCGGTGAAGTCCCAGTCTTCGTGCTGCTTGGCCTCATCGCGGGTCAGCGTGCCGCGGAACTGGCCGTTCAGCGCGTAGAGCAGCTTGTATTCGCCCTCGGTGCGCATCACCCACGAGGGCTCCGCCTGGTAGTAGTCGCCAGAGAACGTGAGATCCATGTAGTCGTTCGGCGCCCAGTAGTAGCCGGCATTGCGCAGGAACTGCCCCGCGCGATTGCTGAAGCCGAACTCGAACTGCGGGAACAGGAACCCGGAGTGACGCCCGGGCTTGATCGGAAAGATCCAGAACGGCAGCGCGAGCAGCGGAACGTTCTTCACGTAGAACACGACCGGCTTCGCGATCAGCTTGTCCTTGAGATAGATCTTCATCCAGTGGGCGGCGAAGTGATAGTGGGGCGCCTCGAGGTTGCAGGTGCTGTACGAGCCCTGCATGACGTCGAGCTCCTTGTCGCCCACCTTGCGGATGCGCTCGCCGTGGTAGAGGCCCTGCTCGTAGGCGGTCTCGGCCTGGTAGATGGTGCCCACGCGCGACGCCATCTCGTAGGTCATCAGGTGGCCGGTCACGCGGTCGCCCCGATCGACCAGGTCCGGCTCTCCGCTCGCGACCAGCGACTGGCGGTCCACGTCGTACTCGACGCGCCGCGCGTGAAGCTCGAGGTCGCGATAGACCAGGTGCGCCGCGTGATCCAGCACGATCCTGCTCTTCGGCACCACGAAATGGATGCGCGAGGCGTCGTAGTACACGACCTCCTTGCGCGCTGCGGTGGTGTCGGCGGGATCGACGCCCAGGTGGTATTCGCCCTGCGCGCCACCCTCCACCCGCGCGTGGTCGATCTTCCCTTCCTTGAAGAACACGGTGATGGTGTCGCCTTCCGCCGAGTTGCGCTCCGCGCTCTTCCCGGCCTGGGGGAGCGCCGCGTAGAGGTTCATCGCCTTTCCGGTCGCGACCAGGCTGTCCATCCGGTCGCCGGTGAAGTGCGCGTCGAGCCGCGCGCCGGTCAGCCGGCTCGATTCGCTCTGGGCCGGAGGGCGCGCGCCGAGGTAGTCCATCTCCGCGCCGCCACGCACCACCACCCGCTCGAGGCGGCGCTCGTGGGTCCACATCTCGAGCGTGTCGCCCCGCACCGTGCTGTGGCCGTCCCAGGCGCTCGGGTGCCCGAACAGCCAGCCGCGGTTCGCGCGGTCGTCGAACAGCGCGTAGTCGGCGCGCGCGCGCAGCGTGTCGCGCTGCACCGTGACCGAATCGATCGCCTCGGCGACGCGGCTCTCGGTGTTCAGCCGCAGCGTGGTCGCGCGGATCTCGGCCGCCTTGCCCCGGTCGTCCTTGACCAGCATCAGCGGCGCGCCGGTCGCGACCGCCTCGTGGCGGCCGCGGTCGTAATCGATGGCGCGCGCGCGCAGCTCGAGCTGGTGCTGATCGTCGAACCCGCGCACCTCGCCGCGGGCGTGGATCAGCATCGAGTCGCGGATGTAGGTGGCGCGCTCGCAGAGCAGGCGCTGCTCGCGATCGTGTCCCTCGACGCCGCCCCACAGCTCGGCGATCCCGCTCTTGCGGTAGTACGTGCCGGATGGGGCGAGCAGCGTGGCGTCGCGGTCCACGACCGTGACGTTGCCGGAGAGTTGCAGCACGTCGTCGGTCTCGGAGTAGGAGGCGTGATCGCAGGTCGCGGTGGTCGTGCTGTCCACCATCTTCACGTGACCGTCCAGATACAGCATGCCCCGCGCGCGCAGGTAGCGCCCCGCGTCGGCGGTGAGCAGGCTCCGGTCGCGCGTGACGTGCAGATTGCCCTTCAGCAGGACCGTGTCGCCCTCGGGGCCATGGGTCCCCGAGACGTTGTCGGCCGTGATGTTGAGCGGCGGCTCGGGCGGCGCCGCGGCCTGCGCGGGCGCGGAGCGCGGCGCGATCGTCGCGAGCGCGGCCGCCAGCAGGCACGCGTGCGCCGCCGCCCATCCCGCGCGCGCCCCGTTCACTGCCATTCCCCCGGTGCGCCGCCGAAGGCGGCCATCGCCTCGCCCACCGCGAACAGCGATCCGGTGAGCATCACCCGGTCCGCGTGATGCGATGCGGAGGCGCCGGCGGTCGCATCGAGCGCGAAGCGCACCGCGTCCTCCACCGAGGGCTGCACGCTCACCGCCCAGCCCGCGCGCAGCGCGGCGTCGGCGAGCGCGTCGGCCGGAAGGGCGCGTTCGTGGTCGGCGCGCGTGACGATCAGCCGTGCGCCGGGAGCGATCGAGCGCAGCCGCCGCAGCAGATCGTCCGCCGGCTTGTCGCGCGAGAGCGCGAGCACGATCGCGCCGGCCATCCCGTTCACCCAGGTCGACGCCAGGCTCTCGATGCCGTCGGAATTGTGCGCGCCGTCCCACCACAGCCGCGGCTCTGCGGGACACGGCTCGAACCGGCCGGGCCAGCGCGCCCGCGCGAATCCCGCGCGCAGCGCGGCCATGGGGATCACGACGCCGGCGTTCGCGAGGGTCGCGAGCGCCTCGATCGCGACCGATGCGTTCTCGGCGGCTCGCCCGCCCCGCATGGCGATCGGCAGCGTGAGGTGCCCGCCCCAGGGCGCCGGTCCGCACCGCAGCTCGACGATCGCGCCGCCCTCCCGCGCCTCGGCGAGACCGGCCGCGGATCGAAGCGGCGCTTCCTGTGTCCGCGCGACCTCGCGCACCACGGCTTCGGCGGCGGCCTCGAGGCCGCCGGTCACCACCGGCACGCCCCGCTGGATGATGCCCGCCTTCTCGGCCGCGATCGCTTCGAGCGTGCCGCCCAGGATCTCGGTGTGATCGAGTCCGATGCTGGTGATGACGGTGACATCGGGCGCGAGCACGTTGGTGCAGTCGAGGCGTCCCCCCAGCCCCACCTCCACCACCGCCCACTCCACGCCGCGATCGGCGAAGTCGTCGAAGGCGAGCGCGGTGCAGACCTCGAAGAACGTGCGGTCCGCCCCCTCCGGAAGGCTCTGGATCTTCGCCAGCCGCGCCTCGAGCCGCGCCTCGTCGGCCCAGCGTCCGCCCACGCGAATCCGCTCGCGAAAATCCACGAGGTGCGGGGAGGTGAAGAGGCCGGTGCGGTGTCCGGCCTCGCGCAGCACGCGCTCGATCAGCGCGCACACCGATCCCTTGCCGTTGGTGCCTGCCACGTGCACCGCGCGGAAGCGGCGCTGCGGATCGCCGAGCGCGCCGAGCAACGCGCGGATGCCCTCGAGGCCGAGCTTGTCGCGACGGCGTTCGAGACCGTAGAGCGCTTCGAGTGCCTGCTGGAGCTTGAGACTCACAGCTTCAGGAATTCGGCCTGGGTGTGCCGTCCGCCGCGGGGAGATCTCGGAAGCCGGGGTGAGGACTCTCGGCGCCGTCCGCGGCAAAGCCGCGGGTCGAGCGCCAGAGAAAATCGAGGAGGCGTGAGGCCTCCTCGCGCATGTTCTTGCGGTGCACGATCCGGTCGATGAAACCCTTCTCGAGCACGAATTCCGCGCGCTGGAAACCGGGCGGCAGGTCCTCGCCGATGGTCTGCCGGATGACGCGCGCCCCCGCGAAGCCCACCAGGGCGCCGGGCTCGGCGAGGATCAAGTCGCCGAGCGATGCGAACGACGCGAGCACGCCGGCGGTCGATGGATCGGTGAGGATCGAGAGAAACGGCAGCCGCGCCCGCTGCAGCCGCGCCAGCAGCGCCGCGGTCTTCGCCATCTGCATGAGCGAGAGGATGCCCTCCTGCATGCGCGCGCCCCCGGTGGCCGAGACGATCACCAGCGCTCGGCGCTCCGCGAGCGCGGCCTCGATCGTGCGCGCGATCTTCTCGCCGACGACCGAGCCCATCGAGCCGCCCATGAAGAAGAAATCCATGATCGTGAGCGCGACCGGCTTCCCGCCGATCGCCGCCACCCCCGAGAGCGCGGCGTCCTTCATCCCGGTGTCCTTCTGCGCTGCGCGCAGCCGCTCCGGGTAGCGCATCTTCGCATCGCGGAACTCGAGCGGATCGCTCGCCTCGAGGTGGTCGAACCGTTCCTCGAACGAACCGGGATCCACCAGGAACTGAAGATAGGTGCGCGCCGGAACCCGAAAGTGATGGTCGCAGTGCGGGCAGGTCCACGCGTTTTCCTCGAGCACGGTCTGGAACAGCGCCTCGCCGCAGCCCTCGCACTTGGTCCACAGCCCTTCGGGCACGTCGGAGCGGCGCTCCTTGCGGGGCTTGGCCTTGATCCCCTTGCGCTCGCGTTTGAGCCAGGACATGGTTCCTTTCGCTTCCGTGCGGCCGGGTCAGGCCCGGGACCCGCTGCGCGCGGCCGGCGCGCGCCATTCCATCACCAGGGCGTCTTCCCCCGTGTCACGATAATACCCGCGCCGCAACCCCGCCAGCCGGAATCCGCGCGCGCGGTAGAGCGCCTGGGCCGCGAAGTTCGAGACCCGCGCCTCGAGCGTGATGGTGTGGACCGCCTCCCGCGCCGCGCGATCGAGCAGATCGTCGAGCATGCGACCCGCGACGCCCCGCCTGCGCTGGGCGGGAACGACCGCCAGGTTGCCGATGTGGCCGGTACCGGCCGCGAGCCACGCCACGATGTACCCCGCGAGCGTGCCCTCGCGCTCGGCAATCGTGGCGGTCACCGCCGGCTGCGCGAGCTCGCCGAGAAAGAAGGACTCCGGCCACGGGTCGCTGAATACCTCCCGTTCGATCGCGGCGATGGCGGGCGCGTCCTCGCGCCTGAACGGCCGCAGGGTCATGGGCTCGGCCGCGCTCACGCGGTGGCGCACGCGCTCCTCGGCCTGCGCCGAGCGCACGTAGAGCGGCCGCGGCGGCTCGCCGGCTCGCGGCAGGCCGGCCGCCGGCCCCCGCCCGGCCCGTGCCGCCTGCGCGAGATCACGCGCGGACAGTCCCTCGTGCCGCCACCCGTGCACGGTGCTCTGAGGTCGCGAGCGCTCGAGCGTCTCGCGCTCCCGCTCCGCCCCGGGACCCACGAACCACACGGTCGCGCCGGGCAGCAGCGGAAGCGTCTCGTCCACGTCGAGCAGCACGCGGTCGACGTTGCCAACGCGCGGCGCCGCCAGCAGCGTGACCGCGCCCCGCGAGTCCGCGCGGAAGAATCCCGCGAACAGGTCGCGACGCCCGGCCGGCACCAGCGGCACGATCAGCGCGCGCCGCGCCGGGGTGGCGAGCGCGAGCGCGGCGAGCGACGAGGCTCCGCACAGCGATGCACCCACCGCGAGCGCCAGCGCCTCGGCGGTCGCGAGCCCCACGCGCACGCCGGTGAACGATCCGGGGCCGAGATCGGCGGCGATCCATTCGAGCTGGCTCGGGGCGAGCGCCGCGCGCTCGAGCGCGCGCCGCACGATGGGCGTGAGACGGCGCGTGTGCCCATGCGCCACCTCCTCGATCTCGATCGCGCGCTCCGCGCCGTCCGCGCCGAGCACCAGCACCTCGACGCGCGCGGTCGCGGCCTCGATGGCGAGTCCGGTCACGTCCCGAGCGCTCCCCCGGGCGGGAGCGCCTGCCACAGCGCGAGCAGTTCCCCGCCGCGGCCCCGGGACGCGTGTGCGACGATCGCCCGCTCGCGCTCCGAGACGATCTCGAATTCGAGCGTCAGCGCCGGAGCGCGGAGGTGGGCCGGCAGCCGCTCGCCCCACTCCACCACCACCACCCCGCGCTCCAGGCTCTCCTCGAGGCCCAGCCCCTCGACCTCCGCGCGCTCGAGACGGTAGAGATCGAGGTGCAGCAGCGGCAGGTGTCCGCCGTACTCGTGGAGCAGCGTGAAGGTCGGGCTGCGCACGCGACCGCTCTTTCCCATCCCGCGGGCGAGCCCCGCCACGAAACGAGTCTTGCCGGCGCCCAGCGGGCCGGTCAGCACCAGCAGGTCGCCCTCCGCGAGCCCCGGCGCGAGCGCCTCGCCGAGCCGCTCGGTTTCGGCGGCGGAGCGCGTGAGCCGGCGGGCGCCCGCCGTGGCCTCGCCGGGCGCCGCGCTCACGAGCGTCGCGGCGTGAGCGTCACGAGCGGCAGGATCATCTCCTCGACCGAGATGCCGCCGTGCTGGAGGGACCCGCGGTATTGCCGCTCGAACTCGTGGAAGCGCGTCGGGTAGACGAAGTAGAAGTCCTCGCGCGCGAGGATGTAATTCTTGTTCACGCTGTCGTCCGGAAGCATGAAGTCCATCGGATGGCGGAGGATCACCGCCTGCTTCGGGTCGCAGTTGAGATTGAGGCCGTACTTGTACCTCAGGTTCGTCGAGGTGTCGCGATTGCCATACACCAGGGCCGCGCGCCGGCCGAGCACCGCGCCGTGATCGGTGGTGAGCACCACCGTGCAATCCTGGGTCGAGAGCGCGCGGAAGATGTCGTAGAGCGGGCTGTGAACGAACCACGCCTTCATCACCGCCCGAAACGCGGCTTCGTCCGGCGCGAGCTCCTGGAGAATGTCGCTCTCCGAGCGGCCGTGCGCGAGGATGTCGAGGAAGTTGAACACCATGCTGACCAGCGACAGCCCGGCGAACGAGCTGATCTGCCGGCGGGTCTGGTGGGCTTCGTCGGCGTCGTAGATCTTGAGGTACTTGGTGGGCTTCTCGGGCACGACCTTGAGGCGCTCGAGCTGGAAGTCGAGCAGCTGGCGCTCGAAGCGGTTCTTGGTGCGCTCGTCGTTGCTGGTCTCCTGCCACAGGTCGGGGTGGCGCTGGTGCAGCTGCGCCGGCAGCAGGCCCGAGAAGATCGCGTTGCGTGAGTAGGGCGTAGCGGTCGGCAGGATCGAGCAATAGTACTCGCGCTGGATGTCGAACAGCTCCTCGAGCAGCGATTCGAGCGTGAACCACTGATCGAGCCGCATGCAGTCGATCAGGATGAACAGCACGCGGCGTTTCTGCTGGAGCAGCGGCGCCACCGTGTGACGCACGACGTCGGTGGAGAGCAGCGGGCGATCGGCGGCGCCGTGTGCCCACGCGCCGTAGTGGTCCTCGATGAAGCGGCCGAAATCGATGTTCAACCCGCGGCGGAAATCGGCGTGGGCCTGGCTCAGGCCCTCCTCCTGCACGGTGTCGAACCGCACGTCCCAGCGCGCGACGTCGATCGCCAGCTCCACCCAGCCCGCCCAGTCGAGGCGCTTGAGATCGAGCAGCTGCCAGTGCTGCATCTCGCTCACGTAGTCGCGGGCGCGCTGCGAGTCCTGGATCTTCTGGGTATCGAACACGCGCTTGCACGCGAGAAACACCTGGGAGGGATTGACCGGCTTGATCAGGTAGTCGGCGATGCGGCGCCCGATCGCGTCGTTCATGAGCGACTCTTCCTCGCTCTTGGTGACCAGGATCACCGGAACGCCGATCTCGCGCGACTGCATCGCGTCGAGCGTCGCGAGCCCCCCCTGACCCGGCATCATCTCGTCGAGCAGCACGACGTCGAATCGCGACTGCTGGAGCTCGCGCAGCACGTCCTCGCCGCTCGGCACCGCGGTGACCGCGAAGCCTTTCTGCTCGAGGAATCGGATGTGGGGCCTGAGCAGATCGATCTCGTCGTCGGCCCACAGGATCTTGCGTCGGGTGTCTTCGGGCATGGGTTCGAGGTTCCGGAGTGGGCGGCCGAGGGACGCGCGGCCGGGCGCCGCGCCGGCCGTGGCGGCACGCAGCGCGCAGAATACTCTGCGGCTGGGACGCACGCCACCCGCGGCGCGGCGGGTAGGGCGCGCCCCGGGCCGGCGGATGAGCATCGGCACGCGCGCGGCGCGTGCCGCCTCAGCCGTGGAGGCTGATCACCATGGTGGTGCCCTCGCCCGGGGCGCTGTTCCGGATGTAGAGCCGGCCCCCGTGGTACTCCTCGACCACGCGGCGCGCGAGCGCCAGCCCCAGGCCCCAGCCGCGGCGCTTGGTGGTGAATCCGGGCTCGAAGACGCGATGCTGATCCGAGGGGGCCATGCCGCGCCCGTTGTCGCTGATCACGACCTCCACCGTCCCGCCCTTCTCGGGGCGCTCGATCGCCACCTCGATGCGGCCCGGATGGTGCTCGAGCGCGGAGATCGCGTTGGTGAGCAGGTTCTCGATCGCCCACTCGAGCAGTTCCCGGTTCAGGCTCACCGGAGGCACCTCGGCATAGCGCTCCTCGATCGTCACCTCGCCGACGTTCTGCGGCAGACGCCGCCGCATGTACTCGACCGCCCCGCGCACCACCGGAGTCAGGTCCTGGATGTGAAGGCTGGGCGTCGAACCGACGTGGCTGAAGCGCTGGGCGATCTTGTTGAGGCGCTCGGCGTCGCGCTCCATTTCGCTGAGCGTTTCGTCGAACGCGCCGGCGGGCAGCCGCACCGCCTCGCCGGGACTCTCGCTCTCCGCCTGCGCGCGCAGCAGCTCGATCCAGCCCATCAGCGAGGAGAGCGGCGTGCCGAGCTGATGCGCGGTCTCCTTCGCCATGCCGACCCAGATGATCCGCTGCTCGGCCTGGCGTATCCCGGCGAGACCCCACAAGCCGAGCGAGACCAGCAGCACCATCCCGCCGATCGAGAGAAACGGCATCCAGCGCAGGTGCTGCAGCACCTGCGGCTCGCCGTAGTGCACGGCGCCGAGCTTCTCCCCGGTTTCGGGTTGGGTCATGACGATCGGCTTGTTCTTGCGATCGAGCAGCCCGACGCGGCGCTCGACGCGCGCGAGCCGCGCGCGAATCACGGGTGAGATCTGCACCCCGGCCTTCAGGCTGTCGATCGAGAGGTCCGGGACCAGCGCCGCGTCGACGTCCACGTTGCGCCACGCGCGCGGGACGCCCTTGTCGTCTGTGATGATGATGGGGAAGTCGATGCTGGCGATGATCTCGGAGAAGATCTTCTGCAATTCCGGGTTGCGAGTGGCCGGAATCGAGGCCTGGGCGCAGAAGCTCGCGAGCACGTGGGAGGTGGTCTCGACCGCGTGCGTCAGCCGGGTGATGATATTGTGCGTGAACACGAACAGCGCGAACACCAGCAGGCCGCTGCCCACGTAGAGCCCGGCCTTGAGCAGCATCGGCCGCGGCGCGCGCGGCCGGAATCCAGTCCGCTCCATCGGATCGCTACCTCTCCGGTTCGAGTTCCGCCTGGTCGTCGACGTAAGGCCTCAGCGCTGCGGGAATGCGAACGCTCCCGCCCGCGGTCTGGTGGTTCTCGAGCAGCGCCGCGAAGGTGCGCGGCAGCGCCACCCCCGACGCGTTCAGGGTGTGCGGGTGTTCGGCCTTCGCCCCCGCCTCGCGGCGGAAGCGCATCGCCATGCGCCGAGCCTGGAAGTCCCCGAAGTTCGAGCACGACGAGCATTCCAGCCACTGCCCCACCCCGGGCGCGTGCACCTCGAAGTCGTAGCACTTGGCCGCCGCGAAGCTGAGATCGCCGCTGCACAGCAGCACGACCCGGTACGGCAGCTCGAGCGCCTCGAGCACGTCCGCCACGTCGCGCGCCAGCTTCTCGTGTTCGTCGTCGCTGGTCTCATGCGGAACGATCTTCACCAGCTCGACCTTGTCGAACTGGTGGACGCGCACCATGCCGCGTGTGTCCTTGCCGTAGGCGCCGGCTTCGCGGCGGTAGGAGGCGCAGTGCGCGGCGAGGTGCATGGGCACCATGCCCGGCTCCAGGATCTCGTCGCGGTAGATGTTGGTGACCGGCACCTCGGCCGTCGGATTCAGGAACAGGTCGTCTTCGCCGATGTGGTACATGTCGCCCTCGAGCTTGGGCAACTGGCCGGTTCCGAACAGCGCGGCGCGGCGCACCAGGTGCGGCGGCGAGACTTCCCGGTACCCGTGGCGACGGGTGTGGAAGTCGAGCATGAAATTGATGAGCGCGCGCTCGAGCCGGGCGCCGCGGCCGGTGAACAGCAGGAAACCCGCCCCGGCGATCTTCGTGGCGCGATCGAAGTCGAGCAGTCCCAGACGCGTCGCGAGATCCCAATGCGTCAGCGGCGGGAAGTCGAAGCGCCGCGGCTCGCCCCAGGTGCGCACGATCTGGTTCTGCGCGGCGTCTCGCCCCGGCGGAACGGAGGGATGCGGGAGGTTCGGGATCCAGGCCGCGAGCGCATCGCTCTCCTCCTCGAGCGTCTTGAGCTCAGCGTCGAATTCCCGGATGCGCTCTCCCACCGCGCGCATCGCCCCGATCTCGGCGTCGGCCGATTCCCCGCGTTTCTTCCGGGCCGCGATCTCTTCGCTGGTCGCGTTGCGCCGGGCCTTCAGCTGCTCGGCCTCGTGGAGCAGATGGAGCCGCCGCTCCTCGATGGCGTAGAAGCGCGCGAGGTCCACGGTCATGCCCTTCAGCGCGGTGCCCGCCTCGACCAGCTCGCGATGCTGACGGAGAAACTTGAGATCGTGCATGGGATCCGGTCCGATCAGGGATGAGCGGTGGTGGCCGACTGACGGCGGTCGCGGGCCGCCAACTCGCGCGAATGCGCGTACGCGCTGCGCGCCTCCTCGCTGCGGCCGAGCTTGGTGAGCGCCATGCCCATCCCGAAATACGCCGCCGGGTCGTCACCCCCCGCGACCGCCGCCGCGGCGTAGCGCTTGGCCGCGAGCTCGTAGTCGCCGCTTCGATAGGCCTGGTTGCCGGCGGTGATCAGCGCCTGCGCGCGCGCGGCAGCGTCCTCGGCCGCGCGCCCGGGCGATGACTCCCGCGCGCAGCCCGCCGCGCATAGCACCGCGAGCGCGAGCGACCATCCGATGGCGAGCGAGGCCCTCATCGGCTGACGATCATGCACGAGTCCGTCCCGGCGCAAAAGGCGGCTCTCGTTCGCCACCGGACCGCGCTTCAGCCCGGCGACGCGCGAGCGTCAGGCCTTCGCCGCGGGCTTCGGGCTCGCCTTGGCCGCGACCTTCTTGCCGGTCTTGCGGGCGGCCTTCGCCTTCACCTTGCGCTCGGAGGACTTGCGCTGCACCGCACGCTTCGCGGCCGGCTTCGCCTTCGGCGCAGGCGCCGGAGCGATCCCGGCGGCGGCCCGCGCCGCCTTCACGGCGTGCGAGGGGCTCGCGGTGATGCCGAGCGTGCGCAGCAGCGAAGCGACCTGCTCCGAGGGCTGGGCGCCGAGCAGGATCCAGCGCTCGACCTTGTCGCGATGCACGACCAGCTCGTAGGGCTGGGTGAGCGGATTGTAGTGGCCGAGAATCTCGAGGAACCGACCGTCACGCTGACGCCGCGAATCGGCCGCGACCATCCGGTAGAAGGGCCGCTTCTTCGCGCCGGCCCGCATCAGGCGAATGACCACCGACATGAATTGACCTCCGTGCTGGGTTATCGAGTCGCGCCTTCGCGCGCCCGTCCTGTACCGTTCATCGCATCCGCCCGCGCAGGCCGGCGAGGCCGCGCGGGCCGTGGCGCAGCCGCTTCATCAGCGTGCGCGCCTGATCGAAGTCCCGCAGCAGTTGATTGACCTCTGGCACCGAGGTTCCGCTGCCCGCGGCGATTCGCCGCCGCCGGCTCCCGTCGATCACGCGGGGCGACCGGCGCTCGCGAGGCGTCATGCTTTGCAAGATCGCCTCGTACTTCCTGAACCGCGCGGTGTCCGGCGCCTGCGCGAGCGCCGCCTTCGGCACTCCGGGCATCATCTTCACCAGATCTTCGAGCGGCCCCATCTTCTTCATCTGCTGCAGCTGCTCGAGAAAATCCTCGAGCGTGAACTCCGAGTGGCGCATGCGCTGCGCCAGCTTCTGCGCCTGCTCTTCGTCGACCGCGAGCTTCGCGCGCTCGACCAGCCCGACGATGTCGCCCATGCCGAGAATGCGTCCCGCGATCCGCGCGGGGTCGAACACCTCGAGCCCGTCGAGCTTCTCGCCCACCCCGAGGAAGACGATGGGCTTGCCCGTCGCCTGCCGCAGCGAGAGTGCTGCGCCGCCGCGCGCATCCCCGTCCATCTTCGTGAGCACCAGGCCATCGACCCCGACGCGCTCTGCGAAGGTCTGCCCGATGCGCACCGCTTCCTGCCCGGTCATGCCATCCACGACCAGCAACACCTGGTGCGCGCGACACGCGCGCTTCAGCTCCTGCAACTCCGCCATGAGCGGCTCGTCGACGTGGAGACGCCCCGCGGTGTCGAGCACCATGAAGTCGAACCCGCGCACGCGCGCCTGCTCGAGCCCGCCGCTCGCGATCCCCGCCGGGGCGGTGCCCTCCTCGGCCCGCCAGAATCCCGCGCCGGCGCCCTCCGCCACCCGCTGGAGCTGATCGATGGCCGCCGGCCGGTAGACGTCGGCGCTCACGAGCAGCACGCGCTTGCGCTTTTCCAGGAGCCAGCGCGCCAGTTTCCCGGCGAACGTGGTCTTGCCCGAGCCCTGGAGGCCGGCGAGCAGCACCACGGTCGGGACGTGCGGCGAGCCCGCGAGCGTGACCTTAGTCTTCCCGAGCAGGCTCTCGATCTCTTCGCGGACGATTCCGACCACCTGCTGACCGGGCGTGAGGCTCTTGAGGACACCCTCGCCCACCGCCCGCGCCTCGACGCGCGCGACGAAGTCCCGCACGACCCCCACCTGAACGTCCGCTTCGAGCAGGGCGCGCCGGACTTCACGCAGGCTATCCCGGATGTTGTCCGGGGTAAGCTTCCCCTGCCCGGTCAACTGCCGGACGATCCCCTGCAGTCGGTCGGTCAGCGCGTCGAACACGAGTCCTTCAGTCTTGGCAAAGCGGGCAAGCTACCACACTCGCGAATGGCGGAAAAGGCGCGATTCGGGCGGGGCCCGCGAAATGCGGGTCAAACCCGCGACGCGCCGGCCGCATCTCCCGCGATCTCGAGGCGCCGCTCGCGGTGAAGGAGGAACAGGGGCAGCGTGCCCCCCAGCCCGAAGACGAGCGTGAGGAGCCAGTAGACCCAGATCCTCCGCATCCCGAGCCGGCGCCCCTCGCGCTGAAACCAGATGCAGGCGACCAGCACCACCGCGACCAGATCCAGCGCAAACGCCGTCGAGATCGGCGTCGCGAACAGCCCCGCGAGCGTTTCGGCCGGCCGGGTCCAGAGCATCAGATTACCGGTGCGGATGCTCACCAGCACCACGAACCAGTTGGCGGCGGCGTATCCGCACACCACGAGCAGCGCGTAGAGCGGCCTCAACCCCCGGCCCCGCGCGCCATGGCGATTCGTGAGCGCGGCGCGCGCCTCATCGAATCGCCTCGCGCAGCGATTCGAGCGCCACGAACGGATCGCGCTGCCGGAAGACGGCGTGACCCGCGACGAACACGTCGGCGCCGGCGGCGCGCGCGAGGGTGGCGGTGGCGGGCACGATCCCGCCGTCGACCTCGATCCGATAGCGCGCGCCGTTCCGCTCGCGCCACTCCTTCGCCTCGCGCACCTTGTCGAGCATGCCCTCCATGAACTCCTGGCCGCCGAAGCCGGGCTCCACCGTCATGATCAGCAGCGTGTCGAGCGATGCCAGGTGGCGCTCCACCGCGGCGAGCGACGTGCCGGGCTTGAGCGCGAGCCCGACGCCCGCGCCGCTTCCGCGAACCCCGTCGAGCACCGTCGCGAGCGCGCGGTCGTGAGGCGCCTCGCAATGCACGGTGATCTGATCGGCTCCCGCCTCGCGGAAGGCCGGCACGATGCGCTCGGGATGCTCGATCATCAGGTGGACGTCCACGAACGCCTCGGTGAGCGCGCGCACCGCCCGCACGACCAGAGGCCCGAAGGTGAGATTCGGCACGAAGTGATTGTCCATCACGTCGCAGTGCACCCAGTCGCGGGCCGGATCGACGATCCCGAGCGCGAGCGCGAGCCGAGAGAAATCCGCGGACAGGATGCTGGGCGCCGCGATCGGCGGAGCGGGTGAGCGGTCGCTCATCGGATCATGCGCCCCGTCGCCTGCAGCAGGATGTTGTCTTCGCGCGTGACCCGCGAGCCGGGCGCCGGGTTCTGGTAGGCGACGGTGCCGATCGACGCAGCGGCCGGGGGCGTGAAGACGCGGAAGCCCTCCGCCTCGAGCTGGCGGCGCACCCCGCCGATCTCGCGGCCCAGCAGGTCGGGCATCACGAAGTACTCAGGGCCGGCGCCGCTCGACACCAGGATTCCGATCGGCGTGTCGCGCGGCAGCACGCTCTCCGCGCGGGGATCCGAAGCGACCACCAGCCCCTCGCCCACTTCGTCGGACGGCGCGCGCGAGACGCCGCCCAGCTTGAGCCCCGCGCGGTCGACCAGCAGCCGCGCGCCGCGGAGCGATTCGCCGAACAGCTCGGGCACCGAGCTGAACTCCTCGCCCAGGCTCACCATCACCATCACGCGCTTCTTTCCGCGCACCGGCGTATCGGCGGGCGGATCCTGCGCGAGGATGAAACCGGTCGGCACCGAAGGATCGAACCGCTCGCCGGCTCGGGAGAGCTGCAGGCCGAGCGCCGCGAGCTGCTTCTCCGCCTGCAGCACCGTGAGGTTCGCGAGGTCGGGCACCTTGACCTCGGCCACGCTGTGAATGAGGCGTGGCATCACCATGTTGTTGAACACCACGAGCCCGGTCGCGAACGCGGTCATCGCGAGCAGCAGGAGGGCGGCCGCGCCCGCGATCCGATGGCGTCGCGTGGTCGCGGGGTACGCCAGCTCGGTGAAAGCCGTGTCGGACTCGACCAGCACCTCGCCGGCCGGAACTTCGGGGCCCGTCTCATCGTCGGGCGCGATGTCCTCGTCGATCGCGATCTCGTCGTCGCGACCGATCTCGTCGTCGGGCGCGAGCTCGTCGTCGAACTCGATCGCATCGCCGAATTCGGCATCGTCGCCGGCCGCGAGCTCGTCGTCGAGCGCCGCCTGTTCGTCGGGCGCCGTCGCGTCCGGGCCGGGCGCGTCGGGCGGCTCGGCTTCGCGATCGCGTCCGCCGCGCCGGCGGGTCATGTCTTGCGGAAGCGCGCGGCGAACGCGCCGTCGCAGCCGTGCACGTGAGGCAGCAGCTGCATGAATCCGCTCTCGTTCACCACCGGATCCGGCAGCAGCCCGGTGGCGGATTCCAGCACGAACGAGGCGCTCTGGCGCAGGAAGCGCTCGACCACCGCGAGGGTCTCCTCCGGCTCGAACGAGCAGACGCTGTAGACCACCACGCCGCCCGGACGCGCGCGACGGCCGCCGGCGGCGAGCAGATCGAGCTGGATCGGCGGCATCTCGCGCAGCACTTCCGGGCCCTTGCGCCACCGTGCGTCCGCCCGGCGGCCGAGCACGCCGAGACCCGAGCACGGCGCGTCGACCAGCACGCGATCGAACGGCATCGGGAAGTTGTAGGTGCGCCCGTCGCCCTGCACGACGTGCACGCTGTGCGCGCCGAGGCGATCCACGGTGGACTGGAGCGAGCTCATGCGCGCCTCCGCGCGCTCCATCGCCCACACCTCGCCCTCGTCGCCCATCAGCTCCGCGAGGTGCGTGCACTTGCCCCCCGGCGCCGCGCACAGATCGAGGATGCGCTCGTGTGGCTGCGGCGCGACGAGGCGCCCCACCAGCGCCTCGCTCTCGTCCTGCACGGTGCACAATCCCTCGCGGAACACCGAGAGCGAGCCCGGCCCATGATGGCCATCGACCCACAGCATGTCGGGGGCGAAGCGCGCGGGCGAGGCCACAACGCCCGCCGCGGCGAGGCGCTCGATCAACTGCTCGCGGGTTCCCCGCAGACGGTTCACGCGCAGCCCCACCGGCACCGCGCGGTTGTTCGCCAGCATCAGCGCGCGGGTGTCCTCCACGCCGAAGCGTGCGAGCCAGCGCTCGGTGAGCCAGAGCGGATGAGATCCCCAAGCTGCGAGGGTCGCCGCGTCCTCGCCTTCGGGCGGCGCGATCGTGTCCTTGCTGTCCGCGAGACGGCGCAGCACGCTGTTCACCAGGCCGGCGGTGCCGGGGTGTCCGTACTTGTGCGCGAGCTTCACCGCCTCGTCCACCGCCGCGTGCGCGGGGACCCGGTCGAGGAACAGGATCTGGTAGGCGCCCATGCGCAGGACGTTCTTGATCCACGGCTGGACCTGCGAGAGCCCGATGTGCACGAGCGGATCGAGCGTCCAGTCGATGCGGCCGCGCCAGCGCAGGGTGCCCTTGACCAGCTCGTGGAGCAGCGCCTGGTCGCGCGGATCCGGCCCGCCGCGCTCGTGGGCGCCATCCAGCATGCGATCGCTGAACGCGCTGCGCGTGTCCACCGCGTGCAGGATGCGCAACGCCGCTTCGCGCGGGTTCGATGGAAGCGGCGGCGCCTGATCCTCGTCGGGCCGCGAATCGCGCCCGCCCGCCGCGCGCGGATCGGGACGCGGCCCGCCTCCCCGCCAGTTCGGATTGCGCCCTTCGCGCGGAACCTGGCCCCCGCCGTTGCGCCCGGGCCAGCGTCCCCGGCCGCGGGCCCGCACGTCGTCGTAGATGGGTCGCGAGCGGTTGATCGCGCCCGCCTGTCCGCGCGAGGCGTCGGGCGGATCCGATGGCAGCGGGTCGGGTGGCGCCTCTCGCCGCGCGTCGGGACGGCGCGGACGGCGCGCGCCTTCGCGGTTCGCGCGTGCCGGATCGGATGGAACGCTGGAATCGGGAGGCGTCGCGCCTTCGGCCCCGCCTTCGCGGGGCGGCGGCTGCGCGCCGGGTTCGCCGGATGGGGAACGGCGCGGACGCCGGCCGGCCGGAGGTCCTGGGCTCACGCGTGCGCCTCCGTTTCGATCGCCAGCCGCTCGCCGCGCGCGAGGCGCGCGCCGCGCGCCCAGTCCGCCGCGCCCATCTCGTTCCGGCCTTCGGGCTTCACCCGTGTCACGAGCAGCACTCCGGGCTCGCAGGCCACCGCCACGCCGTCCTCCACCA
Organism: Candidatus Eiseniibacteriota bacterium; assembly: GCA_041483195.1. GTDB lineage: Bacteria > Eisenbacteria > RBG-16-71-46 > RBG-16-71-46 > RBG-16-71-46 > WS-2. The sequence goes on from JBGPFC010000010.1 coordinate 80,321, forward strand.
CCGCTAGCACCGTGCCGGGAGGCTCGCCGGCCGGCAGCAGATGATGCGGCCACGCGCGGGTGATGATCAGCCGGCGCCCGCGATGCGCGGTGGCGGCGCCGGGCCACGAGGTGAGCGCGCGCTGTCGGTTCCAAACCGTGACCGCGTCGAGCGACCAGCTCACGACGCCATCCTGCTTGCGCAGCTTGGGGGCGTATGATTGCGTCGCGCGATCCTGGGGCCGTCGCGGCGCGCGCCCCGCGTGCGCGAGCAACAGGCTCTCCGCCAGCAACGGCGCGCCCAGGCTCGCGAGCCGTCCCCCCAGCGCGTCGGCGTCGTCGTCGGGCTGGATCCCCACCCAGCGCTGCAGCACGCAATCGCCGGTATCGAGCCCCTCGTCCATCCACATCGTGGTGACGCCGGTGCCCGCGCAACCATCCCACAGCGCGCGCTGCACCGGCGACGCCCCGCGGTAGCGGGGCAGCAACGAGCCGTGCAGGTTGATGCATCCGAGTCGCGGCACGCGCAGCAAGTCGGCCGGGAGAATGGCGCCGAACGCGACGACCGCGAACAGATCCGCGCCGAGCGCCGCGAGCGGCTCGCGCGCCGCGCCGGAGCGCAGGTCGACGGGCTTGAGCACCGGAACGCCGAGCGTTTCCGCGGCCGCCGCCACCTCCGACGCGGAGGATTTCTGTCCGCGCCCGCGCGGGCGATCCGGCCGCGTCACCACCGCGACCACGTCGCAGCAGCCGGCCACCGCGGCGAGCGACGGCACCGCGAATCGCGGAGTGCCCATGAAGACCACGCGCGGCCGGCTCAGGAGGCGCCTCCCCGGCTCACGGGAGGCGCGTACCCTTCGGGCAGCTCGCCGCGCGCCAGCGAATCGAGCTGCCGTCGCAGGAACTGGCGCTTCAGCGGCGAGAGGCGATCCACGAACAGGATGCCGTCGAGGTGATCGATCTCGTGCTGGATCGCCCGGGCGAGATAGCCGTCGGCGGTGAGCTCCGCGGACCGGCCGGATTCGTCGACGAACCGAACCCGAACGCTCAGCGCGCGCGACACCTCGTCGTAGAGACCCGGAATCGAGAGGCAGCCCTCCTCGCCGCTCGCGCTGCCTGTGCGCTCGAGGATCGCGGGGTTCACGAGGGTGTGGGAGGCGACGGTCTCGCCCTCCTCGCCCTGGGGGACGCCGACCACCAGCACGCGCTGGAGCACGCCGACCTGGTTCGCCGCGAGGCCCACGCCGTGATACGCGAGCATGGTGTCCCGCAGGTCTAAGACCAGCGAGCGCAGCGAATCGTCGAACTCCCGCACGTCCTGCGCCCGCTGGCGCAGCACCGGGTCTCCGTAGATCCTCACCGCCCGCACCGCCATTACTTCGAATCCCCCGCCATGACCTGTGCGATCGCGCTCTTCGAGAACTCCGCCTTCACGTCGTCCGCGATCTTGAGTACGACCTTGGCATCGTCGACGCCCACCACCGTGCCGAACATTCCACCCGAGGTGAGCACGCGGTCGCCCTTCTTGAGCGCATCGATCATCAGCTTCTGCTTCTTCTTCTGCTGCTGCTGGGGCCGGATGATGAGCAGGTAGAAGATCAGGAAGATGACGATGAAATAGGGCAGCTGGAGCAGCAGCGCCATGTTCGGATTCGCGGGCGGCGCGCCGCCCGCGGCCTGCGCGAAAGCATCAGTCGGCATGGAGATCTCCTCGGGTCACTTATGTCCGCCGCGTCGTGCGGCCGGATGGATCAGAGCGGCGCGAGCGCCTCGCCGCTTTGGTACTTGCTCAGGAACTCGTCGCGAAACGCCTCGTAACGCCCCGCGACGATCGCCGCCCGCGCGCGACGCGCGAGCTGAATCATGTGGTGCACCGCGTGCACCGACGCGAGCCGCATCGCGAGCAGCTCGCCGGCCGCGAACAGGTGCCGCAGGTACGCCCGCGAGAACCGCCGGCAGGTGTAGCACTCGCACTCCGGATCGAGCGGGCGCGGGTCGTGCGCGTACGCGGCGTTCTTCACGACCAGCCGTCCGCTCGATATGAACACCGTGCCCCGCCGCGCGTTCCGCGTCGGCAGCACGCAATCGAACATGTCCACGCCCCGCGCCACCGCCTCGATCACGTCCACCGGGTGCCCCACTCCCATCAGGTAGCGCGGCCGGTCCCTCGGAAACGTCCCGCAATCGCGCTCGACCATGTCGAGCCCCAGCGAGCGGCCCTCGCCCACCCACAGCCCGCCGATCGCGAACCCGTCGAACGGCAGCGCCGCGAGTCGATCGAAGCAGCGCCCGCGCTCCAGGGCATCGGTGCCGCCCTGGTTGATGCCGAACAACGCCATCCCCCCGCCGCCGTCGTCGCGCAGCCGTTCGCGTGCTTCGAGCCCGCGTCGCGCCCAGTCCACCGTGCGATCCACAGCGGACCGGATGGCCTCCGCCGGCGCCGGCAACTCGACCAGCTCGTCGAGCGACATCGCGATGTCGGTGCCGAGGCCGTCCTGGATGCTGACGGCTTCCTCCGGCGTCAGCAGCCGCCTGCTGCCATCCAGGTGCGACCGAAATTCGACGCCGTGATCGGTCACCTTGCGCAGCGGCGACAGGCTCATGATCTGAAAACCGCCGCTGTCCGTCAGGATCGCGTGAGGCCAGCTCATCAGCCGGTGCAGCCCACCCATGCGGCGCACGGTGTCCACCCCCGGGCGCAGCGAGAGATGGTAGGTGTTCGCCAGCAAGATGTCGGCGCCCGCTCCAATCAGCTCGTCGGGCGTCAGCGTCTTCACCGATCCGGCGGTGCCGACCGGCATGAAGGCCGGCGTGAACACCTCGCCGTGACCCGTGGACATGCGCCCGGCACGGGCCGCGGTGCGCACATCCTCTGCTTCGAGCGTGAACAAGAAGGCCATCAGGGCCAGGCGGGCCTGCCGGGACTGGTAATGTTCGTCGGCTGAATGTAGGGGACCCGGGGCGCGAGCGTCAAGCCGCGCGGCGCAGGCGCGGGTTGACGCCCGCCGGCCGCGCGATGCAGATTGCGCACGCGGGCCGGGCGCGTGCGCGGCTCGCCCGGTGGGGCGCGGGCGTGTACATCCGGGGTCGAGGGGTCGTGATGGTCGTGCCCGCACTCATGCTCCTGTTCGCCGCGCTCCCCGCGGCGCGCGATACGGCCGCGGCGGTCGCGCCCGATTCAACGCGCGGGGCGCCGTCGCGCATCGTGCGGCGGCTCGAAGAATTCCTGGTCCGGGCGCCGCGCCTCCACGACCCGCGTTCCTCCCAGAACGTTCGCGTGATCACGCCCGCCGCGCTGCGCGCGCTCCCGCTGGACGGACTCGCGGGCGCCGTCGCGCTCGAGCCCGGCGTCGTGGCCGTAGGCGATGCCCTCCACGTTCGCGGCGGGCGCGCGGGCGAGCTGCGCGTGGAGATCGCGGGGCTCTCGCTCGGCGAGCCGCTCCGCGAGCGGGCGCCGGAGCTGCCGTTGCTCGCGGTGGAGAGCGCGATGCTGGTGAGCGGCGGACCGGACGCCGAGTTCGGCGGCGCGCTGGGGGGCGTGCTCGCCGTGCGCACCGTGGATCCCGGACCCGCATGGAGCGGCGAGGCGCGCTGGAGCGGCGATGGGCGCCGCGACACCCACTTCGATCGCGTGAGCGCGCGGCTCGGCGGACCGCTCGGGGTGCTGGGCCTCGGCGCGGTGGCGAGCGGTGACGCGCGGCTCGACGACACCTTCATGCCGGCCCTGCGCACGGAGGGCCGGCACGACGTGCTGGGCGGGTCGTTCGGATGGCGCGCGGACGACCGAATGCTCGGCGACTTCAAGCTCGCGCCGGTCTCGGGCGGGCGCGGCGTCTCCCTCGAAGTGCTCGGAAGCCGCACGCTCGATGCGCCGTACGACCCGATGTGGTCGCTCGATGGCTGGACGATTCCCTGCGACGATCCGATGTGCATCCTCGGCCCGCATTTCAGCCCGGTGCCGCTCCCCGGCTACACGCGCTACCGCGCGGCCGACCACGCGGTGATGACCGACGAGCGGCGGATCGCGGCGATCCTCTCGCTCTCGCTCCCGCGCGGCCGCGACCGGATCAGCGCGGCGCTCGGCGTCTCACGCGCGCGCAGCATCACGTCGCTCGGGGCGCACGACGACGAGTCGTACCTCACGAAGGCGCGCGCGCCGCTGTTCGGATTCGTCGAGTCGGCCACCAGCGATCCGATCCTGGTGTACGCGGGCGACGAGCCCTATTTCCGCAAGAGCGCCGGCGACCGCTGGACGGCGCGGGCCGACTACGAGCGCTGGACGCCCCGCGGCGACCGCGGCAAGGCGGGGCTGGGCGTGACCTACGACGCGGTGCGGCTGCGCGAGCTCGACGTGACCACGTTCAACTCGGGCCTCGACTCGTTGCGCGCCTACCGCGCGTTCGCCCCCGGCGCTTTCGCGTACGCGCAGGGCCGCTGGGTCTTCGAGGGGATGGTGCTCAACGCCGGACTGCGCGCCGAGTATTTCACCGCCGGCCCGCAGGCGGCGGAGCAGAGCTTCGGCGCGAAGGTGCCGGGCACGTGGTCGCTCTCGCCGCGAATCGGCGTCGCGTATCCGATCTCGGTGCGCGACGTGTTCTCGCTGGCGTACGCGCGCATCCAGCAGAACCCCGGCCGCGATTTTCTATACGACGATCGCACCCGGCCGAACAACTACCGGCCGCTCGGGAATCCCGCGATCGCGCCGGCGACGGACGTCTCGTGGCAGGCGGCGGTGAAGCACCTGTTCTCGGACCGCTGGTCGATGCAGAGCGCGATCTTCGGCCGCGATTTCTACGGCGAGGTCGGCGCGCGCAACTTCGCGCCGCCTTACTCGGCGCCGTTGTTCCGGTACGAGGGCGCGGACGATGGACATGTCGACGGGTGGGAGCTGAGCATCGCGCGCGGCGCGCCGGAGGGGCCTAATCTCGAGCTGCACTACACGTGGATGGAGGCGCGCGGATCGGAATCGCTCGAGGACGGCATCCCCGCCTACCTGCGCACGGGTTTGCGGCCGGTCCCGATCGGGGATCACGCGCTCGACTGGGATCGCCGCCATTCCATCGACCTCGCGGCGTGGTGGGACGCGCCCCGGCGCTGGTCGCTCGCGTGGACCACGCGGATCGGCTCGGGGCTACCGTGGACCCCGGCCGCTCGCCGCCAGCTCGCCGCCGATCTCTCCGACGTGAACACCCTGCGCTTCAAGTGGTCGGAGTCGAGCGCGCTCGCGGCGCGCTGGACCCCTCCCCGCCTCGGCCGCGTGACGGTGGGGCTCGACGTGCGCAACGTTTTCGATCATCGTGACGAGACTCGAGCGACGGTGAACGGCTATCCGCAGCCCGCGATCAACACCATCTACGACGACTACGGCGCGTTCCGCGCCGAGACCGGTCTGCCGGGCGGCGCGTACTGGGACGACCGCGACGGCGACGGCGTGCCGGGCTGGGTGCGCGTCCACGATCCGCGCCTGCTCGCCCCGCCGCGCACCGTGCGTCTCAGCGTGGGCGCGGCGTGGTGAGGCCGCGGCGCTTCAGCGCTTGCCGCGTGCGGCCCTCACCTCGGCCAGCGTCGCGCGATAGATGGAATCGCGATCGCCGGAGCCGCGCACCGCGCGGGCGGCGAGCGATTCGGCCTCGATCAACGACCCGCCGCGGCGCAGCAGCGCCACCGCGAGATTGTTGAGCGCGTCGGGGTCGCCGGGACCATCGCGCAGCGCGCGGCGGTAGCAGCGCTCCGCCTCGGGCCAGCGGCCCGCCGCGGCCTCGAGGTTGCCGAGATTGACGCGCGCGCGCACCCAGCCGCGCTGCTTGTGGAGCGCCGCGCGATACTCGCGGCGCGCCAGCTCGGGCTTCCCGGACGACTCGTACGCGACGCCCAGGTCGTTGTGCTCAGCGGCCGTGAGCGGATCGTGCAGCACGACGAGGTGCGAACAACCCGCGGCGGCCGCCAGCAGCAGCAGGAAGGCGGCGCGCTTCACGGCGAGCGCTGGCTCACGATCAGCGCGAGCGAGCCGGCCGCCTTCCAGCGCCGGAGCAGGTCGTCGCGCGGGACGCGCGCGGTGCGAGCACCGCCGTCGTTCACCAGATACTCGCGGCGATCGGGATCCCACCCCACCAGCACGCCGAAGTGGCCGCGCGCGAGCGGCGCGGGGCCCCGCCGGTAATGCAGGATCGGGGGCACGCCCGCGCGGAGAAAATCCAGCAGCGAGTCGGCCCCGGGACTCGCGATCCGCGCCGGGTATCCCGCGCCGGTCGCGCAGCGCGCGAGATCGGTGATCAGCGCCCCGCGCAGGGCCGGCGAGTACGCGCGCTCCGTGCCCGCCACCGCCGAGTCGGGCGCGCGGTAGAAGCTCAGCACCATCGCGAGCGCTGCGGGCCCGCAGCGCTCCGGCGCCTGCTCGATGACCGGCACCTCGATGCGCAGCGGCGCGGCCGCGGGCCGGGCCGGTCCGGCGCGCGCCGGGATCGCGAGGAGCGCCGCGCCCGCGAGGAGCATCCACTCAGGGCGCAGCGCGCGCATTACTTGATGACGACCTGCTTGTTCAGCGCCTTGAGGATCAGGATCACGAGCAGGATCACGATCAGGAGCGCGATGAGCGAATCGTCAGAGCCGCTCGGCAGGCCCTTCGAGTACGACGCCAGCGTATGGAGGTCCTGGTCCGACATCGAGGCGAGGCGCGCATCGGCCTCGGCCGGCGCGACGCCGTAGTCGCGCAGTTTCTGGACCACCACCTTGTGCTCGAGGGCGCGCTGCACCGTGAGGACATCTGCATCGCGGCTGGACGCGATCGCGGTCGTTCCGGAGACGCGCGAGGGCACGAGCCCGGCGAACGCCGGCGCCACCTGGATCGAGCACCACCAGGTCAGCGTGAACAGCGCCGTCCAGAAACCGAGCGAACGTCGAAACAGGCGCATGGGGATCCTCCGTGACTGACTCCTGGAAAGGCTTGAGCGTTCGGGCGGCCCGTTCCAGGCGCCGCGTGCGGCCAGCCTATGCGTTGGGGGCGCCGGCAGGCAAGCGTCGGAACCCGGCGGCCAGGCGGTCCCGCGGCGGCGAAGCGGCGACGCGCCCCGCGGCGCGGGGGCCGCGGGGCGCGCCGACTCACGGCGAATGGGGCGCGCCGTCTAGAGGTCGCCGCCCTCGTGACGCTCGCGGATCTTGCGCTCGATGCGAATCCGCTCGCCCCCATCGCCCCCCTCCCGCCGCTCGTGCAGCTTCTTCTGCTGCTCGGGGGTGAGCAGCGCTCGCACCTCGAGCATCGCGGCGATCCGCGACTTCTGGAGCCCCGCGCGCACCGTGGCCATCCGGTCGATCTGCGCGTCGATCGCCCGCTGATCGGGCTTGTCCGCGCGCATCAACTTCCCGAGGTCGAGCCTCGCGAGCCGGAGATCGGCCTCGGCCTGGATCGCCTTGCGCTGCTGGCGATCGTGCACATCCGCGATCTGGCCGCGCTGCGCCTCGGCGAGGTCGAGATCGCGGAGCGTCATCCGCATGCGCATCGCGCCCCCGCCCATCATGCCGCCGCGGCGGCCCATCATCGGCCCGCCGTGCATGTCGCCGTGCATGTCCATGTGCGGCTGGCCGCCCGGCTGCATCCCGGCATCCGGCCCGTCTTCGTCGTCGAGCCCGGCCCACAACATGGGATCCCCGGCCGCGGGTGGGCCTTCGGGCTGCTGCGCCCGCGCCGCCTTCGCGGCCGGGAGCGCGATCAACAGGGCCGCCACGCACATCATCGCCATCGTTCGTCTCATCGCGTACACCTCGATGCGGGATCCGCCCGCTACGGTCGGTCCATGCGCCAGGGCTCGCGCGGGCCGGGGCCGCGTCGCTCACGCATGATCCGCTTGTCCATGGTCTTCCATCGTTCGCGCTGCTCGGGCGTGAGCGTGCGCTCGACTCGTGCGCGAGTGCTGTCGCGCACCGTCTCGAAGTTCACGCGCGAGCTGTCCAGGATCGCCTCGATCCGGGCACGCTGGTCCGGCGAGAGGTCGAGCCGGCTCTCGAGCGCGTGGAGAACCGGGCCGCGCGCGCCCCGTGGGCCGCGTTCAGCGTCGTGCCGCCCGAACGGCGAGTGGAACGATGGGTGGGTCGAGAGTGAGAACACGATGCCGCCCACCATCCCCGCCGAGAACCCGACGATGAACGAGGCCACGATCGCGATGACGAGGCCGCGCGTGCCGTTCATCGTCCGCTCCGCGACGCGCGCGCCGCCGCGCTCATCCGGCCCTCGAGCTGTCGCCGCGCTCCGCGGGAGCCGGCGACTCCGGAGCGACGGACGGCCCGGACTCGAGCCCGGTGCTGGAATCGATGCCGCGCTCGGCGAGGATGGTTTCGATCAGGGTGGCGCTCGTCGGGTCGTCCGAGTCGGGCGCGCTCGCCACCAGCAGCAGCGACAAACCGCACGCCGCGACCAGGGTCGCGAGCGCCATACCCAGCGCCGCGGGCCGCATGGCCCACGTGACGAGCCACGGCGCGCGCGCGCGCGCTTCGATCCTGGCGCGCGCCCGGGTCCACAGCGCCGGATCGGCGTCCGCGCGAATCGCGCGCAGCAGCTGGTTCAGTCGTCGGTCGCGTTCGGGTTCGTCGAGCATGATTCCCTCATCCGTCCAGCCATTGGCGCAGCTCGCGCTTCAGTGTCTCACGCGCGCGGAACAGGCGCGATTTCACAGCCCCCACGCTGATGACCAGCGTCTCGGCGACTTCCTCCATCGACAGCCCCAGCCGGTCGCGCAGGATCACCGCCTCGCGCTGCTCTGCCGGCAGCGTCTCGATCGCGCGTTCCAGCGCCGCGATCGCCTTCGTCTGATCCATCGCCGCGTCCCAGGCCTCCACCGGTTCGTGCCGGAGCCCCGCGAACGCGAGCGGGTCCATGTCCTCCGGCCGGCCCCCGCGAAAGCGCCTGCGACGGAGCAGATCGCGGCAACGATTGCCCACGATCCGGAGGACCCAGGTCTTGAGCCCTCGCTCGCCTCGAAATCCGTCCGCCTTCTCGCGGATCTTGAGCAGCGATTCCTCGACCACGTCGTCGGCCTCGTCGCGATCGTGCAGCAGGCTGCGGGCGAGCGTCGTCATGGCGCCGCCCAGCTCGCGGTAGAGCTCGCCCAGCGCCTCGAGATCGCGCGCGCGCAGCCGCGCGATGAGTTCCGCTTCATTCCATCGGCCCAGGCCATTGCCTCCCGCGTGCAGTCAATGGACGATCCGCCCCTCTGGGAAGTTCCGCTTGACCCTCCCCTCCCCCGTCCCTAGATTGCCAACGCCATTACTTTCAGGATGTTATCTCCCGGAGGCGGAAGTGGCCATCCGCGGCATCGGCGTGGACGTCGTCAAAGTCGAACGGCTCTCCGCTTCGCTCGAGCGGTTCGGCGCGCGCATGGAGGCGCGGCTCTTCACCGAGAGCGAGCTCACGTATTGCCGCGGTCACAAGAACCCGCTCCCCCATCTCGCGGCGCGGTTCGCGGCGAAGGAGGCGGCCTCCAAGGCGCTCGGGACCGGGATGAGCGGCGGGGTCGGCTTCAAGCAGTTCGAGGTGGTGCAGCCCGGAGGCCGCCAGCCGACGCTGCGCTTTCACGGCGCGGCGCTCGAGCGCTACCAGGCGCTGGGCTGCACGGCCTCGCACGTCTCGCTCACTCACGACGGCGGGCTCGCGATCGCGTGCGTCGTGGTGGAGGCCTGACGTGCGGAGCTTCCGGCGCGTGCTGATCGCGAACCGCGGCGAGATCGCGGTGCGCGTGATCCGCACGCTGCGTGAGCTCGACATCACGTCGATCGCGGTGTTCAGCGAACCGGATCGCACCGCGCTGCACGTGCTGATGGCCGACGAGGCCCACGCGATCGGCCCGGGGCCATCGAGCGAGAGCTACCTGCATCAGGATCGCGTGATCGAGACCGCGGTGCGGGTGAAGGCGGACGCGATTCATCCGGGCTACGGCTTCTTCGCGGAGAACGCGCGCTTCGCGGGCGCCTGCGCCGCGGCGGGGATCGTCTTCATCGGCCCGGGCCCCGAGACCATTCGCGCGCTGGGCGACAAGCTCGCGGCCCGCGACCTCGCGCGCGCGGCCGGCGTCCCGATGGTGCCGGGCTCGGACGGACCGGTGGGCTCGCTCGACGACGCGCGCGCCGCGGCGCGCGCCATCGGCTATCCGCTCATGCTCAAGGCCGCGGCCGGCGGCGGCGGCAAGGGCATGCGACTGGTGTCCTCCGAATCCGATCTCGAAGCGGCGTGGTCGCTCACGCGGGGCGAGGCCGAGAGCGCGTTCGGCGACGCGCGCGTGTACATCGAGCGGGCGATCGCGCGGCCGCGCCACGTCGAGGCCCAGATCCTGGCGGACGCGAGCGGCCGGGTCGCGTTCCTGGGCGAGCGCGAGTGCTCGATCCAGCGCCGCCACCAGAAGCTGTTCGAGGAGACGCCCTCCCCCGCGTTCGACGAGCCGCTGCGCGCGCGCTTCGCCGAGGCCGCCTGCCGGATCGCGAAGCGGGCCGGCTACCTGGGCGCGGGCACCGTCGAGTTCATCCTCGATCCGAGCGGCGAGTTCTACTTCCTCGAGGTCAACACCCGGCTCCAGGTCGAGCATCCCGTCACCGAGATGGCGACCGGCCTCGACCTGGTGGCCGAGCAGATTCGAATCGCGGAGGGCGCACCGCTCTCGTTCGGCGATGCGCGGGTGCCGGCCCGCGGCTGCGCGATGGAGGCGCGGATCGTAGCTGAAGACCCGCGTGCCGGCTTCATGCCGTCGGTGGGGCGGATCGAGCGCGTGCGCTTCCCCCAGGGACCCGGCGTGCGCAACGACGCCGGCGTGTATCGCGGCTACGAGATCCCGGTCTACTACGACTCGCTGCTCGCCAAGCTCGTGGTGTGGGCCGGCGACCGCGACGGCGCGCGCCGCCGGATGCTGCGCGCGCTCGACGAGTACGTGCTCGAGGGCGTTCATCACAACGTCGCGTTCCATCGCTGGCTGGTGTCGCATCCCGAGTTCGCGGCGGGACGCCTGAGCACGCGGTTCGTCGACGAGCACTTCCGGCCGGCCGCGCTCGATCCTGGGCGTGAGACCTCCGAGATCGCGTTGTTCGCGGCGGCGCTCCACGAGCGCGAGGAGCGGCTCAGGATCACGCTGCCCCCCGCGAACGGCGCGGAGTCGCGTTCCACCTGGCGCTGGCCAGAGCGCCGTCGCAGCGGTCCGAGGACGCGGCGATGAAGCTCTGGGTCATGCTCGAGGGCCGCGACGCCGAAGTCGAGTTTCACACCGAGGGCGAGCGACTCGTTGTGGAGATCGAGGGCCGCCGCCTGGACGCGGATTTCAGGCGACTGCCCGACGGCGAGGTCTACTCGCTGCTGGTGAACGGGCGCTCGCACGAAGTGCGCGTGAGCCCGGGGGGCGCGGCGCTCGACGTCACGGTGCGCGGCGCGACGATCCCGGTCGAGGTGCGGCACCCGCTCGAGAAGGTGCTGCAGGCGACGCGCAGCCTGGCGGGCGCCGGGTTCGACGAGGTGGTCGCGGCCCCGATGCCCGGGATGATAGTGGCGATCAAGGTGAAGGCGGGCGACCTCGTCGCGCGCGGCCAGGCGGTGGCCGTGATCGAGGCGATGAAGATGCAGAACGAGCTGGTGGCCCGCCACGGCGGCATCGTGAGCGAGCTGCTGGTGCGCGAGCGCGAGGCGGTGCGCTCCGGGCAGGCGCTCATGCGGCTCAAGCCGGTGACCTCTTGAGCGCGCGCCGCCCGAAGCGCGGCCGGGATTCCGCGCCCGGCCCGCCGCCGCGCTCGACGCCTTCGTGGATTCCGGTGAAGCCGGTCTACGCGCCGGGCGATCTGCCGCAAGACCTCGAGGCGCGCACGCCGCTCCCTGGCACGCCGCCGTTCACGCGCGGCATCCATCCCGCGATGTATCGCGCGCGGCTCTGGACCATGCGGCAATACGCCGGCTTCGGCAGCGCGCGGCAGACCAACGAGCGCTTTCGCTACCTCCTGTCGCAGGGCCAGACCGGCCTCTCGGTCGCCTTCGACCTGCCCACCCAGATGGGTTACGACTCCGACCACGCGCGCGCGCGCGGCGAAGTGGGCAAGGTCGGCGTCGCGATCTCCTGCCTCGCCGACATGGAGACGCTGCTCGATCAGCTGCCGCTCGAGCGCGTCACCACCTCGATGACGATCAACGCCACCGCGCCGCTGCTGCTCGCGTTCTACGTCGCGGTCGCCGACGCGCGCGGCGTGCCGCGCGCGAAGCTGGGCGGCACGGTGCAGAACGACGTGCTCAAGGAGTACATCGCGCGCGGCACCTACATCTATCCGCCCGAGCCGTCGCTGCGGCTCATCACCGACGTTTTCGAATTCGCGGCACGCGAGGTGCCGCAGTGGAACAGCATCTCGGTCTCGGGCTACCACATGCGCGAGGCGGGCGCGACCGCCGTGCAGGAGCTGGCGTTCACGCTGGCGAACGCGCTCGCCTACCTGGAGGCCGCGCGCGCGCGCGGGCTCGACCCCGGGCGCATCGCGAAGCGCATCTCGTTCTTCTTCAACGCGCACAATCACCTGTTCGAAGAGGTCGCGAAGTTCCGAGCGGCGCGCAAGCTGTGGGCCGGACTACTGGCGGAGCGCTTCGGCGTGCGCGATCCCGAGGCGCGGATGCTGCGCTTCCACACCCAGACCGCGGGCTCGATGCTGACCGCGCAGCAGCCGCTCAACAACGTGGTGCGCGTCACGCTGCAGGGCCTCGCCGCCGTGCTGGGCGGGACGCAGTCGCTCCACACCAACGCGTTCGACGAGGCGCTGGGCCTGCCCGGCCGCGAGTCGGCGCTGCTCGCGCTGCGCACCCAGCAGGTGCTCGCGCACGAGAGCGGGGCGACCGACGCCGCCGATCCGCTCGCCGGCTCGTACTGGGTGGAGGCCATGACTGCCGAGCTCGAGGGCGAGGCGCGCGCGCTGATCGCGCGGGTGGACGCGATGGGCGGCATGCTCAAGGCGATCGCGACCGGATGGGTGCAGCGGCAGATTCACGAGGCCGCGTATCGCTGGCAGCGCGAGGTGGAATCCGGAGAGCGCGTGATCGTCGGCGTGAACCGCTTCGCCGAAGATCCGCCAGAGGCCACGCCGCCGTTCCGCCCGGACCCATCGGTCGAGCGCGAGCGGCGAGAGTCGCTGTCGGCATGGCGCTCCGCGCGCGATGCCGGCGCATGCCGGCAGGCGCTCGCGCATCTCGAGCGCGGCGCGCGCGGCAGCGAGAACCTGATGCCGCTCATCCTCGATGCGCTGATCAGTCGCGCCACGCTCGGCGAGGTGTGCGACGTGATGCGCGGCGTGTTCGGCGTGTACCAGCCCGGGCAGGCGATGTGAGCGGCGCCCGCGGCCCATCCCCCTCCCTCGCGCACGTCGCGATCGCGGCGGAAGACGCCGACGCGCTCGCCGCGGTGTTCGTCGCAGCGCTCGGGGCGACGCGCGGGGCCGAGGAGATCCTCGACGGAGGCGCCCTGCGCGTGGTCTTCGTCCAGCTCGGGGCCGTCACGTTCGAGCTGCTCGAGGCGCGCGACCCGGGGCACACCGTCGCGAAGTTCGTCGCGAAGCGCGGCGCCGGACTGCACCACGTGAGCCTCGAGGTCGCGGACATCGCGGCGACGCTCGCGCGCTGCCGCGCGGCGGGAGTCGAGCCGGTCGACTCGGCGCCGCGCGCTGGCGCGCACGGCAGCCGCGTGGCATTCCTCCACCCGAAGCGCCTGGGCGGGGTGCTGATCGAACTGAGCGAGCGACGGGCGCCGTGAGCCGCGCCTGAATCACGCGCGACTCACCGGCGCCCGCCGCCCCTGACGCGCGGTTACCTCAGGAAGGCCACTCGCGCGGTGCGCACCTCGCTGCGGTCGCTCATCCGCAGCGTCGCGCGCGCGAAGTAGATGCCACTCGGCACCGCAGCGCCCGCGCCTCTCAGATCGAACTGATACGTCCCCGCGGGCCGGCGCTCGTTCGCGAACGTCGCGACCTCGCGTCCCGCGACGTCGAAGGCCCGCACGGTTACGTCGGCGTCCTGCGGCAGGTCGAGCCCGAAGCCGCCGTTGCGGCTGTAGAAGCGGACGACGGCGGGCAGTCTCGAATCGTCGCCGAGCGGTAGCGGCCTCGGCTTCACCAGCGAAGGAACCGCCTTGAGCGTGAGATCCGCGATGCCGTAGAGCGGGGCCATCGGCGGCCCGGCGTTGGACTCCATCTGCGCGATCTGCCCGGTGAGCGAGGAGAACGCCATCACCTTGAAGTCCTGCCCGATCGTGGGAACGAACCCCGAGGTCGCCGACACCGCGACGGTGCCGCCGAGGGTCGCCTTGCCCGTGACGTTCAGGTGCCCGTACTGAGCGGCGGCGGGTCCTGCGATCCCGAAGCTGAGCCGCCCGGCCGAGAGCTGGCTGTAGTCGCCCTGGATGGTGATCCCTGGCGATGAGGCATCGAGGCTCACTTCACCCTTGTTCGTCAGGCTCCCCACCACGGTCCCGGTCCCGCTCAGCGCGCCCTGGAGCTGGATCCCGCGGGGGACCGTCAGGGTCCCTCCGTGCAGAAGCGTGACCCCGTCGGTCTGGACGTAGTCGCTCGAGGCGTCGGCGACGAACGATCCGCCCGACTCGATCATGTTGGTTCCGTGATTCGTGACGGTGGAGCCGACCACGTTCGTCGTCGCGCGGTTGAACGTCTTGAGCGTGGCGCCGGGTCCGATGGTGACGCCCTGCAGCTTCAGCGTTCCGAGGGTTCCGAAGATCCCGTTGTCGGAGGAGGTCAGCGTGCCGCCCATGACGGTGGAGCCGGGGGCCTTGCGGTCGAAGTAGATGCTGTAGAGGCCGGCGTTGATCTTGCCTGAATAGTTGTTGATGGTCGCGCCGCCCTGCATCGTGATTCGGCCGCCGCCGCCCGAGATCGTGCCGCGGTTGACGATCATGTTCCCGTTCAGGAACAGGTTGCCGCCGAGGACCTCGATCTTGTTGTAGTTCGTGATCGTGCCGCCGGTCACGTTCATGGCGCAGCCCTGGCCATTCACGTCGATCACGCCCTGGTTGATGATGTTCGCGGTGATCGTGCCGCAGCCCGTGATGGTGTGGCCTGCCGAATTGGTCAGGATCGAGCCGCCCGGCGATCCGAGGTTGCCGCCGTCGAGCACCAGCGCGCCGTCACCCGTGAGCGCGATGTTGATGTTGTCGACGAAATTGCCGTCGAAGTTCAGCGTCCCCACGACGCGAATCGTGCCGTGGTTCTCGATGGTGCTGCCGTTCACGCCGACGTCCATCAGGCCGCCCGGGCCGACGGCCAGCTCGGCGCCCGGCTGCACGACCAGGTACGAAGGCGTCGCGACCGAGACGATGGTCACCGCGCCGGCCGAGCCGGTCCGCTCGATGCTTCCGTTCGCGATGACGCCGCAGCCGATGTTGAGATCGCCGTCGTCGGCCACGAACGAGCCGCCGTTGAGGTTGTCGATCGAACCTCCGACGGCGTAGGGCAGCATGACCGTGAACGTGCCGTTGTGGCCCACGATCCTGCCGCCGAAGCTCTTGACCAGCGGACAGTCCACGTTGATCGAGGCGCCGTCGTTCACGCGGATGGTCCCGTAGTTGTAGAGGTAGCAGTGAAGCGTGAGCAGGCCGCCCGTCAGGCCGTCCTGCCGCAGGGTTCCGTGGTTCTCGAGCGGCACCCAGAAATCGCCGGAGCCCGCGATCGTATGGCCGGCGTCGTTCTTGAGCCAGATGTTGTGCTGCGGCCTCGCCAGCGGACAGTTCACGCGAGCGTGCCCCGACATCACCACCCGGCCGGAGCCGGTGAACGTGGTGTACGCGGCCAGGTACAGGGCGTTCTGGAGGCTCGAGCCGATGTCGATGGTGCCATCGTTGGTCACCGAGCCGCTCACGACGATCGAATCGCTCGCACCCGCCTGGATCGTCCCGCCCGCCTGATTGTGGAGCTTGGCGCTGTTGTAGAGGCCCCGGAAGTTGAGGATCGTCCCCGCGTTGTATACTTGCCCGACCGAGCCCAGCGAATGGCTTCCGAGATCGAGGCTGGATCCGGATCGGACGTCCAGCTCACCGATCGCGGGGTCGAGATCGACGCTCACCGAGTACGCGCCGCCGAGGTCGGGGAGCACGGCGACGTCGCCGCTGGTGTTGGGAACGCCGTTCGGAGTCCAGCTCGAGGCATCCGACCAGCTCCCTCCGCCGGCGTTGTTCCACGTGAAGGTCGTCGCCCCGGCCGGAAGCGCCGCAAGCATGCAGAGCAGAAACCCGGCGGGGAACAGCACGGACTGCGTACCCCGGCGACAGCTTCGGGGATGAGGATCGCACGGCGACATCGGGGAGTCCTCCTTGTTGGATCTGGCCTGAGACGGCCGTCCCTGCGCGGGGTCGGAGACGCGCCGCGCGGGGGGGCATGCGCACCAGTGACGCCACCGTGAGGGTCGGTAGGAAGGATGTCACGCGCCGCAAACAATAGCATCGGGCGGGGGCGGTTGGATGACAAATCTCGCGGTGGTCCCTCGAATCTTCTTCCCGGATTGCTTCCGTGATGTCCGCGGCGAGCTGCGCGACCGGATGCGTGGCGTGTTCGGCATGTCCTGCTCCCGCGCGGAGTGCTAGGCTTTTCAGCGTGAAGCATGGTCCCGCGCCGGGCCGACCCACCATCGGGCGCGGGCGGCAATAGGGGCGCCCGCTCGAAGCATCGCGGGGGCGCTTCGCGAACGCCGTCGCGGGCCATGGACCCACCGTCGCAATTGGAGGCTCGCCATGAGGCCGTTCCTCATCGCTCGCTCACCGCAACGCTTGCGTGAATCGAACCGGGCCGCGGGTGCGATCGGGCATGCGCGGGCCGCGCTGGCCGCGATCGCGGGACTCGCCTTCGCCACCACCGCGTACGCCGGCGCCGTGTGCGTGCCCGACGACTGCCTGCCGCCGCCGGACGGGGTGTACGCCGGCCAGTTTCACGCGCAGTTTCCGGTGCTCGGCATGAGCCTCGGCGATCCCGTCTACTCGGGATTCACGAACTGCGACCTGCCGCCACCGCCCATCCAGGGCGCGTCGACCACCCACACGTTTCAGTCCAGCGTGCTGGTGAACCTGAGCATCGGCAACGGCCAGCCGCAGCCCGTGCAGGCGCCGGCCGTCGTGACGGTGCGCACGACCTTCAACCGGCTGGACGGCGCGACTAGAATCTACGATACGGAGATGCTCGCGCTCGACATCAGCGGCGGCTCGCTCCCGCAGGGAGTCCGGATCCGTGAGAGCCCGGCGCTCGCTTCGTCGGGAACCACCACGCTCCGCTCCGTGGGACCCGGAGGGGGTTGCATCGTCGCGAGCTTCTTCGACGTGCACGTGGAGATGAGCGCGGATGGCGGCCAGACCTGGGAGCCGGCAGAGGGGCCTCCCGGGCGCATGATGCTGGTCGCGCCGGCATGTCCGGTACCGGGCTTCGGAGGGCCGGGCCTGCTGGTGCTCGCGTCCCTGTTGATCGCGGGCGCGAGCCTCACGATCACGCGTCGCCGCGCCTGAGCGCGAAGCGCCGCGCCGGATCACCCACCCCGCAGCGGCATTCCCCGCACCGGGCGCGGCCCGATCGCGTTCGCGGGCGCGGCGGGCCGTGCGGGCGATGCGCGCCGCATGCCGCGCGCCCTCGCGATTGCAGTTCGCCCGGGCCGGGCGCGATCGGGCGCTGGCCCGATCCTCGCACGCTCTCGCGCGTGATGACGCCTCGCTCGCTTCGCCTCCCCGCCGCGCTCGGCGCGGCGCTCGCCTCCGCGTGCCCCGCGGCGGCCGCCATCACGCTGCCGCCCGATTTCGTCGCGGAGAGCCTGCCGTTCGCCTTCGACGTGCCCACCAGGATCACGTTCATCCCCGGCGGACGTTTGCTGGTCGCCGAGAAGGGCGGCATCGTCTACGTCGTGGATGGCGCGGCGCGCCATCCGCTCTGGGTGCGTGAGGAGGAGGTGCTCAACACCGACGACCGCGGGCTGCTCTCGGTCGCGGCGGATCCCGACTACGTCCACAATCACTACCTCTACTTTCTCTACACGGTCGATCCCGACAGCGACGGCATCGAGCTGAACAACGCGGACGACGCGTTCGCCCGGCTCACGCGCTACCGGTTGAGCGCGACGGATTCCAACACCGTGGACTACTCCACGCGCACCATCCTGCTCGGCGCCACGTGGCGCGAGGGCTTCGCGTCGGGCTCCGGGACCCACACCATCGCCGACCTCGCGTGGGGCCGCGACGGCAGCCTGCTGGTCTCGGCCGGCGACGGCGCGCACTTCGAGGTGATGGATCCGGGCGGGCTCGACCCCGGCATGTTCACGGCGGGCCGCACGGATTCGAGCGAGGACGTCGGCGCGTTTCGCTCGCAGGATCTCACGAGCCTCGACGGCAAGGTGCTGCGCATCGACCCCGCGACCGGCTGGGGCTACCCGAGCAACCCCTACTTCGACGGCGACCCCGCCTCACATCGATCGCGGGTGTGGGCGTACGGCCTGCGCAATCCGTTCCGCATGACGCGCAAGCCCGGCACCGGCTCGCTCGATCCCGCGCTGGGCGATCCCGGGACCCTCTACCTGGGCGAGGTGGGCTGGCAGACCTGGGAAGAAGTCGACGTTGTGAACGCGCCGGGACTCGACTTCGGCTGGCCGTGCTACGAGGGCCTGCCGCAGCAGCCCGACTACCAGGCCGCGACGCCGCTTCACTCCGGCTGCGGCACGATCGGCACGCTGGAGAACCCCGGGGCGCTGCGGCCGCCCACCGTCTCGATCCATCACTGGGACGACACGCTGAGCACGCCGCCCGGCCACGTCGGCCTGGTCGTCGCGGGCGGCGTCTTCTACGAAGGCGCCGGGTATCCGCAGCAGTACCGCCGCCGCTACTTCTTCGGCGACTACGGCGCGAGCTGGATCAAGATGCTCACCACCAACGCGCTCGACGAGTTCGTGTCGGTCGAGGACTTCGCGGGCAATGCGGGCGGCCCGGTCAGCTTCGCCGCCGATCCGGTGAGCGGCGACCTGTACTACGTCTCGATCTACACGGGCCAGGTGCGGCGCATCCGCTACACCGGAACCGTCAGCGCCGGGAGCGCGCCGCCGCGCGAGAGCATCGCGCTGTCGCCGGCGCGGCCCGATCCGAGCCGCGGGCCGATCGCGTTCGACGTCGACCTGCCGCGCGCCTCGCGGGTGGCGTTCGGCATCTTCGACGTCGCGGGGCGAGTGATCTGGCGCGCTCCCGCGCGCGAGCTCGGCGCGGGGCGCTCGCTGCTGCTCTGGCCCGGAATCACGAGCGCCGGATCGAGCGCACGCCCGGGCGTCTATCTCGCGCGGGTCGATGCGGACGGACGGACGCTCACGCGGCGCTTCGTCGAGGCGCGATAGGCGTAAACGCCAGGCGCCCCGGCCGGAGAGCCGGGGCGCCGATGGCGAAGGCGTGGCGCGTGTCGACGCGGCGGGCGATCAGGCCGCGCGCGCGTGTACCGGTGGCGCGACCGAGCGCGACGGGCCGCGGTACGTGGCGTCGCCCCATGCGAGCATGCACAGGGGGATCGGCAGAATCAGAAGCAGCGCGATGGCGTACCCGTTCCCCTTGTTGAACACGCGTGCGAGATCCCAGCACAGCACGACCGCGAGATACAGGTTGACGACCGGCACCAGCAGCAGCAACAGCCACCACCAGGGGCGGCCCGTGATGCGCAGCAGGACCAGCGCGCCCAGCACCGGAATCAGCGACTTCCATCCGGCCTCGCCGGCCTTGGAGTAAATCGTCCAAGTCGCCGCCATCAACAGAGCGACGCAGCCCAGAACCACCCACATGAACCACATGATGAAGCCTCCCCTTGAGAAATGACTCGGGCGAGCGCCGAACAAGCGGCCATGAGGAGCGGAGGCGGTGCGCGGAGGCGGCGGCGGCCGGTCGCAGATCGTTATCGGCCCGGCCGGGCGGACAATTGAGCCCGATCGCCGCGGCCGGTCGGCGAGGCCCTCAATCTTCGGCGGACACTCCCGGGTCCGTTCGCGTTATGCTCCGTGGAAGCTCGGAATGCCGGGGGACATCGGCGTTCGAAACTTCGGAGCGGCCCCTCCGCGCAGGCCGGGGGCCATCGATGGTCACGCGTTCCTACGGGGAGGACCAGGGCATGATTGGATTCGGCTCGAAGCTTCGACTCTGCACTTCACTCCTGCTGGTCGCAGTCGGGGCGGCGGCCAGCTCCGTGGCCTCCGCGGCGGATGAGAAGGAGACCAAGATTCCGGTCTGCGACAAGAAGATCGGCACGCTGGCGGTGGTCGAGCCCGAAACGAAGTGGTGGATCCAATACAACCTGGAATCTCCCGAAGCCCTGATCAAGGTGTTCGTCGCCGACAGCAAGTGCTTCACCCTCGTGGATCGCGGCAAGGGGCTGGCGGCCGCGCAGCAGGAGCGCGCGCTCGCTTCGGGCGGAGAGATGCGCGTGGGTTCGAACCTCGGCAAGGGCCAGATGAAGGCCGCGGACTACGTGCTGGTGCCGGACATCGCGAACAAGAACGCGAACTCAGGCGGCAAGCGGATCGGCGCGGCCCTGGGCGGATTGATGGGCGGCAAGGCGGGCATGGTGTTGGGCGGGGTCAGCCTCAAGAGCAAGACCGCCGACGTGGTGCTCACGCTGACGGACGTGCGTTCGACCGAGCAGGTCGCCGTCGTGCAGGGTCATGCGAAGAAGACCGATCTGGGCTGGGGCGCCGGAGGCGGGGCGTTCTTCGGTGGATTCGCGGCCGCGGGTGCGAGCAGCTACGCCAACACCGAGATCGGCCAGGTCGTGGCCATGGCCTATCTCGACGCGTACAAGAAGCTCCTCGAGGAGGTCCAGAAGAACACGCCGGACGCCAAGGCCGACAACGTCTCTCAGTCGGTGACCATGGCGAAGCCGGGCCGCATGTACGAGCAGCCCGACTTGAAATCCACCGTGGTGCGCGATCTCGACCCCGGGATGATGCTGTATCCGACCGGGGAGAAGCAGGGGATCTGGTGGAAGGTCACCGACGAGCTCGGCAACGCGGGCTGGGCGCCATCGGCCCTGTTCAACCTGGCGAAGTAGCGGAGACCCGGTCGACGGGGTGAGCGCCGATGCACGTGGCGACTACACCTTCTGCAGCGCCACCCCGTCGCCGTAGGCGCCGAACAGCTTGCCCCACGGCGTCTTCATGATCTCCCGCACGCGCTTCCTGCCGTTCACCGGGAACCAGAACCCGTCGTGGTAGAGCCGCGATGCGAAGTACGACCACGGCACGATCGGCGAGCGCAGCAGCAGGTTCTCGAGCGGCTTGAGCGGGCCCCAGTAAATGAGCTTCTGCCCGCGCGAGGCGAGCGTGTTCTCGTTGAGGCTCCCGCGGAATCCGAAGTTCACGTTCTTGATATCGTCGCCCACGATCTCGATCTCCGACGGATTGCCGACGCCCAGCCCGTTCTCGTGCGCGAGCCGGATGAACTTGAGATCAGCCATCGGGTCGAAGCCCATCATCTTCGCGGCGATCGCGTCGATCGCAACGCAGTCGTCGGATGCGAGAATGTAGTTCTTGATGTGCGGGCGCATGCAGCGCGGGCCCGGCCCGTCCCCCGCGATGGTTCCGTCCATCACCGCGAAGATGCCGGGGTGGATCTCCTTCTGGATCCGCAGCAGATCCACCAGCGTCTCGTGGATCACCGAGTGCGTCCAGTGGCGGTTCAGGTTCAGCAGCCCGCCGAACGCGTTCTTCATCGAGCCGGTGGTGCCGGTGAAGATATGCGTCTTCACGGTCGGCATGTGGATCACGTTGCGCCCGATCAGCGCCTTCGGGATCTGGATGCCCTGCTTCTCGAACACGCGGTCGAGCACCAGCAGCTTGCCCTTGGGCTGGTAGCGCACCCACTCGGTGGGCGGCTCGCTCAGGTACTGGATCGGCACCTTGTAGCGGTCGAGCACCGGCTGGAGATGGTTGTTCACGGCGCCCTCGCGGCAGCTCACCACCACCGTGTCGTTCTGCGCGGCGATCAGGTCGCGCGAGACGTTGTAGTTGTCGCGCTTCAGCTTCTCGATCACGCCGTGCATCTGCCAGGGCGTGGTCGAGCACGCCGGCATGTAGACGTGCCACGAGATATTGATGCGCAGGCAGGTCTGCTTGTCGAACGGCAGGGCCGCGCGGTAACCGGCCAAGTCCATCAGGCGGCCGTAGTCTTCGACGACGGTCTCGGGCGAGGTGCGTAGAACGGCGACTTTCGACATGAAGGGTCCTCGGAAGGGGTGCCCGCCCCGCGGGGGACGGGCGTTCGCGCGTGCGGGCGCGCATTCTAGCAGATTCCCGGGGCCGGCTTCACGCGCGGCCGCGCCTCCGTTATCGGCCGGCGGCGGCTACTTCTTCGTCGTCTCGCAGCCCTTCTTCAGCGCGGCCATGTTCTGCGCCATGCTGGTTTCCATCTTCAGCGCGGTGGCATCCATGTCCCTGGGCGAGCTCTCGTCGGTGTACTGCTCCCAGTACTCCACCCGGGTGCCCGTCGCGGTGGGGGCGAGGATGAGCTTGGCCTGGCACATGTAGTCGCCCTTGTTGGGCTCGTGCGCGACGCGCAGCTCCTTGTCCTTCACCAGGTAGGTCACGATCGAGCTGCCGCCGTTGCCGAACTCGTCGGAGTAGTCGAGCACGTCGCCGACCTTCGTCAGGTTCACCGAAGCGTTTCTCGTGCTCTTCCACTCCGGGCACCATGTCACCAGGTTCTTTCCCGTCGTGATCTCGGACCAGACGGCCGACGGTGGCGCCATGACTTCGGTCGACGCGAAGAGCCGCATGACCGGAACCTGCGCGTGCTTCGCGGATGCGACGCCGCACAGGGACACGACCGCGAGACTGAGGAGCGCTGCGCCCGCTCCGACGTTGCCACGCATACACTTCACTCCTTTCCTCAAGTACGCCCGCCTTCCATGAGGCGGGCCTTCAGACATCGAGGGCGGCGGGCCGCGGGTGCGGCCGGCCGTGGACCGGGGCGCCACTCTAGCGCCGCGCGTGTCGGGAGTGCGAGCGGGAAATGGAAAGTGTGGGACGTCAGTGAAAATGTCACCCCGTAACGCGTCTGTGAAAATGTCCCCCCCATGGACCTCATACTCATGGGCAACCGGGACGCCCGGCGGCTGGGTGTGGTGCAAGCCGCAGTGCAGGGACGGATCACGAATCGCG
>JBGPFC010000011.1:0-103210 GCA_041483195.1 Candidatus Eiseniibacteriota bacterium
CCGGCGCCTGCTCGCGCAACTGGGTGCGCGACACGAACGACAGCGCCTGCGGCGACTCGTAGTAGACCCGCGGCATCCGTGCCCCGGTGACCAGCGTTTCTTTCAGGAACATCACCGGCCGCGTCGTGTCCGGCGCCGCAGGTCCCGCCGCCCCCGCCCACGCGGGCATCAGTGCCGCGAGTCCTACCAGCATCCACCATCCCACTCCCGCGCGGCGCGCGCGTCCCGTCGAAGATTCGGAATGCATGTCGTCCTCCTGGGTCAGCACGCGCGACGACGGGCGATCACCCGCGCGGCGCGTGCGCACACTCGTGCGTACCATAGGAGACGAGCGCGGCGCGGCGATATGGGGAAGAGTTGGGATGACGGCTACGAAAGACTACGGAGCGTCGACCAGTCCTTCGCGGATTGCGAGACGCACGAGCTGGGCCGCGGAACGGAGCCCGAGCTTGCGCATGAGGTTCGCGCGGTGGGTCTCGACGGTGCGTGCGCTGATGTCGAATCGTGCCGCGATTTCCTTGGTCGAGAGCCCTTCCGCGATCCGTTTCAACACCTCGAGCTCGCGCTCGGTGAGATCGGCGAGCGGGCTCGCGGTCACGGGCTTGCGCAACAGGTCGGCGAGCTGGCGCTGCACCTGCGGGCTGTAGTACGAGCGTCCCGCGCGCACGGCCTCGATGGCCGCCACCAGGTCCTGGACCGCCGAATCCTTGAGCAGGTATCCGTCGGCGCCCTCGCGCACCGCGCGCTCGACGTACTCGGAGTCGGCGTGCATGCTGAGCACGAGCACTTTGATCTCGGGCGCGATCTCGCGCGCGCGACGCAGCACTTCGAACCCGTCGATCCCCGGCATGCTGAGATCGAGCACCAGCACGTCGACCTCCATCTCCTCCAGCGCCGCGAGCGCCGCCGCGCCGTCCGCGACCTCGCCCACCACGCTCACTGCGGGATCCGACTCGAGGATGCGCCTCACGCCCGCGCGCACCAGCGTGTGGTCGTCGGCGAGCAGCACGCGCGTGACGGGTGTCTGATTCACGCCAGCGCCTCGCGCGGGATCGACGCTTCGACGCGAACGCCCGAGCCCGGCGCTCCGCCCACGCGCAGCGATCCACCCAGTGCGCTCACGCGCTCGCGCATCCCGAGCAATCCGAGGTGGGGCGTGATCTCGCCCTTCAGGCCGAGCCCATCGTCCTCGACGCACACCACCACCCGTCCGCCCTCGAGGGCGAGCCGCACCTTCACTCCGCTCGCGCGCGCGTGACGCGCGACATTGGTGAGCGCCTCCTGCACCACGCGATACACCGCGACCTGGATGTCGGGCGCGAGCGCCGGCATGAACTCGGGGGAATGGAGATCGACCGGGATGCGGGTGCGTCGCGCGAAATCCTCGGTGAGCGCGCGAATCGCCGGCAACAGCCCGAGGTCGTCGAGCACCGTCGGCCTCAGCAGGTTGCTGAGATCGCGCACCTGCGAGAGGGCGCGGCCCACCATCTCGCTCGCCTCGCGCCGGCCGTCGAGGTCGAGCTCGATCTTGACAGCGGTGAGGATCTGCCCCGCCTCGTCGTGGAGTTCGCGCGCGATGCGGCGGCGCTCGTCCTCCTGGCTGCGCAGCAGCAGGCGGGTGAGCTGCTCGAGCTGCGCGCTGCGCGCCTGGAGCGCGCGACGGCCCTCGCTCAGCACCAGGAACATGGTGCCGAGCCCGACCACCGCGATGAACAACACATCGGCGAAGACACCGTAGAGCACCCCGCTTCCGAGCGGACGCAGCAGCGGATAATCCAGATGGTGAAGACCCCAGAGCGTGAACGTGACCGCCAGCAGCGTCGCGCCGCCCGAGTGCGCCTGGCGCCGGTGCCGCCAGAATACGCCCCCGGTCCAGAGCGTCACCCCGGACAGAAGTACCACGCTCGAGACCCCGGCCGCGACCATGTTGTGGATCCCGAAGATCGAGAACGCGGCCCACGCCGATGAAGCGACGCCCAGCCACGCGTAACGCCATCGCCAGCGCAGGCCGCGCGCGAACTGGTGCGCCGCGAGCAGCAGCAGCAGCGCGCTGAAGCCGGTCACCGCCTGGTGCGCGAACAGCCAGCCCTCGCGGCGCGTGACGATGAACACGGCGATGCACGCGAGTCGCACCGCGTACAACGCCCACGCGATCGCCCAGGTCGCGAAGTAGGAACGCCGCTGGCGATGCCAGAGCGCGAGATAGACCATCGCCTGCAGAAACGTGAAGAACGCCTGAAAGGCGAGGGCCGCGAGCTCGAGCGTCTGCTGATTCATTCGCGGACTCTACCGCAAAGCGCGGCGCGGGGGACCGGCGCCCGGCCGCGCCCGAGCGCCGTGCGCCGCTGCGCCGCGACCGGGCCCGCTCACTTCCTTCGGGGGGGAGACGCCATCGACGGGTCGTGGCACTGGATGCACAGCTCGCGCTTCGGCTCATGCGTGAGCAGGTGGTCCTCCTCGCTCGCGTGCGGCCGGTGGCACCCGATGCAGGTGAGCGGCCCCCCGGTGCGCGGATCCTTGCGGTCCTTGAACGGATGGTAGTGCTTGGACATGTCGGCGTGGCAGGTCTGGCACAGCGCGTTGACGTCTTTCTTGAGCAGGCGCGCGCCGTCGGTCGCGTGCGGATCGTGACAGGTCGTGCAGCCGTTCTCGAGCGCCTTGTGCTTGACGCGGCCCGCGAACAGCTTCGGGTCGTGGCAGCGGAGGCACAGGCGGTCGGCGGGCTCGCGCAGCATCGGCGCGGCCGCGGCCCCGTGCGGCGCGTGGCAAGTGAGACACTCGCGCTCGGTCCGCAGCGCGGCGTGCACGTTCGATTTCGCGAGCGCTGCCTTGATCGGCTCGTGGCACTTGAAGCACAGCGCGGAGCCCTTCGCGAGCAACGCGCCGCCGGTCTTGGTCGCGTGGCACGATGCGCACTCCCCGCGCGCGAACGGCAGGTGCGATTGCGGCCGCAGCAGCCCCCGCCTGCCCCTGGCCTGGACGTGCGGGTCGTGGCAGGAGAGGCAGTTCACCACCGCGAGGTCCATGCCCGGATGGCGCGCCACGAACGCGGCGTTCTTCGCCGTGTGACAGCCCGCGCAGATTGCCGCCCCCGCCTTGCGCGTCATCCCCGGATTCGCGGAGCCGTGGCTCGCGTGGCAGGTCAGGCACATTCCCATCGCGACCGGCGGGTGCGCCGTGCCCTGCTCGATGCGCTGCGCGAGCGCGGTGTGACAGCCGAAGCAGAGCTGCGCGACGCGCGACTTGAGCAGCGACGGATTCACGCTCTGATGCGGCTCGTGGCAGCTCGCGCAATCGCCCGCGCGCGCGGGAGGATGGCCGTGAGCGAGCGCCGCGTCCTTCGTCACCTGGGCGTGGCAGGCGGTGCACAACCGCTGCGGCGACTGCGAGAGCAGCGCGCTGCGCTCCGATGCATGCGGCGTGTGACACGTGAGGCACTGCCCCGCCCCCGCGGGCGGATGCACGTGGGCGGCGGGCGTCTTCGGACGGCCCACGTCGTGGCACTTTCCGCACAGCTGGGTCTTGGGCGCGATCAGCGTCGCGGCGCTGGGCGGCGCGCCGGCGGCGTGGCAGCGCGTGCAGTCCTGTTCGGCGAACCCCGGATGCGTGTGCGCGGCGAGCAACGCCGCGCTCTTCGATTCGTGGGGCGTGTGGCAGCTCAGGCAGTTGACCCCCGTGAGCTGGGCGCCGCGGTGCTTGCCGCGGAGATCTTCGTCGGCGGGATCGTGGCAATCCGCGCACAACGCAGGGACCGCTTTCGTCAGCGCGGGCGGCACCACGCCGCCATGCGGATCGTGGCAGGTGAGGCAATCGCCACTCTCGACCGGTGGATGCACCGTGCCCCCCCGCTTGCCGATGTCGGCGTGGCACGGCACGCACAGGCCTCCGCCCTGCGCCTTCAGCAGCTTCGAGTTCTTCGAGCCGTGCGGCTCGTGGCACATGGCGCACGCCCCGTTCGCGGCGGCGGTGTGCGCGCCGGCGGATGCGATCTTCCTTCCGATCTCGGCGTGGCAGGTGGTGCAAAGCTCGGCCGGCGGCCGCACCAGCAACGCCAGCGTCTCGCCGCCGTGCGGCGCGTGGCAGGTCAAGCACTGGCCCGATTGCGCGGGGGGATGCGAGTGCTCGGATTTCGCGGCGCGTCCCACCTCCGGATGGCACGTGAGGCACAGCGCCTCGCCCGCGGCGCGCGTCAGCTTCGGCGCGTCCGACTGATGGGGGTCGTGGCACGCCGTGCAGTTCCCGGCGCGGAACGGCGGATGCGCCTCCTTGCCGCTCACCTTCTGGTCGACGCCCGCATGGCAACTGGTGCACAGCTCGCGCCCCTCGCGTCGCAGCAGGTGGAGATTCTCGCTCGCGTGCGGGGCATGGCAGCGCAGGCAATCTTTCTTCGCGGCCGGCGGGTGGGTCCCGCTGTTCGCGGCGAGGCGCTTCGCGAGATCCTGGTGGCAGCCCAGGCACATCGACCCGTCGTCCGACTTCACGAGCTTCGCGCGATCCGAGCCATGGGGCTCGTGGCACGCCGAGCACTCGCCCTTCGCGAACGGCGGATGTACGACCGGGAGTTTGGCGGCTTCGGCCACCTCGCCGTGACACGTGCCGCACAGCGTGTTCGGCTTGTCGCGCAGCAGCGCGCCGCCCTCGCCGCGATGCGGGTCGTGACAGGTGAGGCACTGGCCTTCGGCCGCGGGCGGATGCGGATGCGGCTTGCGATCGAGCCCGGCCTTCTCGTCGTGACACGTCACGCACAGCGCCGGGACTTCGGCGATCAGCTTCGCGGTGGGCTTGCCGTCGCTCGATGCGTGACACGCCTCGCACTGGCCCTCCGCGACCGGCGGATGCGTCCCCGCCCGCGCGAGCTTCGGTGAGGACGAGGCGTGCGCCGCGTGACAATCGAGGCACGCGAGCGCGCCGCGCACGACCTTCGCGTGCGCGGCCTCGATCTGCGGCGCGGCGTGACAGCCCGCGCACAACGCGTCGCCTTCCGCCTTGAGGAGCCCGGGCGCCGCGCTCCCGTGCGGCGCGTGGCAGGCGCCGCAGTCTCCCGACCTGAACGGCGGGTGGACGTCGGCCAGCGACATCTCCTGCTTCGCCGCGGCGTGGCACTTGAAGCACGAGGCCTCGGGGCCGCCCGCGCGCACCAGGTGCGGAGCGTCGGTCGCGTGCGGCTCGTGGCAGCCGAGGCACCCGCCGCTCGCGAACGCCGGGTGCGGGTGCGCGGGCTTCGCCTTCGCGAGATCGCCGTGACAGTCGAAGCACAGGTCCGGGAGCTTCTTCTTGAGCACCAGCTTCTGGGCGAACCCGTGGCTCATGTGGCACGCGCCGCAATCGTTCTTCGCGACCGGGGCGTGCACGAATTTCTTCCGATACTCCTGCTTCGACTGGGTGTGGCAGTCGTAGCAGGTGCGGGCCGGGGCGCCGCCCGCGGGTGAGTGCGAGGCCACGAGTCCCGCGGCGAAGAGTACGCCCGCGAACAGCGCCGCGAGGCCGCGGCGCGGCGGGCGTTTCGATGGGCTCATGGGGCGGAGCCGCCGGAGGCCGTGCTGTCGCCGCTCACGATCGCGGCGCGATCCTCGAAGTCCACGCGCGCGATCTGGAACGCGAGCAGGCTGCGGCGCCCGAAATGGGGCGGCATGTTGAGAAACGCCCAGCTCGTGTCCTGCGGCACGCCCTGTTTGCGCACGACGATGCGGAACGCCGGGTTGTTTGGCTGGTTCGAGCGCGAGCTCACGACGCGCGTCTTGAGATTCATGGTGAAGTCGGGAACGAATTCCGTCACCTGCGCAGTGTACGGAGTGTCCCCCACCTGGAAATCCTGCTTGAGCCGCACCGAGTCTTCCTCGCGGAAGCCGGGAAGCGCGCGATGCCGGATCCGGAGCGTCACGCTCTTCACGCGCAGCTTGCGTACCGGCGAAGGCGGCTCGGCGGCGCCGGCCGACACGCCCGCGAATACCGAGAGCACCAACATCAGCCTCACCAGGGCGCGGGCTCTCATTTCGATCCTCCCGTCGCGGTCGACGGGCCGTCCGGCGGACCCGCGCGGAACCCCGAGAGCATCTCGGATGCGAGCTCGGACGCGAGCCGGCTCGCGCTGCGCTCGCGGCCCCAGCCGAACACCGTCTCGCGGTCGTCGCCGGACCGGAATCGCGACGCCGCCCACAACACGCGGCCGCTCGCCGCATCGGTGAGCAGGAGGCTCACGCCGATCGCCGGAACGTCGCCATCCGGAGTGCGCGCCATGACGTTCTCGAGGACGGTCCCTGACATCACGAGGTCCGCGCGGAGGGCGGCGCCGAGCCTGCGCAGATCGGCCGGGGCCAGCGCTCCCGCCGGATGGATGCGCAACGAATCGAGCGCGGCGTCCACGTCCCCCGGGCCCAGCAGCTCGCACGAGCCGGTTCGCGCCAGCGCGCTGAAGAAGATCGGAGTCAGCGCCGCCCCCGCCTCGGGGCGCCCGGTGAGATTCTCGAGCGGCAGCAGCGCGACGCGCGGATGACCGGCGAGGGCCGGGGGCGCTGGGCGCAGCGTGCGGCCTGCGCCCGCGCATCCACACGCGAGCATCGCGAGCGCGCCCACCGCGGCGCACGCCAGCACCGCGCGGCGCCCGGCTCGAACGCGCGCGCGCATCAGAACGCCTTCGCCCGCAGGTGCGCGACGGCGTCGGCGCACGCGTCCTGCGTGAGGCGGCCGAAGGTGCGCTCGCTCGGGCCGCCGAACACCGGCACGCGCCCGTGACCGCGGCGATTGATGGAGATCCTCCACACGACCCTTTGGGTCGCCGCGTCGAGCAGCTCGACGTCGAAGCTCACGGCCGGGAAGTCGTCCCCTCCCGCGCGCTGGGTGGAATACTCGGTGACGGCCCCCCGGATGATGCCGTTCGCCTCAGCCTTCGCGGCGGCATCCTTCAGCTTGTCGGGATCGTAGCGGCCCTCGACGTTGGGCTCTCCGCCCACCTTCTCCAGCGAGGCCGCGAATTCGGAGGGCTCGATCACCTCGAAAGGATGCGCGATGATGAGCTCCGTGATGAATGCGCGGGTGACACGCTCGCCGGCGAATCGGTCGGGGCTCAGATTGCTGAATGGGAGCACGGCGACCCGGCGGTAGAAGCTCATGTCCGCCTGGTCGCTCACGAAGAGGCGCGGCGCAGCTGCGCAGCCCGCGAGCAGCGCGAGGCCCGAGGCGGCCGCGACCGCGATCGGAATCGCACGGCGCACCGCGGGAAAATGGTTCGCGCCGCTCGCGTGCCTCATCGCCCGAAGCTCCGGGTGATCGTCACATCCGCCTGTCGCGCGCGGCTCCCCGCGCCCGGATCCACCACGCTCATGCCGGCATTGAACACGAGATCGCGGCCGAGTCCCAACAGCAATCGGCCTCCCAGCACCTCGCGGCCCGGAATCTGCGCAGCGGAGCTCTGCGCCTGGCGCTGATCGCTGCGCGTCCAGTTCCCGGACATCTGGAACCTCGCCCCGGGACTCCAGCGTGCCGTCCACTGGCGGGTCGAGACCCGCGGATCGTCGTTCGGCTGTGCGCCCGCGCGCGACAGGCTGGCGGTGACGTCCAGCGTCCGCGCCGGCTTCCAGCGGAGATCGAGGCCCAGCATGTGTGAGATCGACCGCGCATCGAAGAGGCCCGGCCCCGAGCGATATCTCCGCTCGGCGAGCACGAGGGTGAGACCCCGCCACGGGGTGGCGGTGACCCCCGACCCCGCCTGCGTGATGACGCGCACGCCGTGGGCCGCGGTATCGCCGTTGCTCGTCACCTGAAAATCGGTCGTGACGTCCAGCCCCTTGCGCAGGTGAACGCTCGTCGCGCCGCGAAAGCTCTCGACACCGAAGACCGACTGGCTCGGATTCCAGCTCGTCACGTGGGAGACGCTCGCGGTCCCGCGCCAATCGGGCCGCACCACGCCGTCGAACGCCGCGGTGGCCGACGCGTAGCGCATGAGCCCGTTCACGGTCGCGGTGCGCGCGGTCCGCGCTCCCCCAGAGATCGTCCCGTGGAACGCCTGCGCGGGATGCACGTCGAGCAGCAACCCCGCGTCGTGGTCGACGAAGCGGGTGACGCTCGAACCCCCGGTGTCGAGGCGTCGCGCCGCGTAATTGAGCGCCCAGTCCAGGCGGCGCGACTGGCGCAGCCCCGCGGTCAGCGTGCCGCCCAGGGTCTGCGTCAGGTTGCCGGCACCACGCGCGTTTTCGACGCGGGTGTGCGAGAGATCGGCATCCATCCCGATCGAGAGGGCCGGCCGCGGCGTCGCGCGAAGCGAGGCCCCCGACGTGATCGATCGCTGGGTCGTGGCGCGAGTCGCCGCGCCCGACGGCTGGTGGACGAGGTCGCTGTATCCGCCACGCATGCTCAACACCCCGCGATCCCACGTAGACTGCACGCTGCGCGTGGCTCCCAGGTCTTCCGGGATCTGGCCATCGGCGCTGCGATGCCGCCGGATCCACGACGCGTCGACGCGCGGAAGGTTCGGCGCGGCCAGATAGCCCGAGAACAGGGCCTCCTGCGTTCGCGTTCGCACGCTGGGCCCGTTCGCCGTGTCGCCGATCGCGGTGACCGAGGTGGTGGGCCGGTACGATCCGCTCAATCCGAACAGCGGATGGCTCAGCCGCAGCGCGCCGTACGGCGTGCGGCTCTGGCTCGCGCGATCCTGGTACGAAAGATCGGTGAGCCGCAGCTGCGACACGACGTCCAGGCGCTCGCCCATGCGCGTCGCGTGATTGAGCTCGTAGTTCTGGATCCAGAACCGTGAGGAGATGGTGGTGTCGCGCGCGCTCCCGTCCGGGGCGAGACGGCGCACCGTCTGCCGCACCTCCTGGAACTGCACCTGAAGATGACCCGAGAGCGGCTGCGCGGAGGCCGCGCCCGCCGCGCCGAGCACGGCGGCCGCGCACGCTGCGGCGAAACCTGGGGCCCGCGCGCGCGCGCGCGCCTCATCGCGCATAGCCGACCGTGTACGACTCGCTTCCGTGGCAGGTGGGTGCGCAACTGCCGCCGGTCGCGGTCTCGGTGTAGGTCACGATGCCGGGCGCGCGCCCGGTCGCGATGAGATGCTTCTGCGTCGGCGCGCCATGCGTGGCGTGGCAGGCGTAGCAAGGCACGTTCTCCTCGCCGACGTGCTCGGCGTGGCCCTTCACGGCGTTCGGCGAGCTGAAGCGCGAATATCCGCGCACCGATTCCGGCGACGACGGATTGGCGTAGACGTCGAACGCGTGGCAGCTGAAGCAGACTTCGTCGGACGCCATCGGCCGGAAGGCCGGCGACGCCGTGTAGGGCCCGGTCAGGATGTAGCGATAGCTCGAGCCGTGCGGCCCGCGGGTCGTGCCGAGCTCGCTGCCGTGGCAGTCCCCGCAGCGCGTGAGCGATGACGCGCTCCAACCCGCCACGAACGCGAGCGGATGGATGTTCCGGTTGTTCCCCGCGGCCTCGACCGGATGGGTCGAGAGATTGTTGGGATTGAGCGCGCGCGCGAGGTCGGTCTGCCCGGCCGGCTGCGTCGTCCACGACGAATGGCACTTGAAGCAGAGCTGAAACTCCGCGACCGGAGGCGTGAGCGTGTCGGACGCCACGATGAACGTATAGGAAGGCGCGCTGCCGGCGACGCCGTTCAATACGCCGACCCGGCTTACTCCGAGCAGGCGCTTCGATGCGGCCGGAGCATCGGGCGCCGCGAGCCCATCGCCGCGCGCGACGTGCGGATTGTGACAGTCCTCGCACTCCGCGTGACGGCGATTGACCGGCGTAACGGCGAAATCCGCGGGCTGGCTCTCGGCCGGGCCGGTGTGGCGGCCGGCGATGTCCATCACCGGATGACGAAACGCCTTGAGCAGATCTGCGCGCACGTTGCTCGCGGCGGGATGCCCGTCGTGGCACGTGAGGCACAGCGCCTCTTCGCGCGCGATCGCCAGGCGTGGGATCAGGCCGGACGCGTCCTCCCATCCGTGCGGGTCGTGACAGTTCACGCACTTCCCGGCGGCGTCCGGCTCGACGCGTGAGGGCGGGTAGGGGCCTGGCCAGATCATCGCGGCCTCGCTCCCATGCGCGGATCCGGCGTAGGTCCAGGTATCCGGGTAGCTGCCGCCGGACCATGGGGTGGTGTGGCAGTCGTCGCAAAGCGTGTTGTCGTCGGGGCCCACCAGCGCGTGCGGCTGGGGCGCGGGCTGCGCGTTCGCGTGCTGCGTGTGGCAGGTCTCGCAGTCACCCGCGTGGGCGCTCTCGGCGAGCAGGTGCGCGATGCGGTCCGTGCCGCGGAGGGGCGGCAGGGGCCGCGAGAAGGAGACGAGGGTCGCGGCCGCCAGCATCAGCGCCAGCACTCCGCGAGTATCGACCGCCCGATGCGCAGACTGGTCCACGCCGCCCATCCGTTCGCGCTGACGCACCGCGGTCTCCGTGCTACTCCATCGTGGATGGTGCGGGCACGGCGCCCGCACCACCCGGCCCGCCGCGCGCCGGGTCTGTATCGCACGCGGCGGGGTTGAGGTCGACCGACTATGCCCCTTCGGTGTGGCACTGCCGGCAGAGGTCGCGATGCTGTCCGCCGTCACCATCCTCGGTGGCCGTTCCCGTGCCCTTCATGAAGATCAGCCCGAACGCGTTCTGGGTCCCATGTCCCCGGTGGCAGCTGAAGCACGACGGCGTGACGGTGTTGTCCGCCGTGGTGCCGTCCCACAGGCCCTGGGAGTCCATCACCTTGACCTTGTTCGTGTGGCTGTTGAACTGCGAGAGGCTCGAGATGTACGTCGCGGTCGAACCACTCGCCCCGATGTTGACGTCCGCGGTCGGATGCCGCTTCCACGGGTTGGCGTTGGTCGAGCCGGTGCCGCCGCTCGCGCCGCCCATGTTCGCAGCTCCACCCGAGCCGTGGAAGTCGACGTGGCACGTCGAGCACCATGCTCCGTATGCGCTCTTCGTGACGTCGGGCTCGTTGAAGTCCACGTCGGCGTCTTTGTAGTGCGCCGCCGAGCGTTCGAACACGTCCTTCGTCAGGTCGTTCGTGCCCACGACGTACGTCAGATTCTTGCCGGCGAAGGCACTGCGATTGAGAAGATTCCGATACTGCGCCGCGATGCCGTGCTGCGCGTGGCAGCTCACGCACTCCAGACCGTCCGGAGCCGTGAAGGTGCCGCCCGGCGCGACGCCCGTCGAATACAGCGTGTGGCCGTCGATGCCGTCGTATCCGACGTCGTTCGTGAAGCCGTGTCCGGTTTCAGCGGTCAATCCGCCGGCCCGGCGGATGCCCGCCGTGCCGCCGTTCGCGCCCAGCACGTCCGGCGCCCACGACTGATTGTCGTGGCAGGCCAGACACAGGGCGTTGGGGTCATTGCGCAGCAGATCCGCGTACGGCCCGCTGGTGCCCAGCGGCGGAAACACCGTGCCGCCCACGCTGTAGCCGTGCGACTGGCTGTCGTGAGCGACGTGGCAGTCGCTGCAAACCAGCGACGCGCC
Source organism: Candidatus Eiseniibacteriota bacterium (assembly GCA_041483195.1). Lineage (GTDB taxonomy): Bacteria > Eisenbacteria > RBG-16-71-46 > RBG-16-71-46 > RBG-16-71-46 > WS-2. The sequence continues at coordinate 11,443 of JBGPFC010000011.1, forward strand.
CACGTGGAAGTCGCCTGCCATGGCTGATGTGGCGAGCCCGAACAGGGCGGCCACCGTCAGTAAACCGATCAGGCGTTTCATGTATTCACTCCTGCTGAGATGGGTAAGGGTGCTGCACTCAGCTCGCGCGAGAACTACTGCTTGTCGTCACCACCTCCTCCTCGTGTGCCGCACCATCCGAGATCCTTCACCGGATCGTCAGCAGTTGAATTCGCCCGCTCACACGCTCGGCGACGGCGAGGCGGGCTTTCCCGTCGGTCGCGAGCGCGCATGGATAGAGAAATTCGCCGGGCGCCGATCCCACACGGCCCACCGCCCCCAGAAAGCGCCCGGCGAAATCGAAGACCTGCACCAGCTGCCGGATCTCATCGCTCACCCAGATGCGGCCGTCGTCGGTGACGGCAACGCTCGATGGGAACGAGAAATTCCCCTCGCCGATGTCGTGCACGCCGAATCCACGGATGAACCGGCCATCGGATTCGAAGATCTGGACCGCGCGCTGGGTGTCGAGGCACAACACGACCACGTGGCCGTCCGGGGTCGCCGCGAGCCCGGTGATGCGCGCGATCTGTCCGGAGTCGCGGCCCGGCACGCCCCACACCCGAACCAGCGCGAGCTCCGGCGTGAACATGAACACGCGACCGCTCGCCCCGCGCGAGCCGACGAGAATCGAGCCATCGCGTGCCACCGCGACCGCCGCCGGCCCGAGCGCTTCCTCCGGCTCTCCGGCGCTCCGCGGAATCGCGAGGCGGGCGATCGACCGTCCCCGGAAATCGACGATGTCGAGGTAGGGCGCGAGATTGTCCACCACCAGCGTTCGGCCGCGGCCATCCACCGAGAGCGCGACCGGCAGGCCGTCCACCCACGTGCCGTCGGGTTGCTGGACGCGGTGGATGTAGTGAGCGCGGGCGCGTCCATCGAGCCCGATCACGTCGACGCGGTGGGCGCCGGTATTCGCGATCAGGATCTCTCCATGGGCGGCGTCGATCGCGAGGCCTCCCGGAGCAGCGAACGCGATGCCGGGCTCGGGGCCAGGCACCACCAGGGCGCTATCGATCGCGGGCGGGATCGACGCCGTCGCGATCGAGACGCACGCGCAGACGGCGACGGCGACGGCGCCGAGAATTGCGTCCCGAGTGGCGCGGGGAGAATGCGTTCCAGGGTGGCTCACGGGTCTTGGTCCTGATGGCTGATCTACGTAGTTCTCGGTATCCTGGGCTCAGTGTTCGTACAGAAGGGCAATCGCGATGCCATCAGTAACACTACGTTCCGAGGCCCGGTGATCCGGGTTATCGGATTGCGCGGCAGTGCGTTCGGGGAGAGAGCCGAGGCCCTCGAGTGGGTCGGATCGGCCCGTCGTGAGGCACTCGCCTGCCACCGTGGCAGCGGTCTCTGACAGGCTGGCCGGATCCACGGACGCGACGCGATCACCGATGACGCGCGGCCACGAGCCGCGTACGCCGCTCGCCTGTGTTTCGTGCGGAGCGCGCGGAGCGCGCGACACGCGCCGCGCGTCGCCGTACTCCTCTGGTTGCGCACCACGATGTCCCGACTTCGGTCGCTGCGCGCGCACGGATGGCTTCGAGTTCTTCGCGCACGCGCGTGGCACCGTGCGGGCTCGCCCGTGCGACCGCGACGCGGCGGGTACGGAAGTTGCCTGAAGCCGTGGTGCTCGACCTCGATGTCGCCGGCTCGCACGATCGACCGTGCGGCTCGACCCGATCGCGTTCGACGCGTGTGACCGGAGGCCCACCATGAATCCCGGGGATCTGCTGCTCAGGCTCGCGCTCGTGACCGCGGTGCTCTCCGGCGTGTTCTACTTCGGAAGCCTGCGCGGGCGGCGCTGGAGTGCCGACGCGTGGATCTTCAGGGTCCACGCGTTGCTCCTGGTGGCCGCGTTCGCGCTGCTGTGCGCGTACTTCATGGGGCACCACTTCGAGTACTCGTACGTCGCGCAATTCAGCTCGCGGGCGCTGGCGCCCGCGCTCACGCTCGCGGCGGTATGGGCGGGGCAGGAAGGCAGCATCCTGTTGTGGGCGACGTTCGGGGCGTTGATCGGGCTCGCGTTGATGCGTCAGCCGGGCCGGCTCGCCCGCCCCGCGATGTTCTTCCTGAGCCTCGCGCAGATCGGCCTGCTCGTGCTGCTGCAGCTGCGCAGCCCGTTCGCGCTTTCGTCAGCGACTCCGGCCGATGGGCGAGGACTCAACCCGCTGCTCGAGGATCCGTGGATGGTGGTGCATCCCCCGGTGCTGTTCCTGGGTTATGCCGCGCTGGTGGTGCCCTTCGCGCTCGCCGCGGCCGCGCTCGTCGTGCGTGAGTACCGCGAATGGAATCGCATGACCTGGCCGTGGGCGCTGTTCGCGGTCGTCGTGCTGGGCGCTGGAATCGCGCTCGGCGGCGTGTGGGCGTACAAGGTGCTCGGGTGGGGCGGCTACTGGGGATGGGATCCGGTCGAGAACGCTTCGCTGGTTCCGTGGCTGGTGTCGGTCGCGCTGCTGCACGGCCTCCTCATCCAGCGCACCACGGGATCCCTGATCCGCACCAACCTGCTGCTCGCGTGCGCGGGCTGGGTCACGGTGCTGGGCGGCACGTATCTCACGCGCAGCGGCGTGCTGCAGGACTTCTCGGTGCACTCCTTCGCCGACTCCGGCATCAACGGGCCATTGAAGACCATCCTCTTCGTGTTCCCCGCGATCGCGCTGGTGCTGCTCGCCGCGCGCTGGCGCACCGTTGACGCGGCGAACACCCGGATCGCGAGCGTCTCGCGCGAGTCGGCGCTGTGGCTCGGCATGATCACGGTGCTGGTGCTCGGCGCGCTGGTCACGATCGGGACCACCGCTCCGCTGCTCACAGCGCTCGCGGGAAAGCCGTCGGGATTGCAGGCGGAGTTCTACCAGCGCGTGAGCCTGCCGATCGGCATCGCGCTGGTCCTGCTGATGGGCCTCTCACCGGCGCTGCGCTGGTATCGCCAGAGCGAGCTGTCGTGGCTGGCGGGGCTGCTGCCGGGCATCGCCGCCGCGTTGCTCGTCACCGTGCCGGCATACATGCTCGGCGCGCACGCTCCCGGCCTGCTCGCGCTGGTCGCCGCCGCGGGGCTCGCGCTCGGGGTCAACGCGGTCGTCGCCGTACGCGTGTTTCGCCGCGGGTGGATGTACGGCGCGGGATATCTCGGACACATCGGCATCGCCGTCATGGTGCTCGGCATGGCGCTTTCGAGCACGCTCGGCAAGAGCCAGAGGCTCGAGCTCGCACAGGGTCAACCGGCCCATGCGCTCGGCTACACGCTCACCTGGAAGGACGAGGCGAGCGACGGGCGCGGCGGCCGTCTGCTCCACATCGTGGTACAGGCGCCGAACTGGACGCTCGATGCGCATCCCGCGCTGCTCCCATCCCCGCAGAACGAGGGCGTGATCCGCAAGCCCGCGATCAGCGGCTGGCGCGAACTCTATCTCTCGCCGCTCGAATTGCGCGAGCGGACGATGGATTCCGGCGGGATGACGTGGTTCGAGAAGGGCCAGCCCCTCGATGCGGGCGGGGCGCGCTACACCTTCAAGGGCTTCCGCATGGAATCGGGTTCGGGATTCCGCGTGCACGCGGATCTCGAGGTCCAGAAGGATGGACGCGTGATGCAGGCCTCACCCGCCATCGCGTCGGACCCGGCCGGGAGTCGCGCGGTTCCCGCGGAGATTCCGGGGATCGGGCCGGTCACCATCGCGCGCATCGACGCGGACCGCGGGCGGGTCGCGCTCCTGCTTCCCGCGGCCCCGATCGCGGCGACCATGGCCGTGGTCGACCTCAGCACCAAACCGTTTATCAATCTCGTGTGGATCGGCGCATTGCTCGCGGTCTTCGGTACGGGACTCGCGGGGTTGCGCCGCGCCACCGAGAAAGCCACGTCGCGCGGAACGCGGACGGCGGCGGGCAGCGGCCCGCCGCGGCCACTCCGCGGTGCCTCGCGACCCAATATGGAGGAAGTCGCCATGCTGCCAGGCTCTTCGACGGGACGCGCGCGCCGCGCGGGAGTGGGATGGTGGATGCTGGTGGGACTCGCGGCACTGATGCCCGCGTGGGCGGGGGCGGCGGGACCTGCGGCGCCGGACACGACGCGGCCGGTGATGTTCCTGAAAGAAACGCTCGTCACCGGGGCACGGATGCCGCGGGTCTACTACGAGTCGCCGCAGGCGCTGTCGTTCGTGTCGCGCACCCAGTTGCGCGAGCAGGCGCCGGGGGCGCTGGGCGACGTGCTGGGGACGCTGCCGGGGGTGGACAACAGCAAGGACAGTCCGTGGGAGCAGCGGCCGGTGCTGCGGGGCCTGGCGGGGCAGCGGGTGCTGGTGCTGATGGACGGCACGCCGATGAACAGCGTGCGCGGCAACGGGCCGCACCCCTCGCTGGTGGACCCGGCGCAGGTGGAGCGGATCGAGGTGGTGCGCGGTCCCTCGTCGGTGGCGTACGGATCGGATGCCCTGGGCGGGGTGATCAACATCATCACGCGCGAGGCGCTGCCGGGAGCGGGTCGCAGCCTGAGCGGGTCGGCGACGCTGGGGGGCAGCACGGTGGACCAGCAGCGCACCGGCTACCTGGAGCTGATCCCGCGGATCGGGAAGTTCTCGGCGTTTCTCTCGAGCGGGGCCCGCAAGGCGGAGAACTTCGAGGCGCCCTCTGGCAAGGTGGCGAACTCGCAGTTCGACGACTACAACGCGCTCTCGAACCTGCGCTACCAGTTCACCGAGCGCACCGCGCTCAAGGGCGGCTGGCAGGTGTACCGGGGGCGCGACATCGGGATCCCGGGGCTCGACATTCGAGTCCCGGGTGAGATCGACGCGTACTCGTTTCCGTTCTACGAGCGCAACTTCGCGCACCTGACGCTCGACCACGGCTATCGCAGCTCGTGGCTGGCGGGCACCCGGGCGCGGGTGTACTGGCAGCGCGAGCACCGCGACTTCTTCTCCGTCAACGAGGTCGCGCGCGCGCAGTTCTACAACGATCCCTACCTGGGACTGAACCCGGTGTTCAACCCGGCGCCGGGCGCGGCGCAGGGCATCGTCCAGCGCCAGGACCGCTACTTCGATCTGCGCACCTGGGGCGGACAGCTGCAGCTGACCTCGATCAAGACGAAGTGGACCCGCTTCACCGCCGGGCTCGACGCGGCGCGCGACCAGACCGGGGGCGACAACCTGCGGCTCCGCAACTGGCACTACACCTCGATCGGCGGCGCCGACTCGGCCGGTGCGACCAGTACGCGGCGCACCGCCTCGCTGCCGCGCGGCCGGTTCGCCAACTACGGCGGCTATCTGCAGAGCGAGTGGTACGTGCAGCCGCAGTGGACGCTGTCGGCGGGCGGACGCTACACCCACTACCGCTACCGCACCGACTTCGGGCTCAACGCGCCGGCGGCCGGACCTTCGCCCGTCGCCTACTTCCAGCCCAAGTCGGTGGACGACGACGCGGCGAGTGGCTCGCTGGGATTGGTCTACACCCCGATCCGCGACCTGCACCTCACCGCCAACCTGGCGAACGGCTACCGCGAGCCCAACGCGCAGGACCTGTTCTTCAACGGTCCGGGCTCGGTGGGCACGGTGCTCGGCAATCCCGACCTGAAGCCGGAGCGCAGCGTGTCCTACGACCTCGGGCTGCGCTGGGGACCGGGACCGTTCGCGATCTCGGGCAACGCGTTCTACACCACCTTCGACGATCTGATCAATGCGCTGCCGGTGGCGGCCGGCACCTACCAGTACACCAACATCGCGACCGCGACCACCTGGGGCGGCGAGCTGGAAGGCGAGTGGCGCTTCCTGCCGCGCTGGACGGCGCGGAGCTCGATGTCGGGCACGGTGGGCGACATCACCAGCCGCGAGGCGATCCGCAAGATCTATGGGATCGACATCGACCGCGTGCCGCTGGAGCTGGTGCCGCCGTTCCGGGGCAGCGCCGCGCTGCGCTGGAGCGAAGCGCGCGATCGGTTCTGGGTGGAGGGCAGCGCGCGTGGCTCGTGGCGCACCAATCGCCTGCCGCCGCCGATCCCGGGGGTCGGCCAGCTCTCGAGCTTCAAGAGCGAGTGGCTGGCGGGCGATGTGTTCGCAGGGGCGCGGCTCGGCGCGCAGCGCCTGCTGCTCGGCGTGCGCAACGTGGCCGACCGCCGCTATCGCCAGCCGCTGGGCTCGCTGGATGAGCCCGGACGCTCGGTGGTGGCCAGCGTCTCGACCGACTTCTGATCCGGCGCCGCGGCCGGCCCCCCCACCACCGCGCGGGCCGGCCGCGGCTCGCCGCTCACCCCCGCCGCGGCGCCCAGCGGGCGCGTGCGCGGCAGGCCGTCGTCGCTCCAGCGCACCGTGCGCTCGGGCTCCGCGGATCCTGCGTAGTGCGCGATCAAGTCGATGGCCCGCTCCAGATGCGCGTCGTTTCGCGCGCCGCACACCAGCGCGCTCGGTCCCGCGAAATCGTTCGGCTCCACCAGCCAGCGGCCTCGCGATTCGAAGCGCGCGAGCCGCAGATTCTCGTCATGGTCCCGACCGAGCACGATCTTCAGGTCGCGATTCACCCGCACGTGACGCCCGAGCGTGAGCAGCGAGAGATCGTCGAGCGAGCTCTCCTCCGCTGGATCGTTCGCGAACAGGTCGCGCAGCCGGGCCGAGAATCGAGCGTCGGTGAGCAGACAACCGCCGCCCGGAGCGGTGTGGTGGCGCAGACCGTAATGCGCCGCGAGTCCGAGCTGCTCGGAGCGCGAGCGTCCCGAGATCGCGAGCAGGCGCGAGCGATCCACCCATCCACGCCGCTCGGGCTCAGTCTCGGGAAGGAGCCGCGCCGAGAGCGGGCGAAGCAGGAGCCCGTCGAGCCCGGAGTGCCGGTCCACCAGATCCAGCGCCTCGCGCGTCTGCGACATGGGACGCTGGCCGAGCACCTCGCCGCTGAAGAGAAATCGCGCGCCGAACTCTTCGAGATACGGCCGGCCCAGCTCGAACATGAAACGGCGGCAGTCGCGGCACGGGTTCATATTGCGGCCGTAGCCCCACCGCGGATGCCGGAGCAGGCGCAGGAACTCCTCGCCCTTGGGGCGCGTCACCAGCGTCACGCCGAGCTCGCGCGCGAGCGCGTGGACGTCGCTTCGGCACGAAGTCGGCGATTCGAGATGCAGCGCGACCACGTCGATCCCCTGCTCGAGCAGGAGTTTCGTCGCGAGCGCCGAATCCAGGCCGCCCGACAGCAGACCCACCGCACGAATCGAAGTCATGAGTGGAGGCGCATCTCCGCCGAGAGATTTCGCGAGACCCTGGCGCACGCAGGCGGGGCCACCGTATGGAGCCCTCCGCGCCGAGTCAAGCCTCGCGGGCGCGACGCGCGCGCGGGTTGCGGGCCGCCCGCGCCGCGGCTACATTCCGCTTCTCGCGACCACGATGACCGTCTCAGCCTCCTTCCGCGGCGTCCTCGCGCCGCACCCGACGAGAGTCCATGACGATCCCCGCTTTCAGCATCTTCTCCGCCGTGAGTGAGCTGTTCGTCACCGCCGGCGTGATCTACGTCGTTCGCCGCAACTGGACCCGGCGCGCGTTTCCGCTCGCGGTGTTCCTGGTGATCGCCCTGTTCGAAGCGTTCGTGAACGTGTTTTACATGACCACCAAGAGCGCGCAGGTGGCGAGCGGCCTCTCGACGATCGCCCCCGGCATGAAGCTCTTCTACGCCGGCCACGGCATCCTCTCGCTCCTCGCGTACCTGATCTTCGTCACGCTCGGCGTGCTCGCGTGGCAGGAACAGCGCGCCGGCCGGTACTTCTTCCGGGAGCGGCCGGCGGTGACCTGGTCGTTCGCGGTGGTGTGGGCGATCAGCATCGTATCGGGCGAGACCATCTTCGCGCTCCACTATCTGGTGTGACCCCGGAACCTCGCGCGGCCGAGGCGCTCGAGGAGCTGCGTGCGCGCCGGTTGCGGGCACCGCTGCTGGCCGCGCTCTGGATACTGCTCGGAGTCGAAGGCGTGGGCGGCATCGTCATCTTCACCGCCCGCCTCGCCGCCGGCACGACGCCGGGTGAAACCCTCCACGTGGTCGCGGGGCTGCCGCTCACCCTCGTCTTCATCGCGTACCAGTGGCAGCACTGGATGCGCGTGAGACCCTACCGCGCGCAGCTCCACTACATCCTGGGCGTGCTCTCCACGGCGTTCATGGCGCTCACGCTGCTCACCGGCCTCGCGCTGGGCGGGTACTGGTGGGAGGGCCGCGAGGCGTCAGCGGCGCACGGCCCGGCGGCCTACCCGCCCGTGCTCTCCGGAATCCACAACATCGGCAGCATGCTGGTCCTGACCTTCGTCGGCGCGCATCTCGCCGCCGTGCTGATGCGCGACCGCAGTCTCTCACGCTGAGGAGAACCCCCATGGATGCTTCGTCACGGGTCACCGACGAACACTTCCGCTACGTCGCGGCGCGCACCACGCCGGATGACGGTTTTCTCAAGGAGCTGAAGCTCGCGGCCACCGCGGAGGGAATTCCCTCGATCTGGATCGCCCCGGAGCAGGCCAGCTTCATGCAGATCCTGCTGCGCGCCGCGCGCGTTCGCGAAGTGGTCGAAGTCGGAACGCTGGCCGGCTACTCGGCGATCGCGATGGCGCGCGCGCTGCCCGAGGGAGGCCGGGTGCGCACCATCGAGCTGAACCCCAGGCACGCGGACTTCGCGCGGCGCTGGATCGCGCGCTCGGACGTGGCGGGCCGGGTCGAGGTCGTGGAGGGCGCCGGCATGGACGTCCTGCGGGGGTTCGCGTCCGATTCGGCGGACGCGGCGTTCCTCGACGCCGACAAGGCGAGCTATCCGCTCTACCTGGGCGAGTGCCTGCGAATCGTTCGACGGGGCGGGCTGGTGATGGCGGACAACGCGTTCGCGTTCGGACAGCTGCTCGATCCGAATCCCACCGACGAGGACGTCCCGGCGGTGCGCACGTTCAACGACCTGATGGCGAAGACCCGGGAGCTGCAGAGCGTGATCGTCCCGATCGGGGACGGGCTGTGGGTGGGCGTCAGGCGCTGAACGAAACGGCCGCCCGCGCCGAGGCGGGCGGCCGCACGTCACGCGAGGCGGGCTCGCGCTACGCCTCCAGCCAGCGCTTCAGCCAGTCGTTCACCTCGCGATACCAGAGCAGGGAGTTCCTGGGCTTCAGCACCCAGTGGTTCTCATCCGGGAAGTAGACGAGCCGCGCCGGAATGCCCTTGGCCTTCAGCACCCCGTAGCACTCGAGCCCCTGCGTCACCGGCACGCGAAAGTCGCGCTCCCCGTGAATCACGAGCATGGGGGTCTTGAAGCCGGCCGCGAACCGCGAGGGATTCCAGCGGTCGATCGCGTCGAGGCCGTCCCACGGCTCGCCGCCGAACGACTGCGCGCGTCCCTGGGTCACGTCGCTCGCATACTGCGAGAGCGTGTCGTAGACGCCCGCGTGGTTGACGATGCAGCGGAATCGATCGGTGTGGGCCTCGATCCACGACGCCATGTAGCCGCCGTACGATCCGCCCGCCGCTGCCATGCGCTTCTCGTCCACCAGCCCGCTCGCGACCAGCAGGTCGGTGGCCCTGATCACGTCCTGGTACGGACGATCGCCCCACGCCCCCTGGATGCGCTGCGCGAAATGCTGCCCCCACGACGTCGAGCCCTGGAAGTTCACCAGCGCCGCGACGTACCCAGGGGCCGCGAACAGCTGCGCGTTCCAGCGCGGGTGGAACTGGTCGCCCGAGATGCCGTGGGGCCCGCCATGAATCACGTGAACCAGCGGGTACTTCTTCCCAGCCTCGTACCCCGGCGGCATCACGACGAACATCTGCACCGTCTCGCCGTACGCGCCCTCGAACTGCAGCTCGCGCACCTCGCCGGCCGCGAACTGCGCGGTCGCGGGCGCCGTGAACTGCGTGAGCCGGCGTGGCACGCGGGCGTCGCGGCGGACGCCGTGGATCTCGGCGGGCTCGACCAGCGTCTGGAGCGAGCAGTAGACGGTGCCGTCGCGCGTGGACGAGGCGCCGGTCGCGGTGCCGCGCTCGGTGAGCGCCACCGGCTCGGCGGAGCCTGGCACGAAGCCGAACAGATCGACCCGCGCGTCCCGCTCGGCCTCGATCAGCAGCGTGCCGTCGTGCGCGAAGTCCCAGTGCGCCGGCGAGAGCGACCAGTCCTCCAGCAGCGGGGCGTGCGCCTTCGTCGCGCGGTCGTAGCGCATGAGGCGCACGCGGTCGGCGTAGAAGAACGGATCGTGCTGCATGCCGTACGCTATCCACTTCCCGTCCGGGCTGTATCGCGGCCGCATGTCGTCCGCCGGATGATCGGACGTGAGGCAGCTGACCGCCCCGCCCGCGACCGGCACCACGTAGATCGCGGAGCGGATGAGCGCGTCGTCCCCGCGCACTGAGATGCCGTCGAACGCGATCTCGCGTCCGTCGGGCGAGATGTCGAAGTGGCCGCTCATGTCCATCCACTCGAACCACAGCGTGGATTCGGGCGTGAGGTCGCGCAGCGCGCCGCTCGCGATGTCGCACACGAACAGGTGCGGCACCTCGCCGGTCGTGAGCCACGTGTCCCAATAGCGGTAGAGCCGGTCCTCCGTGACGTGCGCCTTGACCGGGTCCTTCTCGCGGCGCTCGATCTCGGCGGCCGTCGCCTCGGGCGTGAGATGGCCCTTGATGAGCATGGTCCCGAACACGATCCCGGTGCCGTCGGGCAGCCACTTCGGATCGAACGCGCCGAGCGGCAGATCGGTGAGCCGTTGAGGCTCGCCGCCATCCAGCGGCATGACGTAGAGCTGGCTCTTGCCCTTGTCGGCCTTGCGCGTGAACGCGAGCCTCCGCCCATCCGGCGCGAAGGCGGGCGAGCCGCTCGAGAACTCGGGAGCCGTGAGCGGACGCGGCTCACCGCCCTTCGCGGGGACCAGCCAGATGCGGCCCCGCCCCTCGTTCTTCTCAATGTCGTAGGTGGTGACGGGAACCGCGAGCGTCGCGCCGTCGGGCGATGGCACGGGGGCTCCCACGCGGGGGATCGCCCACAGGTCTTCGGCCGTGAACGGGCGCGGACCCTTGCGCGCGGGATAGAGCACGGTGGACGGGGTCGTCATGACGGACATCGGAACCTCCTCGGGGAGTGACTGAACGCAAGCGCAGCGCATTCTATCAGCGCGCGGAACGGGCTGGAAGGAAGCCCTGCGGGCGCGGTAGACCGCGTGACCGCCGCGTTTCGCCGCGCAAAACCCGGCCTCCATTCGGTCCGCCGGGGCCTGGTCCCTCCGGCGCAAATCGGCCAATTACGTTATGCTCCCTCCCGCCAACCGTCGCCCTGGCCTTAAGGAGATCGAATCGACCATGAGCCTCGATACCCACAAGGAGTCGTCCTCCATCGACGACCGCGAGCTGGACACCTTCCGCCTGAACATGCTGGTGGGATTCAAGCGCCAGCTGCCCGACGCCGACCCGCGCGAGACCCAGGAGTGGATCGACGCCCTCGACGACGTCGTGCGCAACGTGGGCCGCGAGCGCGCGGACTTCCTGCTGCGCAAGGTGCTCAAGCGCGCGCGCCAGCTGCGCATCGGGCTCCCGGGCCTGGTGCAGTCGCGCTACATCAACACCATCTCGCCAGAGCAGGAGCCCCCCTTCCCCGGCGACGAGCAGATGGAGCTGCGGATCCGGCGCATCATCCGCTGGAACGCGGCGGTCATGGTGCTGCGCGCGAACCACGTCTCGCCGGGCATCGGCGGGCATCTGTCGACCTACGCCTCGAGCGCTTCGCTGTACGAGGTGGGCTTCAATCATTTCTTCCGCGGCAAGGACGAGCGGCCCGGAGATCAGGTCTTCTTCCAGGGACACGCAGCTCCCGGCTTCTACTCGCGTGCGTTCCTCGAAGGACGCCTCACGGAATCGCAGCTCGATCATTTCCGTCGTGAGGTCGTGCGCGGGCAGGGGCTGTCGTCGTATCCACATCCGCGACTCATGCCCGACTTCTGGGAGTTCCCTACGGTCTCGATGGGTCTCGGGCCGCTCAACGCGATCTACCAGGCTCGCTTCAATCGCTACCTCCACGCGCGCGGCCTGGCTGACACCTCGGGCTCGCGGGTGTGGGCGTTCCTGGGCGACGGCGAGACCGACGAGCCGGAGGCAGTGGGCGCGCTCACCGTGGCCGCGCGCGAGGGGCTCGACAACCTGACCTTCGTCGTGAACTGCAACCTGCAGCGCCTCGACGGTCCGGTGCGCGGGAACGGCAAGATCATCCAGGAGCTCGAGGCGACCTTCACCGGCGCGGGCTGGAACGTCATCAAGGTGGTCTGGGCGCGCGAGTGGGACGCGCTGCTCGCCCAGGACTACGACGGGGCGCTGGTCGAGGCCATGAACGAGACCGTGGACGGCGAGTGGCAGCGCTACTCGGTCGAGAGCGGCGCCTACATCCGCGAACACTTCTTCGGGCGCGATCCGCGGCTGCTCAAGATGGCCGAGCACCTCACCGACGATCAGCTGCGCGGCCTGCGCCGCGGCGGGCACGACTACCGCAAGGTGTACGCGGCGTACGAGGTCGCGACGCGCCATCAGGGCCAGCCCACCGTCATCCTCGCGAAGACCGTGAAGGGCTGGACGCTGGGGCCGGGCGCCGAGGCGCGCAACATGACGCACCAGATGAAGAAGCTGAAGACGGAGGAGCTCAAGAAATTCCGCGACCGCCTCGAGCTGCCGATCCCCGACCGCAAGCTCGAGGATCCGCCCTACTACCACCCCGGGGAGGACAGTCCCGAGGTGCAGTACATGCTCGAGCGCCGGCGCGCGCTGGGCGGCTGCCTGCCGAAGCGCATCGTGCGCGCGAAGCCGCTGCCACCGCCCTCCGACAAGGTGTTCGCCGAGTTCGCGCTGGGCACTGGCGAGAAGCAGGCGGTCTCGACCACCATGGGATTCGCGAAGCTGCTCCGCAACCTGGTGCGCGATCCGGAGTGGGGTCCGCGGGTCGTGCCGATCATCCCCGACGAGGCGCGCACCTTCGGCATGGAGGTGCTGTTCCGCGAGATCGGCATCTTCGCGACCTTCGGCCAGAAGTACGACCCGGTGGACTCGAAGCTGGTGCTCTCCTACCTGGAGAAGAAGGACGGCCAGCTGCTGGAGGAAGGCATCACCGAGGCGGGCTCGATGGCGTCGTTCACCGCCGCCGGGACCAGCTACGCGACGCACGGCGTGCCGGCCATCCCGTTCTACATCTACTACTCGATGTTCGGCTATCAGCGCACCGGCGACCTGGTGTGGGCGTTCGGCGACGCGCGCGGCCGCGGGTTCCTGCTGGGCGCGACCGCCGGGCGCACCACGCTCAACGGCGAGGGGCTCCAGCACGAGGACGGCCACAGCCACGTGCTGTTCTCCGTGGTGCCCAACGCGCTCGCGTATGATCCGGCCTTCGCGTACGAGGTCGCGGTCATCATCCGCGACGGCCTCGATCGCATGTTCGTGAAGGGCGAGGACGTCTTCTACTACATCACGCTCTACAACCAGGACTACCCGATGCCCGCGATGCCGAGCGGCGTCGAGGACGGCATCCTGCGCGGCATCTACCACTACCGCGGGGCGGTGACCGCCGCGAAGCATCGCGCCCAGCTGTTCGGCAGCGGACCGATCCTGCTCCAGGCGCTGCGCGCCCAGGAGATCCTGGCCGAGAAGTACGAGGTGGCCGCCGACGTGTGGAGCGTCACCAGCTACTCGCGCCTGCGCCACGACGCGCTCGAGGCCGAGCGCTGGAACCGGCTCCACCCGGGCGATCCGCCGCGCGTGCCGTTCATCGCGCGCACGCTCGATGGCACGGCGGGCCCGATCGTCGCGGCCAGCGATTTCATGAAGGCGGTGCCCGAGATGATCGCGCGCTGGGTGCCGCGCCCCTACACGCCGCTCGGCACCGACGGATTCGGGCGCAGCGACACGCGCGAGGGACTGCGGCGACACTTCGAGGTGGACGCCGAGCACATCGTGGTCGCCACGCTGTCCGCGTTGTGTGCGCAGGGCCAGGTCGCGCCCGGCGTGGTGGCGCGCGCGATCCAGGAGTTCGGGATCGACCCGGAGTCGGTCGCCCCGCAGGACGCGTAGCGCCGCGCGCTACCGGATCCGCACCAGCTTCCGCGTCAGGACGCCGCTCGCGCCCTCGAGCCGCAGGAAGTAGAGCCCCTGCGCCGTCGGAACGCCCGCTTCATCGCGACCGTCCCACGACACGAAATGCGGGCCGGGCGCCGCATCCTGCGCCCGGCCCCACACCCGGCGGCCGCGCACATCCAGCACCTCGATCCGCACACGCTCCTGGGCGGCGAGCGAGAACTCGAAGCGCACGCCGAGGCCGCTCGGGTTCGGCACCGGGCGGGCGAGCGAGAACGCGAGCGGCCCGGCATCGGAGACCGCGACCGACTGCGAGGGCAGGATCCGGAAGAGCGCGTCGCTCGCGTCCTGGCCGATGTTCAAAGCGTGATCGAACGCCCTGATTCGGACCACCGCGCTGTCCGAGCCCTGCGCCGGCAGCGTCCAGTCGAGCGTTCCGAGATTCGCGATCCCGTGCTGGACCGCGAGCCACGGACCGCCGGTGCCCGAACGCGAGTAGTCGACGTCGACCGAATCCACGCCGACGTTGTCTGCGGCATTCCATGTGATGGCGTGCGTGCCGGAGGCGTCCCACGCCTCGCCGCCGTTGGGAGAGAGCACCGCGATGGTCGGGGCGGTCTGATCGGCGATCGAGAACATCGCGTTGCTCGCGTCGCTCGCGAGGTTGCCGGCGGCGTCGTGGGCCGTGATCCGCACCAGCGCCTGGGTGCTCGGCGCGTTGGGCACCGGCCACGAGAACGAGCCGCTGTTGCCGAGGCCGCTCGCGATGCCGGACCAGCTCGAGCCGCCGTTCGAGGAGTACTCGAGATCCACGGTGGAGACCGCGACGTTGTCGGTCGCGCTCCACGTGACCGACCGCGGGGCACCGGCCGCGACGGTCTCGCCGCCGTTGGGCGACGTGACGCTCACGACCGGCGCCACGTCGTCGACGAAGGTGCCGGAGTTGGTGAGCGTGTCCGCGATTCCGTTGGCGATGATCGAGTCCACCCCGCCGGGTTGCCACACCGCGTTGATCCTGATCGGACCGCCCGCCACCTTGTCCCACGACGGGTTCGGCGCGGCGCCCGTGCCGGTCTCGGTCCAGTAGGTGCGCACGGAGTGGTTGTGCAGGCGGCCGAGCGCCGAGGCCGTCGGATGGCCGTAGCCGTTGCCCGTGCCACAGGAGATGATGCCGATCCTGGGCTTCGTTGCGTTGAGCCAGTTGTCGTTCGTGGAGGTCGCCGAGCCGTGGTGGTGGACCTTGTACACTTCGACCGGCCCCACCAGCGGACCCACGATGGTCTCGACGTCCTTGGTGCCGCCGCTGTTGGTCCCCGTGAAGTCTCCCCCGAACGTCTCGTCGAACTCGCCGTAACTCACCTTGAGCATCAGGCTCAGCGAGTTCTCGTCGGTGGCCCCGCTCCCCGCGCCCGCGAGCTCCACGCACTTGATGATGACGGGATGCGCCGACAGCGAATCGAGCGTGAAGACCCGGCCCTTGGTCAGCGTGTGGCGGCTTCCCCCCAGGTAGGCCGCGTAGCTGGTGTAGGTCCCCGAGCTGTAGGTCGACCCGCGGTCCCAGCCCTGATCGATCGTGATCCCGGTGAGGCTCGTGATGCAGCCGATGTGATCGGCGTGGTAGTGGCTCGCGAAGTGGAGATCCACGTGCGTGACCCCGAGCGCCTGCAGCTCGCTCAGGACCCGGCTGCAGCTCGTAGGGCTCGACCCGGCGGTGAAGTTGGTCCCTTCGTCGATCAGCACCACCTGGCCGCCCGGCGTGATGATGACCGCCCCGTCGCCCTGACCCGCGTCCAGGTGAATGACCTGGAGCTGGCCGTTGGTCGTGACGGCGCGCGAGGCGGCGGGTGCGAGGAGCGCGAGCGAAACCAGCAGCGCCGCGGCGCCGCGCCTGATCGGGGACATGTGTTCTCCGGGGTGCCGTAAGCGTGATGCGTTCGGGCGTCCGCGCGGCCGCCCCACCGTTGCGGAGCGGACCGGGCGGCCTAAGCCCGCGGGACTCCCCCCGCGAGCGTCGCCTCCAAGCGATGTATGAACGAAGCCGAGGAAAAGCTTACCAGATACGGGGCGCGCCCGGGTGAGGCGGCCATGAGGCCCGCGCTTGTGCGCGAGGCTCGGGCGCCGCTAGGCTCCGCCCCTCATGAAGCTCTCCCAGCGGGTCGCGATCGTCACCGGAGGCGGGCACGGCATCGGCCGCGCCATCGCCCTGCGATTCGCCGCGGAGGGTGCGGCGCTGATGCTCGCGGGAACCGGCCGCGAGCGCCTCGATGCGACGGCGCGCGAGATCGGCGAGCGCGGCGGGCGCGCGCGCATCGCGCTCACCGACGTCGCGGACGAGGCGGCGGTCGCCGCGATGACCGCCGCAACGCTCGCGGCGTTCGGGGGGCTCGACATCCTCGTCAACAACGCGGGGATCGCAGGGCCGACCGCTGCGGTGGCCGATCTCGCGCTCGATCAGTGGGAGCGCACGCTCGCGATCAACCTGACCGGCGCGATGCTGTGCGCGAAGCACGCACTCCCGCATCTGATCGCGCGCGGCGGCGGCCGCATCATCAACATCACGTCGGTGGCGGGCTTCATTGGCTACGCCCTGCGCTCGCCGTACGCGGCCTCCAAGTGGGGCATGATCGGTCTCACCCGCACGCTGGCGCTCGAGGCCGGCGCCCACGGCGTCACGGTGAACGCGATCGCGCCCGGCTCCACCCGCGGCGAGCGCATGAGCCGCGTGATCCGCGACCGCGCCGCGGCGCTCGGCCGGACGGAACGCGAGGTCGAGGACGAGTACCTCGCCCCCACCGCGCTCAAGCACATGGTGGAGGAGGACGAGATCGCCGGGACCGCGTTGTTCCTCGCGTCGGAGGAGGCGCGCAGCATCACCGGCGAGACGATCTCGGTTTCGGGCGGGTTCCGGGTCTAGCGGGACGCGGCGGGCGGCGCGCGGCCCTCGGGATCACGCGCCGGGATCGCGCCGCATCATGCCAACGAGCCGCGCCCTGACCGCCGGCCATTCCGTGTCGAGCACGCCGTAGAAGATGGTGTCGCGCCATACGCCGTCGTCGTTCACGGCGTGCTTGCGCAGCACCCCCTCCTCGACGCATCCGATGCGCAGCATGGCGTCGCGCGAGCGGCGATTGAGCACGTTGGTCTTGAGCTCGACGCGCGCGCAGCCCAGCGTCTCGAACGCGTGACGCATCATGAGGTACTTGGCCTCTGTGTTCACGTGCGTGCGCTGGAAGGGCCGGCCGACCCAGGTCCACCCGATCTCGACGCGCCGGTTGCGGCGGTCGATCGACCCGTAACGCGTGCACCCCGCGACCCGGCCGCTCGCCTTGTCGATGGTCGCGAACGGAATCGAGCGCCCCTCCTTCTGTTCGCGCAGCGCATCGTCGAGGTAGCGCGCGAGATCCTCCGGCGCGCGCACGATGGTCTGCGTCCAGCGCCACAGATCGGGATCGAGCCCGATCTCGAACAGCCCGTCGCGGTGACGCTCGAGCGCGAGCGGCTCCATGCGCACCCGCGTGCCGTCGAGGGTGACGGGGGCGATCTCGAGGGGCGGAGGGGCCGGCATCGTGTGCCCTACGCCTTCACCATGTAGTAGATCGCCGCCGGATGGTGCACCACCAGCGCCGAGGTCGAGGCCTCCGGCACCAGCTGCCAGGCGCTGGTGAGCGTCACCGCGATCGCGGCTTCCGGCGACAGCAGCCGGAACAGCTTCTCCTGGTCGGCGAGGTCGGGGCACGCGCTGTAGCCGAACGAGTAGCGCAGCCCGCGCGCCGGATCGATGCCGAGCTCGCCGCGGATCCTGCGATGGTGCCACTCGGCGAGGCCCTCGGCCGCCGACACCGCGAGCCCGTGCACGAACAGCGCCGTGGAATATTCGCCGGCGGCGTTGAGGCGCTCGCAGCGTTCGTCCGCCTCGGGGCCGACCGTCACCACCTGGAACGCGACAACGTCGAACTTGCTCGACTCGACGGGCATGAAGTAATCGGAGAGGCAGAGCCCCTCGCGCTCGGTCTGGCGCGGGAAGTTGAAGCGCACGACCTCCTCGATCTTGCCGCGCGGGCTCAGCGATCCCGGCGCGAACGCCGAGGGGTCGTACACCACGAGGTCCTGCCCCTCGCTCTGGCACGGGAAGAAACCGTAGCTCGCGCGCGGCGTGAGCCAGCCCTCCGCCTCGGCCTCGCGCTGGAGCGCGAGACGGCGCGGCTCGAAGTCCTCGCGGATCAGCCTGTCGAATTCCGCGCCGCTGCCGCGCGCGCCCCAGTGCAGGCGGTAGAGCGTCTTGAGATCTATCCCTTCGAACATGCCCGCGAACGGGATCTCGCGTCCCGTCGTCACGCGCGCGCCCCAGTGGGGAGGCGCGGGAATCACGATGTCGCGCGAAACCGTGACCTTGAAGTCGCGCTGCTGCGCCGTGGACTCCGCGGCCCTCGCCTCCAGCTCTCCCGCCTTGGTCTTGAACTCGAAAGCCTCGCGCCGGTTCCGCTCGGCCAGCGCCGTGGCCTGCGCGGGATCGGTGATCGCGTTCACGGTGTCGAGCCCCTCGAACGCGTCCTTGCAGTAGTACACGCCGGGCTCGTAGTACACCTCGCCGTCCACCAGCGCCGCGCGCCGGCCGAAGTTGCGGTTGATGGCCGCGCCGCCGATCAGCACCGGGAACCCGAGCCCCGCGCGATGCAGCTCGCCGACGCAGATCGGCATCTGCTTGCTGGTCGAGACCAGCAGCGCCGAGAGCCCGATCGCGGTCGCGTCCACTTCCTTCGCCTTGTCGATGATGGTCTGCACCGGGACCTGCTTGCCCAGGTCGAACACGGTGTAGCCGTTGTTCGAGAGGATGGTCTTCACCAGGTTCTTGCCGATGTCGTGCACGTCGCCGTACACGGTCGCGACCACCACCCGCCCCTTGCTCACGTTCGCGCTCTTCTCGAGGTAGGTCTCGAGCCGCGCCACCGCCTTCTTCATGACCTCGGCGCTCTGGAGCACGAACGGCAGGATCAGCTCGCCGGCTCCGAACTTGTCGCCGACCTCCTTCATCGCCGGCAGCAGCACCGCGTTCAGTACCTTGACCGGGTCCTGCCGCTTGACCGCCGCGTCGATCAGCGCCTCGATGCCGGCCGGCTTCCGGTGGAGGATCTGGAAGTGGATCTTCTGCTCGACCTCCATCGTGGCCTCGGCCGCCTCCTCCTCCTTCGCGCGCGCGTCTGGCGCGCGGCCCTCGAAGTGCGTGATGAATTTCGAGAGCGCCTGCGGATCGCGGTTGAAGATCAGGTCCTCCGCGAGCCGCCGGTCCTCGGCCCCGATCTCGGCGTAGGGCGTGATGTCGGCGGGGTTCACGATCGCCATGTCGAGCCCGGCCTGCACGCAGTGGTAGAGGAACACCGAGTTCAGGATGGCGCGCGACTCGCGGCCCAGCCCGAACGAGACGTTCGAGACCCCGAGGCTCGTGAGCACGCCGGGCAGCGCCGCCTTGATGCGGCGGATGCCCTCGATGGTCTCGATCCCGGAGTCGAGGAACTCGGCGTCGCCGGTCGCGAGCGTGAAGGTGAGGTCGTCGAACACCAGCCGCTCGGCGGGCAGGCCGTATTCCCCGGTCACGATCGCGTGGATCGCGCGCGCGACCTCGAGCTTGCGCTCCGCGGTCTTCGCCATCCCGACCGGATCGATGGTGAGCGCGATCACCGCCGCCCCGTACTTCACGACCAGCGGCATCACGGCGTCGATGCGCTCGCGGCCGTTCTCCATGTTGATCGAGTTGATGAGCGCGCACCCGGGGTAGGCCTTGAGCGCTTCCTCGATCACCGGCGCCTCGGTCGAATCGATCACCAGCGGCGCCTCGACCGAGAGCGCGAGCTTCTTCACGAGCCGCCGCATCATGGCGGCCTCGTCGGTGCGCTCGGTGAGCGCCATGCACACGTCGAGCGTGTGCGCGCCGCCCTCGACCTGGTCGCGCGCCACCGGGATCATCTCCTCGATCCGATCCTCGAGCGCGAGGCGCTTGATCCGGCGCGAGCCCTGGGTGTTGAGCCGCTCGCCGATGATGAGCGGCGCCGGCTCCTGGTGCATCGCGGTGGCGGTCATGCCGCTCGACAGGAACCATCCGCTGCGCCCGGGACGCGGTGCGGGCGCGCGTCGCCCGATCGCCGCCACCATCGCGCGCACGTGGTCCGGGGTGGTGCCGCAGCATCCGCCCACGATGTTGACCCCCAGCTCGCTCACGAACTCGAGCAGCGTCGCGGCCATCGGCTCCGGCTTCATCGGGTAGAGCGTGCGGCCGCCATCGTTGATCGGGAGCCCTGCGTTCGGAATGCAGTGCAGGAAAGTGCTCGCGTTCTGCGACAGGTAACGCACCGCGTCGCGCATCAGGTCGGGCCCGGTCGAGCAGTTGAGGCCGATGATCTCGACCCCCATGGCCTCGAGCGTTGCGAGCGCGCCGCGGATGTCGGTGCCGAGCAGCATGCGCCCGGACGGATCGAGCGTGACCGAGCACTGGATCGGCACGCGGCGCGAGGTGCGCTCGAACGCCTCGCGGCAGGCCAGGATCTGCGCCTTCATCTCCAGGATGTCCTGACAGGTCTCGAGGATGAGCACGTCGGCCCCGCCCTCGAGCAGCCCCTGCGCCTGCACCGCGAACGCGGGCACCAGGTCCTCGAGCCGGAGCTTGCCGAGATCCGCGTCCTCCGACGAGGGCAGCATCCCGGAGGGTCCCATCGAGCCGGCGACGAAGCGCGGCCGCCCGTCGGCCTGCTCGAAGCGATCGGCCGCGCGCCGCGCGAGGGTGGCCGCCGCGCGGTTGATCTCGAGCGTCTGCTCGCCGAGCCCCCACTCCTCGAGCCGCAGCCGCGCAGCCTGGAACGAGTTGGTCTCGACCACGTCGGCGCCCGCCTCGAAGTACGCGGCGTGGATGTCCTCGACCACGTCGGGGCGCGTCAGGCAGAGATGGTCGTTGCACCCCTCCCAGCGCTTGCCGCCGAAGTCGTCGGGACCGAGATTGCGGGCCTGCAGCTGCGTGCCCATCCCGCCGTCGAACACGAGCACGCGCTCACGGAGGGTGTCGAGTAGCCGGCTGGTCATGGACGGGAAGGCGGGACTCCTTGGAGGAGAGACCGGCGGCCGGCCGGTCTCGAGGATTGGCGCAACAGAATATCGGAGGCGCCTCGCAGCCGCAAATGGAGCGGGCCGCAACTGACCTCACACAGTGGCGGGCCGCCGAGGTCCTCGGGCACCGAGGGCGCGGACCATAGGGCGCTGCGCTTGCGTTGCGAGCAGTAGGAGGTGAATGGGCGAGGGAACCGCCTACAAGGCTGCCTTCGGTCCTACGCGGTGGCGCGACGCGCGCACAGCCACACCGGAAAGAAGAAACGAGTGCGCGAACGCCGCTCCTGCTGCGGCGAGACGTTGCACCTCTAGGGCAGCCGCCATCAGCGGGCTCGTCCCGCGACTGGAGCCGCGGTGAGTCTGAGATTCGTGGCCGACGATCCGACCAAGCGGGCGCGCGGCAGCATCTCTTCAACGCCGCCCTCGGGGTCTACCGCGCGCGCCGACGCCGCGATGGCGTCAGATGCCTCTCATCTGTAACGCCGCTTCAGCTCCCCCCAGGACGTGCGCCTTGTCGGGGTGATGGTATTGCCGCAAAAGACGACCTTGAAGATCAGATCAATCGTTGGCGCTCGCTCCCGCGCGGGGCCGACGGTCGAGCAGTCCCAGATCGGACTTGTCCTCCATGCACGACCCTCGGGATAGCCGTTTGTCGAGTCGGCCAGTAGCCAGATAGCGTCGTCGCAGAAGTAGTCCTTCACGGCAAAGAAGTATAGCCCCCTTCGCGGCAACGCGAGCGCGGGCGCTAGGTCAAAGTCAATCCGTACGGGATGAACACCGTCATCATATTGCTCGGGCAGGACAACTGGCCCGGTCTGAAGCACGTTGAAACTATTCGGCGTCCCCGTGGAGTCGACCCCCGTGACGTAGAGCATGACATACGGGTAATAGGTGTTCTGCAAGGGATTGCGCCACACACTTATCGACTGAATAATCGTATCGGGAGCATAGAACGTCTGCCCGGTCGCCCGCCCCAGAAACGCTAACTCGGCAGTCTGAGCGTGGGTGGAGTCGAGGCCAACAAACGTTTCACTGCAGGGGGCGGCTTGTGACGGACCATGCCACTCCCCAAGGATCGCGATCGGGATGACGAAAGCGAGAAAGAGCCCTTCGCATCGCCGCACTGCGCCTTCTACCGTGCGATGAGCCACTTGCCATACCTTGTCTGCGTTCCGACCTGCACCCGGTACAGGTAAACGCCGGACGGCGCCCTTGCGCCAGAGGCGGTCGCCCCCGGCCACACCAGCGCTGACCCGCTCCGGCCATGGATTCGGGCAAGCCTTCGCCCCGCCACATCGAACACGGCCAGCGTGGCTTCGGATGCACCCAGTACCGGCGTGATGACCTCGAAAATCCCCTCGCGCGAGTCCGCCTTAATGGACCACTCCGCCTGTTCCTGAGCCGGCCGCCCGGCCCGCGACGGACCGGCGTTTGGAATGACCGTGATTCTCGCGATGATTGCATCCACTCCGCCGCTCGGCGTACTCGCCACGAACTTCACATTGAAAGTGCTCCCGACCGAGTCCGTCGGGTACCACGTCAGGATTCGAGTCAAGGGCGAAAAACTCATGCCGTGGGTAAGGAAGGACGCGGCATAGGTCAGAGGGTCGCTCTCGGGGTCGCTGGCGGACACTACCAGGGTGTTCGTGTGGTTCCGGTTCATCGAGACGGACACGCTTGCGGTGGTGTCGGCGACCGACTGACTCCCGATCGACGTGAACTGTGGCGGCAAGTTCATGTTCCGGCGCGCGGCCCACATCTGAGGCGTCAGGTCCGAACTCCCCGGCGCCGTTGCCAGCAAAGCGAGCCTCGTTCCATCCGGCGAGAGCTTCGGAGTCAGCGTTGCGTAGCCGTAGCTCGGATAGTTCGCGATCGACCGGGTCGATGATGAAATCGTCGTATCCCGAGCAAGCGTGTACGGAGCAGCGCTGCCTGCTTGGTACGACATCGTAAGGATGGCCGCATCTGGCGAGTAATGGGGAAGCCGAGCCTTCGCAGACGCGGGCGCATACACCGTCGTGATCGCGCCACTATCCGCCGGCACCCTGTAGACAGCAGCGGTCGAATCGGTGAGGTTGCGAAAGAACACGATCGTCTTGCCGTCCGGCGACCACTCTGGGTAAAATTCATTCAAGTTGCCACTTGTAATCTGCTTTGGTACCCCACCTGTGAAGGGCACCGTATATATGTGAAAATGGCCCGTAGGCACCACCCCGCTGAATGCAATCAGGTTCGCGTCAGGTGAAACTGACTCGTTGGTTATTGTCGCAAAGCTACCCGTCACGGATATGATCGTTTCGGTCGTGTCCGAGGCAATGCCGGGAACCCCCTTGTGGAGGATCTGGCTGTCACCGCGGCCGTACACGACCTGGTCTCCGAGCGGGGACCAGCTCGGGTCATAGTCGTCCCCCGACTCTGTCGGAAAGCTGAGTTGCAGCGTATCGTTCCCGGCAATCGGATTGGACGGCACGACCATGATCGCGCAGTGCCCGGACGCATTGCGCCGCTCATAGGCGAGCCGGGTCCCGTTGGGCGACCAGCCGATAACCCCGTCGCCGATCGTGTAGGCGGCGCCGTTGCCGCAGGAGCCGCAGAGGTTCGTGCGCCGGACCAGAGTGCCGAAGAGCGCGTTGCGATGGGAGTCCTCGAGATGCGCCTTCACAAGATCTACATCGGTGCTATTGACCGCTCCGCTGAAGTTGAGGTCACAGACGCTGGTGGTATCGCTGGAGTTCGTTCGCCCGTCGCCGTTCGTGTCCGTCGAACGCACCTTCGCGTCCAGGTAGCCCTGGTACACGCCCGTCACGTAGAGCTTGACGCGCAGCGTCCCGCAGCCGGACAGGCTGACAATCGTGACGCGCGTGATGCCGAGGGCATCGGTGGAGTCGTCGGCGAAAATCTTGGGTTGATCGTTCGGAATGAGATTTCCGCTCGGCACGGTCGTCGTCACCCAGATGGATTCCGGCGGCACACCTACCTTCGCGTTACACGCGTCGTCGGCGTAGTAGACCTTGATCCTCAGCCGCGACGGGTGCCCCGCGAGGACCGAGTCTCCGGCAGGGCACGCGGTAACCGAGTCCTTCAGGGACCACAACACGTTGGGCACCGGTGAGGATCCCATCGGGCCAAGCCCACCGCAATCAGCACGAGCAAACGATGTGAAAGAAATCGAGAGCAGCGCTACGAGGACGAGGGGGGGGGCGTATCGGAGCTTGAGGAGGGGCATGGCGACCTCCTGCTGGGTGGGCAACCCTGAGGGGCACCTCTGAGGCTACGCCTCAGCCGCACTGCGTCAATGAGATTCCTGAACCATATGGGAATGGAGCACCGGTTTAGGATCGAGCGGTCCGCAAATCGACTCCGGCGCAGCGGGTTGAAGCGTTGAGACGCAATTTAAAAGATGCTGACCGCTCTGGCAGCGAGAGTCACGATCCAAGAGCCCGCGCCTTGACAGCGGGCCGCGCGCGGCAGAACTTTCGCGACCGTGCCGCTCCTGCTCGATCTCCTGCGCCATGGCGACGCGCTGCGCGCGCCCGATGGCGGCCACGACGCCGAACGCGCGCTCTCGCCCGCCGGCCGCGACACCATCGCGCGGCTGGCCACGCATCTGCGCGCGGAGCGCTTCTCGCCCGATCGCATCCTCGCGAGCCCTTACCGGCGCGCACGAGAGAGCGCCGAGCTGCTGCGCGCGGGAACCGGCGCGCACGCGGCCATCGACATCGCGGAGGCGCTCACCCCGGATCGCGATCCGGAGGAAGTCCTCACGGACTTGGCGGCGCCCGGGGTCACGATCTGGCACGTCGTACTGGTCTCGCATCAGCCGCTGGTAGGGCGCATCGCGTCGTACCTGACGGGAACCGAGCCCGAGTTCTCGGCCGGCACCCTGGTGCGGATCGAGCTGCACGGCGAGATCGCCCGCGGCGCCGGAAGGCTGGTGCGCGTGATCCATCCCCGCGATCTCATCTGAAACGCGGCCGCTCTGCGCGGCCACCCGCTCCCCCGCGCACCGGCGTCGCACGACGGCAGGGTGCGCGCAACGGGGGTTTCGGCGGCCCGTCGCCGGGTGCTAACCTGCGATGGCTCCCCCCGGCCGAACGCAGGTCACCGCAGGAGACCCCCATGACCGTGAGCCCGATGTCCAGCCCCGGCGCGGGCACCGCGCCCCCTCGTGGCGACGTGCTGCTCGATGGCCTGTTCACCGGCATGATCGGCGCGATCGCCGTCGCGCTCTGGTTCCTCGTTCTCGATCTCGCCGCCGGGCGCCCGCTCTTCACGCCGGCGCTGCTCGGCACCGTGCTGCTGCGCGGCGGCGCCGCCGCCTCGCACGGCGTGATCGTCGAGCCGCTCGCGGTCGCGGCCTACACCGCATTCCATTTCGTGATCTTCATTGTGTTCGGCATCGTCGTGTCCTGGCTCATGACGTTGTTCGAGAGGTTCCCCATCATGTTCTTCGTGCTGCTGGTGCTCGCGCTCTGCCTTCAACTCGGATTCTTCGCGCTGAACCTCGCGCTCGGGGCCGCGCTGCTCGGCCAGCTCCGGCCCTGGACCGTGATCGTCGCGAACCTGCTCGCCGCGACCGCCATGGCGTTCTATCAATGGAAACGACACCCGAGCGTGTTGCGAGGCATCGAGCGCCTGTGGCAGGAAGAGGGCACGTAACTTAGAAGCCGGATTCGGGAGGATCGGGATGGGATTTCTCGACGGCAAGGTGGCGGTGGTGACGGGCGGCAACCGTGGCATCGGGCGCGGCGTCGCGGAAGGCCTGGCGCGCGAGGGCGCGATTGTCGCGCTCACGGCGCGCGACGGCGAGGCGGCCGAGCGGGCTGCGCGCGAGATCGGGCACGGCGCGCTCGGCTTCGGGTGCGACGTGCGGAAGCCCGACCACGTGCAGCGCCTGTTCGCCGAGGTCACGCGCGCGGCGGGGGGCGCGGACATCCTGATCAACAACGCCGGCATCGGCATCTTCGGACCCGCCGCCGACATGACGTTCGAGGACTGGCGCGCCGTGATCGAAACCAACTTGAACGGCGTGTTCTACTGCTGCCACGAGGCGATCCCGCAGATGCGCAAGCGCGGCGGCGGTTACATCTTCAACGTCTCGTCGCTCGCCGGGAAGAATCCGATCGCGGGCGGGGCCGCGTACAACGCGAGCAAGTTCGGGCTCAACGGCTTCAGCGAAGCGCTCATGATGGAAGTGCGCTACGACGGCATTCGCGTCTCGTACCTGATGCCCGGAAGCGTGGCGACCGAGTTCGGCCGCGGCGCGCGCGACAAGCAGGACTGGGCGCTGCGGCCCGAAGACGTGGCCGAGGTGGTGCTGGACCTGTTGCGCTCACCGGCGCGCGCGCTCTACAGCCGCGTCGAGATGCGGCCGAGCCAGCCCCCGCGCAAGGGGTAGGGGCAGCGGCCCACCGGGGCGGCTCCGCGGGTCCCGGCGGCCCCGGCCCGGTGCGCGGCGCGGCCCGCGCTCGTCCCGCGGCCTGCCGCGCCCGGGCGGTGCGATTTGAGCGCCGGAACGCGCTGGGATAACGTACGCGACCTCGCGGGCAACCATTTGACCGCGGTGTGGCCGCCGATCCCCCGCCTGCCGGCCACGCCCTCCCGCGCGCGATCGCTTCGTGCCTAGGAAGACGTGTGAACTTGTCCCGAGGGGTTCCCATCATGCGCTCCATGCCGGCGGCGACGCTCCCGGCCGCGACCGCGACCACTCCCGATGCGCCCTTCTGGGGCGCGCGTCCCGACGCAGCGGCGTTCGAGAAGCAGCAGGACGACCGGATCGCCCGGGCGCGCGCGGGGATCGAGCGGATGCTGGCGCTGAAGGGCGAGCGCACCGCCCTGAACACGCTGCGGCCCTACGACGACGCGCTGCTCGAGCTCGACGCGGCTTCGTCCCAGTCCGGGCTCATGGAGAACGTGCATCCCGATGCCGCGCTGCGCGCGGCCGCCGAGCGGGCGAGCCAGAAGACCGACGCGCTCGCGACCGAGATCTCGCTGAATCGCGCGCTGTACGACGCCCTGAGCGCGATCGACCTGTCGGGAGCCGACGCCGAGATCCGCACCTACGTCGAGAAGACGCTGCGCGACTTCCGGCTCGCCGGAGTGGACCGCGACGAGCCGACCCGCGCGAAGATTCGCGCGCTCCGCGACACGCTGGTCGAGATCAGCCAGGAGTTCGAGCGCAACATCCGCGGGAACGTTCGCACGGTCGTCGTGAAGAACGCGGAGGAGCTGGACGGGCTTCCCGCCGACTACGTCGCGCGCCACAAGCCGGCCGCCGACGGCACGCTCACGCTGACGACCGACCACCCCGACGCCGCCCCGGTCTTCACCTACGCGAAGCACGCGGAGCTGCGCCGGCGCATGTACGTCGAGTTCGCCAACCGCGCCTACCCGAAAAACATCGAGACGCTGGGGCGGCTGATCGCGAAACGCGCAGAGCTGGCGAGGCTGCTCGGCTTCTCGAACTACGCGGAGTACATCACGGCCGACAAGATGGTCGGGCACGAGCGGAACGCCGCGAGCTTCATCGATCGGATCGCGGCGGCGTCCGCCGCGCTCGCGCAGGCGGAGTACGGCGTGCTGCTCGACCGCAAGCGGCGGGAGACGCCGGGTGCGGGCGTCGTGAACGCGTGGGACACGGGCTACCTGCAGGAATTGGTGCGGCGTTCCGAGTATGACTTCGACGCGCAGAGCGTTCGCCCTTACTTCCCGTACGAACGCGTCAAGCAGGGCGTGCTCGATGTGACCGCCCGGCTGTTCGACGTGACGTTCGAGCGGGCGAAGGACGTGCCGGTGTGGGACCCGGCGGTCGAATGCTGGGAGATGTTCGACGGCGGGACGCTCGCGGGCCGGTTCTACCTCGACATGCACCCGCGCAAGGACAAGTTCCACCACGCCGCCCAGTTCGACGTGCGCACCGGCGTCGCGGGACGCCAGATTCCCGAGGCGGCGCTGATCTGCAACTTCCCGGGCGGCGATCCGGGTGACCCGGGGCTGATGGAGGCGGGCGACGTCAAGACGTTCTTCCACGAGTTCGGCCACCTGCTCCACGCGCTGTTCGCGGGACGGCGCAGGTGGGTGGGCACGGGCGGCATCCGCACCGAGCAGGACTTCGTCGAGGTGCCGTCGCAGATGCTCGAGGAGTGGGCGAAGGATCCGGCGGTGCTCGCGACCTTCGCGAAGCATTATCAGACCGGCGAGCCGATCCCGGGCGCGCTGGTGCGCCAGATGAAGCGCGCGAACGACTACGGCAAGGGCCTCCAGATCCGCCGCCAGATGGTGTTCGCGCAGGTTTCGCTCAGCTGTTACAACCGCGACAGCGCGCATCTCGACACCGACGCGCTGGTGAAGGAAGTCACGGAGCGCTACCAGCCGTTCCCATACGTCGATGGCACGCACATGCAGTGCGCGTTCGGCCATCTCGACGGCTACTCGGCGGTCTACTACACCTACATGTGGTCGCTGGTGATCGCGAAGGACATGTTCGGCCAGTTCGATCGCGGCAACCTGCTGGCCCCGGGCGTCGCCAGGCGCTATCGCGACGTCGTGCTCGCCCCCGGCGGCTCGGTGCCGGCCGCGAAGCTGGTCGAGAATTTTCTCGGGCGGCCCTCCGACGACGGCGCGTGGACGCGCTGGCTTGCCGAGGACGGCGGCGAGGCGGCCGCGGAAGACTGACAGCTTGAACCACGCGGGGCGGCCGCGCTCGGCCGCTCTTCATTCGCTCCACCTAAGGAGAACATCATGCGTCTCAGACCCTTCGCCGCGATGCTCGCCTTCGCATTGCTCCAGCCGCCGGCCGCCTCGTTTGCCGCGCCGGCGGCCGCGCACGGTCGCGCCGTAGCTCGGCCCGCCGTGGACGGGCCGTTCTGGACCGGCCATCCCGACGCCGCGGCTTTCGCGCGCACCGAGAACCAGCGCATCGCTCGCGCGCAGCAGGCGATCGATCGCATGCTGGCGGCGAACGGCAAGCGCACGATCGATAACACGCTGCGGCCATACGACGACGCGCAGCTCGAGCTCAACGCCGCCGGCGCGCAGGCCGGGCTCATGCAGAACGTGCACCCCGATTCCGTGCTGCGCGACTCCGCGGAGACCGCGAGCCAGCGGGTTTCCGCCTTCGCGACCGCGCTGTCGCTCAATCGCGCCGTGTACGAGGCGCTCGCGGCGCTCGACCTGGGCAAGGCCGACGCCGAGACGCGCTACTACGTCGAGAAGGAGCTGCGCGACTTCCGGCTCGCGGGCGTGGACCGCGACGAGGCGACGCGCGCCCGGGTCACCGCCTTGCGCGCTGCGCTGGTCGAGATCGGCCAGCAGTTCTCGCGCAACATCCGCGGCGACCTGCGCAGCATCACGGCCAGGGACACGTCCGAGCTGGCCGGGCTCCCCGCCGACTACGTCGCGCGGCACGCACCCGGAGCCGACGGCCTGATCCACCTCACCATCGACTACCCGGACGCGCTGCCGGTGTTCTCATACGCGCGCAACGAGGACCTGCGCCGCCGCATGTACATGGAGTACAACAACCGCGGCTATCCCGCGAACATGGCGGTGCTGGACAGCATGATCTCGAAGCGCTACCAGCTCGCGACGCTGCTGGGATTCACGAACTGGGCCGACTACATCACCGCCAACAAGATGGTGGGTTCCGCCCGCAACGCCTCGAACTTCATCGATCGCATCGTCGAGGCCTCCGGCGCGCGTGCGGATCACGAGTACGCGCAGCTGCTGAAGCGCAAGCAGCAGGACGTGCCGGGCGCGACGGTGGTGAACGCCTGGGAGTCGGGCTACTACTCGGAGCAGCTGCGGCGCTCGGAGTACGACTTCGACGCGCAGAAGATGCGGCCGTACTTCCCATTCGCGCGCGTCGAGCAGGGCGTGCTCGACGTGACGAGCCGCCTGTTCGGCGTCACCTACCGCCGCGTGAAGGACGCGCCGGTGTGGGATCCGTCGGTCGAGTGCTGGGAGATGCTGGACGGCGGCAAGCTCGCCGGCCGGTTCTACTTCGACCTGCACCCGCGCAAGAACAAGTACAACCACGCCGCCCAGTTCGGCATCCGCACCGGCGTCGCGGGGCGCCAGATCCCGGAGGCCGCGCTGATCTGCAACTTCCCGGGAGGCGAGCCCGGCGATCCCGGCCTCATGGAGCAGAACGACGTCGAGACCTTCTTCCACGAGTTCGGGCACCTGCTCCACAGCCTGTTCGCCGGACGCCATCAGTGGATCGGGATCGGCGGCATCCAGACCGAGCGTGACTTCGTCGAGGCGCCGTCGCAGATGCTGGAGGAATGGCCGCGCGACCCGGCGGTGCTCGCCACGTTCGCGAAGCACTACCAGACCGGCGAGCCGATCCCGGCCGCGCTCGTGAAGCAGATGGTGCGCGCGAACGAGTTCGGCAAGGGGCTCCAGGTGCGGCGCCAGATGGTGTACGCGAAGACCTCGCTCTCGGTGTACGACCGCGATCCCAGGAGCGTTGACACCGACCGCATCATCCAGGAGCTGACCGCGAAGTATCAGCCGTTTCCGTTCGTCCCGGGCACGCACTTCCAGACGGCGTTCGGGCATCTCGACGGCTACTCGGCGGTCTACTACACCTACATGTGGTCGCTGGTGATCGCGAAGGACATGTTCAGCCAGTTCGACCGGGCGAACCTGCTCGACCCGAAGGTGGCGACCCGCTACCGAGACGCCGTGCTCGCGCCCGGCGGCTCGCTGCCCGCGGCGAAGCTGGTCGAGAACTTCCTCGGCCGGCCGTACAGCTTCGAGTCCTATCGTCGCTGGCTGAACGAGGACGTGCAGTAACGGCGCGCGGCTGCGCGTCACATGCGAAAGGCCCCGGTCTCGCGTCGAGACCGGGGCCTTCGTGCGATTCGCGCGCGGTTACGCGGTCTTGCTCGCCTCGCCCGCGCGCACCGTGCCTGCCAGCTCGTCGGCGTGGAAGGACGATCGCACCAGCGGGCCGCTCGCCACGCTCTCGAAGCCGATCGCCTTCGCCCGCTCGCCCCACGCGCGGAACGCGTCGGGGTGGACGTACTCGATCACCGGCAGGTGCATCGGGGTGGGCCTCAGGTACTGGCCGATGGTGAGCAGGTCGCAGCCGTGCGCGACCAGGTCCTCCAGCGTCCGCGTCACCTCGTCTTCGCGCTCGCCAAGGCCCAGCATGATCCCGCTCTTGGACTTGATCCCGGCGCCGCTCGCCTTCACGCGCTGCAGCAGCTCGAGCGAGCGGTCGTAGCGCGCGCTGGGGCGCACGACCTTATGCAGGCGCTCGACGGTCTCGACGTTGTGGTTGATGACGTGCGGGCCGGCGTCGATCACGCGCTGGAGGTCGCCCGCGTGCCCGCGGAAATCGGGCACCAGCACCTCGATCACGGTGGCCGAGCGGCTCTTGATCGCCTCGATCACCATCGCGAAGATGGTGCTGCCGCCGTCTTTCAAATCGTCGCGCGCGACCGAGGTGATGACGGTGTGGCGCAGCTTCATCGCCGCCACCGCCTCGCCAACGCGCCGCGGCTCGTCCCAGTCCACGAAGCCGTTGGGCTTGCCGGGCGCCACGGCGCAGAAACCGCAGCGTCGCGTGCACAGCTCGCCGAGGATCATGATGGTGGCGGTGCCGCGCTCCCAGCAGTGCCCGAGGTTGGGGCAGCGCGCCTCCTCGCACACCGTCACCAGCCTCTGCGTGCGCAGCAGCGTCTTGGTCTCCGCGTAGTCGCCGCTGCCGGGCAGCTTCACCTTGAGCCACGGCGGCAGGCGCCGGAATCCGGCGCCGCCCTCGGCGCCGAGGCCAACGCCCGCGCCCGATGCGCAGCCGCCGAAGCGCGGCGCGAGCGGCAGGCGCTGGGGCACGGCGGCGCGCGGCGCGCCGTACACGGGGATCTCGGGATGTGCGGCTTCGAGGATCGGAAGGCCGTCGTCAGCGGGCGGCGTGAGGGGAGCGTCGCTCACGCTAGTCCCTCGCCATCGCGACGCGCGCGCCGGATCCCGCGAGCGCGAGCATGCGCTCGAGCGCGATGCGAGCGCCGCGCCGCACGGCCTCTGGCACGCGCACCGGGTTCACGACGTGGCCGGCCGCCAGGTTCTCGAGCGCCCACAACAGGTGCGCCGGGTCGATGCGGTTCATGGTGGCGCACGGACACACGTTCTTCTGCAGCGAGCGAATGGTCTGCCCGGGGTGCTCGAGCGCGAGGCGGTGCACCAGATTGATCTCGGTGCCGATCGCCCAGCTCGCGCCCGGCACAGCGCGCTCGACCTGCTGGATGATGAACTCGGTCGAGCCCACGAGATCGGCGGCGCGCACGACGTCGAGCGGGCACTCGGGATGGACCAGCACCTTCACGCCGGGATCCGCGGCGCGCGCCTCGTCGATCTGCTGCTTCGTGAACTTGGTATGCACCGAGCACCACCCGCGCCACAGGATGAGCCTCACCTCGGGATCGAACGCGCGGGCGTTCACGCGCGCGAGATCCTGCGCGCGGTACTCCCACTCCGCCATGCGCTCGAGCGGCACGCCCATCGCGAAAGCGGTGTTGCGGCCGAGGTGCTGGTCGGGGAAGAAGAAGACGCGCGCCTTGCGCGCCCACGCCCACTCGAGCACCGCGCGCGCGTTGGACGACGTGCACACCACGCCGCCGCGGTCGCCGCAGAACGCCTTGAGCGCGGCGGTCGAGTTCATGTAGGTGACGGGCACCAGCGTCTCGCCGTGCGCCGCGGTGAGCCGCTCCCACGCGAGCTCGACGTCCTCGATGTCGGCCATGTCGGCCATCGAGCAACCCGCCTTGAGATCGGGCAGGATCACGGTCTGGTGGCTCTGGCGCAGCACGTCGGCGGACTCCGCCATGAAGTGCACGCCGCAGAAGACGATCGCCTCGGCCCGGTCCTGCGCGGCCGCGAGCTGCGACAGCTTGAGCGAGTCGCCGCGGAAATCCGCGAACTCGATGACGCTCTCGCGCTGGTAGTGATGCCCGAGGATCACCGCACGCGCGCCGAGCCGGCGCTTCGCGGCGAGGGTGCGCTCGCGGATCGCGGCGTGGTCGAGCACCGCGTAATCGGCGAAGGGTCGCGCGCCGGGCGCCTGGGGAACCGTCAGGGTGGTCAAGCTCACGTCCGATCGCGGCGCGGCCGCGTCATTCCAGCTCCGAGCGGTCGATGGGTTCGCGCCTCGAGTAGCCGCCCTCCAGCGTGTGCCAGTGGCTCACCTCCGGCTCGCCCAGCTGCCAGCACAGGAAGACCAGCCGGTCGCCAGAGATCGCGTAGAAATCCACGAGGCCCTTCTCGACGTCCTTGAGCAGGCAGCCGCGGCGCTGAATGCGCTGGATGCCGCGCGAGAGCTCTTCGCCGAGCTCGCCACGACGCTCGAGCAACCGCCGCAGATCGATCGCGTCGGGATTGCCGGGCGCAGCGCCCGCCACCGCGAGCGTGAGCACGTCGATGCGCCCCTGCGCGCGATCGAACTCGCGCTTGATCGCGCTCAGCCGCTCGAGCTCGGGCTTGAGCTCGGCGATCGTGCGGTTGGCCTCGTCGACGCTGAACAGCGTGAGCTTTGCGGGCATGACCGTCTCAGTGACCGCCGCACCCGCAGCCGCCGCCCCTGGCGGAGGCCTGGGTCGCGTCCGCTGCGCCTGCGTGCGCATGGCCATGCCCGTTGCCGCATCCGCACTCGCGCGCGGTCACGTTCGGGTTGTTGATGGTGAAGCCCTGCGCCTCGAGCGTCTCGACGTAGTCGATGCTGACGCCCTCGAGCATCGGCGCGCTCTGCGGATCCACCAGCACCTTGACCCCGCCGAACTCGCCGATCCAGTCGCCGTCCTCGGCCTGCGGCGCGAGCGACATGCCGTACGATGGACCGGAGCAGCAACCCTCGCTCACGTGAACGCGGAGCCCGAACACCGGCTCCTGCTGCTGGGCGATGATCTCGTTCAGCTTCCGACTCGCGACGTCCGTCACGGTCAGCATCTCAACCTCCTGGAGTGGCGGACGGCCTCCGCGGGATAAGCTTCGTGCAGCCACGACTCGGCCTCGTTCCTCGAGGCCCATACGACATCGGCAAGCTCGAGGCGCCGGGCCACGGCGGCGGCGGCCGCACGGCGGGCCTCGCCGAGTGACGGGGCGCGCGATCCGAGCTGCACCCCGAGCGACGTCATGCGGATGTCGCGCAGGCCGCACGGGTGAATCAGGTCGAACCCGCTCAGGTCGGGAGCCACGTTGAGCGCGAACCCATGATAGCTGACCCAGCGCCGCACCGCGATTCCGAGGGACGCGATCTTCTCGCCGCCCACCCAGACGCCGGTGCGACCCGGGATCAGGCCGCCTTCGATGCCCCAATCCGCCAGCAGATCGATGATGGCTCCTTCGAGATCTCGCAGAAAACGGTGCAAGTCCCTGCCTCGCAACGCGAGATCGGCGATGACGTAGCCCACCAGCTGCCCCGGTCCATGCCATGTGATATCGCCGCCGCGGGCCACCTCGAACACCTCGACCCCGCGCGCGGCCAGCGAGGCGGGGTCCGCGATCAGGCTCCCGGGGGCGGCGCCCCGGCCCACGGTGAGGACCGGAGGATGATCCGGGAACAGCAGCCAGTCCGAGGTGAGGCCATCGGCCCTCGCGCGCACCAGCGCCTCCTGAATGCGCAGGCCGTCGCGGTAGGGCGTCGGCCCCAGGTGACAGGCGGTGAGCCGGGTCATCGCGCGCGCCTCAGGCGTAGAACCAGAGCAGCTCGGGGCGCTCGAGCAGCTCGCACACGCGTCTCAGGAACTTCACGGCCAGCTCGCCGTCCACCACGCGATGATCGAAGCCGATTGACGCGTTCATCATGGGCCGCGCGACGATCTGGCCGTCGCGCACCACGGCGCGTTCCGTGATCTTGTGCACCCCGAGAATCGCGACCTCTGGGACGTTGATCACCGGCGACGAGTTGATCGCGCCGTACACGCCGGCGTTGGTGATGCTGAACGTGCCCCCCATGATGTCGTCGGGCTTGAGACGATCGGCGCGCGCGCGCGCAGCGAGGTCGTTCACCTCGGCCGCGATCTGCACCAGGTTCTTGCGGTCGCAGTCCTTCACGTTCGGCACGATCAGGCCCTTCTCGTCGCGGCCCACCGCCATGCCGATGTTGTAGTAATGCTTCACCACGATCGCTTCGCCCTTCACCTCGCCGTTCACCCACGGGAACTCGCGCAGCGCGATGACGCTCGCCTTGATGAAGAACGGCATGTAGGTGAGCTTCACGCCCTGCGCCTCGAGCCTCGGTCCCCACTCCTTGCGCAGCGCCACGATCGCGCTCATGTCGGCTTCGTCGAAGCAGTGCGTGTGCGCCGCGGTGTGCTTGGCGCGCACCATGTTCTCGGCGATCAGCTTGCGCACCTTGGTGAACGGCACGACCTCCTCGCGCGGGCCCGCCGCGGCTGCGGAGACCTGCGCCTTCATGAATGCGGGCGGAGGTGCCGCGGCGGCCGGCGCCGGTGCGGCGATCGCGGGCGCGGCGCCGGCGGGACGCTGCACCCGCGACTTCAGATATTCGAGCAGGTCGTCGCGCGTCACGCGACCCGCGACGCCCGAGCCCCGGATCGCGGCCAGCTCGTGCGGGGCGACGTTCTGCTCACGCATGATCTTGCGCACGGCGGGCGAGAGGTTGCGCGCATCGTCGAGCGCGGCGCCGCCGTTCCCACCCGGGGCGGAAGCCCCCACCGGCGCGGACGCCACGGGCGCAATCGCAACCGCGGTCGCGGCGGGAGGCGCGCTTCCGGCCGGCGCGGAGACGGCCGCGGGGAGCGCGGCGCTCGCGCGTGAGGCGGCCGCGGGCCGGGCCACCGCTCCCACATCCTCCCCGAGCCCCAAGAGCACGCCGATCTCGGTTCCGACCAGCACCGTGGTGCCTTCCGGGACGACGATGCTCTGCAGCGTGCCTTCGGCCGGGGATGGGATCTCGACGTTGATCTTGTCGGTCTGGATCTCGACCAGCGGCTCTTCCTTGCGCACCCGCTCCCCGACGGCCTTCAGCCACTTGGAGACGGTCCCCTCGGCGACGCTCTCGCCGAGCTGAGGCACGACGATCGATATGGCCATCCTGGATTCCTCCGTGAGCGCCGGGGCTCGAGGCCCCGGGCCTGTGCCGCGACTGCAGGCGCCACACGCGGCGCGCGGCGACGACTATAGCGGAACCGGGGCTCAGGGGCGACGTGGCGGCGGCTCGTGGCCCGGAGCGCCGCGGCGCGCGAGGCGCAGCCGGCGGCGCTCGATGGCGCGGGCGTGTTCCTCGATCTCGGCCTCGGTCTCGAGCGTGAGCGGCGGCACCGCGACCGGACGCCGCGTGACCGGATCGAGCGCGACGAACGTGACGTAGGCGGTGCTGGTGTGGCGGCGCTCGCCGGTGAGCAGGTCTTCGGACTCGACGTCCACCCGGATCTCCATGCTGCTGCGATCCGCGAGCGTGATGCGCGCGTGGATCAGCGCCAGCTGCCCCACCTGGATCGGCGCCAGGAACGACATCTCGTCGATCGCGGCGGTCACGACCGGCCTGCGGCTGTGGCGGTTCGCGACCACGGCGGCCGCGAGGTCGATCCAGTGCATCACCGTGCCGCCGAGCACGCTGCCGTGCACGTTGGCGTCGTTGGGCAGGACGAGCTCGGTCAACTCGGTGGCCGAGTCGGCAGCCCGCAGGCCCGTTCTCGAATCGGGCGTCATGGTCCTGCGGATCCTCCTGATCTTCCGACGGAACCGGGGGCGACCCTCAAGAGCGGCGGGAACGGCGCATAACATAGGCGTTCCCACCCGGACGGGCAACGGGCCCGGCCGGCGAGCCGCCGCGCGATTGCGACATCAACGAGACGGCCGGCCGTCCCTGGGGACGGCCGGCCGCTCGGATGAACCGTTGCGTCAGTTGGCCAGCAGGATCGTGCGAAGCGTGCGCACTTCGTCGCCGGCACGCAGACGATAGAAATACATACCCGTGTTGACCTTGTTGCCCTTGTCGTCCAGGCCCTTCCAGACCTTCTGGTAGGGACCGGCCGGCATCGAACCGCTCGCGAGCAGGGCCACGCGGCGACCCGCGATGTCGTACACGCCCAGCTGCACGTCGGCCGCCTTCGGAAGCGCGAAGGAAACCGTCATCGAGCGCGCCGGGTTCGGATACACCGAGAACGACAGCGTCGTCGGCGTCGAGCCGCCGACCCCCGCCGTGGCCGGGAACGTGATGTCCGCCGGACTGCGCGGGGCCACCCGGAAGCTGGGCGAGCTGGTGTTCGTCGTGTAGTGCACGACACCCACCACGTTGACATTCGAGCCGAGCGCCGGGTAGTTCACGTTGGCGGTGTCGTTCGCACCCAGCACGGTGTTCACATTCTCGCAGAAGATCGTGTCGGGATAGTCGGGCGCCGGACCCGCGACGTGGAATCCGTTCGACGGGGGCGGGTTGAACCGCCGGACCGCCTTGACGTTCTTCAGCACGATCAGCTCCGAGAGGTAGTCACGCGCGTTGTGCATGACCTGACCCGCGTCGCAGGTGTCGCGGTTGGCGATCCCCACCAGAAGCGGAATCGGGGCGGGAACGCCGGGGTTGCCCACGTCCGTCACCTTGACGATCGCCGCGAATTCGTTCTCGCTGTAGAACTCCTCGTCGGCGCCGGAGATGACGTACTCGTGACCGAGTGTCAGCGCGACCGGCGGAGCGAACACCGTGATGCCGCGATGACCTCCCGGCGGGTCGAACGGCTCCGGATCCGGATTGGGATCTTCCATGTAGTACAGATTGCCATAGATGCCCACGACGATACCGGTGAACGTCGAGCGCGGGCCGAACCCTCCGTTGATGAACTGGCCGGAGGTGCCGGCGTATCTCGACTTGTCGCGGCAGGGCGACGCCGCGAGCGAATCGGGGTCGGGGGCGGACATCTCCCCGCACGTCAGCACGCCCGCGAGGAAATTCGCGGACACCGGCGTGGTCATCATGATGCTGTTCGCCGTGCCGACGATACTGTCGGCCGTCACCGACTCCGGGTCACCGTGGGACAAGCCGGTGCTGCTGACGGTGAGGATGACCGCGCTGGCGCCATCCATCGCGGCTGCATCGACCGATCCGAACGAGGCCAGGGAGTAGTGGCCCGGGTTGGTCGCCGAGAGGGGAGTCACGTCGCGGTCGAAGACGACGCGGTACTGGTTGTCCGCGACGGCGTAACCGTCGGTGATGCCCGGCGGCTGGGCGTCGACGATGTCAGCGGCGCCACGGGGCATGATGCGGAAACCGCGCGTGGCCGAGTTCCCGATGCCGGAGACGCTGGTCAGGATGGTGCCCACCGCGGGCGGCACCAGTGTGCTCAACTTGGCCTCGTCGATGAATACCGAGTCGCTCGGCGCGGCGTCGCGCACGACGAGCATGCCGTGGAACGAGAGACCCACCGTGCGTGCGACCCGAACCGGACCGTCGAGCTTCATGAGCGCGCCCACGTAAGGAGGGAACGTCGCGTTGGTCGGCAGTTCGACGAAGTCGGTCGTGTTGCCCTCGAAGAACGGCGGCAGCGCGTTGCCCGAATTCACCTTTCTGAGGATGATGTTCGGAGCGGAGAAGTTGTTGTTCGGAGCCTCGAGCTCGGGGTCGCCGGCGAAGATGGCGCAGCGCGCGTACTCGACCACCATCGAATCGCCGAGATTGAAACCGTACGGCGCGCGGAGATTCGTGCCGTGCGTGAAGACATCGATGCCGGTAAAGGGACCGCCGGCCGAATTCTGAATGTAGATGTCGAAGCCGGTCGGGTTCTCGTCGAAGCCGGTGATGATCCCGGAGACGCCCAGCACGGTATCGCCGATCGCGCCGCTGGGACCCGTCTGGGGGGCGCACGCCGCGACCGTGTTCATGGTCGATCTGACCTGGAAGATCGTCAGCGTGTCCGTACACGTTGCGCCCGGACCCGGAGGGTACTTATTGAAGGCGACCGCGGCATTGACCGTGGCCAGCATCATGGCGGCGCCAAGGAAAGTGGTAAACATCTTCTTCATGGGGCACCCCTCGCTGAAGTAGGACCTTGTCGAGTACCGAAACCCGCGGGGTAAACTAGTCTGTTTAGCGTTGCCTCCCTGCGCGCGCGGCGCGTCACTTCGTGAAGTGAGACGGCGAATGAGTCGAATCGAGGTGAATCGCGCTTGCAAGACCGTGTAGAGGATACCGCCTCGGGGGCGGGCAGTCGAGCCAGAATGCCCGTGGCGTTCGCGTTACGGGCACGTGACGGCAGCCCGTCCCTCGAGGATCATCCCCGCGCCTCGCCGAGCCGGCCATCCCGACTGCCGAGATGGCGCGCCCCGCCCCCCTTTCGGGTCACGGCCGGGTGAGGCCCAGCAGCCCTAAGATCTTGAGCAGCACGATGCTGGCACGTTGGGGAAACCCGGCGGCCGGGACCGTCCCCGAGACCATCGGATACGTGTCCACGATGAAGAGGCCGTTGTGCGCCTGCGGGACGGCGAGCGCGATGGCCATGTCGAACGGGTTGTCCTGTGACAGCGTGTGGGCCGGGGCGTACATCAGCACCTGAGAATTGTCCCTCGTCTGGAACGCCCGAAGCCCGGCGATGATCCGGCCGTTGTGCAGGCTGTCGGCGATCATCGGGCAACGCAGAGTGCCGCTGCCCGAAAGGCCCCAGGCTGCCGAAGAATCGGGCGAGAGCGGGAAGAGGAACGTTCCGTCGGAGTTGAGGTACTGGTTGACGAAGTCCGGCGCGAACGCGCCGTTCGTGCTCATGGCCGTTGTCAGGTTGAGCGACTCGAGGAACATGAGGCCCCCGTTGTCGAGATAGGGCCCGATGCCGGTGCCGAAGTTCGCCAGGACGCTCGAGACGGACGTCTGTTCGCCCCGATACCACACCACGGCCTCGAAGAGACGGAACGTCTGCTCCATGTCCTTGGCCGAACGGAACGGCTGGCTGCGCTGCAGGTGGAGGATCGACCACTGGGTGCTGGGTACGCCGGCATTGGCAATCGCGTGGGAGTACAAGGTGTCCACGCGCGTCTTGGAGCCGTCCGTGGTCGGGACGTCGTCGATGAGAAGCAGCCGCGCCCGGGTGCCGGTCACGGGCTGGCGGACGTACCAGCGAACGCTGTCGATCCCACCCGCCATTCCGCCGTCGTCGATGCCCTGGATATAGAGCGTGCGCGGACCCGACTTGTAGACGCCGCCCTGGAGGAACAGGGCGCTGGGCACGGTCATGCTGGTGCCGCTCGCAATCGAGGGGTTCGCGGCGTTCCCATCCAGCCAGACCCGGCTGACGACCTTGGTCGGATCGCCGTCCGCGTCGGAGACGGTCCAGTCCACGGTCGCCGACGCGAACGTCGTGTCGGACCGGTCACCCGCGTTGGGCTTGTTGACGAGCTTCACGATCGGAGGGTTGTTGCGGAACTTGAACGACTGACGCGCCGGATTCGGATCGCGCACGCCGGCGTCATCGATCGCACGCACCTCGAACACGGCCTCGGTGAACCCGGTCGGCGTGAGGACGGTCACCACCATGTCGGTATTCGTCGTGAAGGCCCAGTTCGTATCCGCGGGGGCCGCCGGGTTGAGCAGGCGCACCTCGTATCCGACGATGTAGCCATGCGCGTCGGTGCCGAACCAGTAGAGGTGGACCACGTGATTCACGGTGTCCACCGGGCCCTGGATGAAGATCGTGGTGTGCGGCGGCGTGTTCGGCCTCAGGATCGACTTGTGGCCGCAGCCGCTCAGGGCGAGTCCGCCCAGCGTCGCTCCGCCGGCGAGCAGGAGAATCGCGAGCACGCGGCGCATGGTCAGAAGCTTTCCCGGTCAGACTTCACGAGCAGGAACTTGCCGGTCTGGCGCTTCCCGGTGCTCTTGTCCTCGACCGCCCACATGTAGAGGCCGGTCGCGGCCGCCTGGCCCTGACGGGTGATCATGTCCCAGCCGAACATGTTGCCAGAGAGGACCGCTTTGAGATCGCTGCCGGGACGGTAGATGCCACGCGCGTTGCTCCCATCGTATGACCTGCCGTCGAAGTCCGTCGCATAGATGAGATCGCCCGACAGCGTGTAGATGTGGATCGTGCACCGCTGGGGGAGGTTGGCGAACCAGAGGTAGTGATCGCGCGCCTGTTGCCCCCGGTCCCACGCGGCCTCGACGACGTATGGGTTGGGGAAGACCGTGATTCCGCCCCCTGCGATCTCGCCAGCGGCCGGGGCGGGCACCGATACCGTCTCGTTCTGAGAAATGCCGCTCTCGAGCGACTCGATGTCCGGCGTGCCGATATCGTAGGCCGTCACGGATGAGAAGTACTTGAAGCCGTCGCGCAGGTTCTGGACGGTGTACTTGTAGTGGTACGTGACGCCATCGATGGTGACCGGCGGGCACAGCCTGAGCGTATCCGGCATGGAACGCGGCGGCGTCACCTGGCCGCAATCGGCCGGCCAGCTGTTGAACCCGGTC
Organism: Candidatus Eiseniibacteriota bacterium; assembly: GCA_041483195.1. Lineage (GTDB taxonomy): Bacteria > Eisenbacteria > RBG-16-71-46 > RBG-16-71-46 > RBG-16-71-46 > WS-2. Next base: position 53,009 of record JBGPFC010000011.1, read on the forward strand.
GAGTCGTGGGGTGGGACGACCTCGTCGATCTGGGCGACGAGGTCGAGCGTGTCCCGGCTCTGGCCAATGTACACGCGGTATCCCTCGAAGTCCTTCCCGATCGGGCTCGTCGGATCGACGAAGTCCTCCGGAGTATTGTCCCAGTAGTAGTCGAGCGCGTTCTTCCTCGCGACGACTTTCAGCCGGGGCGAAGGCGGAGGAACCGGAACGATGTAGTCCAGATCGTAGGCGCGCTGGGCCACGATCGCCCGCCTGGAGAGCTCTTCGTAGGTGAGACCGCCGATGTAGGCGAAATCCACAGAGGCGCTGTCGCCCGAGAAGATCGTCGGGAATGGCCCCACGGCGAGCAACGACACGGGGTCGCCGGATCCCGGGGCCAGGGCGTCCGGAAGGGGGCTGAGGCTCTGCCTCTGTCCGGTCGCCATGACCTCGTACTTCAGGGTGTCGGTCGCGCGGGAGGGGTCGCCGGGGGCATAGTTCCACGCCGCCAGCGTGATCAGCTTGTCGGCCGGATCCCGCACGTTGCCCGGCTTGACTCCGAGCAGCTTCACGGCGGCGATCTCCGGGACGAGGTCGAATCGGCACTGCGCGGGGTACACCCGGCTCTGGCAGTAGCGCTCGGTCAGCATGCTCAGCGAGTCCACCCAGGTGATGAGCTTCTTCGAGAACCAGCCGGTGGGAGGCAGAGAGCTCTGAAGGCGCATGTTGCCGCTGGCCAGCTCGTCGTACATGCCGAACCACACGTCTCGCAGGGGCGGTCCATTGTTGTGGATGACGTAGTGGAAGATCGTGAAGTGCGCATAGTCCGAGAATGACCACTCGAAGTTGTACTGGTTCACGACCACGCCCAGCGGCCGGTGGTGCTTGCGTTGATCCGCCGGCAGATCGCTGTAGCTCGAGATGAAATCCAGCTCGCTGACCGCGTCGGGATCGAAGAACCTGCTGTTGGGCAGCGTGGATCGCGCGCCGACGGAGGTCCCAGCTGGCGAGAACTCTCCGGAGCCAGCGCTGTTGCTGCCCGCCGATCCGTCTTCCGTGGCGGTCGAGACGCCGATGAACGCGCCGCTGTCGTCAGACGCGTAGGCGCCGATCCAGGGGCCGCCGCGCACCATGTGCATGTGGCTCGAGCCCAGCGGGTATTCGAACGACGGCGCGAACGTCGAGAAGTTGGTCCCGATGAAGCCGTAGTTGGTGAGCGTGATGCCGATCTTGTTCCCGCTCATGACCCGGGCCGCGGGCTGGGTGGAATCCGATGACTGGTAGCTGCGCAGAATGGTGAATGGACCCGCCACCGCCGGGTGGTCCTCGGCGGCCCACGCCGCGGTCGCGAAGCATGCGGCCGCCGCCGCGGACAGGAACAGGAGACGGGATCGGATCACTTAGCGCCTCTGATAGCGAATCACCTGCGCGCGGCCGATGTCGGCGACGTAGGCGAGCGAATTGTCGACGGCGAGAGCGATCGGATCGAGCAGGGGCAGGTTGTCCGCGTTCCGCTCCACGTTGACCTGTTGAATGTAGGTGCCGTAGGTGTCGTATCGGAGCACGCGCTGATTCCCGCGATCGACCACGTAGAGGTATCCGGCTTCGTCGACGGCGACCCCCTCGGGTCCGCTGAAGCTCGTCCCGGTCGGCGTCTCGCTGCCATCGACCTTGGTGAACCCGACCTCGAGATCGTTCGTCCCGATCAGCTTGGCCTTGTCGTTGTCGTGATCCGCGACGAATACCGCTCCCCCCAGCACCGGCGTCCACATGATGTGGTGCGGGTCTTCGACGGATGACGTGCCCCTGCCGTCCAGCACCACCCAGGTGGTATCCCGGTGCCAGTTGGCGCCCGGCATGTTGCGATCGTTCGGGACGATGCCCGCGTAACGCGGGCCGCGGGTGTATCGATAGATGCGCGAGATGAACTTGCGCGTGCGGATCCGCTGGTCGGTCGAGAGCGTATCGAGCACGACGGCGATCCCGGCGACGTAGACGTTGCCGGCGGCGTCCGCGGCGATCCCGTTCACCACGGAGAAGGTGGTGTCGGTGAAGGTCGACACCGTGTCGCCCCCCGTGATCGAGTACTCACGCACCCGCCAGGTCGCGGAGTAGTCCCAGATGATCGAGGGCCTGCCGTTTCGCGCGTTGTCCGGTTCGCACGTGTTGCGCAGGGGGTCGAGCTTCGCCATGCACGAATCGCCCTCGTCGAGCACGAAGAGCCTGGTCTGCGCGGAGGCGATCGCGACCGGATTGAAGAGGGACCGGAGGGGATCGAAGATCGGTGACCCGATCGGAACGTTCACGGTGAACGGATAGAGCCGCACCTCCCCACGCGGGATCGACGGACCGAGCGAGCCACCGTGGTTGAAGAGCATGAAGAGCTGCGCCCCCTGGCCCTGCGTGATCAGGAGGTCGCGAATCCCATCCATGTCCTTCCACGTCGAGAGGTGCTCGTAACTCTTCGCGGTCGGCACCACCGCCGCGAACTTGCGCTCGGTCGGCAGCTTGAACCGACCCCCGCACCCGGCGAGCAGGCCGGTGAGGATCGCGATCAGGAACAGCAGCGCCCGGCGCATCAGAACCTCACCCCCAGCGAGAGGCGATGGATGCCCCCGAGGAAACCGCCATCCGTGTAGGCGTAGTCGAGCGCGCCGCGCAGGGAGGCGAAGTCCCCCGCGAACCCGGCGCCGGCGCTGAACTTCAGCTCGTCGGCGTTGACGTTGTAGCCCGCCCTCAGGGCGAAGGAGCGCAGATAGGACCACTCCATGCCCGCCTTGAGCTGCAGCTCGTTGTCCGCGGGCTGGTTCATCTCGATCGTCGTGGTGACGCGATTTGTCGAGTTCTCCACCGGCTCGAACGCGATGCCGTATCGGAAGTCCAGCGGCGGGTCGAACCCGTCGTACTGGCGCACCTCGCCCGAGAGCGGGGAAATGAATTGTCCGGACGGACGAAGTTCAGAGCCGAAGTTCGTGAGCGACGTCGCGATGCGAATGCTCCCGAGCCCCAGGTAGAAGATCGAGCCCATGTCGAAGAGCACCGCGCTGGTGCTCGGACCCCCGATCTGCGTTCCGAGGTCCTCGCGCAGGAACTTCACCCCCGCGCCCACCAGCAGCCTGTCGGTCCAGCGGCGGGCGAAGGCCACGCCCGCGACGAAGTCGGAGTACGTGAACTCGCGTCCCGTGCCGAACGGCTCGAGGGAGGTGGTCTCCTGGATCTTCGTGCTGAGAACGCCGAGCTGGAGTCCGATGGCTCCTCCCAGCTTGCGGGAGGGAAACACCAGCACCAGATGGTCGTAGTGGATGTCCGCCGGCCAGTCGACGTGCGACTCCAGGCCCTCGTTGCGCTGCATCGAAGCGAGTCCGGCCGGGTTCCAGTAGATCGCGCTCGGATCGTTCGCCACCGCGACGAACGTCTCCCCCATGGCCTCGGCACGGGCGCCCACACCGATGCGCAGGAACGTTCCGGACGATGTGCCCGCGCGCTGTCCGCCGAGCGTGACCTGGGCGGAGGCTGGCGAGACCGCGCCGGCGACCCACACCGCCCAGGCCGCGGCCGCCGCGAGCGCGAACCGGCCGCCGGCCCCGGGGCGTGAATGCGCCACGCCCAGCGCCGGATGCGTGGCTCCGCCATGACGCGCGCGATCGCGCCCGGTCCGGCGTCGGCTAGAAGTCCACATCAAACTGCAGCCTCCATTGCGCGCCGGGGCCATAATTCGACGGGTCGTCAGCGGTGCCGGTCTTCACGTAGTTGCTGAGCCCATGGACGTAGGCGGGATCGAACTGGCCCTGCCCCCAGAGATAGCCTCTGCCCGTGACCGGGTCCACGCGGTTGATCAGGTAGTCGTTGAAGATGTTCGTGCCCTGGAGGCTCACGTCGATGCGGCGGCCCCCGACCTCGACCCAGCGGTCGACCTTGAGATCCGTGGTGATCTGGAAGGGCGCGTTCTTCGAGGAGGGCAGACCGATCGGGTTCTGATCCGCGAGGTCGTATGGCGTGTACGCGCGCCCCGACTGTCCCTGCATGAAGACATTGAGACCGGTCTGTCGAAACCACCCGAGGCCGGCCGGCGGGCTCTTGTCGAATCGCAGGTCCAGGTTGCCGGTGAGCTTGTGCGGCCGGTTCCAGGTCACGAACACTTCGGACAGGCGAGTCTCGCTCGCACCCCCGATCTCCTGCAGCGCCTTCGCCTCGTTCGGGTTGCTGCTCTTGCCCTTCGTCTGCTGGTACGAGTACGACAGCCGGGCCGACCAGTTGTTCGAGCGGCGCTTCTCGACTTCCAGCTCGAAGCCCTTCGAGCGCGAGAAGTGCCCATTCAGGTAGATGAAGTACGACTGGAGGTTTCCCGCGAGCGGGTCCACGCGCGTGGCACTCGGGTAGTCGTACACGTCGCGCACGAAGAACGTGACGTTGGCGGCCGCCGTCGGGAGGAACTGGTGCTTCGCGCCGACCTCGTAGTTCACCGAGATCTGGGGGTTGATGTTCGGATTTCCCTGAAGCGGGAAGGACTCGCTCGAGATCGAGTTCAGCTTCGAGTACACGTAACGATACGACGGGATCTGCGTGAACTCGCCGTAGTTGAAGAAGAAGCTGCTCTTCTCGGTAATCGGGTGCGACACGATCAGGCGCGGCGAGAGGTGCACCTTCATCCGCCGTCCGTACAACGAGCGCGTCGCATCGTAGAAGCCGTTGCGCTGGGTGGCCGCGATGTTGTGGCGCGAGGTGTCCGCCAGCGCGCGCTCGGCCTCCCGGCCGATCACCCAGTAGTCCCCGCGGAGGCCGGCATTCGCGACGAAGCCCTCGTATTCCAGGCGGTCGCGGAAGTACACGTCACCCACCCACGGGTGCACCGCCCACAGGTCGTGCGACTGCCCCAGCCCGTTCTTGTCGTCGAACCACGGAGACTCGATGTCGACGTATTGCACGGTCTGAAACTGGTGCTCGAGCCCGGCCTCCACTTCGTTGTGGTGCACGCGCTGCGTGATGTTCCATTCGAGGTTCCAGCTGGTGGTGCGCCGGTCGGACCACTGGTAGTTGTCACCCTTGTCGAGGAAGAAGTCGTCGCGGCGGGGATCCCCGACCGGGAAGGAACGGTCGGCGACCAGGCCGGACTCGACGTATTGGGTCCACGGCTTGCCGCCCACGTCCTGACGCTGCGCGAAGAAGTAGCGCGAGACCTGCGCCTCGGTGTAGCCCGTCGTCGAGAGCGTCCGCCGCCACTGCAGGGACGATTGAACGTTGTCCTCGAAGAAGGTCGCGGCGTGGTCGATGCGGTGCGCCCACTGCCACGGGTATGCCGGATCCCCGAGGTCGCCCTGCGCGGTGAGGAACGTGCGGCTGAAACCCTGGTCGATGGCGATGCGCTTCGAGAACGTGTAGGTGAACTTGTCCTCGCCGCTCGGCTTCCAGGTCAATCCGTACCGGCCGGCCCAGCGGTTGTCCTCCGCCGGCGACCACCGGTCGGAGTAGCGGAACGGGATGCCGAAGAACGTGTCCTCGTAGCTCGAGTGCAGGCGCGGGTGAAGACCCTGCGGCAGGAGCGTGGAGTGGCTGAAGCCCGGGTCGCGGCCCTGGAGGTAGCTGTATCGGGTCTCGTAGAACGAACTCGAGAAGTCCACGATGGTCGTGACCGAGCCGGGGACTTTGAGACCGGCGCGCCGCAGCAGGGGAGCCCAGACCGGATCGGGACCGCCCGACACCAGCTGCCACATGCGGCCGCCGTAGCTGCCCCCCGACGTCGTGATTCCGGTCTCGAATTTGTCCGTGCCCTCCTTGAGCTTGATCTCGACCACGCCCGAGAGGGCGTTGCCGTAGCGGACGTCGTAAGCGCCGGTCGCGACGTTCACCTCGGACACCGAGCGCGCGTTGAGCTGGCCGGCGGTGGACTGTCCGGTGACGAGGTCGCGGTTCGCCACTCCGTTCACGAGGAAGAGCGTCTCGTCGGTGCGGCCGCCGCGCACGTGGATCTGCTCGGCGTCGGTGCTGATGCCGGCCTGCTGCTGGAGCACGTCGCCGATGGTCGTCACCGCGAGATTGCGGATGTCGCCGGCGTTCACGCTGCGGATGGTCGCGCCCTGCCGCACCTCGACGAGCCGGCGCTCGGCGGTGACCTCGACCTGCTTCTCCTCGTGCACGACGATGTCCTGCAGCTCGAAGTTGAGCGTGGTGGGCTTGCCCGCGACGACCACGACGCCGGGCCGCGCCTCCGGCCGGTAGCCGAGGAACTGCACCTTGACCTCGTAGGTGCCGGGCGGCAGGCCGGGGACCTGGAACTGCCCCTCGGAATCCGTCAGGCCGCCGCGTTTCGCCTCGGTGATCGAGACCGTCGCGAAGGGAATGGCGTGTCCGGTCCGCTTGTCCGTGACGTGTCCCGAGATGCTGCCCCGGTCCTGGGCAGCAGCGGGAAGCGCCAGCAGGAAAAGCGACAAGGCGAGCAGCGTGGCGGGCGGGAGGTGTCGTGGCATGGGAATGGGCAGCGCTTTGGGCTGGAACCAAGAACCCTAAGGGAGCCGCCGCGGCAGGGTCAAGGCTTTCCTCACCTGCCCGGGCGCCCGGGGAGGGCCGGGAGCGCCGCGGGGGGCCATGGGGCTAGAGACCGGTCGAGCTTCGATCGTACTCGTGCGGGAACTCCTCCATGAAGATCCGGTCGATCTCGAGCGTCACCGCCCGCAGCACGCGCGCCTTCTGCGCGTACGGCAGGAACGAGCTCTTGAAACCGTTCATGATGATGCGCTTCACCTCGTAGGGGCTGAGGCGGAAGGTGCGGGCCGCGATCGAGATTTCGTCCGTCATCGTGGTCGCCGAGATCAGCCGGCTGTCGGTGTTGAGCGTCACCCGCAGGCCCTTCTGGAAATAGTAGTGAAACGGATGGTCTCGCATGCTGCGCACGGCGCGGGTCTGCACGTTCGAACTCAGGCAGACTTCGAGCGGGATGCGGTGATCGTTGACGTAGGCCAGGAGGTCCGGGTCTTCGCGCAGCCGCGTGCCGTGACCGATGCGGTGCGCGCCGCAGTAGTGGAGCGCCTGGCCGATGCTGACCGGGCCGAACGCCTCGCCGGCATGCACCGTCGAATTGATGTTGTTCTTGAGGATCAGCTGGAACGCGGCGCGGTGGGCCTTCGCCGGATAGTCCTTCTCCTGTCCCGCCAGGTCGAACGCCAGCACGCCGCGGCCCTTGTACTCCACCGCGAGCTCGGCGAGCACCACCGAGAACTTGGGATTGAGCGAACGGATGCCGCAGATGATGACCCCGGTCGACATGCCGTACTTTCGTCCGGCCTCGGCGAGACCGGCGATCACCGGATCGACGATGTCCTCGAAGGCGAGACGCCTGCGCCGGTGCAGGATCGGCGAGTAACGCACCTCGAGATGCCGCACGTTCTCGGCGGCCGCGTCTTCGGCCAGCTCGTAGGCGACGCGATGCAGCGCCTCCTTCTGCTGCATCACGCTCAGCGTGAGATCGAAGATCTTGAGGTAGTCGGCGAGATTGCGCGTGCGGCGGCCGGCCTGCAGCAGCCGGGTGAGCTCCGGGATGCGGCGCGTCGGCAGCTTCACGCCCTGCTGATCCGCGAGCTCCAGCATGGTGCGCGGGCGCAGGCACCCGTCGAGATGGCAGTGAATGTCGGTCTTCGGCAGCCGCTGGATGACGCGCGCGGTCAGTCTCATCGGCCACGCTCGAGCGCCATGATCTTCTGGACGCGGCGTTCGTGCCGTCCGCCTCCGAAGGGCGTCTCGAGAAACAGCCGCGCGAGCCGCGTGGCGAGACCGCGATTCACGACCCGGGAGCCGAGCGCCATCACGTTCGCGTCGTTGTGCTCGCGCGCGTTCACGGTGGTGACGTCGTCGTGGCACAGGGCGCAGCGCACGCCGGGAATCTTGTTGGCGGCCATGCTGGATCCGATCCCGGCGGCGTCCACGACGATCCCTCGCGCGCAGCGTCCGTTCGCGACCTCGCGCGCGACCGCCGCCGCGAAGTCGGGATAGTCCACGGCATCGGTCGAGTGCGTGCCGCAGTCGTGCACAGTCCAGCCCAGATCCTCGGCGATCGCGCGCTTCAGGGTCTCCTTGAGGGCGAAGCCGCCGTGATCGGAGCCGATCGCGACGCGCCGCGAAGCGGCAGGAGCCGCGCCGGGCGCACGCGGCGCCGCGGCGGGCGCGGACTCGGGACCGAGCGCGCGTTCGACCGCCTCCCGGACCACCCGCCGCACTTCGGACTCGTCCACGTCGCGCATAAGTGGACGGAGTCTAGGAACGTGGCCCGGGCCGGTCAAGCGCGCGGGAGCCTCGCGACCGCGTGCGGGCAGGTGCGCGCGGAGTGCGGGAAGCCGTACAATCATCCGCCACTGTCGCAAGCCCGCGCTCCCTCGCCCGGTCTTCCTGGAGGAATCTTCGTGACCTTCGTCCCGCTCACCCGCCGGCTCATCGCGCTGTGCTGGATGGCCAGCTTCGCGCTCCCTTCTCACGCGGCCGCCGCCGACGGCGCGCCGGTCGCGCTCCCGGACAGCACCGTCCTCGAGAGTTGGACGCTTCCCAACGGCCTGCGCGTGGTGACGCGCCACGTTCCGTACTGCGGTTCGGTGGACGTCACGCTCGCCTACGGATTCGGGAACGCGGACGATCCGCTCGGCAGGGAGGGTCTGCACGCGCTGCTGGCCGAGCTCGAGTACATGGGCGCCACCGCCGAGGCCCCCGAACGTTCGCGCGGCGACATGTCGAGCCAGCGCCCGGCGGGGTGGGATCTCGCGCTCTCGCCGCACCTCACGCGCTTCTCGGAGCTCGCCGGCGTCCAGCAGTTTCCGGGTGTGCTGCACCAGGTCGCGACGCGTCTGCGTGGCGTGACCGTCACGGCGCCCGGCCTGCGCACGTGCCTGGGCGCGGTGCGCGCGGACCTCGATTCGAGCTATCGCGCCGATGTCGGCACGGCGCTCTACTACGGCGCCGCGATCTGGGCGCGCGGGGGCGACGACGCGAGGTGCGCGCGGATCGCGTCGGGAAAGGGGCTGCAGGGGCTGAACGCGCGCGATCTCCAGCGGCAGCTGCGCGAAGCGTTCGTCCCCGCGAACGCGGTGCTCAGCATCGCGGGCAACCTCGCCTCGGTGCCGGTGCGCGCGCTGGTGCTGAACGAGTTCGGCTCGATCCCGGCGGGCAGCGCCTTCCCGGCCCCGGTCCACGCTGCCCTCGACTCGGCCAGCTGCGCGACGGCGCGGCGCGAGGCGCGCGGCGCGGCGGGGGTGGTGGGCCTGTTCGCCCCGGCGCTCACCGACAGCACGCATCCCGCCTTCCTCATGCAGCTGCTGCTGGCCGGCGGACACTGCGCGGATCGATGGGGCGCGGCCGATCCGCCGCTCCGTTCGCGCTTTCAGTACGCGGTGCTCGACGACCCGGAAATCGCGCGCTTTTACGCGCCGGTGCAGGCCGACGCGAAGGACCCGGACGTCATGACCGTGGAGTTCACATCGACGCTCGGCGAGGTGAACGCGATGATCGTGGAGCCCAAGACCTACCAGCAGATCTGGCGCAGCGTGGACTGGCTGCTGGGCGGTCCCCTGCCGCCCGAGCTGGGGAAGCGGGTGCTGAAGGACGCCGGCACGCTGCACGCGCTCGCGTCGGGCATGGCGGCGCGCGAGCTGTGGGGCGGCGAGCCGTTCTGGTCAGAGTACCGGCGGCGCTTCCGCGACGCGATCGATCACCCGTTCCCCAAGTGGTACGAATGGTTCGTGGCCCCGGAACACCGGGTCGCGCTGCTGATGGTGCCGAGGCCGTGAGGCCGCGCCCTTAGCCCCGGGGCCAGCGAGCGGCGAGCGCCTCGAGCCTGCCGGCGAGCTCGACGTCGCGCGCGCTGATCCCGCCCGCGTCGTGCGTCGTGAGCTCGATCGTCACCGTGTCGTAAACGTTCGACCACTCGGGATGATGGTCCAGCTGCTGGACCAGCAGCGCGGCCGCCGACATGAAGCCCCAGGCCTCCACGAAGTCGTGAAAGCGATAGACGCGTCGCAACTTTCCGCCCGCGAGCTCCCAGACATGAAGCTCCCGCAGCGCCTGCGCGAGCGCATCGTCGGTGAGCCTGGCCACGTGTCCCATCGTTCGCCTCCCTGATGCGCGGCGCGCCTCGCGCCGCGCGTTGACCCTCACACCGTGCCTTGCTACCTTGCGACGCGCATGTCGCGGCGCATTCTCATCGGCATCGCCGGCGGATCCGGATCCGGCAAGACGCTGGTCGCCCGCACGATCGTGCGCGGCCTCGGCTCCGGACGAGTCGTCATCATCGACCAGGATTCCTACTACCGGAACCTCGAAGACATCCCGCTCGGAGAGCGCGAGTCCCGCAATTTCGACCATCCCGACGCGTTCGACAACGAGCTCATGCTGCGGCACGTCGAGGAGCTGCTCGCGGGCCGCACCATCGCCCAGCCCATCTACGACTACGCAGAGCACCGGCGCCTCGAGGAGACGCGCGAGGTCGGCGAGCACCTGATCATCGTGCTCGAGGGCATCCTGATCTTCGTCGACCCGGCGCTGCGCGCGCTCATGGACATCAAGCTCTTCATCGACGCCGACGCCGACGTGCGTTTCATCCGCCGGCTGCGGCGCGACCTGGTCGAGCGCGGGCGTTCGGTGGACAGCATCATCCGCCAGTACGAGGAGAGCGTGCGCCCCATGCACGAACAGTTCGTCGAGCCGTCCAAGCGATGGGCCGACGTCATCATCCCCGAAGGCGGGCACAACCAGGTCGCGATCGACCTGGTGAAGACCAAGATCCGCGACCTGTTGCGCGAGCGAGGCGTCGAGCCGGTTCCCGCCGTCTGAACCGCGCCTCACGCCCCGTGCTCAACGCGCGCGCGCGCTCGCCGTCGCCCGCGCACGCGGCGAACGCCCGGCACGCCCCGCCGGGGCCACCTCGCCCGCGATCAGGTGGTACGCGCGCAGCGCCTCCCCCACCGACCACGCCTGAGCGATGCAGCCGCACGGGGCGTGGGGCGGATCGCCGTTCGCGATCTCCGGGAGCGTGCCGGCGCCGTACGCCGCGATCAGGTCCGAGAGCGGCTCGAGCAGCTCGAGCGCGGCGGCGCGATCTCGATGCACCGCGAAATGCGCGAGCGCGTAGTGCGGCAGCAGCCACACCCAGGCCGTGCCCTGGTGGTACGCGCCGTCGCGCGCCCCCGGGTCTCCGCCGTAACGGCCGCAATAGCGCGCGTCGGACGGCGCGAGGCTCCGCAACCCGTGCGACGTGAGCAGCTCGCGGCCGCACGCCTCGAGGACCGCGCGCCGGCGCACGGGCGGGAGCGGCGAGTCCGGGAGCGACACCGCGAAGATCTGATTGGGGCGCAGCGAGGCGTCGGGGCCGGCGGGCGTGTCGATCACGTCGAACAGGCATCGCGCCTCTTCGTTCCAGAACCGGTCGAACGAACGCTCGACGCGCGCCGCCATGCGTTCGTACAGCTCGGGCGGGCGGCCCAGCTTCCGGGCGAACATGGCCATCGCGGTGAGCGCGTTGTACCAGAGGGCGTTCACCTCGACCGCCTTGCCCTGCCGCGGGGTCACCACCCAGTCGCCCACCTTCGCGTCCATCCACGTGAGCTGCACGCCGGGCTCGCCATGGTCGAGCAGGCCGTCGCGCGCGTCCACCCGGATGCCGAAGCGCGTGCCGCGCTCGGCCCACGCGCCGATGTCCTCGAGCACCGGGAACAGGTCGCCGAGAAAGGCGAGATCCGAGGTGGCCTCGAAGTGCGAGCGCACCGCCTGGAACATCCAGAGCGCGGCGTCCACCGTGTTGTAGAGCGGCGGTCCGCCCGCGTCCGGGAACAGGTTCGGCAGCATGCCCTGGTCCACGTGCCGCGCGAAGGTCGCGAGGATCGCGCGCGCCACGGCGGGCCGCCCGCAGGCGAGCGTCACGCCCGGAAGCGCGATCATGCTGTCGCGTCCCCAGTCGGCGAACCACGGATAGCCCGCGATGATCGTGCGCCCATTGGGTTCGAGCGGGCTCGCGCGCTCGACGACGAAGGCGTCGGCGGCGAGCACCAGCTGCCGCACCCATGGCGGGGCGGCGCGCGAGACGCGCGGCGCGGCCTCGCCCCAGGCTTCGAGCAGGCTCTTCTCGTGCGCGCGACGCCTCGAGAGCGCGCCGGCCAGCGAGAGCGCCCCGCGCCCGCCGCGCCCCGCGTCGTGCCGCGTGCTCGCGATCACGGTCATCACCTCGCCGGGCGCGAGCCGCGCCACGATCTCGGCGGCGCACAGGTGGTCCTCCACGCTCTCGAGCCCGCGCTCGGCCTCGCGCGCGAGCGCGAACCCGCGATACGCGTCGTCCATCGGCCGCGTCTCGGCGCCTGGAGCGAACAGCCAGAGCGGGGTCGCGCCATCGAAGGGCTCGATGCGCAGTCCGTCGGTCGCCGGCTCGATCGAAGCGTTCCACTCGCCGCGCGCCGTGACCGCGTGCATGTCGCGATGGTCGACCAGCGCGCGCAGCGCGAGCAGCGCAGGCGCGTGACCGGCCGCGAGCCGGTACTGGACGTAGGTCGTGTTCTCGCCGTGCTCCATCCACACGCGCTTCTCGAGCCGAGTGTCCCCGATCGCCCAGGTCCAGCGCGGGATCGCGCCTTCGAGGACGAACGATTCGAGATGAATCGGGGCGGCGGGCGTGAGCGCGCCATCCGACCAGCGATTGGCGTCGAGCTCGAACGTCGCATCGTCGATCGTGAGCCGCTCGGTGAGCTTGGCGAGCAGCAGGGTGCGGCCCACCGGAGGCTTGAGGGCCGCGATCAGCAGGCCGTGATATCGGCGGCTGAGCGCGCCGGAGACGGTCCCGGAGGCGAAGCCGCCGATGCCGTTCGTGACCAGCCATTCGAGACGCTCGGCGCGCCCATCCGGGGCGAGCCGGTCTCGTCCATAGCGCAGCGTGTTCATGGTTTCCCCCCGGTCCGTCGAGTGGTGGAGGGGTCTTGCGCGGATGCTAGTCCTCTCGTCGCTCCGATGCACGCGGGAAGATGGCCGGCGCCGGGAGCCCGCGGCGATCGCGGGCGGCGCCTCGGCCCGGCGGCTGCGGGCGAGGCTCGGAGCGGGTCGCGCTGGCGTTGACACCTCCCCACCCCTCCGATAGCGTGCCCCGGCCATGTCCGAACCCACGCTTCCCTTTCCCGCTTCCGGCTGGATCGAAGTGATCGTCGGCAGCATGTACAGCGGCAAGACCGAGGAGCTGATCCGCCGCCTGCGCCGCGCCCAGATCGCGCGCCAGAAGGTGGAGATCTTCAAGCCGGCGATCGACATCCGCTACGCCCACGACGCGATCGTCTCGCACAGCGATCTGCGCATCCCCTCCCGCTCGATCCGCGAAGCGAAGGAGATCCTGCGTTACGCGCACGAGGCGCAGGTGATCGGGATCGACGAGGGACAGTTTCTGGGGCCCGACCTGGTCAAGGTCTGCCAGCGGCTCGCGCGACGCGGGAAGCGCGTGATCGTCGCCGGCCTCGACCAGGACTACGCGGCCCGCCCGTTCGAGCCCATGCCTCAGCTGCTGGCGGTCGCCGAGTACATCACCAAGACGCTGGCGATCTGCATGGTCTGCGGCGCGCCGGCCAACCGCACCTATCGCAAGCAGAAGCGGGCCGGGCTCGTCGTGGTGGGCGGCGCCGATCTGTACGAGGCGCGCTGCCGCCGCTGTTACGAGCTCGGGGCGCGCGTCAGCGCGCCCGCGACTGCACTCTCACCGGGAGACACCCATGCCGTTCCGCCTCACCGTCCGCGCCGCCGTCGCGCTCGCGGCACTGGCCCTGCTGCTCTCCGGCTGCGCAAGCAAGACCACTGAGAAGACTCCCGCCGCGAAGACCGCCGCGCTCAAGGTGGGGCTGGTGTTCGACGTCGGCGGCCGCGGCGACAAGTCGTTCAACGACGCGGCCTATGCGGGGCTCGAGCGTGCGAAGAGCGAGCTCGGGATCGAGTTCCAGACGCTCGAGACCGGCGAGGGCGCCGATCGCGAGGCCGCGATGCGCCAGCTCGCGGCGAGCGGCTCGCAGCTCGTGTTCGGCGTGGGCTTCCTGTTCTCCGACGACATCAAGGCGCTCGCGCAGGAATTTCCCAACGTGAAGTTCGCGTGCGTGGACTACACCGTGAAGGAGGGCGAGGTGCTGCCCCCCAATCTCGCGGCGCTCACGTTTCGCGAGGAAGAGGGTTCGTACCTGGTGGGCGCGCTGGCCGCGCTGCTCACGAAGACCCACACGCTGGGCTTCGTCGGGGGCATGGAGATCCCGCTCATCAAGAAGTTCGAGGCCGGGTTTCGCGCGGGGGTGAAGGCGGTCGATCCGAAGACCCAGGTCCTCGTGAAGTACGCCGGCTCCACCGGCAGCGCGTTCAAGGATCCCACCAAGGGCAAGGAGCTGGGCCTCGCGGAGTATCACCAGGGCGCCGACATCATCTTCCACGCGTCGGGCTCGACCGGCCTCGGCGTGTTCGAGGCCGCCCGCGAGCTGAAGAAGCTCGCGATCGGCGTGGACTCCGACCAGTACGACGAGGCGCCGGGATTCATCCTGACCTCGATGGTCAAGCACGTCGAGGTCGCCGTGTTCAACTGCATCCGGCAGATGCAGGAAGGGCACTGGACGGGCGGCATCCAGGTATTCGGGCTCAAGGAAGACGGGGTCGGCTGGGTGTACGACGATCGCAACCAGCCGCTCGTCCCGGACGCCGTGAAGGCGCGGGTGGATTCGCTGCGCGACGAGATCGTCGCGGGCCGTATCACGGTGCCTTCGCACTAGAGCGCGCGGAATTCCAGGAATCCTCGTGAGCCCCCCCGCCGCGCCGGAGTGGACCGACCTGGGCGGCGGCATCCGGGTGCGCCAATCCCGCGCGTACTGGATGAACAGCGCGCTGCTGATGCACACGGAGCACGCGATCCTCGTGGATCCGGGCGTGCTCCCCTCCGAGCTCGACGACATCGCGCGCGCGGTCGCGGAGGCGAAGCCCGACGCGATCACGCTGCTCCTCACCCATGCGCACTGGGATCACGTGCTGGGGCGCCCGTGGTGGCCGAAGGCGGAGGTGATCGCGCACGACGCTTTCGCGGCGGAACTGAAAGGCGGCCGCGCGCGCGTGGAGCAGGAGGCGGCGCGGCTCGCGGCCGAGCACGGCGAGCGCTGGCCCGCGCCGTTCGCGCCGTTCCGGCCCGGCCTCGCGGTGAGCGGGCTGCATTTCACGAAGATCGGGCCGTGGCGCGTGGTATTCCGCGACGCGTTCGGCCACTGCGACAGCCAGCTCAGCATGCATCTGCCCGAGGCTCGCGTGCTGTTCGCGGCCGACATGCTGAGCGACATCGAGATCCCGATGCTGAACCGGCCGGCCGCGGACTACCGCGCCACGCTCGAGGCCCTGGTGCCGCTCGCCGCGCACGGCGCGATCGAGACGCTGGTGCCCGGCCACGGCTCGATCGCGCGCGGGGCGGACGCCGTGCGCGAGCGGCTGGCGCGCGATCTCGGCTACCTGGAAGCGCTCGAGTCGCGCGCGCGCGACGCGAAGCGGCGGGGGCTCGACCTCGAGCGCGCGCAGGAGGAGCTGAGCGCGATGGAGTACACCGGCAAGCGCGCCGCTTACTCGATGGTCGATGTGCATCGGCGCAACGTGCGACACGCGTACGAAGCCGCCGGCCCCAGGCCGCGGGCGGCATCGAAGCGGCGCGCGGCATCGAAGCCGCGCGCGCGCTGAGCGCGCCACGGCGGCCGCGCCCCGCTCACCGATACAGGCTCTTCAACGCCCCCCAGGTGCGATTGAGGGCCGGCGTCGGGCAGGTGCCGCCGGTGCATAGCTCAGGCGACCCCGGCCCCGGGTCGGTATAGGAAGCGAACTCCGCGCCCTGCCAGCTCACGACGTTCCGGAGGGCAGGATTGCCCAGGAAGGTGCTCCCCCCCACCGAGTTCGGGTTCTGCGTCAGCCTCACGGAATTCAGAACGATGCACATGCCGGCCTGACATCCCGCGCACGAGCCGCCACCCACGCTCTTCGCGTCGTCCATCGTGATCTTGAACGAGTAGGTCTCCTGTCCCTCGGGAACCGGGCCGGCCTCCTCCCTATGGATCGCGCAGATGACCTTCATGCGCACGCGGTTTGCCCCGCTGAACCCGATCGAGTAATTCCACGCACCGAGCGCCCGGCCCGCCCAGGAGTCGAGACAACTGGCGGGGCCGGACGTGAAGTCGAACGACAGGCTCACGGAATTCTGGCGGCACGTTCCGGCGTTCTTGAACTGCCACCAGTCGGGGACCGTCGGGCACGCCGCCAAGAAATCGATCACGATCTCATTGCCGTTGAGCGAATCGATTCCCGCCGGCGCGACGAACGAGCCCACGAGGGTGTGGGCACCGGCATTGGTGAGGCAGGCGGACATTTCGTTAGCCGCCCCGAAGGCACCGCAGTCATTCCAAGAAAGATTGATGCCCGCGGCAGCCGCGGGGGCAGCCGGGCACAATATCAGCGCGAGCAACAGCAGGTGGCGCGACATTTCCTTGAGGACCGGCGTGACTGAATGGCCGGGGGGTCCGGCGGGAATGATACTCCTCAGGACCGGGCGAACAGCGGCCCGATTCGCGATACGAGCTCTTCACCTCGCGCCGCGACTCCGCGCCATCCTCACCGCGAATCTGCGGCTAGCGGTAAATGCTCTTGATCGCCCCCCACGTGCGATTGCGCGCCGGCACGATCGAACACAGGTCGCCCGCGGAGCCCTGCCAGCGGATGCAGCGGTTCGAGGCCGTGTCGGTCACGAGCTCGGACGCGTCCCCGTTCGGCCCCTCGAAGAGCTTCGCCGAGAGCAGCTCGAGCGTCGCCGGAATGTTGCATCCGCCGCAGCTGATCGGGCCGGTGGTCTTGAACGGGTAGAGCCTGAGCCAGAACAGCCGGTACTCGTTTCCGGCCGCGAGCGGCACCGCGCTTCCCGTCGAGAGCTCGACCAGCCCGTGGATCTGCGCGCTGTGCGAGCCGCCGAGCCGCGGGCTGGGCACGTCGTAGCTGGAGAACGTCACGCCCGCCTGCGCCTGCCAGGGATCGATGCAGGTCGCGACGTTGAACACGCTGAAATCCGCGCTGAAGCCCAGGCTGTGTTCGCGGCACTCGCCCACGCCGAAGCGCCACCAGTCGGGCAGCGTGGCCGAGTTGAGCGAGACGTCCACCCGGAACTCGACGCCGTGCAGGCCGGCCGGCATGGGCTTCGACGTCACGAGCGAGCCGATCATCACGAAGCGGGTTCCGGTGCTCGAATTGCACGCCCAGCTCTGAAACGCGGTCCCGCCTTCCGGCCAGCACTGGTCCCATGAAAAATTGAGGGCGTCGGCGCGCGAGGGGCGAGGGGCGAGCACGGCCAGCGCGGTCACGAGCAGGGCGAGCGGCGCGATCGCGGCGCCCGCCGCGAGCGGGGCGCGCGCGCGCGGAGCGGGCGCGAGGCTGCCGCGCGGCGCGCGCGCCACCGCCCGAGTGACCTCGCCGAGGTGCACGATGGGAGACGAACCTGAGGCCATGAGACATCCATTGTAGACGCGCGCGCCGCTCCCGGCTAGCCTCCGCCACCATGCCCGCTCCCGCGGTCGCGCTCCGCAACATCACCCGGCGATTCGGCCCGGTCGTCGCGAACGACGACGTCTCGCTCGATCTGGCGCCCGGCGAGATCCACGCGCTGGTCGGCGAGAACGGAGCGGGCAAGACCACGCTGATGCGCGTGCTGTACGGGCTGCTCCAGCCCGATGCGGGGCGGATCGAGGTCGGCGGGCGCATCGCGCGCATCCAGCACCCCGCCGACGCGATGAGGCTCGGCCTCGGCATGGTGCACCAGCACTTCATGCTGGTGGACACGCTCACCGTCGCCGAGAACGTGACCCTCGGACACGAGCCACGCGCCGCGCTCGGCGCGTTCCGCCACGCGGCCGCCGTGCGCGAGGTGGCGGCGCTCGCGGAGCGCTACCGGCTGCCGGTCGATCCGCGGGCGCGGATCGGCGCGCTTCCGGTCGGCGCGCAGCAGCGGGTCGAGATTCTGAAGGCGCTCCATCGCGGGGCGCGCGTGCTCATCCTCGACGAGCCCACCGCCGTGCTCACGCCGCACGAGGTGGACGAGCTGTTCGAGGTGCTGCGCGCGCTGCGCGAGACGGGCGCCACCATCGTGCTCATCACCCACAAGCTGGCGGAGGTGAAGGCGCTCGCGCACCGCGTCACGGTGATGCGTGCCGGGCGGGTGGTGGGGGGCGGCGAGGTGGCTTCGCTCTCGATCGAGCGCATGGCCGAGCTCATGGTGGGCCGGCCGCTCGCGCCGCTCCACGCGCGGTCGGGGCGCCCGCCTGGCGAGCCCGAGCTCGAGGTGCGCGCGCTGCGAGTGCGCGACGCGCGCGGGCTCGAGGCGGTGCGCGGGATCTCGCTCGCGGTGCGCGCCGGCGAGATCGTTGGCATCGCCGGCGTCGAGGGCAACGGGCAGCACGAGCTGGTCGAGTGCCTCGCCGGTCTGCGCGCGCCGCTGGCGGGCGAGATCCGGGTGGGCGGGCGGCGCTGCGCGCGGCACTCGCCACGCGCGCATTTCGAGGCGGGCCTCGCTCACATCCCGAGCGACCGCCTGCGGCGCGGGCTGGTTTCGGAGATGTCGCTCGCGGAGAACCTGGTGCTGGGCCGTCACCGCGATCCGGCGCTCGGCCGAGGGCCATGGCTCGAGCCGCGCACGCTCGTCGCGCGCGCGCAGGCGCTGCTCGACACCTACGACGTGCGCCCGCCCGACCCCGCACTGCGGGCGGGGCAGCTCTCGGGCGGCAATCAGCAGAAGCTGATCGCCGCGCGCGAGCTGTCGCGCGGCGCGCGCGTGGTGCTCGCCGCGCACCCCACCCGCGGCGTGGACCTGGGCGCGATCGAGTTCATCCACCGCCGGCTGCTCGACGAGCGTGACGCCGGCCACGGCGTGCTGCTGGTGTCCTCCGAGCTGTCCGAGATCCTGGCGCTCTGCGATCGCGTGCTCGTCGTGTTCGGGGGCCGGATCGTGCACGAGGCCACGCCCGCCACGACCGACGAACGCACGCTCGGCCTCTACATGACGGGCCGCGCAGCGGGGACCGCTTGAGCGCCGCGCCGGTCGCGGCACCCCTCGCCGCGCACGCCCCCGGCGTCTCGCGTGCCGCGCTGCTGCGCGCGAGCGCGCCGGTGATCGCGGTCGCGCTCGCGCTCGCGGTGGGGGCGGTCTTCATCCTCGCGATCGGCGAACACCCGATCGAGATCTACGCGCTCATGTTCCGCGAGAGCTTCGGGACCGGCTACGGTCTCGGGCAGACGCTGTTCAAGGCCACGCCGTTGCTGTTCACCGGGCTCGCGGTCGCGCTCGGATTCCGGGCCGGCATGTTCAACATCGGGGTGGAGGGCCAGCTCTACCTGGGCGGCTTCGCGGCCGCCCTCGCCGGGCTCGCGTGCGCCTCGCTCGCGTGGCCCCTCCCGCTGGCGGCGGCGCTGATCGCGGCGGCCGCGGCCGGGGCGCTGTGGGGCGCGATCCCCGGGATGCTGAAGGCGCGGTTCGGCGCGCACGAGGTGATCAACACCATCATGCTCAACTTCATCGCGTTCGCGCTGGTCTCGTTCCTCGGCCGGCCGCGTTTCGAGCCGGCGACGGTGCGGACCGCCGAGCTCCCGGCGAGCGCGACGCTCGCGCGGCTCGACCTGCTGTGGCCGGCCCTCAAGGGATCGCCCGCCAACCTGTCGCTGCTGCTGGGCCTCGCGCTCGCGGTCGGGGTGGGCCTGCTGCTGTTCCGCACGCGGCTCGGCTACGAGCTGCGCGCGGTGGGGCTCAACCCCTCCGCCGCCGAATACGGGGGCATCGGAGTGGGACGCACGCAGGCGATCGCGATGGCGCTCTCGGGCGCGGTCGCCGGACTCGGCGGGGTGAACTTCGTGCTGGGCTACAAGCACTACTTCGAGCTCGGCTTCTCGGCCGGGGCCGGGTTCATCGGCATCGCGGTCGCGCTGATCGGGCGCAATCATCCGCTCGGCGTGATCGTGGCTTCCGTGTTCTTCGGCGCGCTCTCGTACGGTGGGCTGGTCATCAACCAGCGCGTGCCGAAGGAGCTGGTCGAGGTGTTGCAGGCGCTCGTCATCCTGCTCGCGATCTGCGCGCACGAGGCGGTCGAGCGCGCCGCGCGGCGGATGCGGTGATGGAGCTGCTCCTGTTCCTCGCGGCCGCTTTGCGCATCAGCGTGCCATACACCCTCGCCGCGATGGGCGCTTCGTTCAGCGAGCGCGGCGGCGTCATCAACATCGGGCTCGAGGGCATCATGTTGAACGGCGCGCTCGCCTACACGCTCGGCGCGTACTGGAGCGGCGACCCGTGGATCGGCGTCGCGGCGGCGGTGCTGGCCGGGCTCGCGACCGCGGCGCTTCACGCTGCGGTCACGGTGGGGATGCGCGCCGACCAGATCACGAGCGGGCTCGGGATCAACCTGCTCGCGATGGGACTCACGCGCTTCGTGCTCCGCCAGGTGTTCCACTCCTCGTCGAACTCGCCGCGCGTGGTCGGACTTCCGGATTGGAGCGCGTTCGGGCTGCGCGAGCTCCCCGCGCTCGGGCCGGTGCTCGCGACGCCGCTGGTGCTGCTCACGCTCGCCCTGATCGCCGGGAGTCAGTGGGCGGTGTTTCGCTCGGTGTTCGGCCTGCGGCTGCGCAGCCTCGGCGAGCGGCCAGAGGCCGCGGCTTCGCTCGGTCTCTCGGTCGGCCGCACCCGCACCGCCGGCGTGCTGATCTCGGGCGCGCTCGCGGGGCTCGGGGGCGCGTGGCTCGCGAGCGAACAGCACAGCTTCACCGACGGCATGACCGGAGGGCGCGGCTACATCGCGCTGGCCGCGATGATCGTCGGCAAGTGGAGCCCGCTCGGCGCGGCGGCGGCGTGCCTGCTGTTCGGCGCCGCCGAAGCGCTCCAGATCACGCTGCAGGGCTCCGGATTCCCCAGCGAGCTGTTGCAGATGTTGCCTTATGCCGTCACCATGCTCGCGCTGGCGGGCTTCATCGGGCGCGCGATCGCGCCGCGCGCGGTGGGCGTGCCGTACGATCCGGAGCGACACTGACGTGAGCGCAGCGCTGAGTCCCACCCACGATCTCGAAGCCCGCGTCGCGGCCGCGGTCGCCACCGTGCGCGCGCGCAGCGCGCTGGTGCCGCGGGTGGGTCTCACGCTGGGCTCCGGGCTCGGCGGCGCGATCGATCAGCTCCAGAGCGCCACCGTGATCCCCACCGCCGAGATCCCTCACTGGCCGCGCTCGACCGTGCACGGGCACAGCGGGCGCCTCGGCCTCGGCCACTGGTCCGGGGTTCCGGTCGTGGCGCTCGCGGGACGCAGCCATCGCTACGAGGGCTACCCGCTCGACCGCGTCACCTTCGGACTGCGCGTCATGCATGCGCTGGGCGCCAGGATGCTGGTGTTCACCAACGCGGTGGGCGCGATGAATCCGGATTTCGAGCCGGGCGACCTCATGCTCGCCTCCGATCACATCAACTTCATCGGGAAACGCGGGCTGTTCACGCCTCACGAGCTGCGTGCTCGCCGCGCGGGACGCCGGGTCGCGTCATACTACAGCCCGCGGCTGCGCGCCGCGATCCGCGCGGCCGCCGCGCGCGCGCGCGTGCGTCTGCTCTCGGGCGTGCTGATGGGCGGGCTCGGCCCCACCTACGAGACTGCTTCCGAGGTGCGCATGGCGAGCGCGTTCGGGGCCGATGTCGCGTGCATGAGCACGGTGCACGAGGTCACGGTCGCGGCGGAGATGGGCTGCGAGGCCGCGAGCATCTCGTGCATCACCAACAAGGCGACCGGCCTCTCGGACCAGCCTCTCACCCACGACGACGTGACGAAGGTCGCGGACCGCGGCGCCGCCGCGCTGCGCGCGATCATCGGCGAGTGGCTGAAGGCGGAAGCGGCGAAGGACTGAGGCCGGGGGACGACCGGGGCGGGTGCGCTCAGCGCAGCCGGAACAGATACAAGCACCCCGCGAGCACCGCGTCGGGCTTTCTGCGACGCAGCGGGCCGAAATCGATCCGCAGCCGCTCGGTGCGACCGTGCGGGGTCATCATCTTCTGGCCGAGCCCCACGAAGTAGTAGCTGCTCACCGCGAGCCACGCGCACTCGGGCCCCGGCGCGCCGCCCAGGTAAGGCACGTAGTCGATCCCGTACACCGCGGGATCGGTGGTGCCGTGGTAGGCGAGGTGGATCTTCGTGATGCCGCGTTTCTTCATTTCGTCGCGCAACGCGATGAGCCCCTGGCCCCAGTCGACGTTCGAGTCGTTCACGATTTCGTAGCCGCCGCCCGTCCCGCCCGCGAGCCGGTTGAAGAACGCGAGATACCACGGCGCCGCGCTCAGGGTCTCGGCGCCCTGCGCCACGGCGAGCGCCACCGCGGCGACTGCGATCGCCTTCCGCCCCGCGCTCCGCGAGGATCGCGTGACGCCGGGGCGTGACGCGAGCAGGCCGCCGCACCACACGCAGAGCAGCGGCAGGATCGGGAACACGTAGCGGATGCCCACGTTGAGATCTGCGAGCGCGGCGCTCGCGAGCATGATCGCCGCCGGCAGCAGCAGCACGCTCTCGTTCCACACCCGCTTGCGCGAGAGCCGCTCGCGGGCGCGCCGCGCCGCGCGCAGGGCGATGACGCCGATGAAGCCGAGCGGCCACTTCACCGCGAGCCCCACCGGGAAATAGCTCCAGATGCGGCCGGCTCGCTCCTCGCCGCGGAAGTACGCGTGCACGCGGCCCCCCTCGGCCAGGTACGACAGGTAGTCGAGCCCGCGCAGCGCCTGGTCCGGGATCGGCGGCCGCAGCGCGGGCAGCGCGCGCTGCAGGTGCTCGAATCGTTGCGAGAAGAACAGGTCGTTCCGAAGCGGAGCGAGCGACGTCTGGTTCAGATAGCCGAGATCGAAGACGATCAGCGACGTCACCGGCAGGCAGGCGAGCACGAGCCACACGCGCCGCGCGCGGCGCAGGCGACCGAGCGCCATCGCGAGCGCGGCGAGCAGCAACAGGATGGGCCCGAGCTGGATCGCGCTGAAGCGCGTGAGCGCGGTGAGCCCGAGCGCGAGCGCGAGCCAGGCCGCGTCGCGCCAGCGCGTGGTGCGCGTGAAACGCCAGAACGCGAAGATGGAAGCGGTGAATCCGAGCGCGGTGGCCATGTCGATGCCCGCGATCCCGGCGTGCGCGAGCGCCTCCGGCGCGAACGCGTAGAGCGCGAGCGCGAGCCGCGCGGCCCGCGGGCCGTACAGCCGGCTCGCGAAACGCCACACCAGCCATGCGAGCGCGAGCGAGAACAGGATCGCCACGAGCCGCGCCCCGAAGTAGAGCGCGTGGTAGCGCGCCGCGTTGAGGCGCATGAACGCCTCGCCGACGCCGGCCTCGCCCAGCAGCACCGTCGAATCGGGCGGGAGCCTCGCCCCCATCGCGAGCGCCGGCAGCGCCTCGAGCGTCTTCGCGAGCGGCGGCTGCGCGAACGAAGCCGCGTAGTTGGCCCGGGCCGCGATCAACGCGCCGGCGGGCACGTGGAAATTCTCGTCGAACGTGACCGAGTTGCGAGCGGCGCCCCACAGCGCGAGCGCCGCATGGGCCGCGAGCAGCAGCGCCACCCACATGTGCTCGCGCGGCATCCCGGCGGGCGCCGCCGCGCCGCCCACGCGCCCACGCCCGCTGCCCCCGAGTCCGGCACCGCCCCGGGCGTCGGCGCCGCGCTTCGCGGACGGAGCGATCATAGTGCGCCGGCGCGCGCGAGGGCGGCGAGCGAGTCGCGCGCCTCGGCATTGTCGGGGAAGCGCCTCAGCTCGCGGCCATAAGCTGCGCGCGCGCCGGCGGGATCCCCGAGCCTCAGGTAGGCGCATCCGGTCTGGAGCTCGAGCCCGCGCATCGGGCCCGATACCACGCGCTCGTGCCCGAACTCGCGCAGCGCGTCGCGCGGGCGGCCCTGCTCGAGCGCGATGGCGCCGAGCCGCAGGTGCGCGCCGGCGCGGAAACGATCCAGCGCGATGGCGGCTTCCACCAGCTCGCGGGCATCGTCCAGGCGGTTCTCGAGCAGCGCGAGGTTGGACAGCATGATGAGCGCGCGCGAGTGCCGGGGCGAGCCGGCCACCTCGCGTTCGAGCTCGGCCGCGACCCGCGCGCGACGGGCGCTGTCGCGCGCGCAGGCGGCTCCCAGCGCCTCGATGGCGGCCATCCCGGCGGGCAGCTCGCGATACGCGTAGCCGCGCGCGATCGAGTCCAGCGTTCCGCCGCGGCGCACGAAGAGCACCGCCACGTCGTCCTTGAAGACCAGCGCCCACGTGGTGTCCGCGTCGAGGACGTCGAGCAGGCTGTCCTTCGGGGGCGACAGGCCGCTCAACACCGCATAGTCGAACCGATGGCGATGGTCCAGCTCGCGCCACGCGTCGCCGCGCTGCTGCGCGAACGCATAGAGATAGCGATCGACCGGGGTGCCGGCCTGGTGAATATCCATGAACGGCAGCCGCCCGGGGTCCGGCCAGAATCGGTAGAGCTGGTAGCCGGCGTTGCCGAACTGATTGAACCCGCGGCCGCGCACGTCGTGGGCCGCCATGAAATCGCAGGCCGCGACCGGATAGTTGCGCCAGTCCAGCCCGATCGCGAGCGGCAGCTCCTCGCGCGACCACTCGGGCAGCCCGATGACCACGCACGCGAGGGCCGCGAGCGCCGCGCGCGTCGCGCCGGGCGCGCGCGCGAGCCAGCCCGGACGCGCGAGGCACGAGTCCAGGTCGCGCGCCACGAACGGCGCGGCCAGCAGCGAGTAGAAACCGGCGAAGCGCTGCGTGTTGAGCGCAAGCGCCGTGAACAGCGCACACGCCACGAACTCGACGCGATCGAGGCCGCTTCGCCGCGCGCGCCACCCCACCAGCACCGGCCAGCCCACGAACAGCAGGGGCAGCCCGCTCTTCCAATTGACCGACCAATCCACCGGACGCAGCTCGCCGATGCTCAGGAACACCGGGTCGTTCCGGTGATGGAGGAAGAAATCGAAAGGCTGCCACAGCAGCCGCCACCCGAACGGATTGACGAACGAGATGGCGAGCGCGGCCAGCCCGATCGCGAACAGGCGGCTCGCGCCGGCGCGCCTGCCGCGCGCCGCGGCGGCGCCGTGCCCGACCGGCGCCGCGCGCCGCGGCGGCGCGAGCCAGCCGTCGAGCGCGTGCAGCCCGATCAGCGTGAAGCCGATGAAGTACGAATTGTGGACGTTGGCCCACGCCCACTGCGTCGCGATCAGCCACGGGGTGCGGTCGCGGCCGCCCGCGCGGCGCGTCTCGAGGATCCACACCGTGAGCGCGAGCAGCACCGCCACCAGCGTATCGGGTCTCGCCTGCGACCGCAGTCTCCAGGTGAGCGAGCACAGCACCATCACGATCAGCGGCAGGAATCCCCGCGCGCCCATCGTCCGGGCGGCCGCCCACAGCAGTCCGAACGCCGCGAGCGTCGTGATCCATCGCCAGGCATAGAGGCCGAACACGCCGCCGTGCGCCCACACCGGCCACAGCAGCGCGCTGAAGCCCCACGTCCAGTTCACGTCGGGCGCGCCGAGCGTTGGCCAGGTCCAGAGCTGGGTGGTCGGCACGCCGTGCAGGGTCCAGATCGCCTTGCCGACCACGAGGTTCTGCCACAGGTCGGGGTCGGCGATGCGGAAGCTCACCGACACCGTGATGCAGGCGGCGGCCACCAGCGCGGCCGCGACCAGCGGGAGCGTGAGCGGGGCCGGCGCGGCGCGCGGCGCGCTCTCGCCCCGTGCGCGCGGGGTCTGGGGGGCGGGACTCAAGCGCGTGCGCCTACGGCAGCACGTCCACCTTGAGCACGCGATCGCCCTGCACGATTCGCGAGACCACGTCCATGCCGCGTACGACGTGCGCGAAGATCGTGTAGCGGCCGTCGAGGTGATGCTGCGGCGAATGCGTGATGAACCACTGGCTGCCCCCGGTGTCCTTGCCGGAGAGCGCCATGCCGACCATGCCCGCGTCGTATCGGAGCCGGTTGTACTCGCAGCGGATGCTGTACCCCGGCCCGCCCGATCCGGTGCCGGTGGGATCGCCGTCCTGAATCACGAAGTTGGGCACCACCCGGTGAACGGCGGCGCCGTCGAAGTATCCGCGCGCGGCGAGCCGCACGAAATTCTTCACGGTCTGCGGGGCCTCGCGGCCGTAGAACGCCCACTCGATGTCGCCGGCGGTGGTGTGGATCAGGGCGCCGCGCTGCGCGGGGGGCGTCGCGAAGTCGTCGGGGTACGAAGCGGGGAGCGCCCCGCGCGCGGGAAACACGCGGTCCAGGCTGTCCGCGAGCCTCGCTCCCGCGAGCTGGCGCAGCGCGTCGCGGATCGAGATGCGCGCGTCGGCATCTGCGTCGGCGGCCCGCGCCGCGAATGCGCGCACCAGGATCGGCACGCTGGCGCTGTCGCCGAGGTCGGCGAGCGCTCCGGCGCACGACGCCACGAACAGCGTGGCGCTGTCGGCCAGGCCGGCACGCAGCAGCGCCGCGGACTCGCGGTGGTGGATCTGGCCCAGCTCCTCGGCGGCGGTCATGCGCTCGAACAGCGCGTGCTCCACGTCGAGGCGCGACTCGAGCAGCGGCGCGGCCAGCGCGACCCGGACGCGCCCCAGCGCGCGCAGCGCGGCGGCGCGCGCGTAAACGGAAGAGTCGGCGAGCAGCGGCCGCACGGCGTCGAGCCCGTCCGCCCCGCGACGCCCGAGCAGCGCCGCCGCGCACGCGCCGCGGGTCGCGGCATCCGGATCGCGCAGATGATCGCGGAGCGCGCCGAGCGCCGAGCGGACCGCCACGGTGTCCGCGCTCACCCATGCGAAGCGCTCGCCGAGCGCGGTGGCCACGGTGACGCGAACGTAGGGGTGGGCGTGCGAGAGCGCGTTGGCCAGGCTCGGCAGACACGACGAGCAGGCAGAGTCCGCGATCTGTTGCAGCGCGCGAACCGCGTTCACCACCACCGGGACTTCCGGGTCCGCGAGCTTCTGGAGCAGGTAGGCGGTCGCGCGCGCCGATTTCTGCCGCCCGAGCGTGCGGGCCGCGTAGGCGCGGCTCAGCCACTCGTCGTCCTCGAGATGGAGCGCGCCGATCAGCGCGATCTGGTCGGGGGCGTTGATCTTCTCTAGCGCGTACAGCACTCGCCATCGCACCTCGGGATCGGGATCCCGATGCCGCTCGATGAGCGCGTCGAGCGCAGTCGAATCCGCGAGCCGCCAGAGCGCGATCGCGGCTTCGCCGCGCAGCAGCGGCGACGGATCGCGCAGGTAACCGGCGACCAGCGCGGTGCTCGCCTTGCTGCCGATCTTGCCGAGCGCCTCGAGCGCGAGATCCACCGTCTCGATGTCGGCGCCGCCCAGCAGCCGCTCCAGCGGCAGGCGCGCCGACGGGTGGCCGATCTGCCCGAGCGCGAACACCGCCTCGCGCCGCACCCCCGCGCTGGTGTCGGCCAGCAGCGGCAGCACGGCGCGCACCGTTGTCGAATCCTGGAGCCGGCCCACCGCGAGCAGGGCGCGGGCGCGCACCGCGGCATCGGGATGCGCGAGCGCGCGCTCGAGCGTGTGATCGGCCCAGTCGCGGCGATCCTCGGCGCGCGCGATCGCCGCCAGCGCTGCGGCCGGCGTCGCAAACGCCGGAGCGGCCGTCGCGGCGGGCGAACGCGGAGGGGCCGCTGCCCGCGCCGGAGCGACGGAAGCTGCGAGCAGCGCGATCATGAGAATCCGGACGGCGGGGACGGGGCCCGGCCCGGCCGGCGCGCGCCCGTGGTCAGGGAGCCGCGACATCCGCGACGTGGCGTGGCTTGCGGAGCTTGACGAAGCTGCCCTGGTGGAAGGTGCTCGATGCGCCGTTGCGGGCGAGGAGGCGGTAGAAATAGACACCGTTCGCAATCGGTGCTCCTTCCGCGTCGAGCGCGTTCCACGGCAGTTGATGGTATCCCGGCTGCAGCGCGCGCTCCGTGCGCTCGTAGATGAGACGGCCGCTCACGGTGAACACGCGGATCGTCACGTCGGCCGATGTCGCGCTCACCAGGTTGAACGAGAATTGAGTGCCGCGATCGTCGTTGAACGGATTGGGAAATGCCAGCGCATTCTCCAGCCGGATCTCGCCCCCGGTCACCGAGACGCGGAACGAATGGTAGCGGGTCGCGCCTCCGCTCGCATCGAGCTCGACCACGTCGTTCCCGACCGGGAACGGAGCGTGAGTCCACGTGAGCGTCCACTGGCGCCGCGTCGTGTCGTTGTTGGCGGGCACCGCGCTGAACGGCTGGCGCTGGCCGTTCACCTTGAGCGTCAGGTCCGTACCCGGAACGAGCGGGGCCGGCGAGAGCACGGTGAGCGCCATCGCCGCGTTGGGAGCGACCTGGTCGCCGTCGGCCACGAACAAGCCGTCCGCGCGCAGCACGGTCTGGAACGCGAAGACCACGTCGAACAGGCCCACGAGGCCGTAGCGATCGGCGCTGCGGAGCGTGTAGCGGAACGAGTTCGCGATCAGGGAATCGCGGTAGCCGATGTGAAAACGGCGGCCCTCCCCCGTGGGGTCCAGGGTGTCGGGAAACACCGGGGTCACGGTGTACGACGAGGGCGGTACCGTGACCGGCGGAGCGCCTCCGACCGAGCGCTGCACCACGAGCGAATCGATCCGCGCGTTGGAGGCGATGTCGGCCTCGAGCTGCAGGGTGTCGCCCGGCGCCTGGAGCGTCACGGTCTGTCCGCTCGTCACCGGCTGGCCGTTGGCCGTGACCACCGCCTCGGGCGATCCGATCGAGATGCGGGTCGCGGGATCTCCCAGCAGCGTGTAGGTGACCATGACGTCGCGCTCGTACACGCTGTTGCGCGGCCCCGGCCAGTAGTCGAGCTCCGCCTTGGCGATGACCTCACCCAGCACGACGCGCGCGCCGCGCTCGCCCAGGTACTGATCGCGCGGCGGATCGGCGAACAGCGCGCGCGCGAAAGCTGTGTTGAGGTGCAGGCTGTTGTCGCTGGGAAGCAGCTCGTACCCGCTCGAGCCCCACGACGCGATCGCGCCGCGACCGGGCAGGTCCACGAGATCTTCGCCCAGCGAGGGCGTGCCGCGGGTCGAGCCGTACTCCTGCCAGTGCCCGAACGCGTTCGGGTGGCAGGCGAAGGCGGTGAAGAGGAACGGCCTGCCGTCGTTCTGCAGGTCGGCCTTGTCGTCGTGGGTCGGCATGTTGAGATACAGGTCCTCGTGCGACAGCACGCGCTCGTTCGCGTGGCCCTGGTAGTTCCACCACAGCCGTCCCGCGTTGAGGCGCGACATGAGCGCGGGCTTCGCGACCAGCTGGCCGCGCGTCTGGAAAGCGGTCCGGTCGCAGCGGCAGGTGTCGGGCGGCGGCGGCTGCGTGCAGCCGATGATGTCCTGCGGGCGGTTGGGCAGGTAATAGCTCAGGTTGAACAGCTCGGGGTCGCTCTGCAGCAGCCCGCCTTCTTCCAGGATGATCCGGCGGCACTCGGTGTTGAGCTCGAGGAACACGCTCTCGCCGCTGCGCCGGCAATAGGCGCTCGTGTTCTGGCCGCCGCCGAACTGGGACTCGCCCGAGTACTGGTCGTCGGAGACCAGCACCATCTCGCGACGCCAGGCCTGGTCGGGGGTGACGTTCTCGTAGCTGACGAGCTTGTTCGCGACCGCGGCCGCCTCGGACGCGCTGTTGACGGGCAACCGCCCGAGGAACAGGTCCGGAACCTTGTTGGCGGGCCCTGGATCGCTGCAGTCCACGCACCACACGTACCAGGGATCGCACACGACGGCCTCGAGAAACGATTCGTTCGCCACGCTCACGATCACCGGCCCGAGGACGCGCTGGGTGGGAACCCAGTCCTTGCTCGAGAGGCCGGAGAAATTCTGCGGGTCCTCGCTCCCGTCGCCCACCAGCAGCACGAAGCGCGCGTCCCAGTTGTCGTACGCGTACCGGATGAAGCGCTTGATCGCGTACGGCGACTTGCGCCCGCCGTTGAAGACGTCGTCGACCGCCTCGAGCGGGGCGACCACCACGTCGAGGCCCTGCGACCGGCGGAGCGCGATCAGCGGCGCCATCGCGGGGATGAACGCCTGGGGCGCGATGAGCAGATAGTCCCCGGCGGCGCGATCGTAGAGGTTGACGGCGTCGGCTTGGGTCACGGCCGAGTACTTCGCGATCGGGACGGTCTTCGCCTGATCGAACGCGACATAGCGCCGCGGCCGGCCCGGCGCGGCGTTGTCCTGGAAGCGCGCCCCGATCCCGGGGCCTGCGCTCTCGAAGCGCACGCCGGTGAGGCGGCGAATGTCGGTTGAATCGGTGACGTCGTATACGCGGATCTGCGAGGAATCCGAGAATCCGGTCGCGAGGATCTCGAAATCGCCGGCCGAGGTTCCGCTGTTGCACGGGAGGTAGCCGCGCAGCGCCTTGTAGCCGCGCCAGTAGCCGACGTCGAAGTAGTTGAGGGCGACGTTCGAGAAGTAGTTGGTGCTGGGATCGGGCGGAGAGAGATCGTTCTTGCCCCACAGGCTCAAGCGGTTGGTGAGCCCCTCGGTGAGCGCGGTGCCCGGGATCGCCCCCCCGCGCGTGACCGTGACCTTGCCGAAGAAATACGCAGAATCCACCACGGTGGTGAGCTGCGACAGGCCGTTCCGCACCGCACCGCCCACGATGTGGTCCTCGGTGGAGAGCCGCCCGATCCACGTGAAGGCGAGCCCGGCCGGCCGGGTGTTGTCGAGATCGTTGGTCTCGAAGCGCAGCGTCTCGGGCCGCTGGTAGTAGAACACGGTCTGGTTCCACTCGAATGGGACGGTGAGCGTGTCGGCCGGAGAGTTGAAGTAGTTGAAGTTTCTTTCGTAGCGCCGCGTGTACGGATACGACGCGAGCACCGGGGGCGTGAGATTGTTCCAGCCGCTCTTCGGCGGGACGCGCAGCCCGACGCGGGGCGGATCCACCACCGTCGCGTACACGAAGTCCGCCTCGCCCCACGAGCGCTGCGCGTGCGAGATGACGGGCTGGCGGTAGGCGAGCCCCGAGCGCTCCCACCAGCTCTGCTCGTACACGAGGATGCGGTCGCCCGATGTGAAGAACCCGTCGCCGTCCACGTCGTCCACCTCGATCGGCAGCTCCAGCGTGACGTAGGGCGGATTGGGCGCCGCGACGTCCGGGATGAACTCGTGGCGATGCACGCTCACCTGCGCGATCGGCACGTTCACGGGAAATCCGACGGCGATGAGCGGGTCGGCGTCGAGCGCCCACACGCCGGTGGAGTCGAGCTTCACGCGAACTTCGGGCGCGCGCTCGTCGAAGCCGGCGGCGCTCGCCACGCCCGGTCTCGTCGCGCGCTCGAGAAGGGACCGATCGAACAGCCCGCGCGCGGCGAGCGCGGGACGCGGCTCGCGCCAGCGTGCCCCCTGCTCGTAGTTGAGCACCGTGCCGCGCAGCACCGGCTCCCAGTGACGGTCCTGCGGAGCCGGCGCGAGCGAGAGACCGAGCCGCCCGAGTGCAGCGCCCACGAAACGGACGCGCACCGTGAGCGAACGACGCGACCAGAGCCGGCCGGTCGCGACGTCGTACCGGAAGGGCTGAAGCGTGATCTGCACGACCCGCTGGCGGCGGATGGTGAACGGCTCGCCGACCTCGACCGCGGAGAGCGGCCACGACCCGTCCTGGATGGCGGCCACCGGCTCACGACCCGGAACCACCCCGAGACCGGCCGGATCGTCGTGGAATACGGCGCGCTCGCCGAGCGCCAGCTGGAGCCCGTCACGAACGTCTTCACCCGCACCGTCCACGATGCTCGCGAGCGCCTGCGCGCCCGGCGGGATCGCGATCAGCGCGGTCGCGAACGGAAGGCGCGGCCGGCCCGGCGTGTCGAGCAGCGTGAGGCCCGGGACCAGGATTTCGGCGCGACCGTCCTCGCCCCCCGGTCGCACCACGTACGGCGCGATGTCGAGACGCAGCGTCACGCCCCCGTCGTCGGCCGCGATCAGGCGTGCCGCCGATGCGTGTGCGAGAGGGGCCGTGAGCGCGCAGTAGAGCGCGAGGAGGGTGGCCGCGGCGCGCGGCGCGGACTGCATGTGAAGTGCGGGCGGCTGGCACGAGTGTATGGCGGTCAGGCAGGCGGCCCGACGGATGCGGGGCAAAGGCGGATCTCCGGGTGATGACGCTCGAAACCGTAATGATACACTCGCCGACCGCAGGGCGTCGCTCATCTTCACGGAGGTGAATCCATGGCGCAAGCACGCCGCAAGGGAGTGCTGCTGCTTTTCGCAATCCTCGCGTCCGGGGCTGGGCAGCTTGCAACGTGGCCCGGGCCAACGGCGGCCGCACGGAAGCCGAGCCGCACCGTCACGCTGCCGGAGTCCGTCCTGGCGGTGGTGGGGGGCGGCCGGCAGATCACGCGGTCGCGCTTTCTCGCTGCGTGGAAACAGGTCGAACCTCCGGCCCGGCCCGATTCCCTTACCCCGCAGGGCGCCTCCCGGTTTCTGCGACTTCTGGTGGGCAAGGAGGCGCTGGGTGAGGCGGCGCTCGGCCAGCATTGGACCTGGACCGACGACGACAGCAGCGAATACCGCGGCCTGCGTGACCGCCTCGTCATGAAGGCGGAGCTGGACTCGGCGCTCGATGCCACGCGCCGCACGCTCGCCGCACGAGGCGATTCGATCTCGGATCCGCGGGCGATCGGGGTGGTCGCGCGCGACAGCCTGGTCGCGCGCCTGCACCCGCGCTACGACGACGCGCTGCTCGAGCGCGTCGCGAAGGGCTTCGCCGCGGTGCCGAGGCCCTCGCCGGATTCATCCCTCACATCGCAGCTGCGCTTGCTGGGGCTCATGCCGCGCGTGGATTCACTCGATCGCGCGCGACCGCTGGTGCGCACCGACGCCGGTGACTACACCGTCGCCGAGCTGCTCGATGCGTGGCGGCACTTCAATCCGCTCTACCGCCCGCGCATCGATACCGCCGAGCAGGTCCGCGACCTTGTGCGGAACGGGCTCTACGAGCGCGAGCTGCGCCGTGACGCCGTAGGGCGGCGGATCGAGGAATGGCCAGAGGTCGCGGCCGCGCTGGCCCGGCAGCGCGAGTACGTCGCCGTGAGCCACCTCGTGGCGCGCAACGTGTACGCGCGAATCGCCGAGGATTCGGTGACGCTCAGGCGGCATTACGCGGCGCACCTCGATCGGTGGGCGCTTCCGCTGCGCGTCGCGCTCACGCGTCTGGTGTTCGCCGATCGCGCGAGCGCGACGCGCATGGCGCTCACGCTGCGGGAGGAGGCCGAAGCCGACAGCCTGGTCGCGCGCGCGAGCCGGGGCGGAGTCGACTATCGCACGATCGTGAGCGAAGAATCGGACAGCACCCTGTTCCGCCGCGCGCTCCGAGCTGGCGCGGGCGCGGTGCTCGGGCCCGACTCGTCGCGAGGCGGCTGGGGGGTGGCGCGGGTCGCCGAGGTGCTCCCGGGCCGGGACCGCAGCTTCGCCGAGGCCCGGACGATGGTGCATCACGAGTGGTACGGCCAGGAGGGCGAACGGCTGATGGTGGCGCTGCTCGACAGCGTGCGGGCCGCGACGCCCGTCACCGTGAACACGCGCGCGCTCGCGAGGCTTCTGCCCTGAACCTCGCGAGCGCTCCCCGGCTTGACGCTGACCGAGAGCCCGCTTTAGAATTCTCCGCTGCTTCGGCTCCCCGGAGTCGTTCCCGAGCCCGCGCTGCGCCAACTCTTCCGGAGATTCGCATGTCCCTGCGTGGCCTTGTTCCCCTGGTCCTCGCCGTCGTCTGCGCCATCGGTCTGGCGCCCACCACCCGCTCCGCGCCCGGGCGGCCTTGGCAGCCGCCCGCCCATCCCACGAAGGGCACGCTCACTCCGGCCCCGCATGCGAAGAGGCCGACGCGGTACATCGGCGACGAGCCGGATACGGGGCAGTTCCTGCCCGACTCCGTGGTGCTCGCGCGCGTGAACGATCGCGTGATCCGCGCGGGTGATTACGTCGAGAGCTTCTTCTACTCGTACGCCGAATTTCGCCCGCGGCCCGACAGCGCCGGGCGCCTCGAGTTCCTGAACAGCCTGATCAACAAGGAGGTGCTGGGGCTCACCGCGCGCTCGATCCCGCATGCCGAGGGGTTCGAGGATCGCGTGGTCATGCGCGAGCACTCTCAACGCGTGCTCTCGAACGTGCTCTTTCAGCGCGCGGCAATCGACTCGGCGACGGTGACCGAGGACGAGATTTTGAAGGTTTACGAGCAGTATAAGTACCGCCAGCACATGCGGCACATCCTGCTCCCCGACCGCGCAACCGCGGACCGGGTTCGCGCGGAGTTGATCGCCAGGCGCACCACCTGGAAGGACGCGGTGCGGAAATACTCGATCGCATCCGACAAGGAGCGCGACGGCGACATGGGCTGGAGCACGCGCATGTCCCTCGACCCGGCCCGCGCGGAGCAGGTGTACGCGCTCGAGCCGGGTCAGACCTCGGCCGTGGTCTCCGACCCGGACGGCTACCACCTGTTTCAATCCATCGAGCGCCAGACGGTGGAGCCGCCGGCGTTCGAGGGGATGCGCAGCTTATTGCGTGACCAGATCCGCAACTACAAGATCTCAGAGCGCTCCAGCCGGCTCCAGGAGCAGCTGGGCCGCGAGATCGGGCTGGAGTGCGACAGCGCGAACATCGCGTGGGCCTGCGCGCAGTTCACGCCGACGATGGGGACCAGCGACCCCGGCCATGGCGCGAGCCTCAACATATCGACCATCGTTCCGGATTTCGCGCCCGCCGACACGTCGCGCGTGCTCGCGCGCCACAAGTTCGGCCAGTTCTCGCTGAGGCAGTTCATGGACGAGTACACCGCGCTCCAGCCGCTGGTGCGGCCCAACGTGAACGAATTCGACTTGTTCCGCGGGCAGGTCATCGCGATGGTGCTCCAGCCGTGGTTCGTGGAGCTCGCGCTCAAGCGCGGGCTCGACAAGGACCCGAAGGCGGTGCAGCAGATCGAGAGCCGCCGCGAGGAATTGCTGGTGGAGCACATGTACCAGGATTCCGTCCTGAGCCGCATCTGGATACGCCCGGAGGAGCGGAAGAAGTACTACCAGGATCACCTGCCCGGCTACGTCACCTTCGACCAGGTGGGCTACGCGGCGTTGGTGAGCAACTCGCGCGCGGGCGCCGACTCGCTCGCGGCGCGCCTGCGCGCGGGCGAGAAGGCCGAAGACATCCTGCGCGCCGATTCGCTGATGGGCATGAACTCAGGCTCGATCCAGCAGCGCTCCTCCGCCGATCACGGTACGCCATACTACAAGGTGCTGTTCGAGGAGATGCGCCCCGGCCAGGTGGAGGTCGAGGGCCCCGACCCGCACGGCGACTACCTCGTGCTCCAGGTGCGCGCGCACGACCCCGGACGACAGCTGTCATTCGAGGAGGCGGAGTCGATGGTGGACGATGCACTCCAGAACATTCGTTCCGAGGAGATGCTCAAGACGATGCTGGCACGCCTCAAGAAGCGCTTCACGATCGTGACCCATCCCGAGCTGCTCGGACGCGTGCTCATGGTGGATCCCTCGCTGCTCCACGATTAGCGGAGCGCGCCTCGCGCGCGGCCAGGGGGCGTCAGCGGGTTGCGCTTGTTCACCGCCGCCGGCGTGGCGGCGTCCACGGCACGCGCGCGGCGAAGCGTCGCATCGGGTCGCACACCTTGCCGCCCGGGGAATTCCATGCGACGAACCGGCTGCCGCGATTGACCTGGGGCGCATCACCGAAATCGTATGCGATCCCCGCGACCGCCCACTCGATGCACATCGGCCGATCGCAGCCCGGGGTGTTCGCGGCCGGGCGCGGCACGAGCAGGCGCGCGTACACGTACTGCGTGCCGCCCTTCACGGCCACCGCATCGGCCTTGACCATCGCGAGGATCATCTGCAGCTTGCCGCTCGCGCGCGTGAAGCTGTACTCGGCGCGGGCGATCTTCGCTTCGGGCCACGGGGAGTCGAACCCCGAGACCTGGGGCAGGTACTGCAGCTCGAGGCCGTGAGGGTTCTCATGATCGCCGAATTGCCAGTGCGCGCCGAGGGTATCCGAACCCGCCGCCCAGAAGTACACCGTGGCCGTGAGCGCGAGGAGATGATCTGTGCCGCGCCCCGGATCGAAGCTCATGTAAAGCGTATCCTTGCTCGAGGTGTCGCCGCACGCCGCGCTCAACACCTCGGAAGCACGGGGCTGACCGAACGGCGCTCGCCAGGCGAGGTAGATCCGCGCATCGGGCGAACCGCTCGGCTTCGGCCACGACGGTCCGCGCGGCAGCCCTCCGTGCAGGGCGGTGTCCCCCCGGGTCCGTGCGAGCACGCTCTCGGGGCGCATGGGTGAGAACGTGGAGTTCACTTCGGACTGGGACACCGAGGGACGCGAATTCGCAGGCGGGAGATTCGATGGCGGCGAGGGTGTGGTCCCGGCGGCCGCCAGAATTGGGCGCGATCCAGTCGCTGCCCCGGGGCCGGGCGGATCTGCGAACGTGCACGCGAAACATGCGGAGAGGCCCAGCAGCGCGGCGGCGGCGCGGGCGCGGATCACGCGCCGCAGCGGCGGGAGCATTGCGTCGTGAGCGGTGCTCGTGGATTGGCTCGGCATCGACCCCTCACCGATAGAGACTCTTCAAACGGCCCCACGTCATGTTGCGTGTCGGAACCAGGGCGCAATTCGCGCCCTGGCCTCCCCGCCACAGCGCCCAATTCGCGTTCGCGGGGCCCGGGCTCGAGATGAAGAGATCGCCTCCGGGAGCCCCCGGGGTGCGCTTCACCTCGATGGAGTTTAACACCAGGCACGCCGACCCCAGGCAGCCGGCGCACGCGGCGAAGCCCGTGGTCCCTCCGTTCAGCAGCGTCAGGCGCGTGCCGTAGTACATGGCGAACGTATCGAGGGCGCGCTCGAGCCCGGGGGCGACGCCGCACGCCACCTTGATGCGGGCCTGATTCGCGCCTCCGCGCGGCGAGCCCAGGTCGTACCCCTGGATCTCGGCGACCGCCTCGCCCTGCCACGGATCGGTGCACGTCGTGTTTCCCGAGAAGTCGCCGCTCGCGAGCAGATTCCCGGAACGGCACGCTCCCGAGGCCGCGAGCTTCCACCATTCGGGAAGCGCGGCGTCGGAGTGCTGGATGTCCACCACGGCGATGATGCCGAGCACGTCGGCGCCGGTGGCCTGCGGCATGGTGAACGCGAGGAAGAGGTCTTCCTGCCCGATGTTCGCGTCGCAGGGGAAGTCCATGCTGGGGACACCCACGCCGTTCTGCGCGCAATCGTTCCAGGTCAGATAGATCGCGCCGCCTGCGCGCGCGGGCGCGCCGCGCGCAAGCAGAGAAGCCGTGCAGGCGAGTGAGAAGACGGTTCGCCGCGCCGCTCCAATCCGCCGAGGCGCCCGTCGAATGACGGCGCGCCCGAATGCCACGAGCGATCGGATCAACGCCGGCGGCACAGGCGCTTCACCTGTCTCCGGGTCCTGTTCCGCGCGGGCCCCGGGCTGCGGGGCGCCCGATCCATGCCGCCCCACCAGGTCACCACGTCACGGCCACCGGCAGGAACGCCGGTGAGCGTGAGGCAGCCCGCGCACGAGCCGGTGGACTTCTGACTGGACACGGTGACCCTCACCATGGGCGTGGCCGGAATCCGGGCTCCGACGTGGCCGGAGACGAGCGGAGTCGGTCGACGGCCGAACCACGCCGCAAACGATCGCGGCGACTCAACCCACCAATCGCAAGGGCGGCCGACAGTAGCCGGCCGCCCTTTGCGAAGATTGCGCGATACGAAACTAGCGGTACAGCGCCTTCAACGTGCCCCACGTCGTATTGCGCGCCGGGGTCACGTTGTTACCGCAGTTCGGGACGCCAGCCTGCCACGTCACCCAGTTTCTGTCCGCCGGGTTGCCAATGAACTTGGCGCCGATAGTAAGCGGATTCTGCGTGACGTTGATCGAGTTGAGCACGATGCACGCGCCGTCGGTGCAACCACCGCACGCACCGGCTCCGAACGACTTCGCGTTGTTGATGAACAGGTTGTTCGAATACACCTCTTGGTCCGTGGGAATAGGGCCCGCATCGAGGCGGGACAGCGCCCACACTGCCTTCACCCGCGCCCGATTGGGTGGACCGAACGGAGCCGTGTAGTTGGAGCCGCCCGCGCCACGACCCGCCCAGTAGTCCATGCAGGGGCCGGTGAATCCCGAGAAGTTCATTGACAGCGAGGTCGGACGGCAGAAACCCGTCCCCATCATCCACCACGAGGGCAATGTGGCGCCTGAGGTCTGGATGTCGATCACGATCTCGTTGGAGTTGGCCGAGTCGACGCCGGCCGGCACGATGTAGCTCGAGACTGCGATGTTCGTGCCACTGTTGCTGGTACAGGCGAAAGTGCGCACCGACGCGCCATTAAGGCCGCAGTCGGTCCAACTGAGGTTGAGTCCCGCCGCCGAGGCCATGCCGACCGTCAGAGCGAGGAGTGCGCCGGTAATCAGGAGCGTCTTCTTCATTGTTGCCTCCAGGGGACAAATCGCTAGAAAGGGGGACGCAGGTTTTGACTCAGGACGTGGATGCATTCTGGTTCCGGCCATCACCACCTTCCCTCCAGAGATACCAGTTCGCGATGCTTCGCGGTGCGGCCCGTACTAGATCAAGGACACTTCGGATCGCAGTTCACTGCCGAATTGCCGGTGAAGTACTCGGTGAGCCAGGCCGACAGGTCGTCCCCGCCCACGCTGCCGTCGCAGGTGTAATCCGCGCGGAGCGGGCTGGTGCCACAGAAAAACGCGTCGAGCCAGGCCGACAGGTCAGTACCGCCGACACCGACACCGCCGCCGTCGTTATTGAGGTCGAACGTCGGCGCGTTCACGGTACAGAGCACCACGCCCTCTGCGAGAATCTTGACGCAATTGGGAGCGGCGCCGCCGCAACCCAGACCGCCCTTGCTCTTTCCCATGATGCTGAAGCACACCGTGCCGTTGGCAGGGGTCGTCTTGAAGACGCTCTGAAAGTTGCAATCCACAGTCGCATCAGGATCGAGCTGATCGGGGCAGAGAACGACATCACACGCCGAGAAATCGATCTGCACGAGGGCGCCGTTGATGGGCACGCCGTTGGAGTTGCGCACCACGACGCAGAACGTGCCAATCGGATCGGCGACGGTCCCGTTGCTTCCCACGACGTAGATACATCCAGTCGGACAGTCGGACTGCGTGGGATCGGGAACGTTCGCCGCCGCTACGCCCGCGACGAACAAACCGCAGGCGGCAAGAAGCATGGCCTTGCGAACCAAACCAGTCATTGTTGCACCTCCGTAGATGGATCACCCTGTTGCTGAATCGAAGGCAAGGCTCAGTTGCGAGCAATCAGGTCGGGCTGCGAGCCACCTCCTTTCAACGTCTTCATTTCGAAATTCAATTGGGTGTCAGACGAGGTTAATTGTCGCTTTGGCAAGACCTTCCAAGACGCGAAAAATTCTAGCGGTCAGGTCCGGCCCCTGTCAAGAAGCTTTTTGTTCTCGATCCTCGTCTTGCCACCCCGTTTACGGTGCATTGCCCTTCCCACGCCCCCTAAGCGGGAAGGGCCATCCCCTGAAGGCCCGGTTTCAGGCCTTAAGTCCCAGCGCTGGTGGGCGAAACAGGGCTCGAACCTGTGACCCCTTGCGTGTAAGGCAAGTGCTCTACCAGCTGAGCTATTCGCCCGAACCCTGGTTCTGCCCGCGATACAGGAGTGAGGCCGGAACGATGACGCAGTAGCCCAGGACCAGCAGCACCGGCGCCAGGGTAATGGAACCCCTGGAAAGAGCCACGTACCCGGACACCAGGACGGCGACGGCCAAGCCCAACAACACGCTGTTGTGCACCCCCCAGCTGAATCCCAGGTCGGGTTCGGCCGCCTTGCGCTGCCCGCGTGGCTTCGCGGTGATCCTGCCGTTGCTCATCGTTCCTCCTCCCGCGTCGCGGCGAACACAAATACCGATGGCTTCGGGCTGTGCGACCAGTCCGAGACCATCGGCGTGTCTGGAAGCGTGAAGCTCCATGGCACCTACGATCCCAGCGAAGATCGCACCTTCGTGCCGCCGCCTGCGTGGGGCGTTGAGGTTGATACCCTCGCCCCGCGGCGTGCGGTTCCCGGTTTCTTTTCTGCCTCGTCCCCGTTCGGCCTCCATGCGGGGGCGGACACCGACCCGCGGGCGGAAGGTCAGTCCCCGGACCCGCCATCTCCGGGCTCGAGACCCGCGTTCAGGCTGCCGGAGCGGAAGCCTTCCAGATCCAGGGTGACGTACCGATAGCCGATCCCGCGCAGACCATCGACCACCCGCTCGCGAACCCCGGGCGCGATCAGGCGCTCCAGCTCGGCGAGCGGAACTTCGACCCGCGCCACGTCCCCGTGATGCCGCAACCGAACCTCGCGAAAACCGAGCGAACGCAGCAGCTGTTCCCCCCGCTCGACCATGCTCAGGTTCTCCCTCGTGATCTCGGTGCCGTACGGAATGCGCGAGGCGAGGCACGGCGAAGCCGGCTTGTCGTGGCTCTCGAGGCCGTAATGGCGGGCCGCCTCACGCACGTCGAGCTTGGTGAACCCCAGCTCCGCGAGCGGCGAGCGCACCGCGCGCTCCGAGGCGGCGCGGCGTCCCGGCCGATAATCCGTGAGGTCGTCGGCGATCGTTCCATCGAGGATCGCCTCGGCCCCGATGCGCGCCGCGACCTCGCCGAGGCGGCGATAGAGCTCGCTCTTGCAGTGGTAGCAGCGATTCGCCGGGTTCGATCGGAACGCGGGATCCGCGAGCTCACCGGTCGTCACGATCTCGACGCGCGCGCCGAAGCCCTGCGCCTGCGCGAGCGCCAGCTCCAGCTCGCGCGCCGCGTACGAATCCGAGCGCCCGATCACGCCCAGCGCGCGATCCCCGATCACCTCGTGGGCGACGCGCAGCAGCAGGCTCGAGTCCACCCCGCCTGAGTACGCGATCACGGCAGAGCGCAGCGCGCGCAGCTCGGCGCGCAGCGAATCGAGGCGCCGCCCCCAGCCGAGCGCATCGGCGGGGGCGCGCGCGACGCCGATCTGGATCAGGGAGGGGGAGGTCATGCGTGATCAAGGTACCACAGCGCACGCGGGTCGCGGCGCTACGACGGCGGCAGCGGGAGCGAGTCGGAGGCGGCCCCGCTCTCGGTCCCCGCGTGCAGCGCGCGGGCGGCGCGGATGTTGGCGAGATGCTCTGCGTAGGTCCGCGCGAAGAAGTGACGGCCTTCGCCGCGCGCGACGAAGTAGAGATCGCGAATGTCGGGGGTCGGGTCGAGCACCGCCGCGATGCTCGCGCGGCCCGGATTGCAGATCGGGCCGGGCGGAAGCCCGACGTACAGGTAGGTGTTGAACGGCGTGTTCGAGCGCAATTGCCGCAGGTAGAGACGCGAGCGCGGCCCCATGCCCAGCCCGTACGCCACAGTCGGATCGGCCTGCAGGCGCATGCCTTTCTCCAGGCGATTCAGGTAGACGCGCGCGATGCGCGGACGCTCCGAGTTCACCTGCGCCTCGGATTCGACGATCGACGCCAGGGTGAGAATCTGGTGGATGCTGAGACCGAGCGGGAGCGAATCGCGCCCCGCGAGCCCGCGGCTCAGCACGTCGCGCTGGCGCTCGCGCATCGCGCGGAACGCGACCTCGGGCGAGGTGCCGGGCAGGAACTCGTAGGAGTCGGGCGCGAGGTAGCCCTCGAGCGATGGCGCGTCCACCTTGAGCGAATCGAGGAACGACCGATCCTGCGCGAGCGAATCGAAGGCGGCGACCGGCACGCCGAGATGGTTCGAGAGCAGCAGGCTCACCTCGCTGAGGGTGAGCCCTTCCGGGATGGTGACCAGATTGAGCCCCCCCATCCCGAGCGCGAGCGCGCGCAACAGCGCCGGCACCGTGATGCCGCGCGGAAACGCGTACTGGCCGGCCTGGATGTGGCGGTCGAGCCGCATGAGCCGCGCCAGCACCTGGAACCCGAGGCTGCCGTGCAACAGGCCGACGCGCTTCAGCTCGTCCGCGATCTCGCGCAGGGTCTGCCCGCGCTGAATGAGCACCACGCGGCGATCGTGGGCCGGGAACGGCCCGGCGGGAAGAAACAGGTCGGCCGCGATCGCCAGCCCGCCCACCACCAGCAGCAGCAGCGCCCAGCGGCGCGGGCGAAACGGGCGCCCCCGCGGCTCCCCACGCACTCCGCCCGGCGCGCTCAGGATCCGGTCCCGGGGGGCGCCGCGTGAAGGCGTGACAGGAAGGATTCGAGCAGCGCCACGGCGGCGCCCTGATCCACGCGCGCCCGATGGTGGCCGGTCTTCACCCCCACCTCGCGCAGGCGGCGGGCGCTGAGCGCCGAGGTCAGGCGTTCGTCGTAGGTGTCCACGCGCAGGCCGGAGCGCTCGGCGAGCGCGGCGGCGAACCGCTGGGCCGCCACCGCGGATTCACCGTGCGCGCCCGACATGAGGAGCGGCAGTCCGACGACGATGCGCTCGGCACCCTGTTCGACCGCGACGCGCGTGACGCATGTGACGGCGTCCTCGGCCCCCCGGACTTCCAGCGTCTCGAGCCCGGTCGCGATGATCCCCTGCGGGTCGCTCACCGCGAGCCCGATCCGGCGCTCGCCCCAGTCCACCGCGAGAATGCGGGGCACGGCCTTGAGGCTATCCGCCCGGGCTCGCGCTGGGCCGGCGCTTGACCAGGTGGCAGGTCGTGCCCGCCGCGTTGAACTCGAATTCCACGGAGTCCATGCACGCGCGCATGATGAATATGCCGCGGCCGCGCAGGTCGAAGAGATGCTCGGGCGATGTGACGTTGCCGTTGACCCCATCGAGGTCGAACCCGGGGCCGGTGTCGTGGACGGTGACCTCGAGCCGGTCGGGATGGACCGCGAAGATCGCGTCCACCGGGAGGGAAGCATCCCGCTTGTGACCGTGCTGAATGGCATTGGTGCCGGCCTCGATCACCGCCATCGTGACCTGCGAGCAGACGTCTTCGTCGAACTCCATCCGCTGGCAGAGCGATTGGGCCACGTGATCCAGCACACCGAGCAGGTCGAGCCGGCTCGGCATGCGCACGGTGATGATCTCCGGAGCCGACTGCGATTCGGTCATGATGCGGTTCGTCCCCCGCGTGAGTCGCGATGCGCCCGCAGGCGAGCGAGCGCAGCATCCAGGTCTTCGGGTAAGGGTGCCGTGAAGCGGAGCCCCTGCCCGGTCACGGGGTGCGTGAACTCCAACTCCGACGCGTGCAGCGCCTGCCGCGGCAGCATGTCCAGCAGGGCGTGTGCGAGGCTACGCTCCGGCTCGCGCAGGCTCAACAGCTTTTTGGCGCGGCCGCCATAAACCGGATCGCCCACCACGGGCTGCCCGATGTGCGCGAGGTGCACGCGGATCTGGTGCGTGCGCCCGGTCTCGAGCGTCACGTCGAGCGCGGCGCACAGCCCGAAGCGCTCGCGAACGCGCCAGCGCGTGAGCGCGGGCCGCCCGCCGCGGCGCACCACCGCCATGCGCTTGCGGTGGCGGGGATCGCGTCCGATCGCGCCCTCGATCACGCCGGCCGCTTCCCGCGGATCGCCCCACGCGAGCGCGAAGTAGCGGCGCTTCACGGCGCGGCTGCGGATCGCCTCGACCAGCGCGCGATAGGCGCGCGGGGTGCGGGCGACCACCATCAGTCCCGAGGTGTCCTTGTCGAGCCGATGCACGATGCCGGGCCGGCCCTCGCCCCCCACCTCTGCGATCGCCGGGTCGTGGTGGAGCAGCGCGTGCACCAGCGTGCCCCGGGAGACGCCCGCACCCGGATGGACGATCAGCCCCGGCGGCTTGTTCACCACGATCAGCGAGTCGTCCTGGTGGACGATCTCGAGTGGAATGGGTTCGGCCTCGAGGGTCGCGACGCGGGGCGGAGGCAGGTCGATCGCGATCCGGTCGCCTTCGCGCACGCGCTGAGCGGCGCGCGCGGCGCGCCCGTTGACCCGCGCGCGCCCTTCACGGATGAGCGCCTGCAGGCGGCTACGCGAGAGATCCGCCTGCGCCGCCGCCAGGAAGCGGTCCAGCCGCTCCCCCGCGTGTGGCGCCGGCACCGTGAGCTCCAGCATCGGACCCCTCCCTCGCTCCATCTTGTGCCGCGAGCGGCTCCGCGGCCGGCGCCGGGGGCGCGGGGACGCTCGCCTGATCCGCCCGTTGCCCGAGTCGCAGCGCGAACAACACGACGCCGACGGTCACCGCCGAGTCGGCGACGTTGAACACCGGAAAGCGCCAGCGTCCGACCCCGATCTCGATGAAATCCACGACCAGCCCGGTCGTCACGCGATCCAGCAGGTTGCCGAGCGCGCCGCCGAAGATGAGCGCGAGCGCGAGTTGATGCGCGAGGCCATGCACGCGCCGCCGCGCGAACATCGCGAGGATCGCGAGCACCGCAATCACCGAGAAGATGTAGAACGGAAAATGGCTGCCGGCGCCGAGACCGAACGCGACACCCGAGTTGCGCGTGTACGTGAACAGGACGACGTCGCCGATCACGGACAGCGACCCGCGGCCCTCGAGCGTCCGCGTCGCCCAGTGCTTGGTCCACTGATCGAGCGCGAACACCGCGCCCGCCACCGCGATCAGCAGCGCGAGCGATCGCCTCACCCCTGCCCCGGGCCCTGGCCCTGACCCTGGCCACGGCTGGCCTGCTCCTCTCTCTGCTTGCACGAGACGCAGAGCCGCGCGTGCGGCATGGCCTCGAGCCGCGCCCTCGCGATCGGAAGGCCGCACGATTCGCACACGCCGTACTCGCCCCGATAGAGACGCCGCAGCGCTTCGTTGATCTCGAGCAGCGTGCGGCCCTCGGCGGAGGCGAACAGGAACGCCTTCTCGCGCTCCATCGCGTCGGTCCCCGCGTCGGCCATGTGGAACGAGTAGCCCGAGAGATCGCCGGAGCTGTCACGCTGGTTCACCTTGAGCACGGTGTTCTCGAGGTGCCCCATTTCCTTGAGAATCTTCTGCCGTTCGGCGAGTAGATGGTTTTCGAATTCCTTCATGTCCTGTTCCGTCACGCGTTGGACTCCCGAGG
This sequence comes from Candidatus Eiseniibacteriota bacterium, assembly GCA_041483195.1. Classification (GTDB taxonomy): domain Bacteria; phylum Eisenbacteria; class RBG-16-71-46; order RBG-16-71-46; family RBG-16-71-46; genus WS-2. Next base: position 97,983 of record JBGPFC010000011.1, read on the forward strand.
GTGGCGGTGCGGTGGCGGGCGCGCGAGGCGCGGCCGGGCGCGGCTTCGCGACCGGAGGTGGGGCGTGCCGATCGCTGCCCTTTGCGCGCGATTCGGGCGGCAGCACACCCAGCGGGCGAACGACGGCGGGCGGTGGGGCGGGACGCGCCGCCTTCCCGCCGGGACGCGCGGCGGAAGCTGCGGCCGCGCCCTTGCGCGCCGCTGCAGGAGGAGGCGCGCCCTTGCGCGCCACAGGCCCCTTCGGCGCAGCCGCGGCGTGCGGCTTCGTGCGAGCTGGCTTCTTCGCGACCGGGCTGGCCTTTTTCGCGACGGCTTTCGCGACCTTCTTCGATTTGCGCATCGCGGGTTTCTTCGCGCCGCGCCTGGGAGCCGCGCTCTTCGCGCGCTTCGCGGATGCCTTCGCCGCGGTGCGGGCGGGCCGGTGCCTGGCCGCCGGCTTCGCGGTACTGCGCTTCCCGACTCTGCTCTTGCGCGGGGTCGCCATGGCGCTCCCTCCTATCGTGAGCTGGCCGAAGCTGCGGCCCGATTCGGGCCGCGGTGACCTCCCGCCAGTGAAACGGTGACGATCGTCCTTCGCTGCTTCGCCGCCATCATCCTGTCCGTCTGCCGCGTGGCCACCTCGGGCGGTGCGGATGGCCGGGTGCGAATTCACGTCCTTTCGTCGAGCCGGCGCACCACGTCGGTGACGAGCCGGATGAGCGCGGGCGCCGCCCGCCCCGCGGTGGCGAGAATGCTGGGAATGTCGGTGGGCTCTAGGCGGTCGGGCAGGCAGGCGTCGGTGACCACGTTCAACGCGAGCACGCGCTGGCCGCCGTGCACGGCGACGATGGTCTCGGGCACCAGCGACATCCCGACCACGTCCGCGCCGATCCAGCGCAGGAAGCGATACTCGGCCGCGGTCTCGAGATTGGGCCCAGCCACCGCGACGAACACCGCGCGCCGCAGCGGGACCTGTTGCTCGAGCGCGATCTTCTCGGCGAGCGCGACCAGCGCGCGCGAGTATGGCTCGCTCATGTCCGGGAAGCGCGGGCCGAGCGCCTCGTCGTTCGGGCCGATCAGCGGATTGTCGCCCATCAGGTTGATGTGATCGGTGGTGATCACGATCGAACCGGGCGGCATGTCGGGGTTCATTCCGCCGACCGCGTTGGTGATGATCAGCGTGCGGCACCCGAGAGCCCGCAGCACGCGCACCGGGAACGTGACCTGGCGCATGCTGTAGCCCTCGTAGTAGTGGACCCGCCCCTTCATCACCGCCACCGCGCGCCCCCCGAGCTCGCCCAGGTGCAGCTCGCCCGCGTGACCCTCGACGGTGGAGACCGGGAAGTGCGGGATGTCGCGAAAGGGCATGACCGCGCGGGTCTTGAGGGCGTCCGCGAAATCGCCGAGCCCGGTGCCGAGGATGATCCCCACCTCGGGAGCACCCGCGCTCCGGGCGCGCACGGCCTGCACCGCTTCGCCGATCTGATTCGTCAGCTCACTCGCCATGATCCGCCTTCGATGCCTCCAGCGCCGCGGACAGGCGGCGCCTGATCTCCTGCTCTTCGAGACCGTCCACTTCCACCAGCTTCGAGCGCGAGCTCGCGCCCCGCACCACGCGCACCTCGCGCCCCTTGAGGCCGAGCAGCGCGGCCAGCAGATCCGCGACCGCCGTGTTCGCGCGGCCGCCCTCGGGGGGCGCGACCACCGCCAGCTTGAGCGCGCCGTCCGCGAGCCAGCCCTTCACTCCCGGGTGCCTCGCACCCGGTTGCACGCGGACCCGGAGCCGCGCCATCAGCCCATGCGGATCGCGAGGTCGCGCAACGTGCCCACCAGGAACATGCGGATGAACCAGAGCGCGAGCATGGCGATGAATGGCGCGAAATCCATACCGGAGACCGCGGTCGGAAACAGCCGGCGCACCGGATCGCACACGAAATTCGAGACCCGTTCGAGGAAGACGACGATCGGATTGCCGGGATCGGGCCGCACCCACGACAGCAGCGCGTTGATGAGGATGACGATCAGCAACGCCTGGAGCACCACGTCGAGCACCGCGGCGATGGCGCCCACGAAATTCCCGATCACGAACATCCGGTCCCTCCTCCCTCAACCCCGCGGGCCGAACAGTGCGGAGCCAATCCGCACCAGCGTACTGCCCTCCTCCACCGCCACCTCGAAATCCGCGCTCATCCCCATCGACAGCCGGGGCAATGCGATCGCGAGCGACCGCTCCGCCCGATCGCGCAGCGCGCGCAAGCCGGCGAAGCCCTCCCTCGCATCGCCGGCATGCTCGACCGGCGCGCCCACCGTCATGAGGCCGTCCACCCGGATGCCGGGCAGCGGGCTCACCTCCGCGAGCAGCGGCTCGAGATCGTCCGGACGCACGCCGAACTTGGTCGCCTCACCGCTCACGTTCACTTCGATCATCACCGCCAGCGTGCGACCCGCCGCGAGCGCATGTCGCGAGAGATCGGCCGCGAGCTCGGCGCGATCCACGCTGTGCACGCGGTCGAACAGTTGAGCCGCGCGGCCGGCCTTGTTGCGCTGCAGGTGGCCGATCATGTGCCAGCGCGCGCTCGCGCGTCCGACCGCGAGGACATGCCCCTCGGCCTCCTGCACCCGGCTCTCGCCGAGATCCCGTACCCCGAGCCCCACCGCCTCGCGGACGAGCGCCACGGGCACGGTCTTCACGACCGCGACCAGGGTGACGTCGGCGCCGGTTCGCCCCGCGCGTCGCGCGGCCCGATCGATGCGTTCGCGGACCTCGTCGATGCGGCTTTGGAGGCTGATGGCACCGTTCACGGAACGCGCGAGGGTAGTCACCGCGCGGGCCGCCTGCAAGCGGAAATCTTCACGCAAATCGCGGCCCCGGCCGGGAGGCCGGAGCATGGTGGAGGCGGCGGGAATCGAACCCGCGTCCGAAAGTCAGTCCCCAGGTAGTCCTACAGGCGTGTCCGGCCGTTTGAATCTCGCACGCAACCGCTCCGACCGGCGGGATCGTCCGCGTGCCAGCCCTTCAGCATCTCGTCCTCAGCCCTCGGGCGGAGCGTCGGACCAGCCTGCGATTATCTGACGCTCGCTCCGGCCCCCACAGGCGGGGTCCGGGCGACCGTCGCCGCTAATTAAGCGGCGAGAGCCAACTGCTCATTGGCAGTTGAATGTTCCCGCTTTTTTGACGAGGGCACGGGTCCCCGGCCTGCACTTCCTGGTTCACAACCTCCGTCGAAACCGATCGCCCCCATGGTTCGCATCGCGGCGGCGATTGCTTCGCCGCCGGAAACAAGGCGCCTCCGACGGGGGGATCTCACGGGCGCATGCATCGCGCGCGGAAATCACCGGAGGCGCCATTCACTCGTCACCGAACGGCAACCGGCCCGGACGCCTGATGCGCGCCCCCGGTTGCGCCGCGGCTCAAAACGGGATGTCGTCGTCGGGCCCCGCTCCAAAATCGCCATTCGACGGCTCGTCGGCCGTGACAGCTGCACCCACGTCCTCGGGCGCCCGCTCACCGCGACCGCCCAGCATCTGGACGCTGGTCGCGACGATCTCGGTGCTGTAGCGCTTCTGGCCCTGTTGATCCTGCCACTGCCGCGTGCGGATCCGGCCCTCGATGTACACCTGCCGGCCCTTGGTGAGGTACTGGCCGCAGATCTCGGCGGTCTTGCCCCACACCACGACGCGATGCCATTCGGTGGCTTCCTGCTTCTGTCCGCTCTTGTCGGTCCAGCGTTCGGTGGTGGCGATGCGCAGGTTGGCGACCGCCTGCCCGCCCTGGGTGAACCTCATCTCGGGGTTCGCGCCCAGATTGCCGACCAGAATGACTTTGTTGACGCCGCTCATGCTGAACTCCTGCACGGGGGACCCGTGGATTCGGGGCCGCCTCTCGATCGCCCCGAGAATAGGCCCTGGCGCGGTCCCCGCGCAACCGCGCTCGATCCGCGATCCGCAGGACGCGCGACGAGGCCACGCGATCAGGGCCGGCCGGGCGGCGGCGTAGCCCGGGTGCTGTCCGCGAGCGCCGCCGCGGCCGCTCGCATGATCGCATCGCGCAACGCGAGCGCCGCCGCGTACGTTGGATCGGCCCCGAGCGCGCTGTCGACCTCGGCCTCGGCCGCAGCGAGCTTCCCCTCGCGAAACGCGACGTATGCGAGGGCGTGGTGCCCGTACGTGTTCCCGCGCCAGAGCATGCAGGCCCGACGCCCCTCCAACTCGGCGGCTTCGAACCGGTTCATGCCGGCCAGCGCAATCGCGCGCACGCCCGCCACCTGGCCCGCGAACACCAGCGCCGCCGGATCGCGGGCGAGCGAGTCCGCACGAGCGAGCTTCGCGAGCGCGGCGGGATAGCGGCTGGCCCGGATGTCATCGAACGCCGCGATGAAGCTGCGCTGAGCCTCGGCCTCGAGCAGCGCGACTTGCCGCGGCCCGGATGCGAGCTCGAACTCGGCGATCGTGACGAGCGGCAGCTCCGGGTGCGCCATGAACTCGGAGGGACGGACCCAACGAAGCGTGCTGTCGCGATACCACACCTGGAGCGATCGCGATCCCTCGAACGCGTATTCCGCGACGCGCGGCAGATGAGAGAGCCCCACCCGGCCACCGCGCGGCAGCGTGGGATAGCGCTTCGCCAGCGCGTCGCGCGTATCGCGCATCAGGCGCTGGAGGCGCCCGATCCGCTCGAAATCGGTGAACGCACCATGCTCGGGCGCGAGGATCCTCACGTCGCGGGGCGGTGAGGGACTAAGGCCGAATGCCGCGAGCTTGACCACCAGCAGCGACGCGAGCAGCGCCGGGTGCGCGGCGCTCAGCAGCCCCGCGAGCGCGATCCCGAGACCGATGCTGCCGTACAGCGTGCGCGCCGGCGCCCACAGCGGGTAGATGGTGGCGAGCGTGCAGCCGGCCGCGCCGAACCACGCCAGCCCCCACAGCGTCCACGGCGCGCCGGCCCGCAGCCGCTGGCGGCCGCGCGCGCCGAGCCCCACCCCGGCGAGCGCGATCGCGATCAGTCCCGCGACCGCCGCGCCCACCGCGATATCCCACCGTCCCGGGGCCAGCGCCAGGCTGAAGATCGCGCGCACGCTGTTCCACGCGGCCCACGCCAGCCGCGCGGGAATCGGCGTCGCCAGCAGCGCCGGGTCCCGCTCGAGCCCGTGCGGCAGCTCGAGCCCCGCGTGCCGGCGGATCGCGAGGTAGGCCACCGCCCAGAGCGCGACCAGCGCGAGGCTCGCCCCCGCCCAGCGCACGCGCGTCCG